>NZ_JAEQAZ010000391.1 GCF_016654115.1 Streptomyces sp. MBT53
CACGACAGCCGCCGGCGCCCCCGCTCCCAACTTCTCCCGCACCCCCGCCACCGCCCCCGGCAGCACCGCGAGGAAACGTTCGACGTCCTCCGCCGTCGTGCCCGGCGGCAACGACACCCGCACGTTTCCCTCACTCAGCACCCCCATCGCCTTCAGCACATGGCTGGGCGTCAGCGTGCTGCTCGTGCAGGACGATCCGGACGAGACGGAGAAACCGGCGCGATCCAGTTCGTGCAGGAGAGTCTCTCCGTCGACATAGAGACAGGAGAAGGTGACGATCCCGGGCAGTCGCCGTACCGGATCGCCGACCACGTCCACGTCCGGCACCAGCTGCGGCACCCGCGCCCTGATCCGCTCCGTCAGCTCCCGCAGCCGTAGCGCCTCCTCGGTCGCCTCAATGCGGACCGCGCGCAGGGAGGCCGCCGCGGCCACGATCGCCGGGATGTTCTCGAAGCCGGGGGAGCGCCCCGACTCCCGTTCGTCGACGGGGCCTTGGGCCGCGAAGCGCACGCCCTTGCGTACCGCCAGCAGTCCGACCCCGGCCGGGCCGCCCCACTTGTGCGCGCTCGCCGTGAGCAGCGACCACGCGCCCTCGACCGGCCCCCACCCCAGCGACTGCGCCGCGTCGACCAGCAGCGGCACCCCGGCCGCCCGGCACACCTCGGCCACCTCGGCGACCGGCTGTACGGTCCCCACCTCGTGGTTGGCCGACTGGAGACAGGCCAGCGCGGTGTCCGGGCGCAGGGCCTCGCCGTAGGCCCGCGCGCTCGCCGCGCCCGTCCGGTCCACGGGAACCTCGGTCACCGAACCGCCCGCCGCCACCAGGCTCTCGGCCGAATGGAGCACGGAAGAGTGTTCAACCGCTGACACGATCAGGTGACGTCCGACGCGCCGCCGCCCTGCCAGAGCCCCCGCAATTCCCGTGTGTACGGCCCGAGTCCCCGAGGTGGTGAACACCAGCTCGTCGGGCCTGCACCCGACGGCCTCGGCAGCGGCCTCCCGCGCGGCATCGAGCAGAAGCCGTGCCTTACGTCCCTCCCGGTACAACCGAGCGGGGTCCGCCCACCCCTCGTCCAGAGACGCCAACAAGGCCTGCCGGGCTACCGGATGGAGGGGAGCGGAGGAGGCCGCATCAAAGTAGGACACACGGCAACGTTAGAACGCGGGTGAGCAAAAGAGGGGCGCGGGACTGTGACATAGCGGCTCCGCCGCGGGGCGCGAGCAACCACAACGCACCCGCACTCGCCCAAATCACCCCAACCCCCGAGCTATTAGGCGCCCGGAGTAACCCCCGGCGCGTATGCCACCCTCCCCGCGAACCCCCGGAAGGCGTCGGCTAGGGTTTGGTCCGCATAAACATCCAAACCCCTGCCCGACGCAGGGCGGCGACCGACCCGCGTGAAGGCAGGCCGCAGCCAATCCGCGCGGGCGAGACTCTCGGGAAGGCGCTACGTGAGTCCCAACGGCTCCGACCGCTCGCCGCGGCGCCCGATGCGGCGGAAGCTGCTGCAGGCAATGACTGCGGGCCTGGTCCTGGCGACCGCGACCGGTTGCACATCCAAGGACTTCCCTCGCCTTGGTTTCCCCACCCCGACCACGGAGGAGGGTCCGCGGATCCTCTCCCTGTGGCAGGGATCCTGGGCTGCCGCGCTCGCCGTCGGCGTCCTGGTGTGGGCCCTGATCATGTGGAGCGTCGTGTTCCACAGGCGCAGCCGCACCAAGGTCGAGATCCCCCCGCAGACCCGGTACAACATGCCCATCGAGGCGCTGTACACGGTTGTTCCGCTCATCATCGTCTCGGTGTTGTTCTACTTCACGGCCCGCGATGAGACGAAGCTCCTGAGCCTCGACAAGAAGCCCGACGTGACGGTCAACGTCGTGGGCTTCCAGTGGAGCTGGGGCTTCAACTACATCGAGAACGTCGACGGTGTCAGTGGTGACGCGACGACCGACAAGAACCTGGCCGCCATTCCGGACCGGTTCAAGAAGGACTTCCCGGCTAACGCCGGCGGTGTCTACGACGTCGGTACGCCCGCCACGAAGAACCCGCAGACCGGTAACCCGGGTCCGACCCTCTGGCTCCCCAAGGGCGAGACGGTCCGCTTCGTGCTCACCTCGCGTGACGTCATCCACGACTTCTGGGTGGTGCCGTTCCTCATGAAGATGGACGTCGTCCCGGGTCACACCAACGCCTTCCAGGTGACTCCCACCAAGGAAGGCACCTACCTCGGCAAGTGCGCCGAGCTCTGCGGTGTCGACCACTCCCGGATGCTGTTCAACGTGAAGGTCGTCTCCCCCGAGCTTTACCAGCAGCACCTCAAGGACCTCGCCAAGAAGGGGCAGACCGGTTACATCCCCGCTGGCATCGCGCAGACGAGCCACGAGAAGAACCGGGAGACGAACAACCTGTGAGCATCCTCAACGAACCTCAGGGTGCCGCGGCAGCAGAGTCCCACTACGCGGATGAGCTGCCGGTAAGGCGCAAGCAACCCGGCAACGTCGTGATCAAGTGGCTCACCACCACCGACCACAAGACGATCGGCACGCTGTATCTGGTCACGTCGTTCGCGTTCTTCCTGATCGGCGGCGTCATGGCGCTGCTGATGCGCGCCGAGCTGGCGCGGCCGGGTCTGCAGATCCTGTCGAGCGAGCAGTTCAACCAGGCGTTCACGATGCACGGCACGATCATGCTGCTGATGTTCGCGACGCCGCTGTTCGCCGGTTTCACGAACTGGATCATGCCGCTGCAGATCGGCGCGCCCGACGTGGCGTTCCCGCGGCTGAACATGTTCGCCTACTGGCTCTACCTGTTCGGCTCGACGATCGCGGTCGGTGGCTTCCTCACCCCGCAGGGTGCGGCCGACTTCGGCTGGTTCGCCTACAGCCCGCTGTCGGACGCGGTCCG
>NZ_JAEQAZ010000392.1 GCF_016654115.1 Streptomyces sp. MBT53
CCCCAGTATCACCCCCAACCGCCCCGCCTCCACAAACGGCGTCGTAACCGTAGGCTCGCTGTACCACCGCAACGGCCACGTGTTCCCGTCCAGCGCCGGAATCCCGATGTACGTGACGGTACGAGTGCCCCGGCCGCCGAACTGCTGCACACCCAAGGGCCAGTTGTGCCGGCGTACTTCCCCGGGCGCCAGCAGGAAGTACATCCACCGGAACCCGGCGGCCTCACAGACAACGGGCCCCGCATCCCCGTCGGCGGCCTCGATGAGACGCGCGGCGACCCGTTCTCCCCGTACACCTTCGATGCGTACGGCGTCGAAGTGGACGCCGGTGAGACGGAGTTGGTGACCGGACGCGGGGATCCAGTCGGGCCGGTGAATTGATTCGGTCATGGTCACACGGTGGGGTCTGCGGAGCTACGCTCGGTAGTGACTGAGGTGATACACGCCGGGGTGTATCGGTCGGAGGTGGGTGCTGTGCCGGGTCAGCCCAAAGCCAAGTCCTTGCCGCCCGTGGCCTGGCGGTACAGCGGGAACCAGCTGAAGCGGTGGCGCACCAAGGCCAACGTGAGCCGGGAGGAGCTGGCCGCCGCCTCCAACTACGCACCGGACACCATCAAGTCGATGGAGCAGGGCGTACGCATGCCGACGCCGCGCGTGCTCGACGTAGCCGATGGGATGTGCCGGGCTGAGGGGATGTTGAGCGCGGCGAAGGACTACCTGAACAAGGAGAAGTTCCCGTCGCGGGCACAGGACTTCATGGAGCGTGAGAAAGAGGCGATCACCCACTGGTCGTACGAGACCACGGTCGTCCCGGGGCTGTTGCAGACGCCCGGGTACGCGCGCACGCTGATCGAGAACCGTTGCCCGCCCCTGGACGAGGAGACGGTGGAGGAGCGGATCAAGGGACGCATCGAGCGACAGGCCATCCTCACAGGGCGGAAGCCGCCGGTGGCCCTGAGTTTCGTCCTCTATGAGGCGGTGCTGCGCAGTCCCCAGGTGGACACCGAACAGTTGCGCCGTCTGCTGGAGGTGTCCCGCCTGCGGAACATCACGGTGCAGGTGCTCCCCTTCGAACGGGCCACCAGCGACGCACTCATGGGACCCATGGTGCTGTTGGAGACCCGCGACCACGAGCGCTTCGCCTATGCGGAGGGCCCGTTCGCGAGCGAACTGTCGGCCGATCCGGAGGTTGTCAGCCGGGTGACCGAGCGACTTAGCATGATCCGCACGCAGGCTCTCAGTCCCGTTGAGTCGGCCCGTTTCGTCGAACGGATGGTGGATCAGCCATGAGTGACCAACTGAAGTGGTTCAAGTCGAGCTACAGCGACAACGAGGGCGGCAACTGCGTCGAGGTCGCCCTCCCCACACCGCAGTTGACCGTCCACATACGCGACTCCAAGAACGCCACGGGTCCCGAACTGGCCCTCCCCGCCCCCGCCTGGACGGCCTTCATTTCCGCAGTTCACCCCGGAGCTTGAGCCCCGGGCTTCGAGCTCTTTTCTTGGGTTCTGGGCTGGGTGAAAACAACCCAACCAACCAAGCCTGTAGGTGAGTTGAGGGGGGTTTAATCCGAACGGGTGACGTTTCGTGATCGGCTTGCGCCGCAAGGTAAAGCCGCTCTAGGTTCGCGGCAAACAAGCAAATAGATCGGCCCCGGTCGGTGCTACCAACACCGGCTCCGGGGCCTAGACCTACGGATCGAACGGACTCGATCGTGGCTTACGCCCAGCCTAGCCCTGCCCTGCCGTCCCCGTCGCACCCCATGGCCAAAACGGGCTACGGAAAACGCGCCACGGGTGACGAAGACCCGCACGCGGACCCGGACTTCGCACACCTGAGCCCCCGTGACGCCGAGTTCGCCGTCTTCATCGACCACCTCGACAACGGCCACGCCATGGGCCACAAGGTGATCGCGGCCGAGCACCCCCGTTACGGCCAGCAGGCCTGCCGTACGTCTCTCAAGAGCCTCACCGAGGCCGGCCACCTGCGCTGGATCAAGGAACACATCACCGTCGAGGACAACTCGATGCGGTGGGTGACACGGACGTACTGGTCCCGTACGCCCAGGTCAGCGCAGTGGTGGGCCGAGTTCGCGCGGGAGCGCCACGGCAGGGACGTCACGCACGACTACCAGCCGGGCCTGGCGAGGACGGAAGACCCGACCCCGACCCCTGCACCGGAGAGCGACAGCGAGAACGAGATCGACGGGACGCCGGAGACGGACCCGACCCCGGTGACGGCCCCGGCTCCCGAGCCCAGCGCCGCGTACCGCGCACTCGCCCAACTCCGCGCCGCAGACCCCCGTATGTCCCTCTCCGAAGCCGAGTGCCGCGCCCTCGAACCCCTCGCCGCCGAGTGGCTGACACGAGGCGCCACCCCGGCCGACATGGCCCGCGCGCTGACCGACGGACTGCCAGCCACTGTCACGAACCCGGGCGGATTCGCCCGCACCCGACTGGAGACCAAGATGCCCCCGAAGAAGAACGACGCCGCCGAGACCCGCCCCCTCCGCGCCCGTGTGACCCGCGTGCTCATGGCCTGCGCCACCTGTGACGCCGACGAGCGGACGGCGAAGATCATCAATGGCATCTGCGAGGAATGCCGTGCGGAGCCGGATCTGAGCGAGGAGGAGATCAAGAAGGGGTTCGAGGAGATCGCCTACATGGGAACCACGACGGCCCGCCTCCTGAAGCAGAAGCTGGAACGCCGTACGGGCGGGCCCGTGCCCGACACGTTCCGCCCCGTGCCGATCGAGGACCGCGTCCACTACCACTACCGCGACAACCGCGACCGCATCGCGAACGGCCTCCCGCCGAGGCGGTGGAACCCGTGAAGGTCGGGAAGCGGCACGGAGGAGAGGGCGGCGTTGTATGAGCGTGCAGGACGTGCCGGTCGGGGCACTATGGAGTCGAGGAGGCGACGCCATGACCCCCAGGACCGAGCAGCAGCCCCAGATGTCCGTCGAGGAGTTCGAAGAGCTGGAACGCCATGCCCCGGAGACTGTGCGGCTGGAGTTCATCAGGGGAAAGGTCCAGGTCAAGCGCGTGACCGATGGCAACCACGATCAGATCATCGCCTGGTTGCAGAGGCTGTGCATGCAACACCGTCCTGAACTCTGGCTCTACGGGGAGCGGGGCATGAAGGTCGAGCGGTATCGCAAGGGAAGGGCCCGGCCGGACGGTGTCCTCGCACCGTTTGGATTCCCGACGGGGCATGGAGACTGGTCCGAGGCATCAGGCGTGCTCATGACGGTGGAAGTCACGTCGCACGACTCCGATACCCACCACCGCGACCGAGTCGAGAAGCCCGACGGCTATGCGGCAGCCGGCATCCCCGTGTACCTCCTCATCGACCGGGACGACGGTTCGGTCACCGTGTTCACCGAGCCCGAGGACGGTCGCTATCGCCAGCAGGTGAACAGGCCTTTCGGTGCCACGGTCAAGCTCCCGGACCCCGTGAACATCGCCTTGGACACCGAGTTCCTGAAAGAGCTCGCGGACTGAATGCTCGCGGAGTGGGGGAGCCGGGGGTCACAGCCCCCACAACCCCTTCCCCACCGCCGTGACCCCACCCGCCAACGCCAGCGTCAACACCAGTGCCCGCGCCCGCGGTTCGGGTATTCGCCCCGCCAACCCCCGCCCGATCACCCCGCCCACGACCATCGCCGCGCCGACCGCCACCCACCGCGCCCCG
>NZ_JAEQAZ010000393.1 GCF_016654115.1 Streptomyces sp. MBT53
CGCCGACCATGTGGACGCCGACCACGGCACCGTCCTTCACCTGGACGAGCTTGATCTCGCCCGAAGTGTTGAGGATCTTGCTCTTGCCGTTGCCCGCGAGGTTGTACTTCAGAGCGACGACCTTGTCCGCGCCGTAGATCTCCTTGGCCTTGGCCTCGGTGATGCCCACGGAGGCGACCTCGGGGTGGCAGTACGTCACCCGGGGGACACCGTCGTAGTCGATCGGGACGGCCTTCAGACCGGCCAGACGCTCCGCCACCAGGATGCCCTCGGCGAAGCCGACGTGCGCGAGCTGGAGCGTGGGGACCAGGTCGCCGACGGCGGAGATGGTCGGCACGTTCGTCCGCATGTACTCGTCGACCAGGACGTAGCCGCGGTCCATCGCGACGCCCTGCTCCTCGTAGCCGAGACCGGCGGAGACGGGCCCGCGGCCGACGGCGACGAGCAGCAGCTCCGCCTCGAACTCCTTGCCGTCGGCGAGGGTGACCTTGACACCGCTCTCGGTGTACTCGGCCTTCGAGAAGAAGGTGCCCAGGTTGAACTTGATGCCGCGCTTGCGGAACGCGCGCTCAAGAAGCTTGGAGGAGTTCTCGTCCTCGAGAGGAGCGAGGTGCTTGAGGCCCTCGATGATCGTCACGTCGGCGCCGAAGGACTTCCACGCGGAGGCGAACTCCACGCCGATGACACCGCCGCCCAGGATGATCGCGGACTGCGGCACACGGTCCAGGACGAGGGCGTGGTCCGAGGAGATGATCCGGTTGCCGTCGATCTCCAGGCCCGGCAGCGACTTCGGCACGGAGCCGGTCGCCAGCAGGACGTGGCGGCCCTGGATGCGCTGGCCGTTCACATCGACGGAGGTGGGGGAGGAGAGCCTGCCCTCACCCTCGATGTAGTGCACCTTGCGGGACGCGATCAGACCCTGCAGACCCTTGTACAGGCCGGAGATGACACCGTCCTTGTACTTGTGGACGGCCGGTACGTCGATGCCCTCGAAGGTGGCCTTGACGCCGAACTGCTCGCTCTCGCGGGCCTGGTCGGCGATCTCGCCCGCGTGGAGCAGAGCCTTGGTGGGGATGCATCCCCGGTGCAGGCAGGTGCCGCCGACCTTGTCCTTCTCGATCAGGGCGACGTCCAGTCCCAGCTGGGCCCCGCGCAGCGCCGCGGCGTAACCGCCACTGCCACCGCCGAGGATCACTAGGTCGAAAACGGTGCTGGCGTCGTTCGCCACGTCACGTCCTCCATGCATGTGCGCCGTACGCCGGTCGTCAGTGACCGCGCGGCGGCTGGTGTCCGGCCGCTCTTTCTTCGGCCCTGTGGTGGGGGCCCTGTCCTGCCGAGCCCATCTTCGCACTTGTCGGGGGCCAACGAGACGCCGGGCCGGGGTGTGAGACACCACACGCTCACATGAGAACACCGGCCAAGGTGAGTTACCCAGGGGCGCGGGGCTGTATCGATTTGCAGCTCCGCTGCGGGGCGCGACCGGCTGGAAGCTGTTCCGCAGCCGCCCGCGCCCCCTTGGGCACCGAGCTACTGGGCGAACGTCAGCCCAGATCCCCAGCCGCAGTCAACTCAGCCAGCCGCACGAGCGTCCGCACGGCAGACCCGGTCCCACCCTTGGGCGTGTAACCGAACGGCCCGCCCTCGTTGAACGCCGGCCCCGCGATGTCGACGTGCGCCCAGGTGATCCCCTCACCCACGAACTCCCGCAGGAACAGCCCCGCGACCAGCCCGCCACCCATCCGCTCACCCATGTTCGCGATGTCGGCGGTGGGGGAGTCCATCCCCTTGCGCAGGTGCTCCGGCAACGGCATCGGCCACGACGGCTCACCGACCTCCTCGGCCGCGTCGACGATCGCCGCGCGGAACGCGTCGTCGTTCGCCATGACCCCGAAGGTCCGGCTCCCGAGAGCCAGCACCATCGCGCCGGTCAGCGTCGCCACGTCCACGATCGCGTCCGGCTTCTCCGCGGACGCCGCCCACAGCGCGTCGGCGAGGACGAGCCGGCCCTCGGCGTCCGTGTTGAGGACCTCGACGGTCTTGCCGCTGTACATGCGCAGCACGTCACCGGGACGGGTCGCGGAGCCGGACGGCATGTTCTCGGCGAGCGCCAGCCAGCCGGTGACATTGACCTCGAGCCCCAGCCGCGCGGCGGCGACGACGGCCGCGAACACGGCGGCCGCACCGCTCATGTCGCACTTCATCGTCTCGTTGTGCCCGGCCGGCTTGAGCGAGATACCGCCCGAGTCGTAGGTGATGCCCTTGCCGACGAACGCGAGGTGCTTGCTCGCCGCCTCGTGCGTGTACGACAGCTTCACCAGCCGCGGACCGGCCGCGGAACCGGCGCCGACGCCGAGGATGCCGCCGTAGCCGCCCTCTTCGAGGGCCTTCTCGTCGAGCACCTCGACCTTGATGCCGTGCTCCTTGGCCGCGGTCTGCGCGACGGCGGCGAAGGCCTCGGGGTCGAGGTCGTTCGGCGGGGTGTTGATCAGGTCACGGGCGCGGTTCAGCTCCTCGGTGACCGCCAGAGCACGCTCTACGGCCGCCTTGAACTCCTTGTCGCGCGGCTTGCCGCCGAGCAGGGCGACCTCGCCGAGCGGGCCCTTGCCCTTCGCGTCCTTGCCGTTGTCCTTGTACGCGTCGAAGGAGTACGCGCCGAGCAGCGCGCCCTCGGCGATCGCGCCGGCGTCGGCCGCGTCGGTGAGGGGCAGCGCGAAGGCGGCCTTCTTGGCGCCGGTCAGGGCGCGGGCCGCGACACCGGCGGCCCGGCGCAGCGCCTCGGCGTCGTACGCGTCGCCGTTCTTGGGCTCGGCGCCGAGGCCCACCGCGAGCACGAGGGGCGCCTTGAAGCCGGCCGGGGCGGGCAGCTTCGTGATCTCGCCTTCGGCACCGGAGGCGCCCAGGGTCTCCAGGACGCCGGCGAGTTTGCCGTCGTACGCCTTGTCCACGGCGTCGGCGCCCGGTGCGACGACCGGGCCCTTGCCGCCCTTGCCGACACCGATCACGATCGCGTCGGCCCGCAGGCCGGGCGCCGCGGCGGTGCTGAGAGTGAGAGCAGTCACAGTGGTGAATTCTCGCTTCCGATGTGAAGTTTCCGCGGTCGAACGGGGTGGGTCGACCGGGCCCGGCAACCGACCCTATTTCCGACCTGCGGCGGCGGTGGACACAGGGGGCTGGTGACGGCCCAGAACGGAGCCTACGCGCGTGTGCGCGACGGAGCGTTCGCACGGGGGCCTCGCTGCGCGGCGCGGTACCGGCCATGGGAGACCATCCTCGGGGTCCCCGCCCCACACCCTGGAGCCCACCTCGCCCGGGCGTGGCCTGGCAGTGGCAGGGCCACGGTGACCGCGCTGCACTACAAGGGCTTCGACGCGGCGGAACCCGACGAGTACGAACTCCCGACGTCCAAGTTCCGCACGAACTCCCGCCGCCTGAAGCTGAGTTCACTGGAGAAGAAGTACGAACCGGGAGCCCGGCGCAAGGCTTGTTGAGCAACTCCGGTACTGACTCACCCACCCAGCGACAGCACCACAAGCGCAGCCGTCGCCGCAGTCTCCGCAAGCCCCCCGAACACGTCCCCCGTGACCCCACCGAACCGCCGCCGACAGTGCCGCAGCAGCATCTCGGCGACAACCAGAGCCACCACAACCGCGGGCGCGATCCCCTCCGTCCCGAGTGCCACCCCGCACGC
>NZ_JAEQAZ010000394.1 GCF_016654115.1 Streptomyces sp. MBT53
CAGGCTGAACCACCACCCCCGCCACCTTCCTCACCACCACCCCCACAGCCCTCGCCGCCCTCCTCCAGGGCATACACGCCGGCCGCGTCGATCGTCGTCACGGCTGACCCGTGTCCACCGCAGGGTCCTGTGTCGGTCTGCCCTTGCGGACGGCACGTAGGGCAGCCGCGTGTTCCTTGCGGGTCATGGCCTCCCGCGCCCACCGCTGGTCCACTACGCGTCCGGACCCGCCGAACTGGTCAGTGGGCCCGCCCTGTCCAGCAGGCCTGTGCGGGCCGCCAGTGCCGCCGCCTCCAGGCGGGAACCCACCCCCAGCTTCATCAGAACCCGCTGGACGTGCGTGCGGGCCGTCGACGGGGCTATGCCCATGCCCGCCGCGATGAGGCGGGTGTCCTCGCCGTCGGCCACCCGGACCAGGACCTCGACCTCCCTCGGCGTGAGCATCTGGAGGAGGCGTTGGCCCTCGTCGTCGGGCTGGGCCGCCGGGTTGAGGAGTTCGCTGAAGGCTCCCTGCAACAGCTGCGGTGCTACGGCCGCCTCGCCCGCCCTGGCCTTCATGATGGCGCGCTCCACGCCCTCTATGCGCTCGTCGTGGCGGACGTAGCCCGAGGCGCCGGCCGCGAAGGCCGCCGCGATGCCGCGCGGGCTCGGGACCGGGCCGAGGACCAGGACCGCGACCTGCGGGCGTTCGCGTTTGATCTTCACCACCGGGTCGAAGATGCCCGGTTCGGCCGGTGTCGCCGTGCCCAGCAGGCACACCTCGGGTGCGCGGGTGATCACCAGTTCCGCCGCGCCCGCCGCGGGCGCCGCCGCGGCCAGCACCCGGTGTCCCCGCAGCTTCAGTGCCGAGGCCAGTGCCTCGGCGAGCAATCGGTGGTCGTCGACCACCATCAGCCGCACTCCCATCGAGCAACCCCCCAGTCCCCCCAATGGATGCCCACTATGGATGCCCACTGGTCCCCAAGAACAGAGGGCCCCCAGTACCCCCGTTCTTCATGCCCCCGGAAGCTA
Source organism: Streptomyces sp. MBT53 (assembly GCF_016654115.1). GTDB lineage: Bacteria > Actinomycetota > Actinomycetes > Streptomycetales > Streptomycetaceae > Streptomyces. The sequence goes on from NZ_JAEQAZ010000394.1 coordinate 1,012, forward strand.
CACGCTTGTTCGACGTTGCGCTGCCCCTACAGGAGAGAAGTGCCCCGGATCGACTGACTTTTTCGCATTCCGGGGCATTCACGGGTGATGAGGGTGGTGCGGGAGAAGGTGAACGGGGGTGGTGGTTCAGCCTGTTGTGCCGAAGGCGATCGCCAGGTCCTTGTCGTCGGTGGAGGACGACGAGGGCTTGTCCGCGTAGACCGCCGACATGTACAGCCGGCCCTCCGCGTAGAGGATCTCCGCGTAGTCCGGCAGGAAGCTGGTCTCCGTGTCCCGTACCGTCTCGGTGCTCGGGTTCTCCAGCAGCGTCGTCTCCTTGAAGGAGTTGCCGTCGATGCTGACGATCTGGCCGCCCTTGTCGTAGGGCGGGTACTTGTAGGCGAGCAGGTTGCTGCCGTCCATGCGCAGCGGGGTGATGGTGTAGCCGTCGCCGGCGTCGGCGCGCTGGCCGGTCTGCTTGCCGGTGGCGAGGTCGAAGGCGACGATCTCGTTGGTCTTGCTGTAGGAGTCGCCGGAGCCGTCGTGTTCCTCGGTCGGCACGTACAACCGGTCGTTCCCTACGGCGAGTTCGGTGCAGGCCTCGACGCGGGTGATGCCGTCGCAGCGGGCCGCGTACTGCTTGCCCGGTGCCGAGATGTGGGCGCGCAGGGCACCCGTCTTGTTGTCGATGGAGAAGAAGTCGGAGATGCCGCTGCCGTCGCCCGCGCTGTCGCCGACGTCGGCCGCGACGACCAGCGGGTCGGTCGACACGATGCTGGCGTACTCGATGCCCTGGGCCATCTTGTAGTCCGAGAGCACCTTCCCGGAGGTGGGGTCGATGGTCTGGATGTGGAGTGTGGGCGAGTCGTACGTGCCGCACTTGCGGACCGCGACCAGTTTGGCGCCGCCGCCGTAGCCGTCGTCGTAGCAGTCGGCGACCTTGGGGCTCCACAGGACCTTGCCGGTGGCGATGTCGAAGGCGGCGCCGCCGTTGGTGCTGCCGACGGCGACCGTGTTCGCGCTGACGGTGACGTTCTCGAAACTGATCGGCTGGTCACCGGAGTTGGAGGTCTTGGTCCACAGCTTGGTGCCCGCGTTCAGGTCGATCGCGGCGATCTGGCTGCAGCCGTTCGAGGGCTTGGCCTTGGTCGGCATGGCGGGCTCGTAGATGATCGCCGTTTTGCCGTCGGTCGTGGTGTTCTTGGTGGCCTGGCAGACCGGGCCGGGGAGTTTGATCGTCCACAGTTTGGCGCCGGAGTCACGGTCGTAGCCGTCGATCTCGGCGGCCCCGCTCTTGGCGTACACCTTGTCGGTGAGCCAGGAGCCGGTGGTCACCATGGTGTCGGCGACCTTGGGCATCGGGACCTGGAAGAGGACCTTGGAGGCGGTGTCGGCGGGCACCTTCTCCTTGCCGCCCGACGTGGTGCCACCCGTACCGCCCTTGTTGTCCGAGGGAGTTGAGCTGGCGGTCGTCTTCTTGTCGCCGGCCTTGTCGTCCTTGTCGGACGAGGACGAGTACCAGATCCCGCCGCCGACGATCAGCGCGATCGCCACGACCGCCGCGGTGATGATCACCGCGGACGCCCCGAACTTCCGTCCGCCGCCGCCCGGTTGGCCCGGCTGCGGGTGCAACGGCATGGTCGGCTGACCGGGCTGCCCCGGCCCCGGGTAGCCGTAACCGGGCTGCTGGCCATAGGGGTTGGGCTGCTGCCCGTACGGCTGCTGCGGGGGCTGCGCGTACGGGTTGGGCTGCTGGCCGGGGTAGCCGTAGCCCGGCTGCTGGGGCGGTGGCGGGGGCGGTGCCTGCG
>NZ_JAEQAZ010000395.1 GCF_016654115.1 Streptomyces sp. MBT53
CCCCAAGTAAGCGGATCCCACCCCCGACGCGTATAGGGAGTGTGAAGGAGCTGGAGTTCGCGGAGTTCTACAGCAGTAGCCGGGACCTGTGCCTCAGGGCCGTGCTCGCCGGTGTGGGGGAGCGGCAGCTCGCCGAAGATCTGGTGGCCGAGGCGTTCACCCGGGCGTGGGTGGCCTGGCCCAAAGTCGGGCGGCATCCGGCGCCCCGGGCATGGGTCGTGCGTACGGCGTTCAACGCGCGAGTCTCGTGGTGGCGGCGGAGACGGCGCGAGGTGGCTCTCGACGATGCCGGGCACGACCGGGCCGCACCCGCGGTCGCCGAGGCCGGCCTCGACCCCGCGCTGCTCGTCCTGCTGCGCCAACTGCCGCGCCGGCAGCGGGAGGTGATCGCCTTCCGGGTCTTCCTGGACCTCGACACCGAGGCGACGGCAAAGGCCCTGGGGATCGCGCCCGGCACCGTCACCGCCCACCTGTCACGGGCCGTCGCGACCCTGCGCGGCCATCTCGTCACCCCGGAGGCCTGACCATGACCGAACACGACACGGACGTAACCGACGTACTCGACGCGCTGCGGACCTCGTTCGCCGACGTCACTCTCGACACTCCCGTCGAGCGGGTCGTCGCCGCCGGACGCGCGCGGCGGAGCAGGCGGCGCGTCGTCGCCGTGGTGGGCGCGGCGGCCGTGACCGCGCTGGCGCTGGGCGTGTCCACCTACGGCAACCCGTCCACGGCGCCCCCGTCGGACGAACTCGCCACCGGCGCGGGCACCGTGCACATCCACACCGCCGCCTACGCCGTCGACAGCCTCAAGAACGGTTCCGTCAGGGTGAGTTGGGACAAGCAGGCCTACTTCGACGATCACGCGGGGCTGGAGAGGGCGCTGGACGAGGCGGGGTTCCCGGTGCTCATCAAGGTGGGCGAGTTCTGCAGGGGGATCGACGATCCGGCGACGCTTGACCGGCATGGCTCCGGGCCCGGCGTCGAGAAGGTGCGCACCGCCCACCGGGAGGCTGACGACCGGGTCGTCTTCGACTTCCATCCCGCTGCTGTGCCCACCGGGAAGCAGTTCTTCATCGGTTATCTGTCGGCCGCTCAGTTGAAGGTCACCGGCGGTCGGCCCGGTTCCGTCGAGCGCATCGTCCCCGCGGACACGGGGCGGTTGACCTGTTCCAGCGACCTGCCGAAGTTCGGCTGAGCGGGTTCTCCGTCAGGTGACGGTCAGAAGCCGTGACATGAGGCTGATGAACTGGCGTCGCTGGGCGGCTGTCAGGGGTGCCAGGACGTCCTCCTGGATCTGGTCGACCACGGCGTCGAGGTCGAGGAGGACGTCCACGCCCTGAGGCGTGATCGTCACGATGTTCCGGCGCCTGTGGTCGGGGTCGACCCTGCGTTCGACGAGGCCGCGCGCTTCGAGCTCGGTGAGTGCCGCGGTGACGTCGCTCCGGTCGATCCCGGTGTCGCGGCCGAGGTCGGCCTGGCTCGCGGGCCCCCACTGTTCGAGTGCGGCGAGCAGCCGGTAGTGGTAGCTGCGCAGGCCGTCGCCCCCGGCTTCGAATCCGGCGGTGAGCAGTGCCGTGGAGCGCGCGTAGGCGCGGCTGACGAGCCAGGTCGGGCGGTCCTTGAGCCGATCCGGCGTACGGCCGGGCTGAACGGGATGCGCGGGCATGCCCTCAGATTACCGATTGTGGGTGCGGCCAACAACGTCTATGTTGGATGAGCCAACATTGGATGAGCCAACATTGGACAGGCTGGCATTGGACGGGCCGACATCGGCCGGGTTGGCAGCGGATCCGTCATCAAGGAGATGTGACGATGAACTCCACGCCCACCGACACACCCGATCGCATCCTCGTGGTCGGCCGCAGCCCCGGCGTCCTCGTCGCCGCGGTCGATCTCCTGCGCGCCAAGGGCTACACCGCCGACGCGACCAACCAGTTCGACCGGGTTCTCGACGACTACGACGTCACAGGCCTCGACGTACTGGTCTTCGGCGGGATGGTCCCTGCCGACACCAAGGAGTACCTGCGCGCGGAGGTCGCGAGGCGCAACCCGCGGGTGACCTTCGTCCAGGGACTCGCCGGTATCGCCGGTGTCATCGCCGCCCAGGTCGAGGCCCTCACCGTCGACGGGCGACAAGGCCCGGACGGTGGTGCCGAGATCACCTACGACGTCGGCCGCCGGTCCGTGCGGCTGACGCTCGGTGAACCCGCGCACGTCACCGTCGACGCCCTGTGGCTCACCTCGTTCGTGCCGCCCGAGCCCAGGAGCACCTCGCTGCGGGTCTTCGACGGTGATCACGGCGCGGGAGCCCACGTCATCCCGCTGCCCGACCAAGTGCCGTTCGAAGCCTCCTTCGTCACCGTCGCCGTCGACGACCTGGTCCGCGTGTTCACCGTCGGAGCGATGCCCACCGCGGTCACCCGGATGGCCCCCACCTCGGCGAACGACAGGCGGCTCCCCGAAGTCGACCAGGTCACCACCACCAGCAGCAGCGACGACACCTAGACCTGACGAAGCACTACTAGCCCGTGACCCGCAGCAGCAGCTTCCCGGTGCTGGTCCGCGTCCCCATCACCCGATGTGCCTCCGCCGCCTCCTCCAATCCGAACTCCGCCGTCACCGGCAACGACACCGTGCCGTCGGCCACCGTCGCGAACGCCCGCTCGGTCAGGGCGCGTAGGGCCGCGGGGTCGGTCTGGGCCAGGGTGAGGATCGAGAAGCCGGAGACGGAGAGGGCGCCGGGGTACAGGTCGGGCTGGCCCACCTGCCACGGTGGCGCCGAGCTCGCGTTGCCGAAGGAGACCAGGCGGCCGTAGGTCGTGAGGGAGGCCAGGGCGGCGCGGAGGGTGTCGCCGCCGACCGGGTCCAGGGCCAGGTCGACCCCGCGGCCCGACGTCGCCGCCCGTACGGGAGCCTCGAACTCGCCCACGAATACGTCGTCGTAGCCGTACCGCCCCGCGAACTCCGCCTTCGCCGCGCTCGATACGACCCCGTACACCGCACCGGCCCCCGCCGCCCGCGCCAACTGCCCCACCACCGTGC
>NZ_JAEQAZ010000396.1 GCF_016654115.1 Streptomyces sp. MBT53
GTTGGTGAGCGCCTCCTGCACGATCCGGTAGGCGGCGGCGCCCACCGAGGGCGGTACGCCGTCCGCGTGGACGGACAGTTCGACCTTGGCCCCGGCCACCCTGGCCGCCTCCGCGAGCGCGCCCAGCCCGTCGAGCCCGGGCAGCGGCCCGCGCCCGTCCACAGAGCCGAGCCCGGAACCGGAACCCGGTCCGGAGCCGGGTTCGGCCGCCCACTCCCGTTCCCCTCCGGCACTCACGTTCACCTCGTTCTCCCGCAGCACCTCCAGCGTCGTACGCAACTCGCCCCGGGCCGTCCGGCAGGTTTCCGCGATGTCGTCGAGCGCCTGGGCGACCGCCTTTCGGTCGAGCCGGCCTGGATCCGCGGTGAGGACGTGGGCCGCCACGGACGTCCGCACACCGATCAGGGTGATGCTGTGCGCGAGCAGGTCGTGCAGGTCGCGGGCGATCCGCAGCCGCTCCTCGACGACCCGGCGCCGCGCCTCGTCCTCGCGGGTCCGTTCGGCCCGTTCGGCCCGCTCGACGATGGAGGCGACGTACTGGCGGTAGAGGCGGGCGTCGACGCCGAAGAACAGGACCGCGATGACCCAGCCGGAGATCTGCAGGAGCTCCAGTGCCCCGTCGGGGTTGGTGAAGCTGTTGATGATCAGCGTCGGGCCGAGGACGAGGACAGCGGTGAGCAGCGAGCGGCGTACCGTCCCGGTCGCCGCGACCGTGTAGAGCGCCAGGAGGGTCGCGGGGATGGGTACGGCGTGGTTGTAGTCGAGGACGTGGTACGCGGTGACGCAGGCCGCCACCGAGAGCAGCGCGAGCAGCGGACGGCTGCGCCGCCACACGAGCGGCACATGGGCGCCGGCCAGCAGGGCCCAGCCGGGCGGACCGAGCGGGAGTCCGTCGTCGAGGAACAACGCCAAGATGACGGCCAGCACGGCGACCCCGACGGCGAGGCACGCGTCGTTGCGGGTGCGGTGCGGCGCGGTGAGCGGGTCCCGGTTGACGACCGCCATGACGCGTTCGAACCGGCGTGGCCGCGCGTCGCCCCGTACGGCGGTGGTTCTCAGATCCCCTGCGGCTGTGGCCGCTCCCCGATCTTGCACGGCTCCATCTTCCGTCATGGGGGCGCCCCTCCGGCAGACGGCAGGAGAGGCGCCCGGTCGGCTGTGGTGATCCCGGCAGGTCAGGGCGCGCCGACCTGTTCCGGCTGCCGCGGCGGCTCGGTCGGTTCGGACGGCCCGGCGCCGGGCGCGCCTTCGCGGGAGAGGCCGCCAGGCCACCACATCTTCCGGCGCAGGGCGACGCTGGCACTGGTCACCAGGTACGTCCGTACGAGGAAGGTGTCGAGGAGTACGCCGACGGCGATCACGAAGCCCAGTTCGACGAGTTGTACGAGCCCCATGTTCATCAGCACGGCGAAGGTCGCGGCGAGGACCAGGCCGGCCGAGGCGATGACGGCGCCTGTGCTGCGCAGGGCGGTGAGCGCGGCGGCGGCCGGTTCCGCGCCGGCCAGGGACTCCTCCCGCATCCGGTGCATGAGGAAGATGCCGTAGTCGACGCCGAGGGCGACGAGGAACACGAAGGACAGCAGCCCGAGTCCGGGATCGGTTCCCTTGAGGCCGAGGAGCGGTCCGAAGGCCAGCCCGGCGATCCCGAGGGCCGCGCCCCAGACCGCGACCACGGCGGTCACCAGGATGAGCGGCGCGACGAGACTGCGCAGCAGGACGAACAGGATGAGCAGCACCGAGACGAGGACCAGGGGTACGACGATCTTCGTGTCCCGGCTGTTGGTGTCCTCCAGGTCGATCTGCTCGGCGCTGTCCCCGCCGACGTAGGAGCCCTTCAGTTCGCTGCGCAGGGACTTGATGGTGGCGGTCTCTCCCGCCGACTGGGGTGCGTCCTTCGCGATGACGGAGATCTCGGCCCAGCCGTCCGCGGTACGGCCCTTCTCGGCGCTCTCGACTCCCCGGGTGGCCCGGATCGCCGCGAGGGTCCGGTCGACGCGGTCCGCCGGGGTGATCACGTCGATGGGCTGGGTGCCGCGCCCGGGGTAGGCCCGGGCGAGGGTCTCCATGGCGGTGACGGCCTCCGGCTTGGTGACGAAGGAGTCCTCCTGCTTGACCGCCCCCGGCAGATTGAGCGTGCCGAGGGCGAGTGCGCCGAGCAGGACGGCTCCGGTCGCGAGCACGGTCAGCGGCCTGCGCCGGGCGGAGTCGCCCATCGCGGCGAAGAGGCTCCGACGCTGTTTGGGTTCGCTGCCGTAGGCCGGTACGAGCGGCCAGAAGACCCGCCGCCCGAGCAGGACGAGGACGGCGGGGAGCAGTGTCAGCATCGCGATCAGCGCGCACAGCACACCGACCGTGCCGAGCGGGCCCATGCCGCGGCTGCTGTTGAGATCGGCGGCGAGCAGACACAGCAGGCCGGCGGCGACGGTGCCGGAGGAGGCGAGCACGGCCGGCCCGCAGCCGCGCAGGGCGGCGACCATGGCCTCGTACGGGCGCTCGATGCGCCGCAGTTCCTCCCGGTAGCGCGAGACGAGGAGCAGTGCGTAGTCGGTGCCCGCGCCGAACACGAGGATCGTCATCACGGCGGAGCTCTGGCCCGTGACGGTGGTACCGAAGGCCTGGTTGAGCCCGTACGCGACGCCCATCGACAGGAGGTCGGCGACGCCGGCGACCACGAGCGGCACGAGCCACAGCACCGGACTGCGGTAGATCAGGATCAGCAGGAGGGCGACGACGGCGACGGTGGTGTAGAGCAGTGGCCCGCCGAGTGAGTCGTAGACCTTCCCGGCGTCGGTGCCGAGCGCTGCGGTGCCGCCCACCTCGACGCTCAGCCCGTCCTGGCCGTGGGCGATGCCCCGGACGTCCTCGACGAGCGCGTCCCGCAGCTTCTCGTCGCGCCCGGGCTCGTTGCTGACGACGGGGTACATGAGGGTCGTACCGTCGTCGGACGCAATCCCCTTGGGCGTCCCGCCGACCAGCTCATGCGCTGCGGCGATCTCCTCGACCTGCCCGGCCGCCACCCGCCGGTCGCCCGCGCTCAGCCCGCCGCCCCGGTGGTACACGATCACCATCTCGGTGCTCTCGCCCCCGGGCAGCGCGTCCTGTATCCGGGCCAC
>NZ_JAEQAZ010000397.1 GCF_016654115.1 Streptomyces sp. MBT53
TACCTGGGTCGAGCGGAAGGAGCGGAGTTGGGCCCGCAGGCCGCCTGCACCTCCGCTCACCCGCCCCGCCCAGCCCGGCACCAGTACCGCGATCGCCGCCAGTGCCACCGCCCCCGTCGCCGTGATCGCCCAGAACGTCGCCCGCCAGCCCCACCGTTCGCCGACTAGGGCGCCGAACGGGACGCCGAGTACGTTCGCCACCGTCAGGCCGGCGAACATCATCGCGACCGCCCGCGAGGCCCGTTCCGGTGGGACCAGGCGGCGGGCGACCAGGGAGCCGATGCCGAAGAACGTGCCGTGGCAGAGGGCGGCCACCACGCGGCCCAGGAGCATGGTCGGGTAGTTCGGGGCGATCGCGCAGAGCAGGTTGCCCGCGACGAACAGGGCCACCAGGCCTACCAGGACCGGTTTGCGCGGTAGCCCTGCCGTTGCCGCCGTCACCCCTATCGCGCCCACCGCGACCGTCAGCGCGTAGCCCGAGATGAGCCAACCCGCCGCAGCCGTCGACACGTTCAGGCTGCGGCTGACCTGCGGCAGCAGCCCGGCGATCACGAACTCGGTGAGACCGATTCCGAAACCGCCGAGCGCCAGCGCCAGCAGGCCCAACTGTCCGCCGTTGTGACGGAGTTCAGGTTGCGCGGTCAGATCACCACCCCGTCGATCTGCAAGGTCTGCACCGCCCCGGCCGCGAACGTCGCGCTCACCGTCTTGCCGCTGAGGTAGGTGTCCGAGTGGGAGGTGTAGAGGTCGCCTCCGCCGCCCGTCACCGTGTTCCAGCGCGGGACCAGGCCGCTCGAACCCCCCGCCACCGTCGTGAACTTGGAGAGGTCGAAGGTGAGGGTCGTCGACGATGTACCCGTGTTCGCCGCGACTATCACCAGGCGCTTCGCCGTCGCGTCGTAGCCCGCCGCCGCGTAGCTCACGCCCGTGTCCAGGATCGTCATGCCGGGGCGGATGTGGCGGCTGAACTGGGCCATCACGTAGTACTTCGTCTGCACCGCGCCGGCCGTGAGCGTGCTCTGGTCGTACGCGATCATCGCCCAGCCGGACGACGGGTCCATGACCTGCCAGTACGTCCACGCCGTGGGGTGCAGCCAGCGGAAGTCGTAGAGCAGGTTGCTCGCCATCGTCAGGCCGGTGGCGTCGCTGTCGCCCGTCTCGGAGTTCCAGAGGGCCTTGCCCGACGTCGTCACAACGTCCGTGTAGAGCAGGTCTCTACGGCCGCCCGAGCCCTGGTAGCCGTGGACGTTGACGCGGTTGACGTAGCCTTTCGTCGTGGAGGAGAAGGCGCTCCAGGTCGTGCGCGCCAGGTCGTAGCTCGTCTCGTCGGAGGCTGAGATCTTCGTGCTTGTCAGGCCTCGGGCGTCCAACTCGCTGCGGACGTACGGGAGTACGGCCGCCTGGACCGTCGAGTCCATGTGGCAGCCCTCCTGTGTGCCGGTCGCCGTCCACCAGCTCGACGAGGGCTCGTTGAAGGCCTCGACCGTCGCGAAGTTCACGCCCCAGTTGTTCTTCGCGTAGAGGGCCACGGCCGCCAAGTGGGAGGCGTGCTGGCGGTAGTTCCAGGACTGGAGGTTGTTGCCGCCGCCCGAGGCGCCGGACGGGTTGTGGTTCAGACACATCCACCACATGGGGGAGTTGGCGAAGAGCTCGGTGGTCGCGCCGCGTGCCGTCGCCTTCACCAGCATCGCGCGCTGGGTCGCGTCCGCCGTCCACTTCCATGCCGAGGACGTGGGGTCCTCGTTGTTCCAGTCCTGCCAGTAGCCCTCGATCTGCTTGAACGCGGGGATGTTGGCGGAGGCGACCATCGACTCGCCGCTCACCGTGTTCCAGCTGCACGCGCCGAGGTTGTAGCGGGCGATGTTCAGGCCCAGGCCGGGGAGCGAAGTGCCGTTGTACGTCGTCGACTTGGTGGTGAAGAAGATGTCGGCGAAGTCGTCCCGGGCGCCGAAGACGTTGGCCCACCAGGCGAGCGAGGTGCCCCAGCCCTCCCAAGTGCCGTACTTCGTCGCCGGGTTGACCGCGACCGTCGCGTCGGCGCGTGCGGTACCGGTCGCCAGGGCGGTGCCGAGGAGGCCACCGCCCGCCGCGGCCAGCAGGGTTCTGCGTCGGATCATTTCTTCTCCCGATTCGCTCAACCGCCGGTCGTCCCACCGGCGTCGGCCATCCCCCCGGCTCGTGCCACCAGGAAGCATCGGGTGTGGTGCGTGGGGTTGTCGAGGGTTGTGACACCCCTTTCTAAAACCCGTGTACGAAGGATCGAACGGACGCCTCCGCCGCCAACAGGAGTCCAACAGCGGTCCCACAGGAGTCATGGGTCTGGTGAGTTGGAGAACCCGCCCCTATCGTGCGGCCCATGCGGGTCCCCGTCGTGCAACAGCACCGCCGTCGACGCCGTGCGCTGCGCCGACGCGTCCTGTGGACCGGCGGCGAGTTCCTGGTCACGGCCGGGGTCGTCCTTCTCCTCCTCGTCGTACAGCAGTTGTGGTGGACCAACCGGGAGGCCCGCCGGGGCGCGGAGCATCAAGTGCAGGCGCTGGAACGGCAATGGGCCACGCAGACACCGGGGTCGGGGGCGGGGCCGGGGCCGGGGACCGCATCGGCACCGGCCGACACGGATGCCGCCGACGGCAGTTCACCGGACCGGAGCACCAGCACTACCACCGCCACCGGATCCGGAG
>NZ_JAEQAZ010000398.1 GCF_016654115.1 Streptomyces sp. MBT53
GGACAAGGGGGCGCGGTGGAGCGCGGGGGAGGCGGGGGAGGCTGTGCTGAAACTGCTGGCGGAGGCGGAGATTCCGGGGGCGGTGTACGGGAGTTAGGGGTTGCCGGTGCGCATCCTGTACCGCTGGCTCCGGTCACCGGCACCTACGTGTCGCACTCCAACACCGTCCGGCACAGAGAACACCGAGCCCGTACCCGCCCCCGCACCGGCACCCTGATCCGCTGATGACACGTGGGGCAAGGGAACGATACCCGCAAGCTGCCCCGCCCGTCGGGGGAGAAGGAGTACGGCACCCCTTTCTGCACTCCCGGCCCGTGCCGCCGGTCGTGCGCGTAGCGCCGCCGCCCCGCCCACCCCGCCGCCGTGAGAGGAGGCTGCTGCTCGTCACGCCGGGCCTGCTCCATGCCCTTGACGTACGCCGTGTAGGCCTGCGGACTCGTGAACCACACCGAGGGATCCTCGCCGAAGACCAGCGCCCGCTTGGCGAGGACGTACCCGAACTCCTCCGGCGTGAGATACCCGAGCTTCTGCGAGGACGCCGAGTCCTCCCGGTACGCGTCCAGCAGCAGCCACCCCGCGCCCAGATACGTCGCCGCCGTGTCCGTGAGGATCTCGTTCTCCCGGGTGCCGGGGAAGGACAGGTCCAGGCGGTGCAGATAGACATGCATGACCTCGTGCGCGAGAGCCGCGCCGATGTCCCGGCGATGCGTGCGGAACCGGTCGTTCAACTCCACGAAGTACTCGGGCCCGGCGGTGAGTTCGACGTTCGCCGCATGTGTCATCTCACGGAAGCTGACGATCAGCCGGGCGTCCGGGAGCCGGTAGTGCCGGACCATCTCCCGCGCCACCCTCTGCGCCCCCAGATGCAGATCGTCCGTGTCGCAGAACGCCACGTCGACGGGGGCCACACTGGTCGCGAACGTCTGGACGGTGTCGTAGGACAACCGCTTGTAGAGCGCGGTGATGGAGTCCCGCACCGTGTCCAGATGCGGGTAGCCGTGCTCGACCGGTCCGTCGTCCGCCACGTCCACAACCCCCAGAGACGCCCTGAACCCGCATCCACTCTATGCCGAGGGGCGTGGATGCACGCCCCCAATAATTCCCTGACGGATCGCGGCCGAGAAGGCTATGCTCCCCGCGATGACGACTCACTCTGTTCACAGATCGGGGGTCCTGTCCGCGCAAGGTGAGTGCTGATGCTCCCTCACCCCGCGAACGGGAATTCCCGCCCTTCCTTCTGGCCGCGCGTGCGCGAGTTCGCCGTGCCGCCCTCCATGATCGAGACCGCCACGGTCCGCCGCGCCGCCGGGGACTGGGCGGGCGCCTGCGCCGCCGCCGGCGTGGACATCGATCTCGATCTACGGTCCCTCGCGCGCACCCACGGCCGGGAACCGGCCGCCCGAGTACGCGCCGATCTCCGTCGACTCGCCCCTGACCTGCTCCGTTGGCATCTGCCGAGGATCGCGCCCGACGGGCTGCTGCGCCCGGGGCTGACCCTCACCCTGGCCCGCTACGGCCACGATGCCGCGCGCCCGCTCCACCTGGTGGTCCGGACCCCACCGGCCTGGGCCGACGGCGGCCAGCGGATCGGCCTCGCGCTGTGGGACGGCACCCACCGCGAGGCCGTGACCCGTCGGCATCCGCATCCCCGGCCGAGCCGACGGTTCCGGCTCGACCTGCACCGACACCTGTGGGACGCGGACCGGAGCGGTGAGCTGCGGGTCCGCTCCGGGGCCGACCGGCCACCAGGCGACGAACCTCCACCGATCCCGGCTCCGCTGGACACCGTGCCCGAGGCGTGGAACTGCGCCGTCGACCGGTGGGCCGAGGAGGCGGCGATCCTGCTCCACGCGGAGGGGCGGACGGCCGGTCCCGTCACCGTACGGTTCGGTTCCCGGCACCGGTTCGTACTGGCACCGGATCCGGTCGCGGGCGCCCTGCGGATCACACCGCCACCGACGGACGGCAGTGCCACCGCGCTGCCGGTCCTGCCCGACGCGGCGACCTGGGTCCCGCCCGACCTGGAACTCCTCCGCAACGGCGCGATCGAGGCAGGCCGGCTCCATCCGCTGGTCGCCGCCGCACTCGCACCGGATCGGCCACGGCCGGACGGTTCCGTACGGATCCCGGACCGGGCAGGACAGCCGCACCTCGTCGAATGCCGGGGCGCCCTGCACCGGATCGGACTGGTCGACGGCGTACTGGCACCCCTCGACCACGATCCGGACGAGATCCGGCGCGAGGAACTGCTCGTCGCGCTGACCGGCACCCCGCTGCCCTGCCTCCAGGCCGTCGACGACGCCCACCGCCACCCGGACTGCCTCACCGGCGTCCGCGAACGCCTCATCCACGGCGACACCGCCGGCGCGCTGGCCGTCGTGGAGGGACTGCTCGGTCCCGACGCGGTCCTGCGCGGCGGCGCGCTGCGGGACGAACTCCACGCGGCGGCCCAACGGCGGCTCACGTACGGGCTGTTCAGGGCGGGCCTGGCCGGCCCAGGACCTCGGTCCGGCCGCTTCTTCCCGGGACTTCCGCATCCACGGAACGTCCGCCGCCACACCGCCGGCCGCTGACCGCCCGGGGCCTTCGCCTCACCCACGCACGCTCCGCCACAACCCAAAGGTGACCACATATGCCCACACGCACCCTGTACGCCACCACCGAC
>NZ_JAEQAZ010000399.1 GCF_016654115.1 Streptomyces sp. MBT53
GTGGGGGCAGAGCCCCCACATCACCCCCCACAACCCGCGGTGCCCTTGCCGGCCTCGGCCGTGGCGGCCTCGCGGGCGCGGGCCATGATGCGCTCGGCGGTCCGCTCGCTCACCTCGTACAACTCGGCGAGTTCGCCGGCGGTCACCGGAGCGCGGCGGCCGGCTTCGGCGGCCGCCAGTTCTGTGGCCACCTCGGCCACCCGGTGGTCCTCCGGTCGGCGGCGTGGGGCCTTGTCCTTGCTGCCGGCGGTACGGCCCTTGTACTGCGGCTGGCGGTCGGCTCGGGCCTCGGCGGCGGCCCGGGTCCACCATCGGCGGCCGTGACGCTCTATGCCCGCGTCCATCCGGCCGGCGGCTGCGTCGGCCCGGATGGTCGACGCGCTCACCCTGGCGACGGCGCCGGCCTCCTGGTCGGTCAACAGGTCGGCGGGGTGCGGCGAAAGCGTCGTCGCGCGCTCGTCTTCGTCGTCCTGGTGCTCGGCGCCCTCGACGTCGTCGGCCTGGTCCTCGCCGCTCGCGTCGTCCTCGGTCGCGATGAGCGCGGCCAGGGTCGGCACCTGCTCTCCGGCTAGGTGGGCTCTGACCTGGGCGGCGTCGTAGATGACGGGACGTTGTGAACCCGGGAGGGGGCGGACTGCGGCCACGAACGCGCCGTGGTGCCGGCGGCGCCACGTCGCGAGCGAGACGCCGGCGAGCTGGGCCACGTCGGCAAGGTCGAGTGTTGGTCGGCCTCGGGGGATCACGTCGGGCTCTCCTGGGGTTCGGGCCTCCGCGTGGGCGGGGCGTCATCGCTGGTATGAGGCTACGGCTCCCCGGCCTGCGGGTCGGCGCCATGGCGGGTGGTACATCGTCGGTCTCGGCGGGTGCCTGCCCGCTGAGTGCCGGCGTCCGCCGAGGCTGTCTAGACTGGGGTCGCTTCTTACTTCGGCCTTCGGGCCGGGTGTTGGTGGAAGCAAAAGGGCCGGTGGATGCCGTCACCCCTCGGGGTGTCCCACCGGCCCTCTGCCGTGTCCGGGCGGCCGCCGAGGTGGCGGCCACCCGGTGTCTCTCAACGCCCCGTGGCGGCGCCGCCCGTCTGCGGGGTGACGCCGTTGTTCCCGGTGATCCGGCCGGGGTTCTGCGCCTCGGCCCGGACGGTCGGGCTCGGGCTCGCCGCGGAACGGCTCGCGTAGTCCTTGGCGCACGCTTCCGGGGTCGCGGGCTCGTTAACAACGCTCATGACAGGTCCCTTCGGTGGGGTGTTGGTGGTGTCGGTCCGGGGTGCCGTTCCCCTTTCCGACAAGTACTAGATTACAGCACTAGAGCATCACTGGCAAGACTTCCGCCCGGGTCGAACTCACGTAGTCGCAGGTCAGAGGCCTGCCCCGAAGAACTTCCAAGATCTTTTAGCGTGTGCACGCTAGGCGCTTCGCCGGTCCAGCCGGCTCCTCGGCCTGCACCCGGACGGGGCCGCTGGCGCTGGCCGAGGTTCAACCGGCGGGACCTACTCCGGTCGGCGCGGGGCCGGAACCGGGGCCTTCTCCGGCTCGGCGGGCTGCCGCTGGCCCGGGATGGCCAACCCGGCGTGCTCGTCGCGCTGTTCGGTCCTGCGGGCGTCGGACCGGTCGCGTACGGCGGTCACGGCCCTGAAGGCGATCATCAGGGGCCACACGGCGACCGCCACGACCCACACCGCGACGGCGCCGGCGAGTTCGCCGTGGGACGGCTGGCGGGTCGGATCGGCTTGCATGTCCGCCAGGCCGTCCATTGGCAGGACGTTGTACGAGGTGCTGACCAGGACTCCGATTAGCACGTACAGCAAGATCACGGGGTGGCTCCTCTTCGGTGGGGGGGGTGTTGGTGGAGCTGCCACCGGGGGCGGGTGCCGTTCCCGCCCCCGGGGCGCTTGCCGATAGGCCGGCTCGGGCCTACATGACGGGGCGGGCAACCTCGTCGGCGGTGACCTCGCGGGCCATCACTACGCGCACGGTGTCCAGCAACACAGGCGGCAGTGCGAACCGCTGGCGGCGGATGCCCCGGAGGTACTTCCGGGCGAGTGCGACGGCGGCGGCGTCCGGGATCGCGGCGGGGCCCTCGCCGTCGAACGCGTAGAAGCGGGTCACCTTGTGGGCGCCGGGAACGGCCGGGGCCTGGCGGCGGTCGTCGCGCGGCAGTGCGTCCGGGTCCACGGGGACGCTCGTCCGGGTGTCGGTGTACTCGGTGATGCGTACGGCGTCGGCGCCGAACCGCTCAACCGCCCATTCGTACTGCGCGCGGGTCGTCTCGGGGCTCTCGATCATCGAACCCCTGCGGTCGTGGCCGTGCTCCACGTAGCTGACGGACCAGTACCGGACGCGGGCGGTTCGGATGGCGGCCATGTACGCAATCACGCGCTCGGCCACCCGGGCGCCGGTCTCGCCGGCCTCGTACTGCGCATCCGCTCGGGCGGTGTCCGGGCCGTGGGTCAACACGGCGGTGGCGAGCCGGGCGGACAGCGAGCGGGCCGGGTCGTGCGCCTGCTCGGCGATGAACGCCAACCTGACGAACATGTCCAGCTCAGCCGGGTTGTTCATGTCGATTTCCAACGTGGGCACGTCGGGTTCCTTCCGGTGGGTGTTGGTGGTGTCGGTCC
>NZ_JAEQAZ010000400.1 GCF_016654115.1 Streptomyces sp. MBT53
CCGCATATCGATACAGCCCCGCGCCCCTTTGGGGCACGCTGCAGTCCCCTAGGCTGTTCGCTTCCGTGGGGGCGTCTTCTTCGCCGGAGTCTTCTTCGCGGCGGACTTCTTCGTCGCCTTCGTGGTCGTCGTCTTTTTCGCCGCCGTCTTCTTCGCCGCAGTCTTCTTCGCCGTGGAGGTCGACTTCTTGCCGGTGGTCTGCTTCGGCGTCGTTCGCGACGAGATGGAGGTGACCTCGGCCTTGGCTCCCGGTTCCGTGCCGCGCGACTCCTGTGCCTCTCGGACGCTCTTCTCCAGGGCCGCCATCAGGTCGAGGACCTTGCCGCTGGGGGCCGGAGCCGGGGAGTCGGCGGGCCGTTCGCCGGAGGCCTTCGCGGTGATCATCTCCTCGACGGCCTCGCGGTAGTCGTCGTGGAGGTCGGCGAGGTCGACCTCGCCCAGCGTGTCCATCAGGGCGTCCGCGAGGTCGAGTTCCTTGTCGCGGACGGTGACGCTCGTGTCGGGGGCGACGCCCTCGGGGGCGCGGATCTCGTCCGGCCAGAGCAGGCCGTGCATCGCGATCACGTCGTCCACCACGCGCAGCATGCCGAGGCGTTCGCGGCCCCGTAGCGCGTACTTCGCGATGGCCACCTTCTGGCTGCGCTTGAGGGCCTCGCGCAGCAGGGTGTACGGCTTCGCCGCGGGGACGCCGTTCGCGGAGAGGTAGTAGGCCGCGTCCATCTGGAGGGGATCGATCCGGTCGGCCGGTACGAAGGCCACGATCTCGATCGTCTTCGCCGTCGGGATCGGCAGCTGGGCCAGATCCTCGTCCGTGATCGGGATCATCGTGCCGTCCGCGTCCTCGTACGCCTTGCCGATCTCGGCCTGGGCGACCTCGCGGTCCTCCAGTTCGCAGACCTTGCGGTAGCGGATGCGGCCGCCGTCCTCGGTGTGGATCTGGCGGAAGGAGACGGAGTGGCTCTCGGTCGCGTTCACCAGCTTGATCGGGATGCTGACCAGGCCGAAGGAGATGGCGCCGTTCCATATGGATCGCACCTGCCGCACCCACCTTCCGGTATCTGGCGATTGATTACGTTTACGTGGGATTCTCATCGTATGACGCCGATCACAGAGGTGGAGGGGCGAAGGCTCGCCCTCAGCAACCTGGAGAAGGTGCTGTACCCGGCGGACGGCTTCACCAAGGGCGAGGTTCTGCACTACTACGCCACGACCGCCGAGGCCCTGCTGCCCCATCTGCGGGACCGGCCGCTGTCCTTCCTGCGGTACCCGGACGGGCCGGACGGTCAGGTGTTCTTCGCCAAGAACGTGCCGCTGGGTACGCCCGACTGGGTCACTACGGCCGAGGTGCCGAGGTCGGAGGGGCCGGCCCGGATGGTGCTGGTGCAGAACCTGGCGTCCTTGATGTGGGCGGCGAACCTCGTCACTGAGTTCCACACCCCGCAGTGGGTGATCGGGGCGCCCGGCCTCGCCGACCGGCTGGTCTTCGACCTCGATCCGGGGGCGCCGGCGACGGTGGTGCAGTGCTGCGAGGTCGCGGTGTGGTTGCGGGAGCGGCTGGCTTCCGACGGGATCGAGGCGTACGTCAAGACGTCCGGGGCGAAGGGGCTGCATCTGCTGGCCGGGGTGGAGCCGGTGCCGTCGGAACGGGCCGTCGAGTACGCGAAGGCACTGGCCGTGGCGGCGGAGAAGGCGCTGCCCCGGCTCGTCGTGCATCGGATGACGCGGAGTCTGCGGGCGGGCAAGGTGTTCGTCGACTGGAGTCAGAACGCTGCGCGGAAGACCACGGCGACGCCGTACACGCTGCGGGCGCGGGCCGTGCCGAGTGTGTCGGCGCCGGTGACGTGGGGGGAGGTGGAGGCGTGTGGGTCGGTGCGTCAACTCTCCTTTCTGGCAACGGACATGGGGGTACGGCTGCGGGAGTACGGGGACTTGTTGGCGCCGTTGCTCGACGGGGGCCGGGCGGGAGTGGTGCCCTGATCGGGAAAGTCTCGCCCCGAGTCAGTCGCCCTCGTGGTCCTCGTCGGACTCGGCGAACTCACCGGCATCGGGAAAGACGGTCGTGCTGATGTCCCCCGCCAGCCAGCCGGCCAGGAACTCGACCGCGCCGACCGGATGCGCGTCGTAGTACCAGCCCCGCGGATTCCAGCAGACGACCGTCCACGTGTCCGGCTCGCCGCCGGTGAGCCAGCAGACGCGGTCCCCGTTGTCGGTTCCCGCCCAGGGCAGGAGTCCGCCCGGCTCCGGGTAGAAGGGGTACGGGCATTCTTCGGGGTACCGGTCCCGGAAGCCGCGTTCCTGGTCCAGCAGCCGCTTCGCCGGACCGACCAGCAGGTCCCGCCCGCCGAAGGGTGCGAGCGGCGTCAGGAAATCCGCGAAGTGGTGGACCCCGTACGCCTCGACCAACTGCTTGAAGTCCGCGGGGAGTTGAAGACCGAGAGCCGCCTCCACCGCATCCCAGTCCCCGTTCGCCCACTGCGGTCGCGAGGGCGGCGGGACGAGGCGGGTGAGACGGTCGAACGCGGTCATGGGGTCGAGGTTAGGCGAGGTCTCCATGACTCACGATGCCGCCCCCGATGACTCACGATGGCGCCCCCGCCGCCCCTACCC
>NZ_JAEQAZ010000039.1 GCF_016654115.1 Streptomyces sp. MBT53
AGGTAGTTGCCTCAGCCACGACGGCGGCGCGCCATGATCACCGCTCCCCCACCCAGCGCCAGCAAGGACACCGCCCCACCCGCGATGTACGGCGTCATGGAGCTGCCCCCCGTCTCGGCCAACCCCTCCTCCACCGGAGCGCCCTGCGGCTTCACATCGGGGGCAACCTCGGGTGCCTCACACGTCGCCCGTGCCAACGTCACCGTCCCCTCCACATCGGCCACGTTCAGCTTCAACGGATTGACGGACACCTTGAGTTGGAGCGCGGTCGCAGCGGCCGTACGTGACGTGGTCGAGGTCTTGGACAGGTCGAGCCGCACCGACCCGACCCCCGGCACCTGAACCTCCGTAGGACCGCTGGCGGTCACGGTGACCCGCTTACCGAGCACCGTCACGGAACCCGGCAGATGCGACGTGGCGACCGGCGCCTTCCCCGCCTCGCACGTCGCCCTGGACGTGAGCGCGTCGACCTCGATGAGCGAGAGCAACGGCAACCCGGGGACATGGAGCCGGACATGGGCGAGATTCGTGTACCCCTCGGCCTTCGTCGCGGACACCGTCGCCTTCGCCGTGGCGACGTCCGCGCTGAGCACACTGAACGGCTGCCCACCGTTCACCCCGTCCAACTGGGCGGAGAGCGCGGTCTTTTCGGCGCTCTGCGGTGCCTGGACCTCGTTGAGGGAGACCGCGAGCGGGACGTCCACGGTCTTGTTGAGCAGGGACACGTCGAGCCCGGTACGGAGTACGACGGCGCTCGCGCGACCCTGGTCCGTGGTCGCGTGGGCGGACCCCGCGCCGGCCAGCGTCGCAGGACCGGCGGCGAGCACGGTGGCCGTGGCGACGGTGGCCCAACGGCGTGCGGGCATGCGGAAGTTGGTGCCGTTCAAGGTGTGGGACCCCCAGAAGAGACATGCTTGGGACCCGGTAAGAATTACCCACGAAGGGTGAACCGTCAGCGATCCCGCGTCACTTCACCCCATCGTGGGTTTTCCGTGAACGTATTCGAATCGGCTGGCGACTATTCGACCACCAGCCCGTTCAGCACCACTCGTCGCGGCGACACCAGGACGCGCACATCGGCGCGCGGGTCCGCCTCGTACACGACGAAGTCCGCCGGCGCGCCCTCCTCGAGCCCGGGCCGCCCGAGCCACCGCCGCGCGCCCCACGCGGTCGCCGACAGCGCCTCCACGGCCGGGATGCCGGCGGTGACGAGTTCGGCGACCTCGGCGGCGACCAGGCCGTGGGCCAACGATCCGCCGGCGTCCGTGCCGACGTACACCGGGATGCCCGCGTCGTAGGCGGCGCGCACGGTGTCGTAGCGCCGCTCGTACAGTCGTCGCAGATGGGCGGACCAGCGTGGGTACTTGGCGTCGCCGCCCTCGGCGAGCTTCGGGAAGGTGGCGATGTTCACGAGGGTCGGGACGATCGCCACGCCCCGTGAGGCGAACAGCGGGATGACGTCCTCGGTGAGGCCGGTCGCGTGCTCGATGCAGTCGATGCCCGCCTCGACCAGGTCGCGCAGCGCGTCCTCGGCGAAGCAGTGCGCGGTGACGCGCGCACCGAGCCGGTGGGCCTCGGCGATCGCCGCCTCCACGCTCTCGCGCGGCCAGCAGGCCGACAGGTCGCCGAGGTCGCGGTCGATCCAGTCGCCGACCAACTTGACCCAGCCGTCGCCGCGTTGGGCCTCCTGGCCGACGTAGGCGACGAGTTCGTCCGGTTCGATCTCGTGGGCGAAGTTGCGGATGTAGCGGCGGGTGCGGGCGATGTGCCGACCGGCGCGGATGATCTTCGGGAGGTCTTCGCGGTCGTCGATCCAGCGGGTGTCGGACGGCGAGCCGGCGTCGCGCAGCAGCAGGGTGCCGGCGTCACGGTCGGTGCGGGCCTGCGTCTCGGCGGTGGCCGCGTCGACGGGGCCGTGGGCGCCCAGGCCCACATGGCAGTGGGCGTCGACCAGGCCGGGGAGGGTCCAGCCGTCGACGGTCCGGATGTCACCGGCGTCGACGGGACGGTCGTAGGAGATACGGCCGTCGATGACCCAGAGTTCGTCGCGGATGTCCTCGGGGCCCACCAGGACCCGGCCCTTCACGTGCAGCACCGGTTGATCGCTCATGGGACGCACGATAGTTCGTCGGGTGCGGGTCCCCTCAAGGTGTGCTGTCCTCGTCCTGTACTTCAGCCATCGCGGGGTCCAGCAGGCGTGACAAGAAGTGGCGGGTGCGCTCGTGTGCGGGATCGGCGATGACCCGGTCCGGCGTGCCGTCCTCGACGATCACCCCGCCGTCCATGAAGACCACCCGGTCCGCCACCTCCCTCGCGAACGTCATCTCGTGGGTGACCACCATCATGGTCATGCCCTCGTTCGCGAGCATCCGCATGACCGCGAGTACGTCGCCCACCAGTTCCGGGTCGAGTGCGGAGGTCGGTTCGTCGAAGAGCATCACCTCGGGGTCCATCGCCAACGCCCGTGCGATCGCGACGCGTTGCTGCTGTCCGCCGGAGAGGGACGCGGGGTAGGCGGCGGCCTTCTCGGACAGTCCGACGCGTCGCAGGTTCTCGGCGGCCACCCGCTCCGCCGCCGCCTTGTCCCGGCGCAGGACCCTGCGTTGGGGCAGGGTGAGGTTCTCGGTGACGGTCAGGTGCGGGAAGAGGTTGAACTGCTGGAAGACCATGCCGATACGACGACGCACGGCGTCGATGTCGACATCGGGGTCGGTGACCTCGGTGCCGCCGACGAACACCCGCCCCTTCGTGGGTTCTTCGAGCAGGTTCACGCAGCGCAGTAGCGTCGACTTGCCGGAGCCGGACGGGCCGATGACGCACACCACCTCCCCCTGTCCGATCTCCAGGTCGATGCCGCGCAGTACCTCGTTCGTGCCGAACGACTTGTGCAGGCCGCGCACTTCGATCTCGGGGTTCCCGGGACTCTCGGAATTCCCTGACGGGGTGGTCATCGCACGGCCTCCCCGGTCTTCGTCTCCATGCGGCGCACCACGAAGCTCAGCGGGATCGTCACGAGGAGGTAGCACAGGCCCGCGACCAGGATGGGCGTGGAGTTGGCGGTCGTACTGGCCAAGTCCCGTCCGTATTTGGACAGTTCGCGCTCCTCCAGGGTGACGCCGAGGAACAGGACCAGGGAGGAGTCCTTGAAGAGGAGGACGAGTTCGTTGGTGAGAGGCGGCAGGATGATCCGGAACGCCTGCGGGACGACGATCGACACCATGGCCCGCGCCTGCGAGAACCCGAGCGAACGGGCCGCCTCCAACTGCCCCTTGGGCACCGCCTGGATGCCCGCCCGGATCGTCTCCGCCATGTACGCGGCCGACACCAGGCCGAGCGCGAGGGCGACCTTGCCGTACGTACCGCCGACGATCTCCGTGCCGGGGAAGGCGAGGGGCACGGCGACGCCGACGAAGATGAAGATCAGCAGGGCGGGCAGTCCCCGGAAGATCTCGATGTAGATCCCGGCGAGCCAGCGGTACGGTCCGACGGACGACAGCCGCATCAGCGCCACGACCATCCCCAGCACGAGTCCGAAGACGAAGCCGGAGAGGGTGTAGAGCACGGTGTTCTTCAACGCCAGCGTGATGACGTCGGGGAACATCTGCTTGGCGATGCTCCACTGCGCGAACTGGTTCTTCAGGCGCCCCCAGTCGGCGGTGACCGCGAAGGCGATCACCGCGCCGAGGAACACGGTGTACTGAACTCCCCTGGACAGCCTGCGCCGTTGACGACGCGTCAGACCCTTTGCCCTGGGATGGAGTTGGACATCGGTATCGGTCATGAGGCCGAGGGCGAGGCGGCCGAGGCGTCGTAAGGACCGATCCACTTCTCGTACAGCTTCTTGTACGTCCCGTCGGCCTTCGCGTCCTTGATCGCCTTGTTGATGGCGGCGAGGAGTTTCGTGTTGCCCTTCTTGACCGTGAAGCCGTACTGCTCACCGGTGTTGAGGTTGTCGACGACCTGGAAGGCGTCGGCGTTGGCCTTGGTCTTGAGCCAGCCCTGGACCACCGGGTAGTCGATGATGACGGCCTGGACCTGGCCGGTGCGCAGGCCGTTGAGGACGGCGTCGGAGGACTCGAAGGAGACGGGGTCGAAGCCCTTGCTCTTCGCGTAGTCCTCGCCGGTGGTCTGCGCCTGCGCGCCGAGCTTCTTGCCCTTGGTCTTCACGTCGGCGAGGGAGGTGATTCCGCTCTTCTTGTCGACGAGGACGGCCTGCGTGGCGTCGAAGTAGGGGTCGGAGAAGTCGACGTTCTTCTTGCGCTCGGCGGTGATGGTCATGCCGGCGGCGGCCAGGTCGCACTCGTCTGCGTTGAGGAAGGCGCCGGTCTTGAAGTTCTCGAAGGGGGTGTCGAGGATCTGCTGTTTCACGCCGAGGTCCTTGGCGACCAGGTCGATGAGGGAGACGTCGAAGCCCTGCACCTTGCCGTCGATCTCGGACTGGAAGGGCGGGTAGGGCAGGTGGGTGCAGGTCGTGAGCTGACCCGCCTTGACGAGTTCGACGCCACCGGCGGCGGTCTTCGAACCGCTGCCGCCGCTGTCGCTCGACGTGCACCCGGCCACGAGGACGAGTGCGGCCGTCGTGGCCGTCGCGGTGGTGGCGGCCAGGGTGCGGGTCCGGCGGCCGAGGAGCGTGTTCACGGAGGCCTCCTGTGACGGAACTGTGGCTTCCGATTATTCGGAGTGGCGGGGCGCCCCGCTCGTGGTGAGGTGTCGGCGAGGGGGCCGTACGGGCTAAGAAGTCGCCGGTCAGAGGGGCCCAGGGGCGC
This sequence comes from Streptomyces sp. MBT53, assembly GCF_016654115.1. Lineage (GTDB taxonomy): Bacteria > Actinomycetota > Actinomycetes > Streptomycetales > Streptomycetaceae > Streptomyces. The sequence goes on from NZ_JAEQAZ010000039.1 coordinate 4,767, forward strand.
CGGTTACCCTCGTTCCCATCGATCCCCGGGACACCTTCGGTCCCCGCGAGTGAAAGAGCACCGCCGTGACGCACCCCTTCCTCGACCTGGCCCCGCTGAGCGCCGCGCACTTCGCCTCGATCGAGGACCGGGTGGCCCGGCTGCTCGGCACCGAGCAGGATGTCGTGATCATGCAGGGCGAGGCGTTGCTGCCGCTGGAGGGCGCGATCCGTTCGACGGCCGGTCCGGGCACGGTCGCGCTGAACGTCATCACCGGCCCCTACGGGCAGACCTTCGGGAACTGGCTGCGGGACTGCGGCGCCGAGGTGATCGACCTGGCGGTCCCGTTCCACACGGCGGTGACGGCGGACCAGATCCGGGAAGCCTTCGCCGAACGCCCGGAGATCGACTTCGTGTCCCTGGTCCACGCGGAGGCGGCGACCGGCAACACCAACCCGGTCGCGGAGATCGGCGAGGCCGTACGCGCGCACGGCGCCCTCTTCTACCTCGACGCGGTGGCCTCCATCGGCGCGGAGCCGGTACTGCCGGACGCGTGGGGTGTCGACCTGTGCGTGATCGGCGCACAGAAGGCGATGGGCGGCCCGGCGGGCGTGTCGGCGGTGTCGGTGAGCGCACGGGCATGGGCCCGTATGACGTCCAACCCCGGAGCCCCACGCCACTCCTACCTCTCCCTCCTCGACTGGAAGGCCCGCTGGGTGGACGCGGGCCGCAAGACCCTCCTCCATGCCCCGGCCCAGTTGGAGATGCTGGCCCTGGAGGCATGCGTGGAACGGATCGAGGCGGAGGGCCTGAACACGGTGATGCGCCGCCACGCGGTAGCGGCTGCGGCGACCCGGGCAGGCGCCCTGGCCCTGGGCGGCGGCCTGGAGCCGTACGTCAACAACGCGTCCGAGGCCGCCCCGGTCGCCACGACCCTCAGGACACCGCCGGGCGTCATCGCCTCGGAGCTGGTGACGAGCGCCCTGGCGACGAACCCGACCCTGCCGCTCGTGGCGGGCGGCGGCGCCCTGTCCAAGGAGATGATCCGGGTCAACCACTACGGGGTCGACGCGACGGCGGACGCGGTACGGAGCTCTTTGGCAGCGCTGGGCGCGGCGCTGACCGAGCAGGGGGCGCAGGTGGACTTGGAGGGGGCTCGGGCTGCCGTGGAAGGGGCGTGGCGGTAACCCTCGGCCGAGGCACCCCCGGGGGCTCCGGCCCCCGCCCTCGATGTCGAGGACATTGACCGGGATCGACGTCAGTCTGCGGTGGGTGCTCGTTCACACGGTCGAGGAGTACGCGCGGCACAACGGTCACGCCGATATCTTGCGGGAAAGCATCGGCGGTACGACCGGCGCCTAATTCGGCTCGGATTTCGGATGCAATTCCAGAATTCTTCTGCCCGATTTCCGCGCACCTAAACGCAAATAATTAGCGTAGATCTCGTGAGGGTTACACCCTTGTGACCCGTTACACAGGCGGCCCGTTCTGCCCTTTATCTGCGGGTCAAACCACCACATACCTTCCGCACCCGCCCGCGTGATAACACAGCACAGCCCCACACGTAACCCCATCCCTCCATGCAATTTCGAATTTCCCTCGGTAAATTCAATTTGCATGACCGCCACCCGAGCAGACCTGCACATAGACCGCCCCACGGTGGCCGACGGCGCCGCGCTCTGGCGTATTGCCAAGGACTCCAACGCCCTCGACCTGAACTCGTCGTACAGCTATCTGCTGTGGTGCCGGGACTTCGCCGGCACCTCCGCCGTCGTGCGGGACGAGCGCGGGGAGCCGGTCGGTTTCGTCACCGGGTACGTGCCGCCGGACCGGCCCGGCACCCTGCTCGTGTGGCAGGTCGCCGTCGACGCCGCGCAGCGCGGGCGCGGGCTGGCCGCCCGGCTGCTGGACGGCCTCACCGAGCGGGTCGCGGCCGAGCACGACGGGCTGACCGCGATCGAGACCACCATCACGCCCGGCAACACCGCCTCCGAACGCCTCTTCACCTCCTACGCCGAACGCCACGGCGCCACCGTGGAGCGCACGGTCCTCTTCGAGGCCGGTGACTTCCCGGACGGACCGCACGACCCCGAAGTGCTGTACCGGATCGGCCCGTTGAGTCTCTGAGGCCGCGGCCTCCGCAACCCCCCACACCCCCTTAGGAGCGATTCGCGTGACCATCACCCAGCCCGATCTCAGCGTCTTCGAGACCCTGGAGTCCGAGGTCCGCAGCTACTGCCGCGGCTGGCCCACCGTCTTCGACCGGGCCCGGGGCAGCCGTATGTACGACGAGGACGGCCACGCCTACCTCGACTTCTTCGCGGGCGCCGGCTCGCTCAACTACGGGCACAACAACCCTGTTCTGAAACGGGCGTTGATCGACTACCTGGAGCGCGACGGCGTCACCCACGGGCTCGACATGTCGACCGGTGCCAAGCGCGCGTTCCTCCAGACCTTCCAGGACCTGGTGCTGCGGCCCCGCGATCTGCCGTACAAGGTGATGTTCCCGGGCCCGACCGGCACCAACGCCGTTGAATCCGCACTGAAGTTGGCGCGGAAGGTGAAGGGCCGCGAATCGATCGTGTCGTTCACCAACGCCTTCCACGGGATGTCGCTGGGCTCGCTGGCCGTGACCGGCAACGCCTTCAAACGGGCCGGTGCCGGCATCCCGCTGGTGCACGGCACCCCGATGCCTTTCGACAACTACTTCGACGGCCAGATCCCCGACTTCCTGTGGTTCGAGCGGCTGTTGGAGGACCAGGGCTCCGGCCTCAACAAGCCCGCCGCCGTGATCGTCGAGACCGTGCAGGGCGAGGGCGGCATCAACGCCGCCCGCCCCGAATGGCTGCGCGCCCTCGCCGAGTTGTGCGAGCGCCAGGACATGCTGCTCATCGTCGACGACATCCAGATGGGCTGCGGCCGCACCGGCGCGTTCTTCTCCTTCGAGGAGTCGGGGATCGTCCCCGACATCGTCACCGTCTCCAAGTCCATCAGCGGCTACGGCCTTCCGATGTCCCTGTGCCTGTTCAAGCCGGAGCTGGACATCTGGGAGCCGGGCGAGCACAACGGCACGTTCCGCGGCAACAACCCGGCGTTCGTCACCGCGACCGCCGCCCTGGAGACGTACTGGGCGGACGGCTCCGCGATGGAGAAGCAGACCCGCACCCGCGGTGAGCAGGTCGAGCAGGGGCTGATCTCCATCACCGAGGAGAACCTCGCCGACATCAAGGAGTACCGGGGCCGCGGACTGGTCTGGGGCATCGAGTTCAAGGACCCCGAGCGCGCCGGACGGATCTGCGCCCGCGCCTTCGAACTCGGCCTGCTGGTAGAGACGTCGGGCCCGCAGGGCGAGGTCGTGAAACTGCTCCCCGCGCTGACCATCACTCCGGAGGAGTTGGACGAGGGCCTGAGCATCCTCGCCCGCGCCGTACGGGAAACCGTCTGACACCGCGCCCACCGACACCGTCTGACACCACATCAAGGAGGCGTCACAGCACCGTGATTGTCCGTTCGTTCAAGGAACTCGAAGGCACCGACCGGCACATCAGGGCCGCGTCCGGCACCTGGGAGAGCAAGCGCATCGTCCTCGCCAAGGAGCGGGTCGGCTTCTCGCTCCACGAGACCGTCCTCTACGCGGGCACCGAGACGTCGATGTGGTACGCGAACCACATCGAGGCCGTCGTCTGCGTCGAGGGCGAGGCCGAACTCACCGACAACGAGACCGGGCAGACGTACACGATCACGCCCGGGACCATGTACCTCCTCGACGGACACGAGCGGCACACGATGCGGATCAAGGAGGACTTCCGCTGCATCTGTGTCTTCAACCCGCCTGTCACCGGACGGGAGGACCACGACGAGAACGGCGTATATCCGCTGCTGCCCGAGCCCGAGGAGGTCTGACGAACATGACCACTGCCCCCACCGTCACCGACCTGTACCCCAGCCGCGGCACCACCGAGGTGTCCGTCCCGCGCAAGGACCCCGTCGTCTGGGGCTCCCCCGACGCGACCGGCCCGATCCCGACCGCCGACCTCCACTCCTTCGAGCGCGACGGCTTCCTCGCCCTGCCGGAACTCCTCCGCGACGACGAAGTCGACGTCTACCGGCGGGAGTTGGAGCGCCTCGTCGCCGACCCCGCGATCCGGGCCGACGAGCGGTCGATCGTCGAGGCGAAGTCGAAGGAGATCCGGTCGGTCTTCGAGGTGCACCGGATCAGCGAGGTGTTCGCACGGCTCGTGCGGGACGAGCGGGTCGTCGGGCGGGCCCGGCAGATCCTCGGCTCGGACGTGTACGTCCACCAGTCCCGGATCAACGTCAAGCCGGGTTTCGGCGCGAGCGGCTTCTACTGGCACTCGGACTTCGAGACCTGGCACGCCGAGGACGGTCTGCCGAACATGCGGACCGTGTCGGTGTCGATCGCGCTCACCGAGAACCACGACACCAACGGCGGCCTCATGATCATGCCGGGCTCGCACCGCACGTTCCTCGGCTGCGCGGGCGCGACCCCCGAGGACAACTACCGCCAGTCGCTCCAGATGCAGGACGCTGGCACCCCGTCCGACGAGGCGCTGACCGACATGGCCTCCGCGTACGGCATCAAGTTGTTCACGGGCAGGGCCGGTTCGGCGACCTGGTTCGACTGCAACTGCATGCACGGCTCCGGCGACAACATCACGCCGTTCCCGCGCAGCAACGTCTTCATCGTCTTCAACAGCGTGGAGAACAAGGCGGTCGAGCCGTTCGCGGCGCCGGTGCGACGGCCGGAGTTCATCGGGGCGCGGGACTTCACTCCGGTGCGGTGACCCGCCCCCTCCTGCCTCAGCCGGCGAGGACGTCCAGCAGTCGGTCGACGTCCTCCGGTGTGTTGTAGAGGTGGAAGGCCGCACGCAAGTTCCCCGCCCGGTTCGAGACTTCGACTCCCGCCGCGCTCAACTCCCCCTGCCGTCCGCCGAGTCCGGGCACCGACACGATCGGGGACCCGGGGGACGCGACGGGCTCGTGCCCGAGGGTGGCGAGGCCCGCGCGGAAGCGGTCGGCCAGGTCGAGGTCGTGGGTGCGTACGGCGGCCACGCCCAACTCCTCCAGCAGGGCGAGGGAGTGGCGGGCACCGGCGTAGGAGAAGAGGGCGGGGCTCTCGTCGAACCGGCGGGCGGAGTGGGCGAGTTCGGCGACCGGGCCGTAGCAGCTGTCCCACGGGGCCTCGCCCGCGACCCAGCCGGCGAAGACCGGGTTGAGGCCGCCGAGGTCTTCCGGGGTGACCAGGAAGGCGACTCCGCGCGGGCAGAAGAGCCACTTGAAGCCGACGGCGGCGACATAGTCGTAGGCGTCCGCGTCGAGGTCCAGCCAGCCGACGGCCTGTGAGGCGTCGACGTACGTACGCGCCCCGTGTTCGTGTGCCGCCGCCCGGAGCGCGGGCAGGTCGGCGATGCGGCCGTCGGCGGACTGGGCGGCGCTGACCGCGACGAGCGCGGTGCCGGGGCGTACCGACTCGGCGATCCGCTCCAGCGGGACGGCACGCACCTTGAGGTCGGCGCGCATGTGGAAGGGGTTCACGACGGAGCTGAAGTCGGCCTCGGCGGTGAGGACTTCGGCGCCGGACGGGAGCGAGGCGGCGATCAGTCCGCTGTAGACGGCCACCGAGGCCCCGGCCGCCACCCGGTCGACCGGTACCCGCGTCAGGCGGGCGAAGGCGGCGCGGGACGCCTCGACGTCGTCGAACATGTCGGTCGGTGTGCCGATCGAGGCCGCCTCGACGGCGGTGTGCATGGCGGTGACGGTGCGCCTCGGGAGGAGGCCGGTGCTCGCGGTGTTGAGGTAGGTGTTCTTCGGGGCGAACTCGGCACGGACGAGGCTCTCGAAGGTCTCCATGGCACCACTCTGCGGTGCCGTTCGGGCCTCGTCCATTGCGTATTTTTGCGTGAATCCTCTAAGCAACGCTTATGTGTCCACCCTGACCTGCGGCTTTCAGGCCTGCGGCACCGCGCAGCCGTCCGGGCCGCAGGCCTCCGCGTCACCGCTGTCGATCAGCTTCAGGGGCGAGTGCTCGCCCCACGCCTGGGTGAGGGCCTGGGCGAACACCTCGGCGGGCTGGGCGCCGGAGACGCCGTACTTGCGGTCGAGGACGAAGAAGGGGACGCCGTTCGCGCCCAGTTCGGCGGCCTCGCGCTCGTCGGCGCGGACGTCGTCGGCGTAGGCGGTGGAGTCCGCGAGCACCTTGCGGGCCTCCTCGGCATCCAGTCCGGCACCCGCGGCCAGTTCGACGAGGCGCTCGTCGTCGCCGAAGACGGACCGCTCCTCGGCGAAGTTCGCCTTGTACAGCGCCTGGATCAGCTCGTCCTGGCGGCCCCGCTCCTTGGCGAAGTGCAGGAGGCGGTGCATGTCGAAGGTGTTGCCGTGGTCGCGGTCACGGGTGCGGTAGTCGAGGCCCTCGGCCGCGGCCTGCGCGCCGAGGTTGTCCTCGCCCGCCTGCGCCTGCGCCTCGCTCATGCCGTACTTCTTGGTGAGCATCTTCAGCACGGGCTGGATGTCGCCCTTGGCGCGGCCCGGGTCGAGCTCGAAGGACCGGTGGACGACCTCGACGCCGTCGCGGTGCGGGAACGCGTCGAGGGCCTTCTCGAAGCGGGCCTTGCCCACGTAGCACCAGGGACAGGCGATGTCCGACCAGATCTCGACGCGCATTCTTCGGCTCTTTCCAGGACGTGTGCGGTTGACGGAGAGTCCCTCCGTTTCCCCCGTGAACGTTCCTTCGGTCCGCTTCATTCCCTGCCGAGGTCCAGGCGCATCCCCAGATGATGACCACCGTCGTCCGGATCGGCGACCCAGCCCTGACGGACGTAGAAGGCCTGCGCCCGTTCGTTGTCGACATGTACATCGAGTACGGCGGTGCGCCGGGCGTCGGCCCGCCACTGCTCGACGCAGGCCCTGTGCAGGGCCGTACCGAGGCCGGAGCGCCAGCGGTCGGGGTCGACGTGGAACTGGAACAGCGTGACCGTGTCCACCGGGTCGCCCTCCGCGGTGCGGAAGGAGGCGATGGCGACGATACGGCCGTCCTCGACCGCGCACAGCACATGGCCGTCCGGGCGTTCGACGGAGGCCAGCCAGGCGGCGCGCCAGTCGAAGTCCGACGGCGGGAGACCGTCGGGGTAGTAGGTCGACCGGGCGCGCAGGTGCAGGTCGGCGATGGCGTCGACCTCGGCCGGCAGGGCCGTGCGGATCATCAGGGTGTCGGTGTCGCGATCACTCGTCATGCGACCGATGACGTGATGTCCGCCGCTTCGGTTCCCAGGTGGCTGAACTGCGTCCGGTAGGCGCTCGGGGTCAGACCGGTGCGGCGGACCAGGTGGCCGCGCAGGGAGTCCGCCGTGCCCAGGCCGCAGGCGCGGGCCACCTGGTCCATGGGCAGGGCGGTGGTCTCCAGGAGTTCCTTGGCGCGTTCGACGCGCTGGTGGAGCAGCCACTGCAGGGGGCTGACCCCGCTCTCGGCGTGGAAGCGGCGGGTGAGGGTGCGGACGCTCACGCCCGCGTGCCGGGCCAGGTCGGTGAGGGTGAGCGGCTTGTCGAGGTTGCGCATGGCCCAGCCCCGGGTGTCGGCGCAGGCGGTGCCGCGTTCGGGCGGCAGCGGGGTCTGGGTGAACTGCGTCTGGCCGCCCGGCCGTACGGGTGCGACGAGGGCGAGGCGGGCGACCTCGTTGGCGACGGCGGCGCCGTAGTCGGTGCGGATGATGTGCAGGCAGAGGTCGATGCCGGCGGCGTACCCGGAGGCGGTCAGAACCTGGCCGTCCTGGACGTAGAGGACGTCACCCCTGAGGTCGAGGGCCGGATAGCGCTCGCGCAGCTCGTCCGCCATTCCCCAGTACGTGGTGGCGCTGCGGCCGTCGAGCAGCCCGGCCTCGGCGAGCACGAAGGCGCCGCTGCAGATCGAGGCGATCCGTTTGCCCGCTGCGGCGGCCTCACGGACGGCGGTGACCGCGGCCGGGTCGGGGTCGTAGCGCTCGCCGGTGCCCGCGAGCACCACGGTGTCGGCGGTGCCCAGCGCGTCGAGCGCCTGGCTCACCTGGAGTTTCAGCCCACCGGTCGTCACCACCGGACCGCCGTCTGAGCTACAGATGGTCACCTCATAACCAGGGGCTCCGTCGACCTCGACCTTGTCGAAGAGCATCTCCGGGACGGCCAGGTTGAACATGGAGACGGGGGACGGCGCGACGATCGCGACGCGGTGCGGGGGCCGTTTCCTCGGCATGGCCAGAACCTCCGGCTGTATGGCGTTCCGGCCACTACTCTATGCCGCCACGGTTCCGCAGCATGGGTACATGCCAACGACCACCACCCGACTCACGCCCCGCACCGGCCGTTCGACCCCGCCGTCCCCCGCGCTCACCCTCACCGCCGCCCTCCTCGGCTTCGCGCTGATCACCCTCGACGCATCCGTGGTGAACGTGGCGCTGCCGTCGATCGGACACGCGCTCGGCGGCGGGATGTCGGGCCTGCAGTGGGTGGTGGACGCCTACACCCTCTCCTTCGCCGCGCTCATGCTGTCCACCGGCGCCTTCGCGGACCGGGCCGGGGCGAGCCGGGCGTACGCGATCGGCGTCGCGGTGTTCACCCTCGCGTCGGCGGCCTGCGGCCTGGCCCCGAACCTGCCCACGCTGATCGCCGCCCGCGTGCTCCAGGGCGTGGCCGCCGCAGTGGTGCTCCCGGCCTCGCTGTCCCTCGTCCGGCAGGCCTACCCCGAACCGGCCAAGCGGGCCCGGGCGGTGGCCACTTGGGCGGCGGGCGGCTCGATCGCGGTGGCCCTCGGCCCGGTGGCCGGGGGCGCGCTGACCACGGCCTGGGACTGGCGCGGCATCTTCTTCATCAACCTGCCCCTGGGCGCGGCGGCACTGGCCCTGCTGATCCGCTCACCACGCTCGGAGCGCCGCCCCGCGCCGCTCGACCTGCCCGGCCAGGTGCTGGCGGTGGTGGCACTCACCGCCGTGACCTTCGCGGTGATCGAGGGCGGGACGACGGGAGTTGCGGCGTCGCTGATCGCCCTCGTCGCGGGCGCGCTCTTCATCCGGGTCGAACTCCGCCAGGCACACCCCGTGGTGCCCCTCGGCCTGTTCCGCAGCCGCACGGTGTCCGTGGCGGTCGCGGCGGGCGCGGCATGCAGTGTCGCCTTCTACGGCGTGGTCTTCCTCTTCTCGCTCTTCTTCCAGCAGGTACAGGGCCGTTCGGCGCTGTACGCCGGGCTGATGTTCCTGCCGATGGCCGGCCTGATCTCGGTGACGAACGTCGTGTCGGGCAAACTTGCGGGCCGCTACGGAGCCCGACTCCCCATGCTGATAGGCCAGTTGCTCGCCGGAGCCGGCGCACTCGGCCTGCTCTACGTCGACGAGCACACGCCCCCACTCCTCGTCGCCGTACTGCTCGTGCCGATGGCCCTCGGCTGCGCCCTGACGGTCCCGCCACTGACCGCCGTGATGATGGACGCGGTACCGGCCGAGCGGGCGGGCCTGGCGGCCGGGGTCCTCAACTCGGCGCGGCAGGTGGCCGGCGGGCTGGGCATCGCCGTGTTCGGGGCACTGGTCTCCGACGGTTTCACGACGGGCCTGCGGGAGAGCCTCGCGATCAGCGCGGCCCTCTTCGCGGTGACGGCCTCGCTCAGCTTCCGTCTCTCAGGTCGTCCGGCCAACTCGCCCTGAACTCAAGGTGGTCGTACGTCACGACACACCCCTCCCCCATCGGCGACTGCGTCATGAACCCGACCAGCGCCGCGTCCGTCTCCTTCTCGTCCCCGAGCGTGAAGAGCCGCACGAAGACCCACCGCTCACCGTCCCGCGAGGCATGAAAGGCAAACGCCCGCCCGGTCCGACTGACCCGCAACCACACCGAACTCCCGTCGACGGTGAAGGAGTTGGCATCGTCAGAATGCCCCCGGGTGACAACTGTGCAGACGGTAGGCACATCGGGCGAGTACTCCAGACACAACTTCGCCCAGGCCCGCTCCCCGACATGGACGTAGAGGACACCCGCGTCGAACGACCCCGCGAACCCGACGGTGACGCGGGCGATGAGCTGAAAGTCGCCATGCGGCGCCCCGAGCAGCCGGGGCGCGTCGGAGGCGGGGTCCAGCCCTTCCCCGGTAGGCGGCACAAACCGATCCTGCCGGGGCCCGGCCCACCCGGTGAGCACACCGTCCTCGTAGGACCAATGCCCATCGGGGCCATACGTACGGAGGGGAAAGGGCAGTTCGGGGAGTTCCAAGTCCATCCACTAACTATCTCAGGCCCAGGCGAAGGCTTTTCAGGGGCGCGGGGCTGTATCGATATGCGGCTCCGCCGCGTGGGCGCGACCAGCCACAACGGACCGGCACTCCGCACTCAACCGCACCCCCAATGGCGCTACCGCTCCAAACGCCCGTCATAACGCCGAGGCAGCCCAAGGGAGTTCTCGTCCCTCAACTCCAACGGCAGCAACGCTTCAGGCGTGTTCTGGTAAGCAACAGGCCGCAGCCACCGCTCAATAGCCGTACCACCAACGGAAGTCGACGTAGAAGTCGTAGCCGGGTACGGCCCCCCGTGATGCTGAGCCGCCGCCACCGCAACACCCGTAGGCCACGCATTCACCAACACCCGCCCGGCCAACGGCGTGAGTTCGGCCAGGATCTCCGCCCCACGCCCCTCTCCCGCCGCTTCCTCCGCCGACAGATGAACAGTCGCCGTAAGATTCCCGGGCAGTCGCGACAGCACGGCATTCGCCTGCGCGTCGTCGTCATAGCGGGCCACCACAGTGACCGGCCCGAAGCACTCTTCGAGCAGCAGGTCGTACGCCCCCTCAGCCGCGAGCTTCTCCGCAGGTACCGTCAGGAACCCCGGGCTCACGGTGTGCTCGCTGCCCGCGCCGGGCGTCACAGGCGAGTCCACATCGGGGAGTTGAGCCCGCTCGGCGACACCCGCGAGGAAGTTGTCCCGCATCCGGTGGTCGAGCAGCACCCCGGAGTCCGTGTCGCTGACGGCGTCGGTGAGCGACTTGACCAGTCCGTCCCCGGCGGAGCCGGACGGCACCAGCACAAGACCGGGCTTCACACAGAACTGCCCGACACCCAGGGTCATCGACCCCGCGAGCCCCGTGCCGATCGCCTCGGCCCGCTCGGCCGCGGCCGCCTCGGTGATCACGACGGGGTTGAGGGAGCCCAGTTCGCCGTGGAAGGGGATCGGCACGGGCCGGGACGCGGCCGCGTCGAAGAGGGCACGGCCACCCCGTACCGACCCGGTGAAACCGGCCGCCGAGACCAGCGGGTGCTTGACGAGCTCCACGCCCGCCTCGAACCCGTGCACCAGGCCGAGGACGCCGTCCGGGATGCCCTGCTCGGCGGCGGCGCGGCGCAGCACCTTCGCGACCAGCTCGGACAGGCCGGGGTGGTCGGGGTGGGCCTTGACGACGACCGGGCAGCCGGCGGCCAGCGCGCTCGCGGTGTCGCCCCCGGGTACGGAGAAGGCGAAGGGGAAGTTGGAGGCCGAGTAGACGGCGACGACGCCCAGCGGCACCTTGTAGCGGCGCAGGTCCGGGATCGGCGGGGTGGCCGTGTCGTCGGGGTGGTTGATGACGACGTCGAGGAAGGCGCCCTCGTCGACGATGTCCGCGAAGGCGCGCAACTGGTAGCAGGTGCGGGCGAGTTCGCCGTTGAGCCGGACCGGGCCGAGCGCGGTCTCCGCGTCGGCGACCTCGACCAACTGGTTCTTGGCCGCTTCGAGCTGGTCGGCGGCGCCGCGCAGGAAGGCGGCGCGGACCGTGCGGTCGGCGAGCGAGCCGCGCGCGGCGTGGGCGGCGCGGACGGCGGCGTCCACCTCCTGGGCTGTGGCCTCCACCGCAACCTGTTCCCGCTGCTTCCCGGTTCGGGGGTCGACACTCCAGACTGGTGCTGCTGCCACCGCGGGTCCCTCCACATGTAATGCCGCAGTTCTGGGTCATTCACCAGGCTCGTTCGATATGCTGAACGCTGTCTCTGATGATGAATATGCTCGTGGAGACGATAACTCAAGGTTCTCGTCGAACGAAGGGGTGTCAAGGGCGATGTCGGCAGGCGAGACAGGCGGCGGGGCACAGGTCAAGTCCGCGGTGCGGACGGTGGAGCTGCTCGAATACTTCGCGGGCCGGCCCGGTATGCACTCCCTCGCGGCGGTCCAGGAGGCCGTCGGTTACCCCAAGTCCAGCCTCTACATGCTGCTGCGCACGCTGGTGGAGCTGGGCTGGGTGGAGACGGACGCGACGGGCACGCGGTACGGCATCGGCGTACGGGCGCTGCTGGTCGGCACGTCGTACATCGACGGCGACGAGGTCGTGGCGGCGGCCCGCCCCACGCTGGACCGGCTCTCGGACGACACCACGGAGACCATCCACCTCGCCCGCCTCGACGGCACGAACGTGGTCTACCTGGCCACCCGCCAGTCCCAGCACTATCTACGGCCCTTCACCCGCGTCGGCCGCCGCCTCCCGGCGCACTCGACCTCACTGGGCAAGGCGCTGCTGAGCACCTACTCGGACGAGCAGGTCCGCAAGATGCTCCCGGAGACCCTGCCCGCGCTCACCGAGCACACGATCACCGACCGCGAGAAGCTCATCGAGGAGCTCCACACGGTCCGTGAGCAGGGCTTCGCCGTGGACCGCGAGGAGAACACGCTCGGGCTGCGCTGCTTCGGCGTCGCGATTCCGTACCGCACCCCCGCGCGGGACGCGATCAGCTGCTCGGTGCCGGTGGCCCGGCTGACGCCCGCGCACGAACAGATGGTGAAGGACGCCCTGTTCGACGCCCGTGACCGGCTGACCCTCGCCACCCGCAGGCTCTGACCCGTGACGTCACGCATGGAGGTATTCATGGAGGTCGCGCTCCGTCCTGTCCACGACAGCGATCTGCCGGTCTTCTTCCGGCAGACGAACGACCCCGAGTCGCTGCGCATGGCCGCCTTCACCCACAAGGACCCGGCCGACCGGGACGCCTTCGACGCCCACTGGAGGCGCATCCGCGCCCAGGCCGGCGTGGTGAACCGCACGGTCCTCGTCGACGGTGACGTCGTGGGCAGCGCCGCGGTGTACGGCGAGCCGGGCGAGCGCGAGGTGACGTACTGGATCGACCGCGCCTACTGGGGCAAGGGCATCGCGACGGCCGCGCTGCGCGACCTGCTGGCAGAGGTGCCCGAACGCCCGCTGCACGCGCGCGTGGCGGCCGACAACGCGGGTTCGCGGCGCGTGCTGGAGAAGTGCGGGTTCGTGGTCACCGGGCACGACCGGGGGTTCGCGAACGCTCGCGGCGAGGAGATCGACGAGCTCCTCCTGACGCTGACTTCATGAGCGCTCGATGAGAAAAGCGGCGTAAGGGAACGATTCCGTCCCGCCCGCTCGTCCTCCATGCGGGATGAACAAGACGATCAGGCGCGCCTCCGTCTTCGCACTGCTCCTGGTGCTCACCCTCCTGGTGAGGGCGACCTGGGTGCAGTTCTACGAAGGCCAGGCGCTGGCGGACGACAAGGACAACCGGCGGAACGTGATCGCGACGTACGCGGACCCGCTCGGGAACATCATCGTGGCCGGGAACGCGATCACCGGCTCGACGCGGACCGGAGGCGACAGCGACCTCGCGTACAAACGCACCTACACGGACGGCAAGCTCTACGCGGCGGTGACGGGCTACGCCTCGCAGAGCTACGCGCCGACGCAGCTGGAGGGGATCTACGCGAACCTCCTCGACGGCACGGACAGCGGCCTGAAGACCGTCATGGACACGATCACCGGCGAGCGGGCCGCCCCGGGCAACGTGGTCACGACGATCGACCCGGATGTGCAGAAGGCGGCGTACAGCGCGCTCGGCGACAAGAAGGGTGCCGCGGTCGCGATCGATCCGACGACCGGAAAGATCCTCGCCGTGGTCTCGACCCCGTCCTACGACCCCTCGTCGCTGACCGACGCGAACACCGCCGCCACTGCCTGGAAGCAGCTCAACGCGGACGCCGACAAGCCGCTGACCAACCGCGCGCTGCGCCAGCCGCTGCCGCCGGGCTCCACGTTCAAGCTGGTCGTGGCGGCGGCGGCCCTGGAGGACGGGCTCTACTCCTCGGTGGACGAGAAGACGACCAGCCCCTCGCCGTACACGTTGCCGGGAACGGTCACCCCGCTGAAGAACGAGAGTTCCTCCGCGCCCTGCACGAACGCCTCGATCCGGGTCGCGCTCCAGTACTCGTGCAACACCGTGTTCGCGAAGATGGCCGTGGACCTGGGACAGGACAAGGTCAAGGCGATGGCCGAGAAGTTCGGCTTCAACGACGACAAGCTGGACATCCCGGTGCGGGCGTACCCGAGCGTCTACCCGTCGAACATGAACCAGTCGTCGACGGCCCTCACGGGTATCGGCCAGTACGACGTGACCGCCACCCCGCTCCAGATGGCCATGGTGTCGGCCGCTATAGCCAACGACGGCAAGCTGGTCTCCCCGCACATGGTGTCGGAGACCACCGACAGCGGCGGCGATGTGGTCCACAACTACGACGACAGCACGACGACGAAGGAGATCGTCAGCTCGCGCACCGCCCAGCAGCTCCAGTCGGCGATGCAGACGGTCATCACCGACGGCACCGGCACGAACGCGCAGATCGCCGGTGTGACCGTGGGCGGCAAGACGGGCACGGCCCAGCACGGCGTGAACAACGACCAGTCCCCGTACGCCTGGTTCACGTCCTACGGCAAGTCCGACGACACCGGGAAAGAGGTCGCCGTGGCTGTCGTGGTCGAGCAGTCGGACGCGGCGAGGTCCGAGATCAGCGGCAACGGCCTGGCCGCCCCGGTGGCCAAGGCGATGATGAAGGCGGCGCTGAAGAGTTAGCGAGCGGCCCCGGCCGGGTGGCCGGGGCCGACGTTCACTTGACGCCCAGGATCTGCTCCACGGGGTCGATGGCGAAGTACACGAGGAACAGTGCCGACACGCCCCACAGCAGCCAGTTGACCTCCTTCGCCTTGCCGAGCACCGCCTTGATCACGACGTAGGAGATGAACCCGGCGCCGATCCCGTCGGTGATCGAGTACGTGAACGGCATCGCGGCGATGGTGAGGAACGCGGGGATGGCGATCTCGTACTTGTCCCAGTCGATGTGCTTGACGTGGGTCATCATCAGGAACCCGACGGCGATCAGCGCGGGCGCGGCGGCCTGCAACGGCACGATGGTCAGCAGCGGGGTGAGGAAGAGCGCGAGCCCGAACAGACCGCCGGTGATCAGGTTCGAGAACCCGGTACGCGACCCCTCGCCGACACCCGAAGCCGACTCGATGTAGGCGGTGTTGGAGGACGCGGACCCGATCCCACCGGCGACGGCGGCGGCACCGTCGATGAACAGGACGCGGCCGATGTTCGGCACCTGCCCCTCCTCGTCCAGCAGTCCGGCCTCCGCGCTGATGCCCACGATCGTGCCCATGGCGTCGAAGAAGTCCGACAGGATCAGCGTGAAGATCAGCAGGATCACGGTGATCGCGCTGGTCTCGCCGAAGGCCCCGAACAGGCTGAAGTGACCGATGAGTCCGAAGTCGGGCGCGGCCACGATCTTGTCCGGCACCTTGGGGGTCATCAGGCCCCAACTCTTGATGTCGGCGGCGGAGTTGATGATGATCGCGAGGACGGTCATGGTGACGATGCTGATCAGGATGGCGCCCTTCACCTTGCGGGCGACCAGCGCGATGGTCAGCAGTACGCCGAGACAGAACACCAGGACGGGCCAGCCGGCGAGATGGCCGACGGCGCCGAGCTGTACGGGAACCGTGGTCTGCGCGGCGTCCGGTATACGGCTGACGAAGCCGGCGTCGACGAAGCCGATGAACGCGATGAACAGCCCGATGCCGACGCCGATGGCCTGCTTGAGCTGTTGCGGGATCGCGTTCATGATCGCCTCGCGCAGCCCGGTGAGGACCAGGACGCAGATCAGAACGCCCTCGATGACGACGAGGCCCATCGCGTCGGGCCAGCTCATCAGCGGCGCCAACTGGAAGGCGACGACGGCGTTGAGGCCGAGGCCCGCGGCGATGGCGAGGGGCAGGTTGCCGCCGACGCCCATGATGACCGTCATCACACAGGCCACCAGGGCGGTGGCGGTGACCAGTTGGCCGGTGTCGAGCGAGTGCCCGAACTTGTCCTTGGCACTGCCCAGGATGATCGGGTTCAGTACGAGGATGTAGGCCATCGTGAAGAACGTGGCGAAACCACCGCGTATCTCACGACCGAAGGTGGATCCCCGTTCGGAGATCTTGAAGAACCGGTCGACACCGTTCGCCGCCGGTGGTTCGGCACTTGGCCGGTCGGCCACCTTCTGTGACTCGGACATGCGGGTACTCCTCGTTTTGCCTCAGTGATCGGTGCGCGGATGCTGGCTGGATTGTTCCCGCGTTGAACCTGTTTCAGGTTTTCCCCGTGTTACGGAATCAGGGTCGACCCGCCGACTTGTGGCCGACCCGTCAAACAGCGTTCGAAGGCCTGTACCAATCCGGCCAGTTGATCACTGCTACGCTTCCGGATCTCGCCGGGGTCACCTCCGGATGATCACGTGTCATCTACATGACACGCACAACCACGCAGCGAGGAGAGGTCCGCCGTGGGCACAGTCGTCGACGACGCCGCCTCCGTGGAGTTCCACGCCTTCTTCGAACGCCACTACGCCGAACTGTCCCGTCTCGCCCACCTGTTGACGGGTGAGGCGGACGCCGCCGACGATCTCGCGGCCGACGCGCTGCTCGCGCTCTGGCACCGCTGGGACCGTGTGCGCGCCGCCGACCATCCGGCCGCCTACGCCCGTGGCGTCGTCGCCAACCTGGCCCGCACCCGGATCCGCAGCGCGGTGCGTGAGCGGCGGCGGGTCGCCCTGTTCTGGTCGCAGCGCGAGGAGAAGACCGAGAACCCGGACGTGGCCGGCGTGGTGGACGTCCAAGAGGCCCTGCGCAGGCTGCCGTTCCGCAAGCGGGCCTGTGTGGTGCTGCGGCACGCGTTCGATCTGTCGGAGAAGGACACCGCGCTCGCCCTCGGTGTTTCCGTCGGTACGGTTAAGAGCCAGACGTCGAAGGGCATGGCCGAGTTGCAGCGTCTGCTCGGCCCGCAGAGCCCTCCGCTGCAGATGCACGCGGCGATGGCGCGCGGCGGCGAGACCGGAGGGAGGAACCGATGAGGCACCAGGACGTCCACGACGACGAGTTGAGCGCCCGGCTGCACGAGGCGGCCGAGGGCCATGAGCCCGACCGGGCGCGCATCCTGGCGCGGCTCGAACGCGGCATGGTCGCGCAGTCGCGTCCCGACCACCGGGCCACCCGGCCGCCCGTGTTCGGCTGGGTGCGGGTCGTCAGCGCGACGGCGGCGGTGGCGAGCGTCCTCGCGATCGGCGGCTACGCGGTGGCGTCCGCGGTGAAGGGCAACTCCCCCGCCGAGCAGACGGTGTCCGTCTCACCGACCCCGACGCCCACGCCGTCGCCGGACGCGACGAGTCGTACCCCGGTCAAACCGGTTGCCCCGACGCACAGTTCGGGCTCCGACGACGCCTCGCAGAAGTCCCCGAAGTCCAGCACCTCGCCCACGGCGAAGTCCCCCACGGCGTCCGCTTCCACTCCCGTGCTCCCGCCCGCCTCCGGTACGCAGGACGGCCCGCTCTGGTCGGACGGTTCGATCGACCCCGGCAGCAACGACTTCTGGGCCCAGAGTGACGTCACCCTCAAGACGACCAAGCAACTCACCTCCCTCACCGTCCAGTTGAAGGTCAAGCTGACCGGCGGGGTCACCTCCGCGGGCGCCTGGCGCTCGCTGCCCGAGCAGGACTTCACGCAGACGGTGACGGAGCAGGACGGGTTCCTGGTCTACACCTGGGTGCTCAAGGAGGGCCGTACGGTGGCGGTCGGGGAGTGGGTCTTCGCCGGGCAGTACAACCACGACCGCGGCGGCCGGGACGCCAAGGACGACAGCTACTCGGCGGCGGGCACGGCGGTCGGCCAACAGCTGTCCGTGAAGGGCGACTTCGCGGCGACGAAGTCGTAGTCAGAAATCTCGGGACAGACGGCAACCCTTTCTCCGTCCGTGGCGACAAGGAAGCGCAAGGTTCCTCTCGCACGGAGCACACGGAGCAAGTCGCTTGAGCACGCACAAGAAGCACCTCACCCGCAGGCGGGTGCTCGGGGCCTCCGCGATCGGTGTCGCCGCCACCGGCGCGGCCGTCGCGGGCGGCACCGGCCTCCTCCCTTCCGCGTCCGCCGCAGCCTTCGGCTACACGGACGACGGCTCCAACTACGTGATCACCACGGGCGCTTCGCTCGTGTTCAAAGTCTCGAAGTCGACAGGCGATCTCACGTCCCTCGCCTACAAGGGCAAGGAGTACGAGGGCTACGGCGGCAAGCACTCGCACGTCGAATCCGGGCTGGGCGCCTCCACGGTCACGATCAAGCAGTCGGGATCGACGATCCTGGTGAAGGTGGTCCACGGCCCGATCACCCAGTGGTACGCGGCCCGCAGCGGCGAGAACAACGTCTACCTGTGGACGAACAAGGCGGACGCCTCCTTCACCGCGACCCGCTACATAGTGCGGGTGAAGCCGGGGGTGTTCCCCAACTCAGGCTCGGACGCCTGGAATTCGACGACGGACACGATCATCGAGGCGGGTGACGTCTGGAAGCACCCCGACGGCACGACCCGTTCCAAGCACTACTCGGGCAAACGGACCATCGACTACGACCACGTCGGCTTCACCACCGGCTCGGTCGGCCTGTACCTGGTCCGCTCCAACCACGAGAAGGCGTCCGGCGGCCCGTTCTATCGCTCCCTGTTGCGCCACTCGAACGAGGGCGGGGCGGGCCTGTACGAGATCCTGCACTACAACGAGGCCCAGACGGAGCCCGAACGCTTCGGCCTCCAGGGCCCGTTCGTGGTGGCCTTCACGGACGGCGGCACACCGTCGTCCTCCCTCTTCGCGGCGAACCTCGACACGTCGTGGGTGGACTCGCTGGGCATCACGGGCTGGGTGGGCAAGGCGGGCCGCGGGAAGGTGGCGGGGGTCGGCCTGAAGGGCATGGACCCCAAGTACCCCTACACGGTGGGCTTTTCCAATCCGGACGCCCAGTACTGGACGAAGGCCGCGGCCGGGACCGGCGCCTTCTCCTGCAAGGGGATGCTGCCGGGGACGTACACACTGACGGTCTTCAAGGGCGAACTCGCCGTGTACACAGGGGCGGTGGCGGTGACGGCGGGTGGTACGACGTCGCTGCACACCCTGACGATCACGGGTGATCCGTCCACCGCGGCGACGGTGTGGCGCCTGGGCAACTGGGACGGCACGCCAGGGGAGTTCAAGAACGCGGAGCTGATGACGTACGCGCATCCGTCCGACGCGCGGGCGGCGAAGTGGACGGGGAACGTCACGATCGGGAGCGGAGACGAGGCCGCGTCCTTCCCGGCGTATGTGTGGAAGGACATCAACGACGGCGTCCTGGTCTACTTCAAACTGACGGCGGCACAGGCAGCGGCAGCGCACACACTGCGGGTGGGTGTGACGACGGCATACATCAACGCCCGCCCCCAGGTCACCGTGAACGACTGGGTCTCCGCCGTCCCCACGCCTCCCACGCAGCCCTCGACGCGCGATCTCACCACGGGTTCCTACCGTGGAAACAACCACACGTTCGTTTTCAACGTCCCTTCCAGTGCGTGGAGTTCGGACGCGACGAAGTACAACGTCCTGAAGATCAACGTGGTCAGTGGTTCGACAGGCTCGGCGTTCCTCAGCCCGGGCACGTCGTTCGACTGCATCGACCTGCTGACCTGAGCCCCCCTCGGTCAGCAGAGCGACGCCCCCGCCGGTGACGACCGGCGGGGGCGTTGTCCATCGGGTTCGGGATCTCAGCGGTCCGCGCGCCGCCGCACGTGGAGGTGACCGTCGCGGGGGAAGGCGGGCGGCGCGGCGGGCAGCACACTGTCGAACTCGTACCGCCCCTTCTCCGCGACCCGGCACGAGGCCAAGTTGTCCACCTGGTGCAGGAGTTCGAGCCGCTCCAGCCCGTCGGCGGCCAAGGTGTCGAAGGCCCAGTCACTGACCGCGTCGAGGGCACGGGGCGCCACTCCCCGCCCGCGAGCGTGTGCGACGGTCCAATAGCCCACCTCGACAGCCGGCTTGCCGGGGGTGAACTCCTTGAGAACCATGTTGCCCACCAACTGCTCCTGAACCGAACCGGATCGGGCCTCAAGAACGGCGAACGCGAACCGCTCCCCCGCCGCCCAGCCCCGCTCCTGCTCCCGCACCCACCGCGCCCCGTCGACCTCGTTGTCGACGATGGAAGTGATCCACTGGCGCAAGAGGGGATCCTGGCCCGCCTCGACCAGCGCGGGAACGTCCGCGAGACGCCAGGGCCGAAGAACGAGAGCGGGGGCGGTCGGCGTCGCGGCTACGTGAAGTACGACGGGAACAGTCATGAACTGATCATATGCAGCGCCGATTTCACCCTGCCGCGTCTCATGTCTCATGTCTGCTCAGTCATCACGGTGCCCGGACCCGCAGAGCCTGAACGGACCAGTCGAGCGCAGGTGCCAGACTCTCCGGGGCGGGCCAGCCGTTGACCACGGCGAGCAGTTGGAGATACCGCTCCCGGCGGGGGTCGTTGACGCGCTCCAGCCGAGCGGTCAGCCGACGGCGAAGCGCGATGTCGTCGGGACGGCCGAAGAGGTACGCGTAGTCCGCGGTGAAGGCGGCAACGAACGGATCGGCCTGAGACGAGGCCGGGTCGATACCGGCAGCGAGGGCCGGCCCGACCTGGTCCCGCACGACTGCGGCGATATCGCGACGCGGGCCCGCCGTCGCACCGCTTCGAACCTGCTCGGCGACCTGCTCCTCGGCCAACTGCCGTACGGAGGCGCGGAATTCCGGGTCCAGGGACAGTTCGGCCAACTCCACCCACGCCTGGACCTGTTCCGGATCCGGGTTGTCGGGCAACTCGGGGGTCATCGAGCGCATGACCCCGGCGAACGCGGGAGTGGCGGCGACAAGGCCACCGAAAACCGCATCAAGGAACTCACCGACCAGAAGCCGCCGTTCGTCCTCGGACAGCCGGGCCAACCGATGCATGAGTTCCATCTCCTCAGGTGTCGACCCACGCGCGGCCACCGCTGCCAACACCGCATGCCGCAGACGCAGAACGCGAATCTGCACCACCAACGCTTCGGCATGCGCCGCGGCAACCTCGGGAAGCGAGAGCTCCCGATCCACGACCTTCCGAACCGTCGCGAGGTCAAGTCCCAACTCCCGCAAGGTCCTTACGAGGTCGAGGCGTGCGACGGCATCGATGCCGTACAGGCGATAGCCGGCCGGGGTGCGGTCCGTAGGCGCCACGATCCCGCGATCGGAGTAGAACCGGATGGTCTTGACCGTGAGCCCGGTCCGCCGGGCCAGTTCGCCGATCGAGTAGAGGGTGTCGCCGTCCATGCCGCCCACCTTTGCGTCTCCCCCGGCTGGAGACTCAAGACCCTTCACCTGCCGGAAGCAATCAGCTTGCGAGGCCGATCTCTAAAACGGCAGCGCCAACAACTCCATCAGCCAGAGAATCGCCGGGATGCTGAAGACAACGCCCCAGAAACCGGTCAGCATGAATGCGGCCAGGGCGACCCCCAGCCAGGCCACACGGGTCGGCGCGAGTACGCGTGAGGGGTCCTGAGGGTCGTATCTGATCTCGTCGCGGCGTCCTCGCAGCGCCGGATGCGCCGTGACCTGCCGGCCGTCAAGCGTGTGGAAGTGGACGACGCAGTTGTTGGTGGCCTCGCTGTAGGGGTCCGCCTCGTACCTCGCGCGGACGGTGATGCCCCGCCGCCACATCACCCATCGCGTGTCCAACTCGGCCATGCCCACCCACATGCGCAGCAGAGCGACGCCTGCGGGAAGCAACAGCCAGGCGAAGAACCCCAGAAGGGGCTCCACCGGCAGCCACACGGCCAAGGGAAGCCCCAGGACCACATACCAGAGCGCACGCCGCCACCACGGGCTGCCATGCAGTACCCGATCGCGAAGATCAGCCAGCGCACGCACAGGCCACACCTGCACCGAATGCCGCTGCAGAGGCTGCCGGTTCCCCGACGGGTCGGCGTCACTCATGATCGCTTCGATCTCCGTGCCGAGCGCGGCGACCATGTCCCTATTGCGGTGCCGGACCGTCATGGCGGTGTCGACCTGCGCGTCCTCGAAGAGGAGCACGGCCAGCGACTTCTCAGCGGCCTCGACCTGTCGGATCCGCGTCCCGGGCACGACAACGGTCGCTCGTCCCCGCTTCCAGTGCAGTGCCCCCTGCTCCACCCATACCCGGGTACGGCCGCCGGCCAGGACAACCCCTGTTGCAGACCCAGTGTTCGATTCCCCCATGACAGTGGATCGTAGACGCGTCAAACGTCGGACGCGTCTACGAGCGGGACTGCCTTGGCCGAGCGTGGGGGGGGGCGGACACTTGTCGGAGGACACCTCAGTCCATCGTCGCCCCGACAGCCGTAGACCCCGTCGTCAGAAACGTCGTCGCCGGCAACGTCCCGCTCGAAGACCGTGCCCCATACGCCGATGTCGCGTCCACAGACTTGAAGGCCGGAGTAGCAACCCCGCCGTCCCAGTTGTTCGCCGCGGACACCGTCGACGAACCCAGCTTGTCCTGGCCCCCCTTGTTACCGACAGCCAGATTGCGAGCAAGCCGGGACTTGCTGGTCGCGAAGAAGAAGCCCGCCGCCGAGTTCGAGTACGCGGTGTTGCGGTTGAGGATGATCGCGCCGGTGTTGGAGTTCTCGGTGAAGCCGTTGAGGCTGTTGTCCCAGGCCGCGTTGTCGTTGACGACGTGGGCGACCGCTACGCCTCCGCCGCCGAGTTTGAAGCCGTTGCCGTTGCCCTCGAAGGCGGAGTCGTTCCAGCGGTTCTTGCCGTTGCCGAAGGCCCAGGAGTGTTCGATGGTGACCGGTGAGGAGAACTGCCACAGGTCGAGGCCGTCGTCGGAGTTGTTGTAGAGGCGGGCGCCGGTGACCTTGTTGCCGGTTCCTGAGCCGAACTTGATGGCTATGCCGTCGGCGTTCTGACCGTGCCCGGCGGCGTCGTAGTTGCCGTAACTGTCCAGGTTCTGCATGAGGTTGTTGGTCGTGCCGTCGCCGCGCAGGGTGAAGCCCGAGTCGCCGTTGTTCGCCGTGACCAGGTTCTTGAAGATGCCGCCGACGGAGGATGTGGCTACGAAGCCCTGGGCCGGGGAGTTCTGGAAGGTCAGGTTCTGGACCGTCCAGTAGTCGCCGTAGATGCCGGCCAGCCACTGGCCCGCAGGCAGCTTCGAGCCGTCGACCTTCACCTTCTCCGTGCCGTACGGCTCCAGCGTGATCCGCGCCGAACTGGTGCCGTTCGCCGTGGACTTGAGGGTCGCGGACGGAGTGTAGGTGCCCGCCCTGACCTGGATGACCGTCCCCGCCGTGGCGTTGGCGACGGCCGACTCCAGTTGGGCGGTGGTGGACACGGTGACCGTCGACGAAGCGGCTTGTGCGCCACCGCTGTTGAGGCCGAGGTAGACGCCGCCCGCCCCCGCGGCGACGGCCACCGCGGCGGCGATCGAGAGGGTGCGGGTCCTGCGGTGGCGTCCGGTGCTCGTACGCACGGCGTTGGTTCCTTTCCTGGGTGACGAGGACGAAACGGGCCGGAGGGGCCGCCCCGGCCCGTTTCTGGTTCCTGGTCGCCGCCGTGGCCGGAAAGGTTGCCCCGACCCACGGGAAGGGGACCGAAAGTTTCGATCTGCCCGGTCCCACCCGCACCGATTGACGCACCGCACCCCACTGGTGACACTCCGAAGGCACAGCCACTCAACAGAATCCCCCACACCCCCACAGGATGTGCCATGCGACCCCGCACCGCCCGCACCCTCCGGCTCCCCTTCCTGGCCCTTGTCACCCTCCTCCTCAGCCTGCTCGCCGCCCCGCCCAGTACCGCGCACTCAGGAGCACCGCCCGTGACCCACCCCAAGTACGCCGGCTATCTCTTCGCCTACTTCACCGGCGAGGGCACCGCCGACGGCGAGCAGATCCGCTACGCCCTCAGCCGTGGCAACGACCCGCTGCACTGGCGGGAGTTGAACCAGGGCAAGCCGGTGCTGACCTCGACGATCGGGGAGAAGGGGCTGCGCGATCCGTTCGTGATCCGTTCGCCGAAGGGCGACAAGTTCTATCTGATCGCCACCGACTTGCGCATGTACCGGAACAGCAGCGGGAGTTGGGACGACGTCCAGCGGCACGGCAGCAAGTCGGTGATGATCTGGGAGTCGACCGACCTGGTCCACTGGACCGACCAGCGGCTGGTGAAGGTGGCCCCGGACAACGCGGGCAACACCTGGGCGCCGGAGGCCTATTGGGACGACTCACTCGGTGAGTACGTCGTCTTCTGGGCATCGAAGCTGTACGCCGACGACGACCCCGACCACACCGGCTCGACGTACAACCGCATGATGTACGCGACGACGAAGGACTTCCGTACCTTCAGCGCGCCGAAGGTCTGGGACGACCCCGGCTACTCGGTGATCGACTCAACCGTGGTGAAGTACAAGGACACTTACTACCGCTACACCAAGGACGAGCGCGACCCGTCCTCCAGCTCCCCCTGCTCGAAGTTCATCACCGGCGAGAAGTCGACCTCGCTGACCTCCACGTCGTACGACTTCGTCTCCGAGTGCATCGGCAGCGGTGCGATCGAGCGGGGCGAGGGGCCGACGGTGTTCAAGTCCAACACCGAGAAGAAGTGGTACCTGTTCGTCGACGAGTACGGGCTGCGCGGCTACGTCCCCTTCGAGACGACCGACCTCGACTCCGGCAAGTGGACCCCGTCCACGGACTACCAGCTCCCCGCAAGTCCCCGGCACGGCACGGTACTTCCGGTGACGCAGGCGGAGTACGACCGGCTGCTGGCCGCGTATCCGGCGACCCCGACATCGGTCGTGGACGCGACGGCGCGCGGGCAGAAGGGGTACGCGATCGTCACGGAGGCCTCGTCGAAGGTCGTGCTGCCCATGCAACCGGGCGCTGATCCACGGCACTTGGCGCCTTCGCTCGCCGTCGGCGCGGGCTCCACGGTCAGCCCGGCGTCCGGCACGCGACGGGACTTCCGCAAGCCGCAGACGTACACGGTGACGGCGGCGGACGGGACCAGCCGCGTCTGGACGGTGGAGGCGGTGCCGACGCGAAGTCCCGTGCTGCCGGGGCTGACCGCCGATCCGGACGTGCACTATCTCGACGGCCAGTACTGGATCTATCCGACGAGCGACGGCTACGCGGGATGGGGCGGAACGAGCTTCAAGGCCTACTCCTCAAGGGACTTGGTCCACTGGCAGGACCATGGAGTCGTCCTCGACCTTGGGCCCGACGTCTCCTGGGCCGACAAGAACGCGTGGGCGCCGGCGGTCGCGGAGCGCGACGGGAAGTACTACTTCTACTTCTGCGCCGAGCAGCAGATCGGGGTCGCGGTGGCGGACTCGCCCGCCGGCCCCTTCAAGGACGCGCTCGGCAAACCCCTTGTGGCGAAGGGGGGTTCACTCGGCGGCCAGATGATCGACCCGGCCGTCTTCACGGACGACGACGGGCAGTCGTATCTCTACTGGGGCAACGGGCACGCGTACGTGGTGCCGCTGAACGCCGACATGACGTCGTACGACGCGACGAAGGTGAAGGACATCACGACGGGCGACTTCCGTGAGGGGTCGTTCGTGGTGAAGCGCAAGGGCACGTACTACTTCATGTGGTCCGAGGACGACACCCGGAGCGAGAACTACCACGTGGCGTACGCGACGGGACCGTCCCCGCTCGGTCCGTGGACCAAGCGGGGCACGATCCTGTCCAAGAACCCCGAGTACGGCATCCTGGGCACCGGCCACCACTCCGTGGTGAACGCCCCGGGGACCGACGACTGGTACATCGTCTATCACCGGTTCGCCCTGAACGGGCCAGGAAAACCTGGTGGGGACGGCACGCACCGGGAGACCACGATCGACCGCCTGCGGTTCGCGGCGGACGGGACGATCCGGCCGGTGGTGCCCACCCTCGGGTCGGTCGGCCCCGTACGAACTAGCTGACGAAGTAGGTCGGGTTGGGGATCTTGTACGTCTTGTCGGCGTAGCCCCCGTCGAGGTCCGAGTACTGGTCGCCGAAGTTGGCGATGATGTCGTACCCGAGGTCCTCGATGTGCTTCCGGGTGCCGGACTTGTACTGCACGGTGGTGCAGGTCCAGGTGCCCGGAGTGGCGCAACCGCTCAGGTACGACGGCGGGTTGTCCGCGTCCTTGAGGAACATGTGGTCGGCGTCGAGGTTGACGTCCGCGCCGACCTTCTTCAGGTTGTCGACCGCGTAGGTGCGCTGCGACTCCTTCAGGCCCGAGTTGTAGAAGACCGTGACGCCCTTGGACGCGGCGTACTTGACCAGCTCGGGGGTGCCGAAGACCTCCGGGCGGTTGGCCTGGGCGACGTACGCGGCCCAAGTGGCCGAGCTGTAGCCGTAGTTGTTCTTCTTCTCGTAGTCCAGGCTGAGCAGCAGCGTGTCGTCGATGTCGAAGACGACCGCGGGCTTGGCGCCCTTGTGGTGCTTGCGGGCGGCCTGGTCGATGTACTTCTTGGCGGACGCGTCGATGCGCGCCAGGTCCTTGGCGTAGGGGCTGGTCGCCGAGGCCTGGTAGACGCCGTTGGCGTCGAGCGTGGTGCCGTAGTAGGTGTCGATGTCCTTCGTCAACAGGCCGATGTTGTACGGCTCGTGGGTCGAGTTGGCCGTCGACTGGCCGGCGGTGGCGACGCCCGTGCCGTAGAGGGCCGCACCGGCGACGACACAGGCGGCGCCGACGGCGGCCGCTCTGAGGGACTTCCGCATGGAATCTCCGGATCTGGTTGTTTGGGGTGATGCACCAGGTCAGGGACTGTCTACGCGCATCACACCATGGAGGCGAGAGTCTTTATCCGATCGATACATAACCCACAGGCCGCGGAATTACCCCGCCATGGGATGTACTTGACCCTCCCTTGGCAGGCTTCTCCTAGGGTCGTGAACGCGACTGCGAACGGGGGAACGCGCGATGGGTGACGGAAAGGACCCGGCCAAGGTCCTCGACATCAAGACGGCCGACCTGAAGCGGACGGCACCGGACTTCCAGACGGCGGCGGTTGATCTGGGCAAGGCGCTGACCGCGCTCGTGAAGTCCCTCGACGGTCTGGGTGAACCCTGGGGGAACGACAAGCAGGGCAAGGAGTTCGGGGACTCCTACAAGCCGTTGCAGAAGAAGATCGAGGGCGCGGCGGGCACGCTGGTGCTCGGGCTGACGAGCATTCACGAGGCCATGGTGGACATGGCGGACGGGCATGTGGACAACGACGAGTTGATCGCCGGGATGTTCACCGAAGTGAAGGTCACCAAGTCGGACGGTGCCGGTGAGCGTTGAGGACGAGGCCCGGAAGATCCTGCTCGATCTGGGCATGTGGTGGCCGGAGGCCGACTCGGGGAAACTGCGGTCGGCGGCGACGGCCTGGCGCACCTTCGCCGGCGCCGTCGACGATCTGCGCGCGCCGGTGCAGCAGAGCGCGTCGTCGATCATCCACAACAACACGGGTGAGTCGATCGAGGCGTTCGGGAAGTTCTGGGGCCGCTACGCCAAGAACGCCGAAGGAAAGGACAGCGGCTGGCTGAAGGACCTGGCGGACTCCGGGCGTGAAATGGCCACCGCGCTGGAGAAGTTCGCCGACGCGATCGACGACGCGATCAACAAGCTCTGGACGCAGATCGGCATCGACGCGGCGGTGATCGCGGGCGGGGTGGCGCTGGCCTTCTTCACCGCGGGCCTGGCCTCCGGCGCGGCGGTCGCGGCGGCCGACCTGGTCATCGAGTTCGGTGCCGGGCTGGGTGTCGCGGTCTCCACGACGATCGCCGAGATCGCCGGGGGCACGCTGGTCGCCGCCGCGTTCGGCGGTATCGAGTCGGTGACGGTCGACCTGGCCGTGGCCCAGCCGCTGAAGATGGCGACCGGACTGCAGCAGGGTTTCAGCCTCGACGAGGTCAACCAGGCCGCCAAGGACGGCATGCTGTTCGGCGGTGCGCTGGGTGCCGGCGGCGGGGTCGTCAAAGCGGGCATCGAGGGCGCGTTCAGCGATACGACGCCCGTGTTCCTGCGGCCCGCGTCGCTCCGCCCCGACCTGGTCGAACTCGGCCCGGCCGCACGCACCGCCGACGGTACGCCCTGCGTCGGCGAGCCGATCGACGTGGCGACCGGCGCGATGCTGATGACCGCGACGGACCTGGCACTGCCGGGCGCGCTGCCTCTGGAGTTCACCCGCACCCACCTCTCCTCCTACCGCGGCGGTGTCCGCTTCGGCCCGACCTGGATCTCCACCCTCGACGAATGCCTCCAGATCGACGGGGAGGGCGTGGTGTTCGCGGCGGCGGACGGCATGCGCCTGGTCTACCCGGTCCCGGAACCGGGCGTCCCGACCATGCCGGTGAAGGGCGCGCGCTGGCCGCTGGACTGGGACGGCAAGCCGGACAGCGCGATGACCGTCACCGACCCTGCGACCGGTGTGGTCCGCACGTTCGGCGCCCCGGCCCCCTCCCCCACCTTCGGCGTCTTCCACCTCGCGCTGGACTCCTGGAGCGACCGCAACGGCAACCGCATCGACGTCGAACGCGACGACGAGGGCGTCCCGTTCGGCATCCGCCACTCCGACGGCCACTACGTAGCCGTCGACACGACCGGCCCCCGCATCACCGCGCTGCGCCTGCTCGACGAACCCCCGTCCCGCTACGGCCCCGAGGGGCCGGTGGGCGAGGGCACGGTCGTCACGCGCTACGGCTACGACGGCGCAGGCAATCTCACCGAGGTCGTCAACTCCAGTGGGGAGGCGCTGCGGTTCGCGTACGACGAGCAGGGCCGGATCACCAAGTGGACGGACCGCAACGGCACTTGGTTCGGCTACGTCTACGACGAGCGCGGCCGGGTCGTGCGCACCGAGGGCGTCGACGGCATCCTGTCCGGCACGCTGGCCTACGACGACACGACGCGCACGACGACGTACACCGACTCCCAGGGCCGCGTCTCCACCCACCGGCACAACGCGGAGGGTCTGGTCGAGGAGGAGACCGACCCGCTCGGCAATGTCATCCGCACCCGGTGGGACGAGTACGGCTGCCAGCCCCTCACGGTCACCGACCCGCTCGGCCACACCACCCGGTACGAGTACGACGACGCCGGGAATCTCACCGAACTTGCCCTGCCCGACGGGTCGTTGACGCGGGCGGTCCACAACGCGCTCGGTCTGCCGACGGAGGTCGTGGAGCCGGGCGGAGCGGTGTGGCGGCACACGTACGACGAGCGGGGCAACCTGCTGACGACGCTCGACCCGACGGGTGCCGAGACCCGTTACGCCTACGACCCGCACGGCCGCCCGACGGCGGTCACCGACGCGCTCGGTCACACCCGCACGATGGCGTACGACGCGGCCGGTCTGCCGGTGTCCCTGACGGACGAGTCGGGCCACACGACATCCGTCCGCCGCGACTCCTTCGGCCGGATCATCGCGGTGACCGACCCCCTGGGCCGTACGACCCGGATGGGCTGGACCCCGGAGGGCAAGCCGTCCTGGCGCGAACTGCCCGACGGAGCAAGGGAGTCGTGGACCTGGGACGCGGAGGGCAACCTGAGTGTCCACACCGACGCGGCGGGCAATGTCACCCACCACTCCGCCACCCACTTCGACCAACCCGCCGCACGCATCGACCCCGACGGGGCGCGCTACGAGTTCGCGTACGACACGGAGCTGCGGCTGACGGAAGTGACCAACCCGCAGGGGCGGACGTGGTCGTACACGTACGACGAGGCCGGACGGCTGGCCTCGGAGACGGACTTCAACGGCCGGACGCTCACCTACGAACACGACGAGGCGGGGCGGCTGAGCAGCCGTACGAACGGCGCCGGGGAGACACTGCGCTTCACCCGCGACGAGGCGGGGCGCGTGGCTTCGCAGCACGCCGACTCGGGCGAGGTCACGACATACGCCTACGGCCCGGACGGCAGGTTGGCCCGTGCGGCCAACGCCGAGGCCGACGTCGTACTGGAGCGCGACGCGCTGGGCCGGGTGCTGGCGGAAACGGTCAACGGGCGCCGCACCACGCACACTTACGACGCCCTCGGGCGACGCGTCCGGCGGGTGACACCGTCGGGCCTGGCCTCGGACTGGTCCTACGACCCCACCGGCCGACCGCTTGCCCTGCGCACGCCCTCGGGTGCGCTGGACTTCTCCTACGACGCGGCGGGCCGCGAGGTCGAACGCCGCATCGGTACGGAGGTGACGCTGACGCAGAGTTGGAGCACGCGGGATCAGCTCACCGGGCAGTCCCTGGCCGCCGCGTCGCGAGCCGCCGGTGTGGAAGCGCTGCTGCAGCACCGCACCTACACCCACCGTGCCGACGGATACATCACCGAGATCCGCGAACTCACCTCCGGTACCCGCCACTTCGACCTCGACTCCATGGGCCGGGTCACCGGCGTGCGCGCCCACGGCTGGACCGAGACCTACGCCTACGACGCGGCGGGCAACGTGGTGAGCGCGACCGCTCCCGGCCGACCCGATCCCGCCGCGCACGACATCGACGGCACCCTCGTCCGCTCGGCGGGCCACGACACGTACGAACACGACGCACAGGGCCGCCTCGTACGCAGAACCCACAGGCTGCTCAACGGCCGGCACCGTACGTGGACTTACTCATGGAACACCGAGGGCCGGCTGACCGAGGTGGGCACTCCGGACGACGGTCGATGGCGGTACGCCTACGACCCGTTCGGCCGCCGAGTGGCCAAGTACCGGGTGGCGGCGGACGGTTCGGCCGTCGAGCGCACCGGGTTCGCGTGGGACGGCACCTGTCTGGCCGAACAGACCGGCGCCGACGGCCTGGTCACCACCTGGGACTACGAGCCGGGGACTCCGCGCCCGGTGGCCCAGACCCTGCACGAGCCGTCAGCCTCGGTCCCCAACTCGTCCTTCCTGGCCCGGCTGGCGGAGGAGACGCACCCCGCGCGGACGGCCCGCTTCCATGCGGTGATCACGGACACCGTCGGCACGCCCATGGAACTGGTCTCCGCGAGCGGGGACTTGGTCTGGCAGCACCGCACCACCCTGTGGGGCACGGGCTTCCCACCACCCGGAGACGGTGACGTCACGGTCGACTGCCCGCTGCGCTTCCCGGGGCAGTACGCCGACCCCGAGACGGGGCTGCACTACAACCTGCACCGCTACTACGACCCCGGGACCGCCCGGTACCTCAGTCCGGACCCACTGGGGCTTGAGCCGGCGAGCAACCACCACAGCTATGTGCACGCCCCGCTCACCTGGGTCGACCCGCTGGGTCTTTCACCGTGCAATTACGGCACGGACGACCTGTATTCGAGCGCCACCACCATCAAGAAGGGCCAACTGTCGCCGGCGGGCCGGGCCCTGCAGAAACACGGCGACCCGAGCCCCGGAAACCTGGCCAAACGAGGCCAGGCACATGTCGACATGTACAATTTCGGCAAGGTCACCAATAGCGAACGCACCGAGATCGCCAACGAAATGATCCAGGACATCCTGACGGATCCGAACGTGGTGGAGAAAGTAAACACATCAGCCTCGGCCCAATACGGCGGAATCACCAGGGATTTCCGGGTCCCGGGCGGCTGGGGTGCACGATGGAGCTGGCGCGGAGGTCAGCTCACCTTCGAAGGGTTCCTGTAATGGCGGGGCAGCACGAGAGCGAACCGACGTACCGGGCGCAAGACTTCGTCGCCGACGGGTCCCTGCGCGACGTATGCGTCCTCGACACCGCGCTCGACGACTGGCAGCACATGTTCGACGGACTGCGGAAACCGCCGGGACGGCATGTCCTCACCTGGACGCTCGCCGACACGACGGACACCGGTATTCCCGAGGCCTCCGCCGTGTGGTCGAAACTCCGGGACGACCCCGAGGAATCGGTGAGCCTGGCGATCGAGATCGGCGGAATCTGGTTCACCTCCTACTTCTTCGAGATCGAGGAGATCGAGTTCAGCTTCGATCCGTCGGACGTGGTGGACGCGGAAACCTTCGCGCCGGTCCGTGAATTCGTGAAATGGCTGGGGAATTCCACGGGCCGGGAGGTCGTCGTCACCATGGAGGGAAACGACCACGCCGCCATGCCCGCTCTGCTCCGGTGGACGTCCTGACGGGTGCGGGCCCGGTCCCGGTCTCCCGAACCGGGCCCGCGGAGTGGGTCAGTTCATCGTCGCCCCGATGGTCGTGGACCCCGTCGTCAGGAACGTCGTCGCCGGCAAAGTGCCGCTCGACGAACGGGCGTTGTACGTCGTCGACGCGTCCGTGGAGATGAAGGACGGGGTGGAGATGCCGGAGTCCCAGTTGTTGCCGGACGAGGTCACCGCGGAACCCTTGCTGACCGAGCCGCCGCCGTTGCTCACCGCGAGGTTCTTGCCGAGCTTCGCGGAGCTGGTGGCGAAGTAGTAGCCCCACTTGCTGTTGGCGTACGCGGTGGTGCGGTTGAGGACGAGGGCACCGGTGTTGGAGTTCTCGGTGAAGCCGTTGCCCGCGTTGCCCCACGCGGCCGAGTTGTTGATGACGTGTGCGACGACCTCGCCGTCACCGCCCAGCTTGAAACCGTTGCCGTCACCCGCGAACGCCGAGTCGGACCAGCGGTTGACGCCGTTGCCGAAGGACCATGTGTGCTCGACGGTGACCGGCGTGGAGAAGGACCAGAAGTCGATCCCGTCGTCCGAGTTGTTGTAGAGCCGCGCGCCGGTGACGAGGTTCCCGCTGCCGGAGCCGAACTTGATGGCGACGCCGTCCGCGTTCTCGCCATGGGTCGCGGCGTCGTAATTGCCGTACGAGTCAAGGTTCTTGACCGTGTTGTTGACGGTGCCGTCGCCGGTGAGCGTGAAGCCGGAGTCGCCGCCGTTGATGGTCTTGACGTTGTTCCAGTTGGTGCCGGTGCAGGACTGGCAGACGACGGCGCTGTCCGGGGAGTTCTGGAAGGTCAGGTTGGAGACGTTCCAGTAGTCGGCGGTCAGCTTGAAGATCCAGGAGCCGGACGGCAGCGAGGAACCGTCGATCTTGACCGTCTCCGAGCCGTACGCGGTCAGGGTGATCGGCGCGGACGAGGTGCCGTTGGCCGTCGACTGGAGGGTGGCCGTCGGGTAGTAGGTGCCGGCCCGGACCTGGATGACCGTGCCGGCGGTGGCGTTCTTGATGGCGTTGGTCAGGTCGGTGGAGTTGCTGACCACAACGGTCGCCGCGTGCGCCGGAGTTGCGAGCACGGCGAGTCCGAGCGAGGCCGTGGTCACGGCGAGTGCGGTGAAGGTGCTGATACGACGCATGACGTGCGGGTCCTTTCGTCGATCAGAGCGAGCGGACGGGTTCCCAGCCGCCGAGGTAGGTCGCGGGGGTGTGCAACGCGGCTTCGGCGGGCGTGAGTTGGGGCCGGTTCTCCGGGACGGTGATCACGGAGCCCGGTCCCGTGTTGCGGTACTCGTGGAAGCGCATCGACTGCCAGGGGTAGGCGTCGCGCATGTTCGTGTAGGGCGCGACCGGGTCGATGCCGGGCCCGATCCGGGTGTCCCGCACGACGAGGGACGGCCAGGCCGTCGTCTCGTACGACGGGACCCACGGCCGGGCCAGCTTGTACGCGGCGTCCTCGGCGCCGGAGGTGATCCGGGAGCGGACCGCGAGGATGCCGTACGGGTTGGCGCGGGCGGTGGACGGGGCGAAGACCATGCCCTTCGGTGTGAAGGCGACGTCCCGTTGGAGGGTGTGGAAGTGGCAGTCCGTGAAGACGGCGGTGGCCCGCCCGAAGACGAAGTCGACGTCCCCCTCGATGTAGCAGTGGGTGAAGTACTGCCGGTCGAAGGCGTCCAGCGCCGAGGTGTCGACGAAGAGCGTGTCCTGGTGGGCCAGCAGCCTGACGCGCGAGAACCGCGAACGGTCGCCCGTCACATACGCGGCCACGGCCTGCGTGCCCGTGATCTCCGGGTGGTCGGCGCGCAGCCAGTCGTTGGCGAGGGTCAGGTCCCGTACGGTCAGCCCGGGCGCCGCCGAGGTGAAGGTCGCGGAGCCCGCCGTGCCGTACGTCCCCGAACCGTCGGGCTTCTGCGTCCCGTTGGCGTTGTCGTAGACGATGACGACGTCACGCGGGTCGTGCCCGCCGCCGCGCAGGGTCAACTCGCCTTTGTCCGCAGGCACGTTGACGACCTCGCGATACGTCCCCGGGTGCACGACGATCGTCCAGCCGTCGCCGTCGACCGCATCCACGGCCGCCTGCACCGAGTCGCCCGGCCGGACGTGCAGGACGCGTCGCCGGTCGAGAGCGAAGGCGGGCGCGGCACCGGCGGCCACCAGTCCCCCGGCGGCGGTCCCCGCCAGGAACGTGCGTCTGCGCAGGGTCATCTCCGCCCCGGTTTCCAGTCGCCGAGATAGACCTCTCGCGTCGCCGACTCGGCCTGTTCGACGGTGAGTTGGGGGCGGTTCTCCGGGATACCGATCACGGCGCCGGGGCCCGTGT
Source organism: Streptomyces sp. MBT53 (assembly GCF_016654115.1). Classification (GTDB taxonomy): domain Bacteria; phylum Actinomycetota; class Actinomycetes; order Streptomycetales; family Streptomycetaceae; genus Streptomyces. The sequence continues at coordinate 39,316 of NZ_JAEQAZ010000039.1, forward strand.
TGCGGTACTCGGCGAACCGCTGGCTCTGCCAGGGATAGGTGTCGGACATGTTGGTGTACGGCGCCACCGCGTCGATCCCCGGACCGAGCGCCGTCTCCCGCACGGTGAGCATCGGACGGGCGGTGGTGTCCGAGCCCGGCACCCAGGGGCGGGCCAACTTGTAGTAGCCGTCCGGGGCTTGGCTGCTCACACGGCTGTGTGTCACCAGGTATCCGCGTGGGTTGGCGACCGCCGTGGAGGGCGCGAAGACGAAGCCGTACGGTGCCGTCGCCAGGTCGGTGCGGTTCAGGGTCCGGAAGTGGCAGTGGTCGTAGACGGCCGTCGCCCGCCCGAAGACGAAGTCGACGTCCCCCTCGATGTAGCAGCGCGTGTAGTACTGCCGGGCGAAGACGCCGAGGGCCAACGAGTCGGCGTACAGGGTGTCTTGGTGTCCGAGGAAGTGGCAGTCGAAGAACGCCGAACGGTCGCCCTGCACCTTGATGGCGACCGCCTGTGTGCCGGTGATGCCGGGGTGCTCGGCGCGCAGCCAGTCGTTGGCGAAGGTGATCCGACGGGCGGTGAAGCCGTCGGTGCGGATGAGGGTGGTGGCCGAGCCGGAGGTGCCGTAGGTGCCCGAACCGTCGGGTTTCGGGGTGCCGTTGGCGTTGTCGTAGACGATGACGACGGCACGCGGGTCCTCGTCGGCGCCGAGCCATGTCATCTCGCTTGCCGCGTCGGAGAGTTGGCCGGTCGCCGGGTCGGTGACGCCTGCGGTGACCGTCTCGCGGTAGACGCCGGGCGCGATGACCAGGGTGTACCCGGCGCCGGTCGCGGCGGTGACGGCGGCCTGGACGGTGGTGAAGTCGCCCCGGCCGTGCGGGTCGACGTACAGGGTGAGCGGGGTGAGGCGCGCGGCCGGTGAACCGTAGCGGCCGAACGGGCGGGGCCGGGTGGCGGCCCGGGCGGGGCCGGCAGCGAGGCCGAGCGCGGCGCCCACGGCAACGGTGCCGGTCGCGAGGAACCCCCGTCTGGACAGCGGACGTCGGAGGTGCTCGTGCAAGGGCATGCGGGTGCTCCTTATGACGAGATGGCGGGGTGACGAGATGACGAGGGGTCAGCGCAGGCGGCCCGCACCCGCGTTGCGGTCGACGATGAACGGCACGGCCCTCGCGGGGTCGATCTTCGTGCGCAGGGTGGGTGTCCAGCCGGCGCCGGACTGGAGGATCTCGGTGGGCACACCGGCGTTGTGGACGGCGATCAGGTCGGTGAGGGTGCCGTTGACGTAGTTGTCGTCGGCGGTGAGCGGCGCCTCGGACCACTTCTTGAGGACGGTCGCCTCGGAGATGCCGGCCGGGACCGTGAACGCGTTGTGTTCCGCGACGAGTTGGGACTCCTTGCCGATGCCGTAGCTGTAGCCGTATCCGGGTTCGGCGACGAAGTGGTTGTTGTAGGAGTCGACCTGTCCGAAGCGGACGCGGGGCGCGCGCTCGACGAGGTTGGAGAAGAGGTTGTGGTGGAGCGTGACCTTCAGATGTCCCCGGTCGACGGCGGCAGTTGAGGCGCTGTCGCTGTTGCCGATGAGGATCGTCTTGTCGTGGTCGGAGAAGACGTTCCAGGAGGCGGTGACGTAGTCGGCGCCCTTGACGATGTCGAGTTCGCCGTCGTGCTGCTCGAAGATCCGCCCGTAGTAGGTGGGCAGCGAGCTGTCCGGGTGGGCGCCGTCGGTGAACGTGTTGTGGTCCAGCCACACATGGGTGGAGCCGTAGATGACGGCGCTGTCGTACTCGGAGTTCCAGTTGCCGGTGTCGCCGTCGGTCGGGTCCCACTGCGGGAAGCAGTCGAGCGGGCTCTCGAAGGCGAGGTTGCGGATGATGACGTTGTCCACGGCGGTGATCTGCAGGCTGGCGCCCTTGAAGCCGGCGTTCTTGCCGATGCCGATGATGGTGGTGTTGGCGGGGACGGCCGCCTTGATGACCTTGTTCTGGTTGGCGGCCGAGACCCGGCGAAGGCCCTCGGGGCTGTCGGCGGGCTCGTTGTCGAGGTTCTGGTCGTAGCCCCAGACGGCGGGGTCGTAGGTGGCGAGGTACTGCGCGAAGTCGTAGCCGGGCGCGGCGAAGGAGTCGCAGCCCTCGGCGTTGGCGTCGATGGTCCCCTTGATTCTGATGACCTTGGGCGCGGTGCCGCCATCAGCCAACGCGGCTTTGAAATCGGCCCAGTTGGAGACGGTGTAGACGTGGTCGGGGGTGGCGGCGGCACCGCCGCTGGTGCCGGTGCCGTAGGAGGCCCAGCCGTCACCGGCGCCGAGGGTCTCACGGGCGAGGCTGCGCGGATGGGCCTGGGCGGTGGTGCTGGTGAGGGCGAGAGCCAGTGCCGTGCAGCCCACCAGCGAAGTAATGACGCGTGCATGACACATAGATATACGCACGGTGCGGGTCTCCTTGCTCAGAGGAGGTCCGAGGCGTCCGTCGCCTCGGGCCAGGTGATCCAGGACGTGGGAATCTCGTCGCGCAGCCGGATGAGGTCATGCGGTGCGAGCACCCGGGTGCGCGCCAACTCCCGTGCCACGAGCCGCGCCACGGCGATCGCGCCGGGCGGATTGAAGTGCGTGTTGTCCTGCTCGGTGTCGGTCCAGTTGAAGTAGACCTTCGTCTCCTCGACCCCGAGCCGCTGCCACAACGCCAGCGACAACGCCTCGATGTCGAGCAGCGCGACGCGTTCCTGCTGGGCGAGCGCGCGCATCGCGGCCGGGTAATCCCCGTGCGTCGGCAGGGCGTTGCCGTCGACATCGAACCTGCGGCGCTCGACGGGGGTGGCGAGCACGGGCCGCGCACCGCGGCTGCGGGCCCCGTCGAGGTACAGCCGCAGATAGTCCTGGTACGTCGTCCAGGGCTCGGTGTAGCGGGTCGGGTCGGCGGTCTTCTCGTCGTTGTGCGCGAACTGGACGAGGAGGAGGTCACCGGGCCGGATGACGGAGAGAATCGCCTCCAGCCGCCCTTCGTCGACAAAACTCTTCGAACTCCGCCCGTTCACCGCATGGTTGGCGACTCTCACTCCCTTCCGCAGAAAGAAGGGAAGCGCCATTCCCCACCCGGTCTCAGGCGCTTCGGGGACATATTTCTGGGCGGCAGTGGAATCACCAGCGATGTAGAGCGTGCGATCTCGCCGCCGATCGCCTCGCAAGGGAACGGCAACAAGAGCACCTAACGCGACTTGTCTACGGGTAAGGGACACGACAGGTTCACCTTTCCAACCTCTAGGGGCGCGGGGAACTGCGCGACCGGCCCCCACCGGCCCGCAGCCCCCCACAAACCGAAACACCCAATCTCAGTGGTTCTGCTTCCAGTCCGCCTGAGCCTTGTTCAACTGATCGGCCAGCGTGTCCAGAAACTCCTTCGCCGTCATCTTCCCCAGCAGCAGCTTCTGGAAGTTCGGCTCGTTGTCCGCCTTGGAGATCGTGTTCCAGTCCGGCAGGTAGTACGGCAGCTGCACAATCTTCGTGGACGCCCCGTTCAGCGCCGCCGCAGCCAACTGCGTGGGCTCGGACTTCTGAATCCACGCCGCATTCGCCGCGTCCGTGTTCGCCGGAACCTGCCCCGCCGACTCGTTGTACTTGGAGTTCTCCGCCGCGGAGACCGCGAACTCGATGAACTTCCAGGCCGCGTCCTTGTTCTTGCTGGACTTGAAAAGACTCAGCCCGTCAACGGGGTTGGAGATCTGCACCCGAGTGCCGTCGTCCTGCGTCGGATTGGGAATGCCCTTGAACTTGTCCGCTCCGAGCGCCTTCAGGTGATCCTGATACGACCCGAGGTTGTGACTCAGCATTCCGATCGTGCCGCTGTCCCACTGCGCGACCATCTTGGTGAAGTCGTTGTTGAGGTCGGCGGACGGCGTGTCCTTCTTGAACAGGCTCACGTACTTCGCCAACGCGGCAACGTTCTTCGGGTCGTTGACGGTCGTCTTGTCGCCGTTCCAGAACGAGGTGATCCCGGTCTGCCCGTACACCGCGTCGAGGGCCGGCGCGATGGACCCCTCACCACCGCGAATCGTGAAGCCGAACTTGTTCTTGGCCTTGTCGGTGAGCTTGTCGGCCGCGGCGTAGAACTTCGACCAGGTGGTGGGCGCGTCCAGACCCGCCGCCTTGAACAGGTCGGTGCGGTACCAGAGCGTGCCGTTGTTGGCGGAGGTCGGGATCTGGTACAGCGTGTCCCCGCCCCCGGCGGACTTGCTGACGTCGAGCAGGTTCTGGCTCAACTTCCCGTTCAGCGCACTGGACTTGAGCCGGCTGTCCAACGGCTCCAACGCTCCCTGCACCGCGACCTCGGCGAGCACCGCGGTCCCGACCCCGCCGACGTCGGGCAGCCCGCCGCCCTGGATCGCGGTGTCGTACTTGGACTGGGCGCTCGCGGCCGGTATCCCGACGTACTTGACCTTGATGTCGGGGTTCTTCTTCTCGAAGTCCGCGATGATCTGCTTCCAGATGTCGGTGCGGACACCGCCGTTGTTGTCCCAGAAGGTGATCGTGCCCTTGCCGGAGCCCTCGTCGCCCTTGTCCCCCGCGCCGCCACTGCCGTCGTCGCCGCAGGCGGTGGCGGTCAGCGCGAGCACGGAGCCCAGGGCGACGGCCATCGCGGCCCGCCGGCTTCTGCGGATGCTGGTCTTCATAGGTCGGCTCTCTTCTTGTGGATCCAACGGGGTGGTGAGGTCACGGGCAGCGACCGGCAAGCGCTTGCTACGGAGGTGCGTCATTGCGACTCCCAACAGGCGTACGGGCAGGGCGAGTTAGTGGAGGGAACTGATCCGGAACCGCGTGAACACGGCCGCGCCGGCATGTCCCGCACCGGCGGGCGCGAGCGCGAAGAGCCCGAGCAGGGCACCGACCCAGCGCCAGGGGGTGGCGGCGAAGACCTGGCCGCTCGGACGCGGCCCGTCCCCGACGTCGTAGAAGAATCGGCAGCGCGCCCCGGCGCCGATCTCGATCCGCAGCCGGACGCGGCCCTCGGGTGCGGGGCAGGACTCCCCCGCGTCCCGTTCGCGCTCGGCGACGGGTTCCGCGAAGCGGTGCACGAACCGCGCCTCCCCGCCCGGGCCCCGCTGGAGTCCGATCCAGTTGTACGCGTCGCCCAGCACGGCGAGCCCGGCCCGCGCCCCCGACTCCTCGCTGTGCAGCCGCAGTTCGACCTCTACGGCGACGGGTGTGCCGGGGAGGCGCTGGGTGAGGAGGTTCGGGAGCCCGCGCAGGTCGTGCGCGTTCGCCGTACGGGCGCAGGTCAGTCGTAGGCCGTCGCCGGAGTGGTGGGTGGCCCAGCCGTCCTGCGGGTTCGCCGTCCACTGCCACTGGCGGCCGTACCGTCCGCCGGGGAAGTCGTCGTCGGTGGCGGGCGCGGCGGGCGGCTGCGGCGGCAGGTCCGGTTTCCGGTGTACGGCTACGGGGGCGCCCGCGTCGCCGATGACCGGCCAGCCGTCGTCTCCCCAGCGCATGGGCTGGAGGTGGACCAACCGGCCGTAGGGGCCGCGCTGTTGGAAGTGCAGGAACCAGTCCTCGCCGGACGGGGTGCGCACCCACGCGCCCTGGTGGGGGCCGTTGACGTCGGTGTCGCGTTGCTCCAGGACGACCTGCTCCTCGTACGGGCCGAAGAAGCCGCGGGAGCGGAACGCGCCCTGCCAGCCGGTCCCGACTCCCCCTGCGGGCGCGAGGATCCAGAACCAGCCGTCGTGTCGGTGGACCTTGGGGCCCTCCAGGGTGAACCAGCCGGGAAGGTGGTCCGCGTCGACGATCACCTTGCCGTCGTCGAGCAGGGTCGTGGCGTCGGGGTGCATCCGGTGGCCGGTGAGGCGGTTGTTGATGCCCGCGCGGGACTTGGCCCAGGCGTGGACGAGGTAGGCCTCGTCGTTGTCGTCGTCCCACAGGGGGCACGGGTCGATCAGGCCCTTGCCCTCCTTGAGGAGGTGGGGGCGGGTCCAAGGGCCCCTGATCTCGGGGGCGTTGATCTGGAAGATGCCCTGGTCGGGGTCGCCCCAGAAGATCCAGAAGCGTTCGTCGTGGTATCTCAACGCGGGGGCCCAGACACCGCAGTCGTGCCGTGGGGTCCTGAACTCCCGTGCTGGTTCCAGGCGTTGGAGGGCGTGGCCGACCAGGGTCCAGTTGACCAGGTCGCGGGAGTGCAGCAGCGGCAGGCCCGGTACGCGGCCGAAGCTGGACGCGGTGAGGTAGAAGTCGTCGCCGACGCGGATGACGTCCGGGTCGGACCAGTCGGCGTTCAGGACCGGGTTCGTGTACGTCTCGGGCGTCACTGGCTGACCGCCTTCCGCACCAGCACCGCGGCCTCTCCCCGGTCCAGGGTGCCGTCCGCGACGACGGTGACGATCCGTCGTACGACCGTGTCGCCCGGAGGGATCGGCAGCCGTTCGTCCGACGCCAACGACGCGCCCACGCCCGGGTATTCGGCGGTGCGGACGAACCACGGGTCCTGGCGGGAGCGGTCGGTGGCACCGGCGAAGACCAGGGTCCAGCCGGTGCCGGCGAGGGCCAGCCAGTCGGCGCGGGTGCCGTGGACGGCCGGTTCGCCCTCGCGGTCGGCGGTGAAGGCGCGTGGGGTCTCCGCTTCCTTTCGGGCCCGCCAGAAGAAGCCGCCGTACGCGGCTCCGGGGCGGCCGTTGGTGGCGGGGCTGCCGATCGACAGGGGGTCGGGCGTCACGTTGGTGAGCGAGAAGGTGAAGTCCAACGCCCAGGCGGTGTCGGTGAGTTCGGTGGCGGCGACCGTACGGCGTTCGCGCAGCAGCTCGGCGCCGGAGGCCACCCAGCGCAGCTCCTCGACGAAGCCGTCGGGGTCGCGGAGCTGGAAGGCGGAGTGGCGTTGGGCGCCGTGGTTGTCCAGTTCCGTGGGGCCCTGGTCGCGGACGTAGGTGCGCCCGCCCCAGAAGTTGTGCCCCTCGACGTCGGGAACGGCGACACCGACGCCGAGGTGGTGGGTGTGGTCGGCGGGGCTCAGTTCGGTGACCGCCGTGCCGGACAAGGTGGTTACGGGGTGCAGATAGGGGCGCGGGGAGAGCCGGGCGGGCAGCTCGGGCCGGGTGACGTACCGGGCGACCGGGCGGCCCGCGACGCGGAGCACCGGCGTGTCATGGGTGATCATCAAGGGCTCACCTCTTTCGGTGGGGCCCAGGGGGCGCCCAGCTCTGAGTAGAGGGCGAGGGTGTCGGCCGCGGCCGTGACCAGCGCGTCGATGCCGGGGACGACCCGGCGGTTCTCGGTTGCGATCAAGTGCCATGCACTGGAGGGCAGTTGGGCCGGGTCGGGGGCCTGGCGGATCGCTTCGACGACCTTCATGAAGGCGCCCGTCGCGTCCGGTTCGACCAACAGGGCTTCGCCGTCGACGAGATGGGCGACCAGGTTCTCCAGCAGGTCCGTGCTGCCGTACTCGAACTCCTCGGGGCCGTGGCCCGCCCGCTGGAGCAGTGCGCGGTCCTGCTTGTACCAGTAGGTGATCCGGCCCTCGCTGCCGTGCACCAACACATAGGGCTCGCCGGGGTGTTCGGCGCACAGGGTGACGGCGACGGTGACCGGGCGGTCCTGGACGGTGGTGACGCGGACACAGGAGGTGTCGTCGGACTCGATATCGTTGGCCCGGACGAGTTCGGTCTCGATACGGGTGACGTCCTCGGCGCGGGTCGTGCCGTTGAGGGCGAGGGCGGTGGCGACGGCGTGCGCGAGGGGGTTCGTCAGCGCGCCATCGATCACGTCGACGCCGTTCAGGCGCCGCTTGCCCGCCCAGGGGGCGCGTCGGTAGTAGGCCTCGTCACGCGCCCAGGCACCGGCCCCGCCGACCCCGGCCAGGGTGCCGATCGCGCCTTCGGCGATCAGCTTCCGGATCGCGGGCACGGCGTGCGAGCCGAGCGACTGGAACCCGATCTGGCAGACCACTCCGGCCGCGGCGACCCCGTCGGCCATCCTGCGGAACTCGGCGTACGACGGCGCGGGCGGCTTCTCCAGGAGCAGGTGCACGCCTCGCTGCGCGGCGGCCAGGGCGAGGTCCGTGTGGGTCGGGATCGGGGTGCAGATCACAGCCACCCGGGCGCCCGTCGAGTCGAGGAGCGCTCCGAAGTCCGCTGACTGGGCGGGGAGTTCGGCGCCGAACTCCTCCTCGGTCAGCGGGGTCAGCTCACAGAGTCCGACGAGGCGTACGAGGCCCTTGTCCTGGAGCCGGCGGATGTTCTCCACGTGCCAGCGGCCGTGGCCTCGGGCACCCGCGAGGACCACGGGGACGGGCAGGGTGACGGGCGCGGGGGCGGTCGTGGCCGCGGATGCGGTGGCGGTCGTAGGGCCGGTCTTGGATGTCATGGGATTCTCCCTGCGTCGACGATCTTCGCCAGCAGGGTAAGCGGTTGCCTCATCCCTTCACCGCCCCCGCGCTGAAGCCGGTGATCAGCCACTTCTGGATGAAGGCGAAGACGATCACCACGGGTACGGCCGCGACGATGCCGCCGGCGGCGAGCGCGCCGAGGTCGACGCTGTCCGCGCTCATCAGGGTGTTGAGGCCGACCGGGATGGTCTGCTTGCTCTGGTCGGAGAGGAACATCAGGGCGAAGAGGAAGTGGTTCCAGGCGTGCACGAAGGCGAAGGAGCCGACGGCGATCAGCCCGGGCCGCAGCAGCGGGAGGACGACGATGCGGAACGCCGAGAAGCGGTTGCAGCCGTCGACCCAGGCGGCCTCCTCCAGGGACTGCGGGACGTTCCGGATGAAGCCGCTGATCAGGATCATCGACAGCGGGAGCTGGAAGACGGTCTCCGCGATGATGACGCTGCCGAGCGAGTTGATCATCTGGAGCTTGGCGAAGATCTGGAACAGCGGGACCAACAGCAGGGCGCCCGGCACGAATTGGGAGCAGAGCAGGGCCAGCATGAAGGTGCGTTTGATCCTGAACTCGAAACGGGCGAGCGCGTAGCCGCCGGCCAGGGCGACGACCGTGGTGAGGATCAGGGTGGCGACGCCGACGTAGACGCTGTTCTGGAAGTAGACGCCGAAGCTGCGTTCGGTCCACACCTTCTGGAAGTGGTCGAGGGTCATCGGCCAGGGCACGAGGGAGGTCGAGCCGGCCGGGCGGAACGCGAAGAGCAGGATCCAGTAGAAGGGGATCAGGGTGAAGACGAGGTAGATGCCGAGGGGGACGTAGATCTGCCAGCGCGGGACCTCGTCCCAGGCGCGGCGGGCCTTGCGCGGCTGGTGCGGTGCGGCGGTCTCCCGCTCGCGGGCCGGGGCGATCTCGGTGATCACTTGTCGCCGCCTCCGAACTTGCTCAGGCGCAGATAGATGATCGAGAAGAAGAGAAGAATGACGAAGGCGACCGTGGTGAGGGCCGACGCGTAGCCGAAGTTGTGTGCTTCGACGCTGGTGTTGGCGACGTAGAGCGGGAGCGTGGTCGTCTCGCCGGCCGGGCCGCCGCCGGTCAGGGTGTAGAGGAGGTCGACGTTGTTGAACTCCCAGACCGCGCGCAGGAGTGTGGAGAGGACGATCGCGTCCTTGAGGTGCGGCAGGGTGATGTGGAGGAACTGCTTGAAGCGGCTCGCGCCGTCCACCTCGGCGGCCTCGTAGAGGTCCTTCGAGACGGACTGGAGGTCGGCGAGGATGAGGATCGCGAAGAAGGGGACGCCTCGCCAGAGGTCCGCGACCACCGCTGCGGAGAAGACGGTTGAGGGGTCGGAGAGCCAACTCGTGCCGTACTGGCCGATTCCCATGTCGGCGAGGTAACGGGTCACGCCTGTCTGGGAGTTGTAGAGCAGCACCCAGATCGCGGAGGTCAGCACGCCCGACACGGCCCAGGGGGAGAACACCAGCGCGCGGCCGATGGACCGGCCCACGAAGGTCTGGTTGACGATGAGCGCGAGGGCCAGTCCGAAGAGGAGTTGAAGGCCCACCTCCACGACGACCCACTTGGCGCTGAACGTCAACGTGTCCCAGAACTGCGGGTCGTTGGTGAAGGCGTGGGTGAAGTTGTCGAGGCCCGCGAAGCCGTTGCGCCAGGGTTTGGTGGGGTTGTAGTTCTGCAGGCTGTAGTAGAAGACGCTGATGACCGGGTAGGCGATGAAGCCCAGCATGAGCAGCGCGGCCGGGGCGATCAGCAGGTACGGGAGCCTGCGCGGGGTCGCGGAGGCACGGCGCCGCCGGGGTGGCGCGGGCGGTTTCGCCACGGCTGCGGCTTGGGCCATGACTGTTCTCCGTTCAGTACGGGACGCTCGGTGCAGGAAGCTGTTTCGATCACAGGAAGCGCTTGCTCGACCGGCGTGCGAAGAGAGGGCGTGCTCAACCGGCGTACGGGTCGGGCACCTTGCCCGGCCGGGCCAGGAACTCGAAGTCGCAGCCGGTGTCGGCCTGGGTGATCTGGTCGTTGTAGAGCGCGCCGTAGCCGCGCTCGTACCGTGCGGGCGGCGGGGTCCACTCCGCCCTGCGCCGCGCCAACTCCTCGTCGTCCACGTTGAGTTGGAGGGTGCGCGCCTCGACGTCCAGGGTGATGGTGTCCCCGGTCCGGACGAGGGCCAGTGGTCCGCCGACGTACGACTCGGGCGCGATGTGCAGCACGCACGCGCCGTAACTCGTGCCGCTCATCCGGGCGTCGGAGATGCGGACCATGTCCCGGACGCCCTGCTTGAGGAGGTGGTCGGGGAGCGGGAGCATGCCGTACTCGGGCATGCCGGGGCCGCCCTTGGGGCCGGCGTTGCGCAGCACCAGCACGCTGTCGGCGGTGATGCCCAACTCCGGGTCGTTGATGGTGCGTTGCATGGTCCGGTAGTCGTCGAAGACGACCGCGGGGCCGGTGTGCTTGAGCAGGTGGGGTTCGGCGGCGATGTGCTTGATGACTGCGCCGTCGGGGCAGAGGTTGCCGCGCAGGACGGCGACTCCGCCCTCGCTCGCCACCGGGTTGTCGCGCGTACGGATCACGTCGTCGTTGTGCACCCGCGCGCCCGCGAGCTGTTCGCGCAGGGTGTCGTGGGAGACGGTCGGGCGGTCCAGGTGAAGCAGGTCGGTGATCCGGGAGAGGAAACCGGGCAGGCCGCCGGCGAAGTGGAAGTCCTCCATGAGGTACGTCCGTCCGCCGGGGCGTACGTTCGCCAGGACCGGGACCGTGCGGGCGATGCGGTCGAAGTCGTCGAGCGTGAGGTGGACGCCGGCGCGGCCGGCCATGGCGATGAGGTGGATCACGGCGTTGGTGGAGCCGCCGAGGCCGAGGACGGTGGTGACGGCGTCCTCGAAGGCGTCCTGGGTGAGGATCGACGAGAGAACACGTCCCTTGTGGACTTGTTCAACGATCCTCATGCCGGATTGCGCTGCCATCCGATCGTGCCCCGAGTCCACGGCGGGGATGCTCGACGCGCCCGGCACGGTCACGCCCAGCGCCTCGGCGGCGGCCGTCAGCGTGGACGCCGTCCCCATGGTCATGCAGTGGCCGGGCGAGCGCGCGAGCCCGCTCTCCAGTTCGGTCATTTCGCAGTCGCCGATGAGGCCGGCGCGCTTGTCGTCCCAGTACTTCCACATGTCGGTGCCGGAGCCGAGGATCTCGTTGCGCCAGTGGCCCGGGAGCATCGGTCCGGCGGGGACGAAGACGGTGGGCAGGTCGACGCTGGCGGCACCCATGAGCAGGGCGGGGGTCGACTTGTCGCAGCCGCCCATGAGCACGGCACCGTCGACCGGATAGGACCGCAACAACTCCTCGGTCTCCATCGCGAGCATGTTGCGGTAGAGCATCGGGGTCGGCTTCTGGAAGGTCTCACTGAGCGTGGAGACGGGGAATTCGAGGGGGAAGCCGCCCGCCTGCCACACTCCCCGCTTGACCGCCTGGGCTCGGTCACGCAGGTGCACATGACAGGGATTGATGTCCGACCAGGTGTTGAGGATCGCGATGACGGGCTTGCCGAGGTGTTCCTCGGGGAGGTAGCCGAGCTGGCGGGTGCGGGCCCGGTGGCTGAAGGAGCGCAGCCCGTCGGTGCCGTACCACTGGTGGCTTCTGAGCTCTTCCGGTGCCTTCATATGGACCATCCGGCGGCTATCGCGGCGACCTCGGCGCGCTCGCTCTCGGGCAGGGGCTTGCTGGGGGGCCGTACGTCGCGACGGCACAGGCCGAGAGACGCAAGCGCTTCCTTGACGATCGTGACGTTGTTGGCCGAGCCGTTTGCTGCCCTTAGTTCCTCGAATCGGCGGATCTGTTCCCAGACCTTCATCGCCCCGGGGTAGTCGCCCGATCGAAGCGCTTCGATCATGTTCAGCGAGACGGACGGGGCGACGTTCACGAGTCCTGAGGTGAAGCCGGTGGCGCCCGCCGAGAAGTAGGAGGGGGCGTACGGTTCGGCCAACCCGGCCACCCATACGAAGCGTTCGAGGCCCGCGTCCCGGGCGAAGGCGGCGAAGCGGGCCGCGTCGGGGACGGCGTACTTGACGCCGATGACGTTCGGGCAGTCGTCGGCGAGTTCGGCGAGGCGGGCGCCGAGGAGCTGGGCGTTGCGGATGTACGGGACGACGCCCAGGTCGGGCACGGCCTCGGCGATGGCGCGGTGGTAGTCGACCCAGCCGTCCTGCGAGACGTAGGGGTGGACGGGCTGGTGGACCATCACCATCCGGGCGCCGTGGTCGCGGGCGTGCCGGGCGGAGGCGATCGCGGTGGGCACGTCGTGACCGACGCCGACGAGGACCGCGGCGCGTTCGCCCGCCTCCTCGATGGTCAACTCCGTGACGAGCTGGCGTTCTTGAGGGGTGAGGGCGTAGAACTCGCCGGTGTTCCCGTTCGGCGTGAGGATGCCGATCCCGCCGTCGAGCAGGCGGCGCAGCAGGGTCCGGTGGGTGTCCTGGTCGACGGTGCCGTCCGCGGCGAACGGGGTCACCGGGATCGCCACCACGTCGGCCAGGGCGGCCCGTTGGGCCTCGAACGCCGCTGTCATGCCTGACCTTCCTCTCCCTGGGTTCCCGACCCGGCGCCGGGTGCCTGCCATTGCCCCTGTCCCAACTCGGTGTCGGGGAAGGCCCGTTGTACGAACGACGCGATGTGGGCGTGCAGTGCGGTCGCCGCGGCGTCCGCGTCGCCGTCGAGGGCGAGCCGCAGGATCTCGCGGTGTTCGCCGGCCTCCCGTTCCCAGGAGGGCGAGGCGGCCCAGGCCACGGCGGAGACCAGGGCGGCCTGGTCGCGGACCTCGTCGAGCATCCGGCCGAGCAGCGGGTTGCCGCACGGCAGGTACAGGGCGCGGTGGAACTCCCGGTTGGCGAGGGAGCGTTCGGCGGTGTCGGTGGCCTCGTCGGCGCGGGTCAGCGCTTCACGTGCGGCTTCCAGGGAGGCGCCCAGTCGTACGGCCCGGCGTAGCGCCTCGGGTTCGAGGAGCAGCCGGACGTCGTACACCTCGCGCGCCATGTCCGCGTCCACCATGCGCACCGTGACGCCCTTGTACTGGTTCATCACGACGAGCCCGGTGCCTGCCAGGGTCTTGAGCGCCTCGCGCACCGGAGTCTTGGACACCCCGAACTGTGCGGCGAGCTCGGTCTCGACCAGTGGCTGACCCGGCGTCAACTGACCGGTGAGGATGCGGTGTTTGATCCCCTCCAGCACGAACTGCGTGCGGGACGGGATCGGCGTGGGCACAGAGGTCATGCGCGCCTCTCGGATCTGACATATGGCGTCTCATATATGACGTACGAAGTACGACGCGTTGAAGGTAGGAGCGGCCCCGTGTTTCGTCAATGCTTCTGACAGAAGAACCAGAAAGCGCTTCACATGACCTTGCTTCACATGGTCTTGGTGACGCCTTCGAGCGCGGCCGAGGTCCGGCCGGGGAAGATCGCGGCGGCGCGTTCCAGCGCCGCTTCCCTGGTGAGGGTGGGTCCCACGTGGGTGATGAGGAGTTCGCGCGCGCCCTTGGCGCAGGCACCGGCATCCTCGGGCGTGAGGTGGACCTGACGTTCGCCTTCGCGATGCCGGTCGATGTCGGCCTCGCAGAGGAACACGTCGGCGCCGCCCGCGAGTTCGGACAGCGCCTCGCAGGGTCCGCTGTCCCCGGAGTAGCCGAGGACACTCCCCTGGCACTCGGCGCGCAGCCCGTAGGCCTCGGTGTCGTGGACGACGGCGCGTGCGGTGAGGCGGAGGTTCCAGTGCCGGACGGCGTGTCCGTCGTAGAGCGGGCGGAAGTCGAAGACGCCGTTCAGGAAGCGGACGTCCGGCTGTCCGAAGAAGCCGGCGAGGCGGCGGGCGCAGTCCTGCGGGGCGTAGAGCGGGATCGGGGCGGCCGGGGTCATCCCGCCGAAGGCGAACGCGTAGGCCGCGGCGAGGAGATCGGCGCTGTGGTCGGCGTGCAGGTGCGAGATCCAGATGGCGGTGAGCCGCGCCGGGTCGGTGTGCCGTTGCAACTCCGCGAACGTTCCGGTGCCCGCGTCCACCCACACCTCGGCGCCGCCGCCGCGCAGCAGGTACCCGGAGCAGGGGCGGCCGGGGCGTGGATGCGGGGAGGCGGTGCCGAGGATCGTGAGACTGAGAGGCATGTCGGGGAAGAGTACGGTTCCGGGGCCCGCGGTACTCACAGTTCGGGACGTTCCACCACTCCCGGCCGTCCGGGGACGAGAATGCCGCGGTCAGTACCCTGACGCGGTGATGGCCAACACCCCCTTGTCCAGGGCGATGAGCGGCACGGTCGACCCGCCGCTGCTGCCGCTGCCGGACCGTGTCGTCGAACTCCTGTCGGAGCTGGGCAGCCCGCCGCGGCTGGCGGCCCACCTGCGAGCCGTCCACGACGTCGCGCACCAGCTGGTCGACTGGGTCGAACAGCACTGCCCCGCCGCGCTGTTCGACCGCGAGGCGGTGCTCTTCGGGGCGGCGACGCACGACGTGGGCAAGACAGTGCACGTCGCCGAGCTGTCCGGGCCGGGGGCGGCGCACGAGGAGGCGGGACGGGATCTTCTGCAACGCCACGGCGTCGGCCCGGAGTTGGCCCGCTTCGCCGCGACGCACGCGTCGTGGGGACGCCAACAGGTGGGCCTGGAAGACCTGTTGGTGAGCCTCGCCGACAAGGTGTGGAAGAACAGGCGCGTTCCCGAGCTGGAGGATCTCGTCGTGGCCCGGCTGGCGGAGGCGAGCGGCCGGGCGGTGTGGGAGGAGTTCATGGCGCTCGACGAGATTCTGGCCAGGATCGGTGACGGGGCGGACGAACGGCTGGCGTTCCAGGCGTCGTTCCCCACGCAGGGCTAAGGGGCACCGGTCTACGGCTTCCAGCCGGGGTCCCGTCCGCTGAGGCCCACCGCGCGGTCCAGGAGCGGGGCGTCCTCCGGTACCGGCACCACCGGTCCGAAGATGCCTCCGCCGCCGGCCGGGTCCTCGGCCACCGCCAGCAGGAAGGTGTACGAGGCCTGGAGCGCCGTGGGGTCGGGGTCGTAGGGCTGGCCGGTGGCGCGGGCCAGGTCCCAGCCGTGGACGACCAGTTCGTCGGCCACGACGGCGGCGGCGATCTCGCCGGGGAGGTCGATGCCGCCCGCGCGGGTCATGCCGGTCCAGGCGGCCGGGTCGCGCCAGGCCTCGGCGAGGCCGTCGAGGATCTTGGGGAAGTCCTCGCGCCAGCCGGGACCGATGTCCGAGGCGGCGGCGTCCGGTGCGGTGTCCGTCATGACGCCCAGATCCTTGCGCGCGGCGTCGCGGAAGGCGACGGACAGGCCGAGCAGATGGCCCAGCATGTTGCGTACGGCGGTGCCGGGGCACGGGGTCGCGTCTCTGAGCTGCTCGTCGGTGACTCCCTCGACGAGCCGGGCGACGACACGGGTCTGCGGGCCGAGGTCGAAGATGCTGTCGGTCATGCGCTTCCCTTCCGGAGATCGGTCTCACTCAGGGGGTAGACCGACGGCGGCCCGGGAACTCATCGCCCGGCCCCGGATCAGTTCCCGCGCGGACGGTCCCTGGCGCAGGCACCACAGCGCGATCACCGGGTCGCAGATCGCGCAGCCGAGCGAGGAGTCGTGGGCGAACGGGACGATGGGGTGCCCTTTGAGGTGGTGCACGATGTCCCACCCGGTGTGCAGCAGCCAGCCGACGCCGATCCAGTTCCACGATTCCAGGCCGCGGTGGGCGACGTAGGTGGCGAGCGCGGTGAACGCGAACTCCCAGCCGCCCAGGCCGCCTCCGCTGAGATACGCGGCGCCCGCTCCCGCGACCGTCACGGCGTTGAGGCGCCGCCGGTGCGCCTCGGGGACGAGGGACATGAGCAGCACGTAGAGGAGGCCGATGACGATCGGCATGAGGTAGCGCATGCGGCGACGCTAGAACCGTACCGTCCGCCGCCCCAGGGGTATTGACGACAGCTTGCGACGGATTCCCGCCCGCGCCGTGCGACGCGTTTCTAGGGCACCTGCCCGATGCCGCACCCCCGGCCTTAGACCCACGATGACCAGGCATGACGACGAAATGGACGGTGACCCGCATCCTGCGGAACCGCAACGCGGGGCTGTATTTCACGGGGCTGGTGGTGTCCGCCTTCGGCACGTCCGCGCTGGGGCTTGCGGCCGGTGTGTGGGTGAAGGACCTCAGCGGCTCGAACGGTCTGGCCGCGCTGTGCGTGTTCGCGGTCTGGGCGCCGACCCTGGCCGGCCCGGCCCTCGGCACGATCGCCGACCGCGTCCGCCGCAAGCCCCTGCTGATCCGGACGAACCTCGCCCTGGCCGCACTCCTCCTCACCCTCTTCACGGTCGACTCCCGCGCCGACCTGTGGCTCGTGTTCACCGTCCTGTTCGCCTACGGCACCGTCATGGTCGTCCAGGACCCCGCCGAGTCGGCCCTTGTCGCCGCCGTCGTGGACCGGGATCTCCTCGGCGACTTCAACGGGCTGCGGATGTCGGCGGTGGAGGGCATGAAGCTGGTCGCGCCGCTGACGGGCGCGGGCCTGTACACGGCGTTCGGCGGGCCCGCGGTGGCCTGTCTGGACGCGGTGACGTGCGCACTGGCGGCGGGCCTGTGGCTGTTCGTGCGCGCGCACGAGGAGCGGCCGCGGCGCCCGGCCGGCGACTGGCGGGCCCAGACCGCGGAGGGTGTCCGGGAGTTGTGGGGGAATTCCCGGCTGCGCCCGCTGGTCCTGGCGGGCGGGACCATGATGTTCCTCGCCTCCCTGAGCAGCTCGTCGAACTACGCGATCATCGAGGCCCTGGGGCACGCTCCCGCCTACGCGGGGGTGCTGTACGCGGTCCAGGGCGTCGGCTCGGTCGCGGTCGGGCTGGTCTCCGGGCCCGCGCTACGACGGCTCGGCGAGCGGCGGTTCGGGGCGGCCGGGATCGCCGTCGCGGCGGTCGGGATGGCCGCGCGGGCGGTGCCGTCCGACCCGGTGGTCCTGGTGGGCAACGCGGCGATCGGCCTGGGGCTCCCGTGCGTACTGATCGCCGCGTTCACCGCCGTGCAGCGCGAAGTGCCGGGGCCGCTGCTGGGCCGGGCTACGGCCACCGCCAACACGCTGATCTTCACCCCGAACGTGATCGGCCTGGCGGCGGGCGCGGCATTGGTCGAACTGCCCGACTTCCGGCTGCTGTTGATCCTGGTCGGGCTGGCGCTGCTCACTACGGGAGCGTGCCTGGGGCTGGTCGGGACGGGCGCGGTCCCGGCGCTGTTCGGGAGGAGTCCGTCTCCGGCTCAGAGCCCGGCCAGCGCCGACCGTACCTCCGACAGGTCCCCGTCCGACGCCAACCCCGCGTGATACAGGCGCAGTTCCGTCGCCCCGAGGCCGCGTGCCCGTGCCGCGTCCTTCGCGAGTGATCCCGGGCGTCCGCCCATCCCTGAGACCACCGTGAAGTTGGCCGCCAACACCCGGCCGTCCAGGCCCTGTTCGGCGAACGGGGTCAGCAGGCCCGCGCCGCTCGTGCAGGGGACGACCACGCCGTCGGCCACCGAGAGGATGTGCCCGGGGTCCACGCCGGCGTTGGCGCCGCAGTGGTACGACTCCGGGTCCGCGTGGAGCAGCACCTGGAAGTCGGCGGGTGCGGCGGCCCGGACCGCGGTGACCGCCGTCTCCTGGAGTGTGCGGGCCCTGTCGTCGCGCCACGCGCGTGTGGCCGTCGCGTTGGCCTCGCCGAGGAGTTTCCCGACCCCTGCCCAGCCGCCGTCGGAGGGCGCCCCCTGCCACACCGGTTCCAGCGCGGCACGTACCGTCGTCGCCAACTCCCCGGCGTCGACGCCCTGTTCGCCGTAGCCCTGGCGGCAGGTCGGACAGAAGCACAGGGACATCAGGTACTGGCCCGCGTCCCCGAGGGGGATTCCGCCGGTCTTGTCGTGGGCGTGCAGATGGGCGAGGCCGTACCAGCCGAGGGACTCCAGTTCGGTGCCGTGCGCGCCGGGGCGTACGGCCGCTTCGGCGGCGAGGTCGACGAGGTACGCGCGCGTGGCCGGTTGGGCGATACAGGGTGCCCAGGGGTAGCGGTCGCCGTAGGCGTTGACCACCGAGGTGTCCGGATGTTCCGCGCCCAGGCGGGAGTTGTGGGCGAGGACCACCCAGGTGTGCACTTCCAGACCGGCCTCCGCGAGGGCCGCTGCGGCCTCCCCGTAGGCGTCGCCGGGCGCCCAGTCGCCGACCTCGTACGGCCTCAACTCCCGCCCCTGCCAACGGGAGTCCGGCGGGTACAGGACGGCCGCGTGCTCGGCGGTGACGACGCGGTGGCGGGGGTGGCGGGGGGTCAGTGCGCGCGTGGAGTGGTAAGCGGAGGCGAGGGTCGCCTGCCGGACGCCGAGCGCCGCGATCCTGCCGCCCGCCCCGGGGTCGCCGTTGACGTCCCAGGGATAGACGAACGCCGATGCCTTCACGCGCCCGCCTCCGTCTGCGAGTCCATCTGTGCCTCGATCAACGTGTAGCCGCGCTCGATGAGTTGGGCCAGTTGTTTGACATGATCCTCGGTCGGTTCCGTCAGCGGCGGGCGGACCTCGCCGACGTCCAGACCCCGCATCCGCACGCCCGCCTTGACGAGCGAGACCGCGTAACCGCGTCCCTGGGCGCGCAGTTCGACGAACGGCCGGTAGAAGCCGTCCAGGAGGCGGTTGGCCGTGGTGTCGTCGCCGGTCGCGAGGGCCCGGTGGAAGGCGAGCGCGAGCTCCGGGACGAAGCAGAACACGGCGGAGGAGTAGAGGGTGATGCCGATCCCCCGGTAGGCGAGTTGAGTCTGTTCGGCGGTGGGCAGTCCGTTGAAGTACAGGAAGTCGCCCGGGACTTCGGTGCGTACGGTGCTCACGATCCGCTGCATCAGGTCGAGGTCGCCGAGGCCGTCCTTGAAGCCGATGATCCCCTCGGTGCGGGCGAGTTCGACGACCGTGGCCGGGGTGAACACGGCGTTGTCGCGCTGGTAGACGATGACGGGCAGCGCGGTCGACGCGGCCACCTCGCGGTAGTGCCGCAGCAGTCCCTCCTGCCCGGCGACCACCAGGTACGGCGGCATGGCGAGCAGCCCGTCGGCCCCGGCGGCCTCCGCGAGCCGTGCGTACCGTACGGCGAGCGCGGTGCCGTAGCCCGCGCCCGCGACCACCGGGACCCGGCCCTCGGCCGCCTCCACGGCGGCCCGCACGCACGCCTCGAACTCCTCGGGGAGCAGCGCGTGGAACTCGCCGGTGCCGCAGCACGCGAACACGGCGGCGGCACCGGCCTCGACGCCCTGGCGGACATGCGCGCGGTACACGTCGAGATCGACGGCGCCGTCGGGGCCGTACGCGGTGACGGGGAAGAACAGCGGCCCGCTGGGGATACTGAGCCGGTCGGCGAGAGGGGCTGGCGTCACGGGCTCTCCCTTGAAACAGGCGCGTGCGTTCTTCTGATCAACGTCTACATTTCTGAACAGCCCCACCCTAAGGATCTGCCTCAGGGTGGGTCAAGCAGGCAATTGAGCAAGAAGGAAGCGGATTTCCCAGGTCCACGCCACACTTGACGGGCATGGTGGCGGATCTTTAGCGTGTCCATGCATGTGAATGTCGTTCATGGATGAGGCCGACGACTCTAGGAGACCGAGGATGCCCGCTCCCCGCACCGTTCTGCTCACCGGCGCCGCAGGCGGGCTCGGCACCCTGATGCGGGAGCCGCTCCCCGCGTACGGCTACGAGCTGCGGCTGCTGGATGTGCGCCCGATCGAGGGCGAGCCGGACGCGATCACCGCCGACCTCTCCGACAGGGCGGCGCTCCGCGAGGCCGTGCGGGGCGTCGACGCGATCATCCACCTCGCCGGCATCTCCCTGGAATCCTCCTTCGACAAGATCCTCGCGTCGAACATCGAGGGCACGTACAACCTCTACGAGGCCGCCCGCGAGGAGGGCGTCGGCCGCGTCGTCTTCGCCTCCTCCAACCACGCGGTGGGCTACACCCCGAGGCCGCAGGGGGACACACCTCTTGATCCAAGCGTGCTCATCCCCGTCGACACCCCGCACCGCCCCGACACCTTCTACGGCCTGTCCAAGTCCTTCGGCGAGGACCTGGCGCAGCTCTACTGGGACAAGCACGGCCTGGAGACCGTCTCCGTGCGCATCGGCTCCTGCTTCCCGGAGCCCAGCAGCGTCCGCATGCTGTCGATCTGGATGAGCCCCGCCGACGGCGCCCGTCTCCTCCACGCGGCCCTGACCGCCGAGGACGTACGGCACACGATCGTCTACGGCTCCTCCGCGAACACCCGCCTGTGGTGGGACCTGTCGACCGCGCGGGCGCTCGGTTACGAGCCCCAGGACGACTCCGAGCCGTACGCCGAGAAGCTGATCGCCGAGCAGGGCGAGCTGCAGCCGGGCGTCGAGGCGCACGCCCATCTCGGCGGCCACTTCGTGAACGACCCGCCGATCTGGCCGTACTGAACGGAAAGCCGCACTGACGGGAAAAGCACCTTCGCGGCGGCGGGCGGGCATCGAACGGGCCCGCCCGTCGGCGTGTTCGGGCACGGACGCTGCCCGATCCCACGCCCCGGCGGACAGCGGCGCAGGTCCGCGACGGGCACGGCGCGCGGTAAACGGTCACACACGGGCACCATCGGGCCTGCAACAGGCCTGGTCAGTGCCGCACACCCGCTGTAGAACTTCCCCCAAGGGTCCCACCGGGCCCGAACGGGCAGTACTCCAGGTGAGCGGGAAGGCGGTGTCGGCCATGGGGACGAGTTCGGCGGAAGAACGTCAGCGGGAGATCGTGCGCGCCGCGCGCCGCACCGGCTCGGTCGACGTCACCGCGCTCGCCGCCGAGCTGGGCGTGGCCAAGGAGACCGTACGGCGGGATCTGCGCGCCCTGGAGGACCACGGGCTGGTCCGCAGGACCCATGGTGGCGCCTACCCCGTGGAGAGCGCCGGTTTCGAGACGACGCTCGCCTTCCGCGCCACCAGCCATGTCCCGGAGAAGCGCCGGATCGCGGTCGCCGCGGCCGAGTTGCTCGGGGACGCCGAGACGGTCTTCGTCGACGAGGGCTTCACCCCCCAGCTCATCGCCGAGGCGCTGCCCAGGGACCGGCCGCTGACCGTGGTCACCGCGTCCCTGCCGGTGGCGGGCGTGCTCGCCGAGTCGGAGAACACCTCGGTGCTGCTGCTCGGCGGCCGGGTCCGGCACGGCACCCTGGCCACCGTCGACCACTGGACGACGAAGATGCTCGCCGGCTTCGTCCTCGACCTCGCCTTCATCGGCGCCAACGGCATCTCCCGCGAACACGGCCTGACCACGCCCGACCCCGCCGTCAGCGAGGTCAAGGCGCAGGCCATCCGCGCCGCCCGGCGCACCGTGTTCGCCGGTGTGCACACCAAGTTCGGGGCGGTCAGCTTCTGCAGGTTCGCCGAGATCGGCGCCCTGGAGACGATCGTCACGAGCACGCTGCTCCCGTCGGCCGAAGCCCACCGGTACTCACTTCTGGGGCCACAGGTCATCCGCGTCTAGCACACCGTTTGAAATTCCAACTGAGTCTCTACGTAGGGCGCAGTCATGCCCGGCCGGCGCCTTTTTCTCCCCATTTCTCTCCCTATACGTGCAGGAGCGATCCATGCGAACCCAGAGCCGACGACGGCCGCCGCGAGCCACGCTCGCCCTGGCCGCCGTAGGGACGCTGCTCGCCCCGCTGCTCTCCGGCTGCTGGGTCGGAGCGGGCGGCGCCGGATCAGGCGGCAACTCGATCAACGTCCTGATGGTCAACAACCCCCAGATGGTCGAACTCCAGAAACTGGCCCCGCACTTCACGAAGGAGACCGGCATCAAGGTCAACTTCACGGTGCTGCCCGAGAACGACGTCCGCGACAAGATCAGCCAGGACTTCGCCAACCAGGCCGGCCAGTACGACGTGGCGACCCTCTCCAACTACGAGATCCCGATCTACGCCCGCAACGGCTGGCTGCACGAGATGGACTCCTACGTCGCCAAGGACCCCGCCTACGACGAGCAGGACATCCTCAAGCCGATGCGGGAGTCCCTGACCGCGGACGACGGCAAGCTCTACGGGCAGCCGTTCTACGGCGAGTCGTCCTTCCTGATGTACCGCAAGGACGTGCTCGCCGCGAAGGGCCTCACGATGCCCGCGCATCCCACCTGGACCCAGGTGGCCGACATCGCCGCGAAGGTCGACGGCGCCCAGTCCGGCATGAAGGGCATCTGCCTGCGCGGACTGCCCGGCTGGGGCGAGCTGATGGCGCCCCTGACGACCGTCGTGAACACCTTCGGCGGCACCTGGTTCACCAAGGACTGGAAGGCGCAGCTCGACTCCCCCGCGTTCGAGCAGGCGACGAAGTTCTATGTCGACCTCGTCCGCAAGCACGGCGAGTCCGGCGCGCCCCAGTCCGGGTTCGCCGAGTGCCTCAACAACATCACCCAGAGCAAGGTCGCCATGTGGTACGACGCCACCTCGGCGGCGGGCTCGCTGGAGGCCAAGGGTTCTCCGGTCAAGGGCAAGATCGGCTACGTCCCGGCGCCGGTCGAGAAGACCGACTCCTCGGGCTGGCTCTACACCTGGGCCTGGGGCATCCAGAAGGCGTCCCACAACTCCGACAAGGCCTGGAAGTTCGTGTCCTGGGCGTCCGGCAAGGAGTACGAGCAGCTGGTCGGCGAGACGGACGGCTGGGCCAACGTGCCGGCCGGGAAGCGCGCCTCGACGTACACGAACCCCGAGTACGTGAAGGAGGCCGCCGCCTTCCAGGAGCAGACGAAGGAGGCCATCGAGGGCGCCAAGCCCAACGACCCGGGTGTGCAGCCGCGGCCCGCGCCCGGCATCCAGTTCGTCGACATCCCCGAGTTCACCGACCTCGGTACGAAGGTCTCCCAGGAGATCAGTTCGGCCATCGCCGGGCGCCAGTCCGTCGACTCGGCCCTGAAGAAGTCCCAGAAGCTGGCCGAGAAGATCTCCAAGGAGTACGAGGGACGATGACCGCCACGACAACGGCCCCTCTGGCCGCCACTGCGACCCGCACCGCGCGCCCGCCCTCGGACAGGCTGCGCGCCTGGGCCACCCGTGCCCCACTGCTCCCCGCCCTGGTCTTCATGATCGTCGTGACCCAACTCCCGTTCGTGGCCACGCTGGTGATCTCGTTCTTCGACTGGAACGCGCTCTACCCGAAGGCCCGGCACTTCACCGGTTTCGACAACTACCAGCAGGTTCTCAGCGACGCCGACCTGCGCCACTCGGTGTGGACGACCGTCCTGCTCACCGTCGCGGTGGTGCTGGCCAGCCTGGTCCTGGGCCTGCTCCTCGCACTGCTCCTGGACCGGAGGTTCCGCGGCCGGGGCTTCGTCCGCACCCTGCTGATCGCCCCGTTCCTGGTGGTGCCGGTGGCCGCGGCCCTGCTCTGGAAGCATGTGCTCTACAACCCTGAATACGGCCTGCTCAACGGTCTGTTGCACTATGTGGGCGGACCGCAGCCGGACTGGATCTCCAACACCCCGCTGCTCGCCGTAGAGGCCTCGCTGGTGTGGCAGTGGACGCCGTTCATGATGCTGATCCTGCTGGCCGGGCTGCAGAGCCGCGACCACCAGCAGATCGAGGCCGCGAAGGTGGACGGCGCCAGTGACTGGCAGGTCTTCCGCTATCTGACGCTGCCGCATCTGCGCCGCTATCTCGAACTCGGCGCCCTGCTGGGCTCGATCTACATCGTCCAGAACTTCGACGCGGTCTTCACCATCACCTCCGGCGGCCTGGGCACGGCCAACCTGCCCTACACCGTCTACCAGAGCTTCTACCAGGCCCACGAGAACGGCCTCGCCTCGGCGGCCGGCGTCCTGGTCGTCATCGGCTCGATCATCATCGCGACCTTCGCCCTACGGGTCGTGTCGTCCCTGTTCCGAGAGGAGGCGTCCCGCGCATGAGCAGCATCGCCGTACGCGCGCGTGCCCGCCGCAAAGGCGCGGGCCTGGGCCTGGTGGCCTGGCTGATCGGCATCGTGTTCTTCCTGCCCATCGCCTGGATGGCGCTGACGTCCTTCCACTCGGAGACGGACGCGGCGACCAATCCGCCGTCCTTCGGGGCCGCCCTCACGCTGGACGGCTACCGGGAGTTCTTCGGCACGGGCGGCGGCGCGAGCCCCTGGCCCGCGCTGGTCAACTCCCTTGTCGCGTCCGTGGCTTCGACGCTCTTCGTGCTGCTGCTGGCGTTCCCGGCGGCCTACGCGCTGTCGATCCGCCCGGTGAAGAAGTGGACCGACGTCCTGTTCTTCTTCCTGTCCACGAAGATGCTGCCGGTGGTGGCGGGCCTGCTGCCGATCTACCTGTTCGCGAAGAACGCCGGGATGCTGGACAACATCTGGCTCCTGGTCATCCTCTACACCTCGATGAACCTGCCGATCGCGGTGTGGATGATGCAGTCCTTCCTCGCCGAGGTCCCGGTCGCCGTCATCGAGGCGGCGCAGATCGACGGCGCCCGGCTGCCGACCATCCTCGCGCGCGTGGTGGCCCCGATCGCCCTCCCGGGGATCGCGGCGACAGCCTTGATCTGCTTCATCTTCAGCTGGAACGAGCTGCTGTTCGCCCGGGTCCTCACGGGGGTCGTCGCGGAGACCGCGCCCGTGTTCCTGACCGGCTTCATCACCAGCCAGGGCCTGTTCCTGGCGAAGGTGTGCGCCGCGTCGCTCGTCGTCTCCCTGCCGGTGCTCGCCGCGGGGTTCGCCGCCCAGGACAAGCTGGTCCAGGGCCTCTCCCTGGGAGCCGTCAAATGAAGGCCGCCGTCATCGAGTCCGTGGGCCGCGCCGTCGTCATCGAGGTCCCGGACCCGACGCCGGGCCCCCGCGAGGTCGTCGTCGAGGTCGCCGCGTGCGGCCTCTGCGGCACCGATCTGCACATCCTCCAGGGCGAGTTCGCGCCCAAGCTGCCGATCGTGCCGGGCCACGAGTTCGCCGGCGAGATCGTCGCGGTCGGCACCCAGGTCACCGAGGTCTCGGTCGGCGACCAGGTGGCCGTGGACCCCTCGCTGTACTGCTTCGAGTGCCGGCAGTGCCGCAACGGCCACAACAACCTCTGCGAGCGCTGGGCCGCGATCGGCGTCACCACCGCCGGCGGCGCGGCCCAGTACGCGGTCGCCCCGGTGGCGAACTGCGTGAAACTGCCCGAGCACGTACGCACCGAGGACGCGGCCCTGATCGAACCGCTCTCCTGCGCGGTACGCGGCTACGACGTGCTCCGGTCCCGGCTCGGCGCCCATGTCCTGATCTACGGCTCCGGGACCATGGGCCTGATGATGCTGGAGCTGGCCAAGCGCACCGGCGCGGCGAGCGTCGACATCGTGGACCTGAACCCGGCCCGCCTGGAGACGGCCCGCACGCTCGGCGTCTCCGGGTCGGCGGCGAACGCGGACGAGCTGGACCGGCCCCAGGGCTGGGACCTCGTGATCGACGCGACCGGCAACGCGGCGGCGATCCAGGACGGCCTGGACCGGGTGGCGAAGGCGGGCACGTTCCTGCAGTTCGGGGTGGCCGACTACGCGACCCGGGTGTCGATCGACCCGTACCGCATCTACAACCAGGAGATCACCATCACCGGCTCGATGGCCGTGCTGCACAGCTTCGAGCGGGCGGCGGAACTGTTCGCGAACGGGGTCCTCGACCCCGGGATCTTCATCAGCGACCGGATAGAGCTGGAGCGGTATCCGGAGGCGCTGGAGCAGTTCGCGGCGGGAGTGGGACGGAAGATCGTGGTGATTCCCTAGACGATCGGCGGGATTCGGGCCGGTAATGCCAAAGCTTGGCCAATTGGTCACTTGGTAAGGGAACGGCAAAATGGTCTCGGTCGTTCACGAGGCATGACAGCTATGACCCCCGGCTCGAACATCCCTCTCTCCGCCGCGCGCGTGACGGTGGACGTCGCCGCCCCGGTGCGGCTCGACGTATCGGGCCTGCTGCTCACGGGCGACGGCAAGGTGCGCTCCGACGACGACTTCATCTTCTACAACCAGCCGACGGGCCCCGGCGTGAGCTACCGCTCCGGCGGCGGTACGGCACCCGACGCGATCATCGTCGACACCGGCGCCGTACCGCCGGGCATCGAGAAGATCGTCGTCACCGCCAGCCCGGACGCGGCCGGCCAGAGCTTCCAGGGCATCGAGCCCACGGCCACGATCCGCAACGCGGACGACAACAGCGTCCTGGGCACCTTCACGCCCCCGCAGCTCGGCGCCGAGACGGCACTCGTGGTCGTGGAGATCTATCTGCGCAACGGCGTCTGGAAGGCCCGCGCGGTCGGCCAGGGATACGCCAACGGCCTGGCGGGCATCGCCACGGACTTCGGCGTCTCGGTGGAGGAACCGGCTCCGGCGCCCGCTCCGGTCGCCGCACCGGCTCCGGTCGCCCCCGCCGCCCCGGCCCCCGCGCCGGTCGCGGCTCCGGCTCCGGTGGCCCCGGTCGCTCCGGCGCCCGCCGCCGCGCAGGCCACGGACGACGGCGCCTACGTCACCCCGCTGGTGCGCAAGCTCGCCGCCGAGAACGGCGTCGACCTGTCCACCGTCAAGGGCACCGGCGTCGGCGGCCGTATCCGCAAGCAGGACGTCATCGCCGCCGCCGAGGCCGCGAAGGCAGCGGCGGCGGCTCCGGCTCCCGTCGCGGCCGCAGCCGCCCCGGCCGCCGTCACCGCGAAGAAGACGCCGACCCTGGAGGCCTCTCCCCTCCGCGGCCAGACCGTGAAGATGCCCCGCATCCGCAAGGTCATCGGCGACAACATGGTCAAGGCGCTGCACGAGCAGGCGCAGCTGTCCTCGGTCGTCGAGGTCGACGTCACGCGGCTGATGCGGCTCCGTACCCAGGCCAAGGACTCCTTCGCCGCGCGCGAGGGCGTCAAGCTCTCCCCGATGCCGTTCTTCGTGAAGGCGGCGGCCCAGGCGCTGAAGGCCCACCCGGCCATCAACGCCCGGATCAACGTCGAAGAGGGCACGATCACCTACTTCGACACCGAGAGCGTCGGTATCGCGGTGGACTCCGAGAAGGGCCTGATGACCCCGGTCATCAAGCATGCGGGCGACCTGAACATCGCCGGTATCGCCAAGGCCACCGCCGAGCTCGCGGGCAAGGTCCGGGCGAACAAGATCACCCCGGACGAGCTGTCCGGCGCGACCTTCACCATCTCCAACACCGGTTCGCGCGGCGCGCTCTTCGACACGATCATCGTGCCCCCGAACCAGGTCGCGATCCTCGGCATCGGCGCCACGGTCAAGCGCCCCGCCGTCATCGAGACGGAGGAGGGCACGGTCATCGGCGTCCGCGACATGACGTACCTGACCCTCTCCTACGACCACCGCCTGGTCGACGGCGCCGACGCGGCCCGTTACCTGACGGCCGTCAAGGCGATCCTGGAGGCGGGCGAGTTCGAGGTCGAGCTCGGCCTGTAACCCACCTCGCTTGTACGGCGCCCCCGTTCCGGAGCTTTCCGGGCGGGGGCGCCGTGCGTTTCCCCCACGGGACCTCACCGCTTCGCCCGGCATCCGGGCGTACGATCCCGTCGGGTGCCAGGCGCCGACATCGCCGCCGTGCTCCCGCAGGCCGCGCACCCCCGCCGCGTGCGAACGCGCCCGCCGACACCCGGTTACCCCGTGGTCAGTTGCTCCAAGCCCACCCGCGCGACCCTCCGCGGCTGCGCGCCGGCACCGGACGAGTCTTCGCGCGGGACACCGCCCCGGCGGCGTGTAAGTCTCGTCTCACCTGCATGAAAGCGCCCCCGTGCGCCCCTCCCGAGCGGGCGTGCGGCCTTATTGTCTAAACGTCAAACGCCCTTAAGGAGCTCTCATGACCGCGCCCGTCGTCCACTCGCTGCGCGAACAGATCCGCGAGCACATCGTGGAGGGGATCGTCAGCGGGCGCTGGAAGCCGGGCGAGCGGATCGTGGAGCGTCGGATCGCGACCGAGCTGGAGGTCAGCCAGACGCCGGTGCGCGAGGCGTTGCGCGAGCTAGAGTCACTGCGGCTGATCGAGTCGGCGCCGAACAAGGGCGTACGGGTCCGGAATCTGACCGCGGCCGACCTGGAGGAGAGCTACCCGGTGCGGGCCGGCCTGGAGGCGATCGCGGCGGAGCTGGCGGCCGAGAGGCTGGCCGAGGACTGCTCGGCGCTCGAACCGCATGTGGCCGCGCTGTACGAGGCGGACCGCGAGGCGGACGGGACGGGCCAGGTGCGGCACACGGTCGGTTTCCACCGGGAGCTGGTGCGGGCGGCCGGCAACTCGGTGCTGCTGCACACCTGGGAGGGCCTGGGCATTGAGGTGTTCACGGCGCTGTCGATCCGTTGGCTGGGGACGGTGCAGCAGTCGTACGCGGAGGAGCACGAGGAGTTGGTGGCCGCGTTCCGGCGCCGGGATCCGCGGATCGCGGAGCTGGTGAAGGCGCACGTTCTCGGCTGTGCCCCGCGCCCTTGAAGCGAGGGGGTTCGCAGCCGAGCGCAGCCATGCTCACCTGCGAAAACTTCCCGGAAAACGGCGAAAAACACGGCACCGGGTGCCCGCACAAAAGGCACCCCGTGCCGACTTTCTCGTAATCAAGATATTTTGCCCGGGAACCTTTGATCGATCATCGATCAGGGAGTTACAGTCACCGACGGGCTCCCACCACAGAGCCCGCCGCCCTGTCCTGCCAAAGACCAAGGGCACCCCCGAAAACCCCTTGCCGACGAGGGAACCCCCCTTCGACTGAGGAAGGCGGCGTTATGACCGACCCCTACGCCATCCAGCCGAGCGAGCTCGACCAGCTCCCGGACCGCGACCCCGAGGAGACCGCCGAATGGCAGGCCTCCCTGGACGCCGTCGCGAAGGCTGCCGGCCCGCACCGCGCCGCGTATCTGATGCGCCGCACGCTGGAGCGCGCGGAGGGCAACGGCATCGCGCTGCCCAAGCTGCTCGAGACGGACTACGTCAACACCATCCCGACCGCCGCCGAACCGGCCGCGCCCGGTGACGAGGCGCTGGAGCGCCGGATCACCGCGTGGAACCGCTGGAACGCGGCGGCGATGGTGACCCGGGGCGCGAAACACGGCGTCGGCGGCCACATCGCCACCTTCGCCTCGGCGGCCTGGCTGTACGAGACCGGCTTCAACCACTTCTTCAAGGGCAAGGAGGCGGACGGCTCGGGCGACCAGCTCTACATCCAGGGCCACGCCTCCCCCGGCATCTACGCCCGCGCCTTCCTCGACGGCCGCCTCTCCGAGGCGCACCTCGACAACTTCCGCCAGGAGGCGGGCGGCAACGGCCTCCCGTCGTACCCGCACCCGCGTCGGCTGCCCTGGCTGTGGGAGTTCCCGACGGTGTCGATGGGCCTCGGCCCGCTCTCCGCGATCTACCAGGCGCGCTTCAACCGTTACCTCACCGCGCGCGGCATCAAGGACGTCTCCGAGTCCCACGTGTGGGCCTTCCTCGGTGACGGCGAGATGGACGAGCCCGAGTCGACGGCGGCCCTCGCACTGGCGAGCCGCGAGGGTCTCGACAACCTGACCTTCGTCATCAACTGCAACCTCCAGCGCCTCGACGGCCCGGTCCGCGCGAACTTCAAGATCGTGCAGGAGCTGGAGGCCCAGTTCCGCGGCGCCGGCTGGAACGTCGTCAAGTCGCTGTGGGGCAACGCCTGGGACGAGCTGTTCCAGCTCGACACCACGGGCGCGCTCGTACGCCGCCTGCGCGAGGTACCGGACGCGCAGGTGCAGACGTACCAGACCCGCGACGCGGCCTACATCCGCGAGGACTTCTTCGGCAAGGACCCGGCGCTCGTCGAGCTGGCGAAGCTGCTGAGCGACGACAAGATCCTCGAGTGTTTCCACCTCTCGCGCGGCGGTCACGAGTCCCGCAAGGTGTACGCGGCCTACAAGGCGGCCCTGGACCACAAGGGCGGCCCGACCGTCATCCTGGCCCAGACCGTCAAGGGCCACACGCTCGGCGAGGGCTTCGCGTCGAAGAACGCCAACCACCAGATGAAGAAGCTGTCGACGGACGAGTTCAAGCAGATGCGTGACCTGCTCGAACTCCCCATCAAGGACAGCGACTTCATCGACGGGGTCGTGCCCTACGGCCACCCCGGCGCCGACTCCCCCGAGGTCCGCTACCTCCAGGAGCGCCGCGCTGCGCTGGGCGGTCCGGCCCCGGCCCGCCGTACGCACGCGATCGCTCCGCTGCCGTCCGCCTCGGAGAAGGCGTTCGCGTCCTTCGACAAGGGCTCCGGCACGCAGAACGTGGCGACGACGATGGCCTTCGTCCGCCTGGTCAAGGACCTGGTCCGCGACAAGGAGACGGGCAAGCGCTGGGTGCCGATCGTGCCCGACGAGGCGCGCACGTTCGGCATGGAGAGCCTGTTCCCGTCCCTGGGGATCTACTCCCCGAAGGGCCAGACGTACGAGCCCGTCGACCGCGACCAGCTCATGTACTACAAGGAAGCCAAGAACGGCCAGATCCTCAACGAGGGGATCACCGAGGCCGGTTCGATGGCGGACTTCATCGCCGCGTCCACGTCGTACTCGACGCACGGCGAAGCGATGATCCCCTTCTACATCTTCTACTCGATGTTCGGCTGGCAGCGCACGGCCGACCAGATGTGGCAGCTCGGCGACCAGCTCGGCCGCGGCTTCCTCGTCGGTGCCACGGCGGGCCGTACGACGCTGACGGGCGAGGGTCTGCAGCACGCGGACGGTCACTCGCCGGTGATCGCGGCGACGAACCCGGCGGCGCTGTCGTACGACCCGGCGTTCGCGTACGAGGTCGCGGCGATCGTGAAGGACGGCATCCGCCGGATGTACGGCGAGACGGCCCAGGGTGAGGACCCGAACGTCTTCTACTACCTCACCGTCTACAACGAGCCGATCCCGCAGCCCGCGAAACCCTCCGGGCTGGGCATCGACGAGGGCATCGTCAAGGGGCTGTACCGCTTCAACACGGCGGAGTCGGCGGGTCTTTCGCCCGCTGCCAACGCGGCGCGCATCCAGCTCCTCGGTTCCGGTACGGCGATCCACTGGGCGCTGAAGGCGCAGCAGCTGCTCGCCGAGGACTGGGGTGTCGCGGCCGACGTGTGGTCGGCGACCTCCTGGACCGAGCTGCGGCGCGACGCGCTGGAGGCGGACGCGGCGCTGCTGCGGGGCGAGGAGCGGGTGCCGTACGTGCGGCAGGCGCTGCACGGTGCGGAGGGCCCGGTGCTCGCGGTCTCCGACTACATGCGCCAGGTTCCCGACCAGATCGCGCAGTGGGTGGAGCAGGACTACTCCTCCCTGGGCGCGGACGGCTTCGGCCTCTCCGACACCCGTGACGCGGCCCGCCGATACTTCGGCGTCGACGCGGAGTCGATCGTCGTGGCCGCGCTCGCGCAGCTGGCGCGGCGGGGCGAAGTGAAGGCGACAGCGGTCAAGGAGGCGCGGGAGCGCTACGGGCTGTAAGAGCTGTGACCCCGCTCCTCGAACGCCGGACGGGCTGACTTTCAGCCCGTCCGGCGTTTGAGGACGAGACCGTTCAGGCCGAAGCGGGGGTCTGGGGGCGCAGCCCCCAGGGACCGGACGGGTAGGGGCGGCGGGGGCGAGATCCCCCATCATGAACCCATGCGCGCTGCCCGCCTCATCAAAATGGTGCTGCTGCTCCAGTCCCGCCCCTCCATGACCGCCGCCGAACTGGCCCGCGAGCTGGAGGTGTCCGAACGGACGGTGACACGCGACGCGCAGGCCCTGTCCGAGGCGGGAGTCCCCGTGTACGCGAACCGGGGCCGCGCGGGCGGATACCGGCTGATCGGCGGCTACCGCACCCGCCTCACCGGCCTGGCGCGCGGCGAGGCGGAGGCACTCTTCCTGAGCGGCGTACCCGGCGCGCTGCGCGAGATGGGGTTGGAGGACGCCGCGTCGGCCGCCCGCCTGAAGGTGTCCGCGGCCCTGCTCCCGTCCCTGTCGGACGCCTCCCGGGCGGCGGCCCAGCGGTTCCATCTGGACGCGCCGAGCTGGTTCACCGAGCCGAAGACCCCCGAGCTGCTGCCCGCCGTGGCGGACGCGGTGTGGGACGACCGGCGCGTGGTCGCGCGCTACCGGCGCGGGGACTGTGACGTCGAGCGGGAACTGGAGCCGTACGGGCTCGTGCTCAAGGCGGGCGTCTGGTACCTGTGCGCCCGGGTGGCGGACCACGATTCCTTCCGGGTGTACCGGATCGACCGTTTCACGGCGGTCGACCCGACGCCGTCCGACGAGCGCTTCACACGGCGGGACGACTTCGACCTCCCGGCGTTCTGGGAGGACCGGGCGGAGCAGTTCGCGCGGTCGATCCTGCGGGCGGAGGTGGTGGTACGGGTCTCCCCCGACGGCGCGCGGAGACTGCCGTACGCCGTCGATCCCACCGCCGCGAGGGAGGCGCTGGAGCTCGCGGGCGTACCGGACGACGACGGGGACGGGTGGGTGACGGTGACCCTCCCGGTGGAGTCCGAGGAGGTGGCCCACGGCCAGCTCGCGGGGCTGGGTCCCGAGGTGGAGGTGCTGGCGCCGGCGAGTCTGCGGGCGCGGTTCGTGAGCGACGCGGCGCGGCTGGGCGCGCTGTACGGGACGTGACCACGCGGGACGCGACCCGGCCGGCGGCCCGTACCGCCCATAACGATCTGCCCCTCTCCAGGTGACAATCCGCCGTACTCCACGTGCGCACCACCCGTCCAGGACCGATGCTTGACCCGTGATGGACGAGACGGAGTTCTGGGAGCTGGTGGACGCCACCCGCGAGGCCGCCGAGGGCGACCCCGAGGAGCAGGCGGACCTGCTCGTGGACCGGCTGCTCCTGCTGGATCCGGAGCTGGTGCTGGACTTCGCCCGTCATTTCGAGGCCCGTTACAACCGCGCCTACACCTGGGACCTGTGGGGTGCCGCGTGGGTGCTGCTGGACGGGGCGAGCGACGACGCGTTCGACTTCTTCCGGTGCTGGCTGATCGGCCAGGGCCGCGAGGTCTACGAGGGTGCCGTGCACGACGCCGACGCGCTGGCGGATCTCATCGACGACTTCGACGACGAGATCGACGGCGACGGGGAGGAGCTGGGGTACGCGGCCGACGAGGCGTACGAGCAGCTCACCGGTACGGTCGCCCCCGACCTGGGGATCCCGCCGGCGCCCGCCGAGCCGCTCGGGGCGCCGCTCGACCTGGAGAACGAGGCCGTGCTGGCGGAACGCTTCCCGAAACTGCGGGAGAGGTTCCGGCAGGAGTGAGCGCGGGTGAAGGGGGTACGCCGATGGTGCCCCGTCCGCCGACAGACCGACTCCCGTGAGGTCACCGTGGCTCGAATACCGTTCCCGGAGCGTTCCGCCGAAGCCCTCGACAAGCTCCCCACTCCACTGAACGCGTTCCGCATGCTGTCCCACGCCCCGGAGTTGACGGGCCCGGCGATCGACCTGGGGATGGCGGTGCTCGGGTCGTCGTTGCCGGTGCGGTTGCGCGAGCTGGTGATCGTGGCGGTGGCGGCGCGCACGGACTGCGCGTACGGGGTCGTGCAGCACCGCCCGATCGCGCTGCGCGCGGGGGTGACGGCCGAGCAGCTGGACGCCGTCGTCGAACTCCGGGCGGAGGACGGCGAGTTCGACGCGGCCGAGTCGGCGTTGCTGACCGCGACGGAGGAGCTGTTGGCCCGACACACGCTCACGGACGGCACGTTGGGCTCGCTGCGCAAGCACTTGACGGACCGTCAGGTGGTCGAGCTGATCACGACGGTCGGGTACTACACGATGCTGGCCGGCCTGCTGAACGGCCTGGGCGTGGACATCGACCCGGTCGGCGAGCAGTACTGGGAACTGGGCCGGCACTGAACGATGAGCGGACTGCGGGACGTTCTGGCCGACTGGACCGACTACGACTCGGCGGGCTTCGAACTCGGAAGGACCGTAGGGGTGTTCACGGAGGACCAGTCGTTCGCCGAGGTCAAGCGGATGTTCTGGACGGACGGTTACCCGCTCGGCGAGCTGCTCGTCGACATGCTCGACCGGATGACCGAGGCCGGCGTGCTGCTGCGGAACGAGGACGCGCAGTACCGGTGGAACCCCGGCGCGCCACGCGACACCGGTAGCCCGTCCCGTCAGGAGTCCTAGGCGGCGGTCCGCCGCCGTGACGTGTCCGTCGGGATGTAGGCCTGGTTCTGGTCGGCCCGTACCGCGTGGTGCATCGGGGCCGCGTTGGCCTGGTCGAGCGCGGATGCCGTGACGGCGGCCGGGCCGAGGATGACGGTAGCGACGGCGCAGACGACGGCCCACGGACCGCGGGCGGACCTGGCCCAACCGGCCGACTTCTCCGTGGTGTTGGAGTGACTGCTGTTCATGTTCCCCACCTCCCTGTCAGTGCGTGTGCATGACGATAGGGAGCTTGTCTCGGGGGACCCGGTGAGTTGCCTGCGAGAAACCTGTGAGCACCGCGCCACCAAGTGTTGGCGCAGTTCACAGACTTGAGGTCTTGACCCGTGCCGTGATGCCCGGCTTACGGTGGCCGCCGCCGAACAGGAGCGCCGTGCCCATGACCAGCCCGTACGTGAAGGGGATCACCCGCGAGGAACACCTCGCGCATCTGCGGCTGCACCCGGACGCGAGTCATCTGCAGATCCCCGAGTGGGCCGACGTGAAGCCCGACTGGACGGCGGAGAGCGTCGGTTGGTTCGAGGGGGACGCGCTGGTCGCCGTGGCCCTCGTGCTGTACCGCGCGTTCCCCGGCACCGGACGCTCCCTCGCCTACCTCCCCGACGGCCCCGCGATCGACTGGCGGAGCCAGCGCCTCGAACGCTGGCTGGACCCGCTCCTCGCGCACCTGGAGAAGGAGGGCGCCTTCTCGGTCCGCATCGGCCCGCCGCTCGTGGTCCGGCACTGGGACCCGGCCACCGTCGCGGCGGGCGTCGCCGACCCCGCCGTACGGCATCTGCGGGACCTGCCGACGGACGGGATCGACGGCTACGCACTGGACACGGCGGACCGTCTCGAACGGCTCGGCTGGCGACGCTGCAAGGAGAACGAGAACAGCGGATTCGGGGTCGGACAGCCCCGCTACGGCTGCCGAATTCCCTTGACCGGACGGTCCGTCGACGAACTGCGCCGCGGCCTCGCCCCGCACTGGCTGCAGTCCCTGCAGACCGCCGAGGGAGGCGGAGTCGGGGTCTTCTGGGGCTCGGCCGACGACCTGCCGGCCTTCCACCGCCTGTACCGCGCCACCGCCGAACGGGACGGCTTCAAGGCCCGCCCCCTGGACTACTTCCGGCGCATGTGGCAGGCGCTCAACGCCGAGGAGTCCGACCGGATGCGGATCTATCTCGGCGAGTACGACGACGAGGTCCTGTCCTCCGCCCTCATGATCAGCGTCGGCCCCCGCGTCTGGCACTCCTACCCCGCGTCCGGCCGCCGAGGCCGCGAACTCCGCCCCAGCAGCATCCTGCTGTGGCGCATGCTCTGCGAGGCCCTGGACTCCGGCGCCGACACCTACGACCTCCGCTCCATCACCCCGTCCCTCGTCGCCGAAGACCGCCTGGTAGGCCGCCTCCTCTTCAAAACCGGCGCAGGCGGCCAGGCAGTGGAGTACCTGGGCGAATGGGAACGCCCGGTGGGCACCCAGGGGAAAATGCTGCAACGGGCGCTGGCGGTCTATCTGGGCCGCAGGTAGAACCTTTGGAGGCCGCGGGCGCAGCCCGCGCCTCCAGGGGCGCGGGGAACTGCGCGCCCAGCCCCCACCGGACCAGCACCCGACAGCGAACCGACCCCTGGGTGCCCACCGGGCGTTCCCATTCGCCCAGGTACTCCACTGCCTGGCCGCCTGCGCCGGTTTTGAAGAGGAGGCGGCCTA
>NZ_JAEQAZ010000003.1 GCF_016654115.1 Streptomyces sp. MBT53
CACGATCATTGAGATTCTCCTGGAGAGGCGGGGGCGTCAGTCCTGGGGTGCGGTGCCGGCGGGAGCGCCCGCCCAGCGGCTGATCTCAAGGTCGGCCGAGGTGTCGCGTTGCCTGGTCGGGGCGACGACGATCTCCTGGAGGACGACCCTCGGGGGCAGTGTGATCGCGAGGTGGATCGCTTCGGCCACGTCCTGCGGCTGGAGCATGTGGGCGCGTTCCACGGCGGCCGGTGGCCGGGCGCGGTTGTCGAGGATGGGGGTGTCCGTCTCGCCGGGCAGCACGGTGATGGCCCGAAGCCCCTGGTTGCGGAAGGTGTTGTGCAGGAAGGTCATGAAGTTGCGGACGCCCGCTTTGGCCGCTCCGTAGGCCGCCCCGCCGAGCAGGTTCGGATTGACGGCGGCGAGCGAGGAGACCGTGACGATCGTCCCGCCGTCGCGCCCGAGCATGTCGGGCAGGACGGCCTGGGTGAGCTGGAAGACCGCGGTGAGGTTCACGTCGAGAACCTGGCGCCACTCGTCGTGCGGCAGCCACTGAGGGTTGAGCACCGACGACGCGCTTCCCGCGTTGTTGACGAGGATGTCGACCGGGCCGAGTTCGGCGTGGACCCGGTCGAGGACACGGGTCACGTCGTCGGCGCGGGTGATGTCCGCCGCGACGGCGAGGGCTTTTCCTCCGTCCGCGCAGACCGTGGCCTCGGCTTTGTAGAGCTCCTCCTGCCGACGGCCGACGAGGACGACGGTGATGCCGTCCCGGGCGAGCAGACGGGCCGCTTCGAACCCGATCCCGCTGCCGGCGCCGGTGATGAGCGCGATCCGCGTCACCGTTCCTCCTTGAGATGAGACGGTCGTATCAATTGAGAATAGTTTTGCAACTAGTGCGAGATCAAGTGTCCCGCGAAGCCGAGCGCGCCGAACGCCTCGGCCGTCGCCCGCTCCAGCACCCGCAGCGCGCGCTCCCGTTCGGCGTACCGGCGCACCGAGGTCTCCCGGTCCACCCACCGGAACCGCAGTTCACGGCCGGGCCCGGCCTGGCCGAGCAGCGGGAGCGACGCCCGCGAGGCGACCCCGACGATCGGATAGCCGGCCGTCAGACTCCGGTACCGGCCCAGCACGATCAGCTCGTCCGCGTGCGGGATCTGGAGCGCCCCGATCGGCACTCCGTGCGACACGATCTCCGTCTCGGTGTCCGGGTGCAGCACCGGCCCGTCGAGGCGCAGGCCGACGTGGTTTGAGCGAGTGGTGACGGTGTACGGCGACCGCGCGATCAGTTCTCGGACCCCGGGGATCGACCGGGCGCCGTAGCTCTCGACGACGTCGATGACCCAGGGCCCCTGCGGGCAGCGCAGGACCGGGACGGGAAGCCGGAAGAGCGGGGGAGCGAAGTGGCTGTGCCCGAATCCACGAAACCCGGACTCCAGCAGCACCCGCGTTTCGAGGGTCTGCGTGAAGCCCATCCGGGGATCCGGCGCGGCACTGCCCAGCAGGGTCTTCGCGGCGAGGACACCGCTTACGGCGATGTAGTTCCTGGCACCGAGATCCATGTCGGCGCGCACGCGGATCTCGGTGCCCGCCGGTACGACCACCGGCGACCAACTGTCGGCGGGCGCACCGCCGACGGTGACCCGGCAGGGGCCGCCGGTCACCGCGACGAGGACATCGGCATCGGGTACGAAGGCCGGCTCGCCGCCGAGATTCTCGATCAGGGTGGCGTCCCGCGGGTTGCCGACGAGGATGTTCGCCATGGCTGCCGAGTGCTGGTCGGCCGCGCCGCCGGTGGGGACGCCACGCCGCTCGGTGTCGCGCCGGCCGAGATCCTGGAAGGTCGTCACCCAGCCCGTGCGGGTGATGTCGAGGCCCACGGTTCTCATGCGGACACCTCCGAAACCGGCAGCAGGAAGCCCGCGTCCAGCGCCGCCGCCTCGTCCCGGGTGACGGGCACGAACCGGACGATGTCGCCCGTGCCGAACGAGACGGGCTCGGCGCGGGAGATGTCGACGATGGTGTGCGGAGTGCGTCCCACCACCCGCCAGCCGGTCGGGCCGGGGAACGGCTGGATGATCGCGTTGGTGCCCGCGATCATGATCGCGCCGGGCGCGACGTCGGTACGCGGCTCGGCGCGCCGCCGTACCGGCCGAGGCACGCTGAGCCCGTCCATCATCGGGGCCATCGCCGCGCCCAGCAGGGAGATCGTGAAGGTGGACTCCGCGATCGCCTCCACGACTTCGGCGGGGGCCAGCCCCACCTCCTCGGCGACGGACAGCAGATCCGGCCCGGTCTCCTCGTCGAACACGACGGGGATGTCGAACCGCAGTGCCGTACGCGCCTGGAGCCGCTCGTGGAGGGGGAGGCGCTCCGCGAGCAGTCGTACGGCGTACTCCACGTGCGGCAGCGCGGTCTCCAGCGGGTCGAACTCGACGAGCAGCGACTCCAGTCCGGAGACCACGTCGAGCACCCCGGGCGGGCGTTGCGCCAGGAACCGTTCGCGGAAGGCGACGACCGCGGTGCGGCGGATCACCGGGTCGGGGTGGGGGACGGTCACCATCACCGCCGAGTCCCCGAAGGGCTCGACGGTGACGGCGGTGAACTGTTCTGCGGTCATGGGGAGTTCAGACCAACGCCTTGGCCTTCTCGGCCAACACGTCTTTCAATCCGGTGACGTTGACATCCGCCGCCTCCAACGCGGCCCGCAGCGAGGTGCCGTTGGCGAGCACGGTGGGGTGGTCGCCGTGCAGCAGCAGTACGTCCACGTCGTGGCCCAGCGGTACGACGTTGCCGTCCACCGAGCGCACCGTGCCCTCCCGGACGACCTGGACGCAGCGCTCGCCGATGAGTTCGGGGTCGTGGATCAGACCCTGGGGGTGCGAGCGGGGGACGGGCATGCCGTCGTCGCCGTAGCCGCGGTCGGCGAGGAAGACGTAGCCGACGTCGAGGCCGCGCTTGGCCGACTCCTCGGCGAGCAGGCCGCGTTGACAGATGACGATGTACTCCTTGTTGTACGCGGCGATCGCGTCGGTGATGGCGCGGGCGTGCTTGGCGTCGGTCTGCGCGATCGAGCCCATCCGGCCGTGCGGGGCGACATGGCTGATCGTGCCGCCGTGCACGCGGGCGAAGGCGTCGAGCGCGCCGAGCTGGTAGAGGACGTCGGTGCGGATCTCCTCCTCCGACGCCTCGATGAGCCGCCGGCCGAAGCCGACGAGGTCGGGGTAGCCGGGGTGGGCACCCAGTTCGATGCCGCGCTCGACGCAGTCGGCGACGGTCCGGTCCATGATGCGCGGGTCGCCGGCGTGGAAGCCGCAGGCGATGTTCGACGCGGTGACGAGGCCGAGCAGGGCCGCGTCGTCGCCGATCGTGTAGTTGCCGAAGCTCTCGCCGAGGTCGGCGACGACGGCCACCGAGTTGATTGCGGATGCCATGGGGTGTCTCCCGAAGTGCGGTTCGGTCAGTGGGATGCGAGGGGTTGCCCCTTGGTCTCGCGCACGAACGCGACGGTGACCAGGGTGATCGCGGCGGTGATGATCGAGGCGAAGGCCGGGATGAGGTTGGACCCGGTCGACTCGATCAGGTCGGTCATCACGAGCGGGGCGCTGCCGCCGAAGATGACCGTCGAGAGGCTGAAGCCGATGCTGTACGCCGAGTAGCGCACGCTGGTCGGGAACATCTCGGCGAGCACGGTGTGCACGACCGCCGCATGGCCGGAGAAGGCCATGGCGAGGACGACCGTGCCGATGCAGGCGAGTCCGAACCTGCCGGTGGTGATGAGCAGGAACATGGGGTACGACACCACGGCCATCGCGATCGCGGAGCCGGCGAGGACGGGCTTGCGGCCGATCCGGTCCGACAGCCGGGCCATGAGCGGGATACAGATCACGATGGCGACCAGGCTGCACGCGGTGACCATGAGCGCCCGCACCATCGAGAAGTTGTGGTCGCCGAGCGAGGTCTTCAGATAGGTCGGCATGTAGACGAACAGCAGGTAGTAGCCGGGGCCGTTGAGCGCGGGCAGGAAGATCGTGAGCGCGATCGCCTTCAGGTGCCGCTTCGAGGTCAGTGCCTCTCTGAGCGGGTTGCGGGCGACGGTCTTCTGCTCGCGCAGGGCTGTGAAGTGCGGGGTCTCCTCCAGCTTGCTGCGGATGTAGAAGCCGACGTAGCCGAGCGGTACGGCGAGCAGGAACGGCACGCGCCAGGCCCAGGAGGTCATCGCGCCGTCGCCGAGCGTCGTGATGAGGACGGCGGAGAAGGTGCTGCCGAACATGAGGGCCACGAAGGAGCCGACGGCGATGAAGCTCATCATGTAGTTGCGGCGCGCGTCCGGCGCGTACTCGCCGACGAACGACATGGCACCCGCGACCTCACCGCCCGCCGAGAAGCCCTGGAGCACCCGGAGCAGGACCAGCAGGACGGGCGCGCCGACCCCGATGGCCGCGTGCGAGGGGATCAGACCGATCGCGGCCGTCGCTCCGGAGATGAGCACCAGGAGCGTGGCCAGGAGCTTCTTGCGGCCCAGCTTGTCGCCGAGGTATCCGCAGATCACGCTGCCGAAGGGGCGGGCGAGGAAGCTGATCAGGAAGCCGACGTTGGTGAGGAAGAGCCCGCCGGAACCCGCGTCGCCCATGATGTTGAGCGCGAGGTAGGTGACGAGCAGGCCGTAGATGCCGTAGTCGTACCACTCCACGAACGAGCCGATGGCGCCCGCGACGGTGGCCTTGCGGACGACCTTGTCCTGAGCGGTGACGGGGACAGCCGGTGTCACTGGCTGGTTTGACTCGGTGTGGAGCCGATCTGACATTGCCATAGCTTCAACTTTCGGTGTCGCGGACGGCCGAAGCGGTGTCCTGGGGACCGGCGAAGAGGTACTGCTCCAAGCTGCGACTCGAATCGCGAATGAGAATAGGTTCGCATTCTCAAGCCGGTCAAGGGTTGGAGTTGCATCGGTGTCAACCTTGCGATTCCGCCATGTTTCCGTGGTTGCTGCAGCTGATCCGGTGGTGGCCGGCCCTTGCTCGGTGGCGTGGGGGGATGCAGACTGGCTCATCAAAACGCGAAGTCTTTCGCATTTACTTAGAAGGGGATCTTGATGACCCAGGACAACGTGCGTGTTCGCACGGGGTGGGAACGCGTCGACCCGCAGGTGCTCGACCAGTTCCGTGAGCACTCGGTGGCCAACCTCGGTGACGCCCTCGACCGGCTGAATATCGTCGACGGAGGCATCGCGCCCGTCTGGAGCGGGGCCCGGGCGGTGGGCACCGCGCTTCCGGTGCTCACGGTCGCGGGCGACAACAAGGCCGTGATCGCCGCGCTGGAGCACATCCGTCCAGGGGACATCCTCGTCATCAACGCCTTCGGCTTCGAAGGACGCGCCATCATCGGCGACAACCTCGCCCAGCGCTTCGACGTGTTCGGAGCCGTCGGTGCGGTCGTCGACGGCTACGTGCGCGACGGCGCGATCATCGAGCAGCTCGGGATCCCGGTCTTCGCGAGGGGGCTGACACCCGCAGGCCCGTTCAAGAACGGTCCGGGCACGATCGGGGAGCCCGTCGCCGTCGGAGGGGTGGTCGTCGAACCCGGGGACATCGTCGTCGCCGACGCCGACGGGGTGATCGTGATTCCCCCGCACCGAGCCGAGGAGGCTCTCGCGGCCGTCAAGGAGATCGTCGCCCGCGAGGCGGACCTCGACGCCGAGGTCGAGACGCTCCGGAGGAAGGCCGCCTGATGGCAGCGGAACAGGACGCGGGCCGACTCCGGGTCGCGGTCGCCGCGCCCCTCTCCGAGGAAAACCGGGCGCGCATAGGGGAGTTGGAGCCCCGGATCGACTTCGTCGTCGACCAGGAACTCCTCCCACCGATGCGCTGGCCCGCCGACTTCGCGGGCGACCCGATCTGGCGGCGCACGCCCCGACAGCAACGCGCATACGAAGAGCTCCTCGACTCCGCCGACGCGCTGTAC
This sequence comes from Streptomyces sp. MBT53, assembly GCF_016654115.1. Taxonomy (GTDB): domain Bacteria; phylum Actinomycetota; class Actinomycetes; order Streptomycetales; family Streptomycetaceae; genus Streptomyces. Next base: position 5,944 of record NZ_JAEQAZ010000003.1, read on the forward strand.
GGCATCCCCGACGTCGACCCGTCCGCGCTGGCACGCACGGTCCGGGCCAATGCGCGACTGCGCTGGGTGCACACCATGGCGGCCGGCGGCGGCAGCCAGGTCAAGGCGGCGGGGCTCAGCGCCGGGGAACTCGACCGGATCGCCTTCACGACCTCGGCCGGTGTCCACGGGCAGCCGCTCGCCGAGTTCGCCGTCTTCGGCGTCCTCGCGGGAGCCAAGGATCTGCCTCGCCTCGGCCGTCAGCAGCGTGCCCGCGAGTGGAGCGGTCGCTGGACGATGAAGCAGGTGAGCGAGCAGACCGTGCTCGTCCTCGGACTCGGCGGGATCGGCCGGGTCGTCGCCGCGAAACTGCACGCGCTGGGCGCACGGGTCGTCGGCACGAGCAGAAGGGACATCACGGTCCCCGGCGTGTCCGAGGTAGTGCATCCCGACCGGCTCGTCGAGGTGGCGGCGGCCGTGGACGCCGTCGTCAACACGCTCCCCGGGACCGAGGCCACCGAACACCTGCTGGACAAGCGGTTCTTCGACGCCCTGCGGCCCGGTGCGACCCTCGTCAACGTCGGGCGTGGGAACGTCGTCGACGAAGCCGCCCTGATCCAAGCCCTCGACAGCGGACAGGTGGGTTTCGCCGCGCTGGACGTCTTCGAGACGGAGCCGCTGCCCGCCGGCAGCCCGCTCTGGGACTACGACCAGGTTCTCGTGAGCCCCCACACGGCCGCGCTCGACGCGGCGGAGGACCGTCTCATCGCCGAACTCTTCGCCGCCAACGCCACCCGGCTCCTGGACGGACAGCCCCTGCTCAACCGCGTGGACACCGTCGAGTTCTACTGAGTGTCATCGGTCGGGAGAACGACGCCACATGCCGATCGGCCCTGACACGGTCCGGATCGATGACCGCCAGGCATCGGCCCATGCCGAATCGATCATTGTTCGCCCAGCTCGCATGGGGTGAGCTGAAGGCGACGGCGGTCGTCCGGCCGTACGTCGACGAAGCGAACAACGGAGATTGCGGTGGGTCAGCTCGAAGGCAGGGTCGCGGTCGTGACAGGTGGCAGCAAGGGCATCGGATACTCCTCCGCCCTGCGCTTCGCCGAGGAAGGCGCCCACGTCTACATCACCGGCCGCGGAAAGGAGGAACTGGAAGCGGCGGTGGCACGGATCGGTGAGCGGGCCGTCGGCGTTCAGGGCGACGTCACGGATCTCGCCGACCTGGACCGGCTGTTCGCGACCGTCGAGGCCGACGGGCGCCGTATCGACGTCCTGTTCGCCAACGCGGGAGGTACGACCTTCGTGCCCCTGGCGGACGTGACGGAGGCGGACTACGAGTACGGGACCGGGCTCAACCTGCGCAGTTCCTTGTTCACCGTGCAGAAGGCACTGCCCCTGCTCAACGACAACGCGTCCGTCATCCTCGCCACCTCCACCACGGGCACGCGGGGGGCGGCAGGCGTCGGGCTGTACGCCGCCGCCAAGGCCGCGGTCCGGTCGTTGGCCCGCACCTGGGCCAACGAGCTGAAGCACCGCGGCATCCGGGTCAACGCCCTCGCACCGGGTGCCACGCGGACACCCGCTCTCATGGCCGCGACCCCTCAAGGCGCGACACCGGAGGAGTTCCGCGCGATGGTGGCCGCGCCCGTCCCGCTCGGGCGGACCGCCGAACCGGAGGAGCAGGCCGCCGCTGCCCTGTTCCTGGCCTCTGACCAGAGCAGCTACATCACTGGTATCGAGCTTCAGGTGGACGGCGGCATCAACCAGATCTGACGGCCGGGGCACACGGGCCGGTCACTGCGGGCCGGTTCACCTCGCCGTCGCGAGCGCGGCGCGGACGAGCCCCTCCCGCGCCGCCGCCGGAGTGGCACGTGGCCAGGCCAGGACGAGCCGGCTGTTCGGCGTGCCGAGCACCGGGACCGCGACGACGGACGGTCCCAGCCGGGGGACCGCGCTCTCCCCGAGCACGACCACCAACTCGCCCAGCGCGACCCGGTCGATGAGCTCGTCCAGGCCGACCGGCGGGGCATGCTCATGGAAGAGGGGTTCGTCCCGCACATCGAGGGCGGTCAGGCTCGTGCGGTGGGCGAGGCGGTGTCCCGCCGGAAGGAGGGCGACCGGCGGCTCGTCGAGCAGATCCACCGTGTCCAGCCCGTCGAGATCGTCGCCGGCGCACATCAACGCCAGGTCCGCCGTGCCGTCCCGCAGGGCGCCGACCAGGTCCGGGGTGAACCGCACCTCCACCGGCACCGGATCAGGACCCCGCCGGTAGGTCTCCAGCACCTTGGACAGCAACCCGGTCCCGGTACCGGCCGGAGCGGCGACGACCAGCCGGTCCGGCCGTGCCGCCTGCTGCGTCCGACGGACCGCGTCGTCCACCGTGGCAAGGACGGTGCGGCTCTCGCGAAGGAATACCTCACCGGCGCGCGTCAGTCGAACCTGCCGACTGGTGCGCTCGAACAACCGGACCCCCATACGGCGTTCCAGCCTGCCGATGGCGCGGGACAACCCCGGCTGTGCGATGCCCAGTTGCTCAGCGGCGCGGCCGAAGTGCAGGTTCTCCGCCACGGCGACGAAGTAACTGACCTCGCGGGTCTCAAGTCGGTCCACACCGTCAGACGTTACTCGCGCGGACACCGGGACGTCGGCCGGGCCGGTGCCTCGCGCGGGGCAGTCGGCGCAGCCTGATGTCAGTCCCGGACGGCGGTCAGCGCGGTGTCGAGGAGGTCACCGACCGGCCGGGTGGCGCCGGTGCGGGCCCATTCGTCCACGGCGATGTTGAGGCAGGCGAGGGCGGAGGAGACGATCGCGCGGGCCCGCAGTTCCCGGGTGCGGGTCGGCCCCCGCAGCCGTCGGACGATGTCAGGGAGGAGCGCCTCCGCCCAGCGTGCCCGCTTGTCCAGCAGCGACGGTTGCAGCGCGGGCGTCGCGTCGAGCATCCTCGCCACCGCGATGTTGGTGTCCGCGTGGGCGGTGAGCTCGTCGAGGTGGGGCTGCACGGCGTGGCGCAGCGCGGTCCAGGGGTCTTCGCCGAGGGGGCGGGCCGCCAGGGCTTCGGCGAGCCTGTCGCCGATCTCGTCCATGTGGCCGACGACCATGTCCTCCTTGGTGGGGAAGTAGCGGAACACACTGCGTCCCGACATGCCGACCTCGGCGGCGATCTGATCGACCGTCGTCCGCTCGAAACCGTTCGCCGCGAACAGCGTCATCGCGGTCTCGGCGATCTGCGCGCGCACGGCGCGCCGGGTCATCTCCCGCAGCCCCGGCTTCACCCTCGGTGTGTCGACCATGCGTCCAGAATAGCTGCTGCCGCCAGATCTGTCAGTCAGTGACAACTTGGTCTATGGTTGACATGTGTGTCGGGGTCGACCGGGCCCGCGCATCAGCGAGAGACGACCTTGAGGAGTGCGTCATGAAGGTGATCGTCATCGGAACCGGGACGATCGGTAGGGCCGTGCGCGCAACGCTGGCCGAGCACGGACACGAGGTCCTGTCGGTGGGCCGCACCTCCGGCGACCTCCGGGCGGACATCACGGACATGGCGAGCCTGCGGGCCCTCTTCGCCGAGGTCGCCGGGGCCGGTGGCTTCGACGCCGTGGCCGGCGCGGCCGGTGACGTGTTCCCGGCACCGCTGGAGCAGACCACGGACCAGCAGTGGGCCGACTCCGTCGCGGCCAAGGGGATGGGACAGATCAACCTCGTGCGGGCCGCCCTACCCCACATCGCCGACCGGGGCTCCTTCACCCTGGTCTCCGGCGTGCTGACCGACGAGTTCACACAGGCCGCGACGATCGGCGCGACGGTGAACCACATGGTGGAAGGCTTCGTGAAAGCGTCCGCGACGGAACTCCCACGCGGTCTGCGGATCAACTGCGTCAGCCCCACGGTGCTGACCGAGTCCGTGGCCTATCACCCGTACTTCCCAGGCTTCACCCCCGTACCGGCCGCCGAAGTCGCCCTCGCCTACCTGCGCGCCATCGCGAACCCCATCACCGGCCGCATCCTCAAACTGCACAGGACCGACAGCTGACACCCCGCCCGGCCGCGAGACTGCGCGGACGGAGCGCGGTGAGTCCCCTGATGCGGGACCTGCTGTCGCAGCCGACCATGACGTCGTGGACCGGGGACACTCTGGCCGACCTGACAGGACTCGACACCTTCGCCGCTCCGGCGGCCCTGCGTCCCGCGCTCTGACGCGCCAGGACGAGTTGGCGACGCTCGGCGGCGCACACCTATAGACATCCGATCTATTCTCCGGTGACGATGAACGCGCTTTCCATAGAGGTCGACGGGGAGCCGCCTCCTTGTAATTGAGCCGATGAATGGGCCGGGAGATTTCACCGTGATCAATGAGTCCCAACCGCAGCGCCGCAGCGTCCTCAAGTTCGGCGGTGCGTTCGCTCTGGCGCCTCTGCTCGCTCAGCTGGCCGACGGAACCCTCGCAGGGCGGGCCGTCGCCGCTGAGCGCGGCGCGTCGACGGCTGTCCAGTGGCCGGTCCTGTCGCGCAAGGCGCTGAAGTACTCCGTGCCCGCCACGGACTGGGAGTCGCAGGCACTGCCGATCGGCAACGGCCGACTCGGCGCCATGCTCTTCGCCGATCCGTACGAGGAGCGGATCCAGTTCAACGAACAGAGCCTGTGGGGCGGCCTCAACAACTACGACAACGCGCTCGCCGGCAAGCCGGACAGCGACTTCGACACCGGCATGACCGGCTTCGGCTCGTACCGGAACTTCGGTGACGTCGTCGTCACCTTCGCTCCCCGCGCGAGTCCGACCGTCACGGCTCCCGGCGGGCCGTACAGCAGTTCCTCGTCGGAGGGCGTCGACAAGTCGTACGACGGCGACGCGAGCACCAAGTGGTGCATCGAGGGGCCGGGGCCGAAGGTTCAGTGGCAGGTCGAGTTGCCCGAACCCGTCGCAGTCGGGTCCTACGCCCTCACGAGCGCCAACGACGTCCCGGAGCGCGACCCCCAGGAGTGGACGCTCTCCGGCTCCGCGGACGGGACCACCTGGACCACGGTGGACAGTCGCACGCCGGCGGCGCCCTTCGAAAACCGCTTCCAGACGAAGGAGTTCACCTGCGCCGCTCCGGCCGCCTACCGCCTCTACCGGTTCGACTTCGTCCCCAAGGCGGGCGTCAGCCACTTCCAGGTGAGCGAGATCGGGCTGTCCGGCGTGGACTTCGGCGCGGGCGGCTCGGTGTACCTGTCCTCGCCGAGCGGCCACTCCAAGGGATCCGGGGCCAAGTCCAAGGCCGCGGACATCTCGTGTTCGGTGGACGGCGACCCGGCCACGGTCTGGCGGGTCGCCGCCGGCGCACCGGCGGTCGCCTGGCAGGCCGAGCTGCCCCGCGCGGTCGTCGTCACCTCGTACGCGCTGACGGCGGCCCCGGACCGGCCGCGCGACGACCCCTGGCGATGGGTGCTTGAGGCGTCGCAGGACGGGCGTACGTGGACGGCCCTCGACACGCAGAACCCCGGAGCGCCCTTCGCCGCCCGGGGCGAGGCGCGGACGTTCCGCTTCGCCAACAGCACGGCCTACCGCACGTATCGGCTCACTCTGAACCCCGGCACATCCGCGACCGGCATGCAGATCGCGGAGATCGCGCTACTGGGCGAGGACTTCGACACGCGCGCGCAGCGGACGGTCGTCGACTACCAGCGCAGCCTCGACTTCGTGGAGGGCATCCACGTCACCGGGTTCGGCGCGCCGGATCGGCGCGTCCTGCGCGAGGCCTTCGCCAGCCGGGCCGCCGACGTCATGGTCTTCCGGTATACATCGGATGAATCCGCGGGGCTTTCCGGCGCGATATCGCTGACCTCCGCACAGGACGACGCTCCTACGGCGGTCGACGCCGGCGCGGGGCGGATCGCCTTCAGCGGAGTCATGGGCAATGGACTCAAGCACACCTGCACCGTCCAGGCCCTGCGCACCGACGGCGACCTCCGCGCCGACGGATCGGTGCTCCGGTTCAGCGGCTGCACGACCCTGACCCTGTTCCTGGACGCCCGCACCGACTACAAGCTCGACGCCGCCGCCGGGTGGCGCGGACCGGCCCCGGAACCGGTCGTCGCCAGAACACTCGCCAAGGCGACCGCTCGGCCCTACGACAGACTGCGCGACGAGCACACCGCCGCGACCCGCTCCCTCATGGACCGGGTCGCGGTCGCCTGGGGCACATCGGAGCCCGCCGTCGTGGCGCTGCCGACCGACGTACGGCTGGCGCGGTACGGGGCGGGCGGCGAGGACCCGACACTTGAGCAGACGATGTTCGACTACGGCCGCTACCTGCTGATCAGTTCCTCCCGCCCGAACGGCCTGCCCGCCAACCTCCAGGGTCTGTGGAACGACAGCAACCAGCCGGCGTGGGCCTCCGACTACCACACCAACATCAATGTCCAGATGAACTACTGGGGAGCCGAGACGACCAACCTGTCCGAGTGCCATGAGGCACTCGTCGGGTTCGTCGAGCAGGTGGCGGTGCCCAGCCGTGTGGCGACTCGCAACGCCTTCGGCAAGGACACGCGCGGCTGGACCGCCCGCACCAGCCAGAGCGTCTTCGGCGGCAACTCGTGGGAGTGGAACACCGTCGCGAGCGCCTGGTACGCCCAACACCTTTACGAACACTGGGCGTTCACCCAGGACCTGGTCTACCTCCGCACCGTCGCCCACCCGATGATCAAGGAGATCTGCCAGTTCTGGGAGGACCGGCTCAAGGAGCGCGCGGACGGACTCCTCGTGTCCCCGGACGGCTGGTCGCCCGAGCACGGTCCGCGCGAGGACGGCGTGATGTACGACCAGCAGATCATCTGGGACCTGTTCCAGAACTACCTCGACTGCGAGGCGGTGCTCAAGGCGGATCCCGCCTACCAGGCGAAGGTCGCGGACATGCAGGCCCGCCTCGCACCGAACAAGATCGGCAAATGGGGTCAACTCCAGGAGTGGCAGGAGGACTTGGACGACCCCACCGACCACCACCGCCACACCTCGCACCTCTTCGCGGTCTATCCGGGGCGCCAGATCACCCCGAAGGCCACCGACTTCGCGGCTGCCGCCCTCGTCTCGCTCAAGGCGCGGTGCGGCGAGGAGGGGGGCGTCCCGTTCACGGCCGCCACGGTGTCGGGCGACAGCCGCCGCTCGTGGACCTGGCCCTGGCGGGCGGCCCTCTTCGCCCGCCTCGGTGACGGACATCGCGCCCAGATCATGCTGCGCGGGCTGTTGACCTTCAACACGCTCCCCAACATGTTCGGCAACCACCCGCCCTTCCAGATGGACGGCAACTTCGGTATCACCGGTGCCGTGGCGGAGATGCTCCTGCAGAGCCACGACGGAGTCATCGACCTGCTGCCCGCCCTGCCGGACGGCTGGAAGGCCAGGGGTTCCTTCACCGGGCTCCGCGCCCGGGGCGGCTACGAGGTCAATTGCGCATGGCGGGACGGCAAGGTCACGTCCTACAGCATCGTGGCCGACCGGGCACGGAACCGACAGGACGTCACCGTGCGAGTGAACGGGGTTGACCGGAGGGTGAAGCCGAGCAAGCCCTGAGACCTGTACGGGATCTCCCGCTGAGTGACCCGGCCGAGTCCCTGAGGTGCTGTGCCGTCCCAGGGACTCGGGCCTAGCTCCTCACGCGATCTTCACGCACTCAAAGGCGATCGCGGAAACAATCTTGGTCTTCTTGGGTGTTCTCGCTGCTCGAGCCGAGGAGGGGAAGGTGCCGGGGCTGAAGCTGTTCCGAAAGACAAATGGCGACGTGACGGTGGTCGAGCCGTTTCTTGCTGAGGTCGAGGTTCCTCGCGAGCGAGTACGGCACAGGGCCGGTCCACGGGGGCCGGATCGACTCGCTCGGGGTGGACGAGAACGGGGCGCCCGTCATCGTCGAGCACCGGAGGCCGATCGACCTGGTCCGCTACCGACTCTTCGACAGCGACCTGCCCGGAATTGAGATCGTGGCGTCTGTGAGTGGGGACATGGGGATGGTGCGCCGGGCGCGTCGATCCTGGAGTTGGCGCATGCGGTCGACGAGACGTTGCTCGGGCTCGGTGACGGTGTGAACCGCGTCGAGCGCAAGCACTACACCGCCTTCCAGACACGGCGCGCCGTTGCCGGTCCCTGAGCTGCCCCCGCCGGCGTTGAAGCCGCGGGGGAGGGCGTGATCGGACGATGCGTCACGGTGCCGGCAGGGGGCGGACGGTGAGGATCTGCTGGGCGTGTCCGACCGGTCCGTCGATGTCGTGCAGGACGGTACTGGTCAGGCCCTGTCCGGTGGGGCCGAAGGCGACTGTGGTGTCCAGGCCGGTCCATCCGCCTCGGGGCTGTCGGTGGAGATGGATGGTCAGGTCGACGTTGGGGAACATCCACGCGGTGGGCGGCTGCCGGACGGCGATGCCGTTGGCGGTGTCGACGAGCGCGAGATACGAGGCCAGGGGGCTGGCCGTAACGCCCGCGACCAGGTCGAGTGGTGTGGAGATCCAGGCGGTCGTACGGCCCGGCTGCGGTGGTGTCACGGGGCGGACGTCCACGGAGGCGATGTAGCCGCCGGGCCAGAGGTCGGACATGGTCCACGGGGCGAGTGACTCGGGCGGGGCGAGCCGGTCGTCGGGGCCGCCCGCGACCGCGGTGGTGTCGAGTGCGGCCAGATACCAGGCGCGGGCCCGGACCACCGGACGGCCCGCGATCCTTACGACGGCTTCGAGGAGTTCGATGGTCCGGCCGGGGCGGAGGTTTTCCACTTCGATCTCGCACTCGTCGAGGGCGAGGCGTCCGAGGATGTCGTAGCTGATCCGGGAGAGGACCAGCCCGGTGTTTGTGCCGGTCGCCCGGTGGCGGTCGAGGGCGTGGACGACGAGCCCGCCCAGCGGACTGAAGTGCTGCTCGTCCCGGTCCCAGGCTCCGCCGGCGTGGGCCGTCGGCTTGTAGCGGTGGTCGTCGGTGGCTTCGAAGTAGCTGTCGGGGGTCAACGGATGTGTCTCCAAAGGGGTGTTCACAGGGTGTTGAGCAGGGCGACGCAGACGGCCGTTCCGGCGCCGACGCTGAGGACGGTGCTACGGCCGCAGGCCAGGTGGACGCCGATGGTGACGGCCGCGGCGAGCGGGGCGTACCAGGTGCCGTTCGGGTCCTTGGCGATCGTGCCGTGCAATGCGGTCATGATCGCAAGTATGGAGATCAGGTAAGGCGTCCAGGGCCGGCACCGTGAACAGCGCGCACTCCTGACCGGCCCCGGTGCGGCGGGAACGGGAACGCGTAGGACACATGCCGGAAGTTCACCACGAGGACGCGAGGGCCAGGGCGGGGGTGAGCCACCAGGCGGTTGCGGATATTGCTGTCATTCAGCACGGAACCGGCCCAGCGGGTCGGACTGACCACCGGGCGGTGATCGACCCCGCTTCCGTGGGCCGAGGAATTCCTGGAGATGCGCCGACTGTTCGGAAACACTGACCATTTCGTGCGAGTGGCCGTGTCCGATCCCCGGGATCAAGAACGTCACCTCGCATTTCACGATGAATACCATCAAGCCGGTCCCGTAGGGGAGTTCGAGGCGTACGGTCCCGGATGGCGGGCACCCGCAATCATGGCGGTCGAAGAAACCGAAGAGGCCGCCGTGTACGAGGTACGGAAAAAGGAGGATCGGCGGGAGTCTTCGCCGATCTCCGTTTACCGGAGGAGTTGTTTTCGCGTGACTGAGAATGTGTGGAGTTACAAGTCGACCGCGGGTCGTCTGGCGGACGCCGACCTCACCGGATACAAGGTGGAGGCCACGGACGGCAGTATCGGCAAGGTCGACAAGCACTCCGACGAGGTCGGTGACGCCTACCTGGTGGTCGACACCGGCGTGTGGATCTTCGGCAAGGAGGTCATGCTCCCGGCCAGCACGGTCGACAGCATCGACCCGAACGAGAAGAAGGTCTACGTCAGCCTCGCCAAGCAACAGATCAAGGAGGCCCCGGAGTTCGACCGCGAGAAGCATCTCGGCGACCAGGGCTACCGTGACGAGCTGGGCACCTACTACAACACCGGTGGCGGCCCGTTCGGCCGCCCGCTCGTCTGACCGAAGGCCTCTCTGAGCACCATGGCCCCGGGACTCGTCACAGAGTCCCGGGGCTCTTGCGATGGAATGGACGGAGCACCTGCGACGGAGGGGTGGGCCGTCGATGCTGGTGCTCGCGCATAGGTGCTCCTGGGTTTTCACGAGGGTTTTCCGAACCGAACCGAGCCGAGCACTACCAGTGATACCAGCGCCGGCTTCGACTTACGCGCGCTCCACCGGGCCATAGCTCTCAGCCGCGGCCGCCTGCTCGGCAACGGCGGAGAGGAACGGTATCCCGACGAGGACGAGCAACTCACCGCGCTCACCACGATTTCCACGTGTCGCTGAGTGTCACTGCGAGCCTGTGGCCACCAGGGCCGCGGTGATGGGTTCGAGTTCGGTGATCAGTTCGTCGAGTTCGGCGGGGGACAGGGCGTCGTAGGGCGGAGCGGCGAGTTCGTCGGTGAGGGTTTCGACGTGGTGCTTGGTCGCGCGGCCGAGGTCGGTGAAGTGGCCGTCGTTGTCGACGAGTCCGCGTTCGCGCAGGCCGTCCATGACCGCGGCCAGCTGCTCTTTCGGCAGGTGATGGATGCGTCCGAACGACTCCGGGGGGTGAATGCCCATGTCCAGAGCGGAGAGCACATGGGCCTCCGTGCCGCCGATGCGCGCGCCGACGAGAGTGGCGATGTGTCCGTCGCCGCGATGCTCGCGCAGCATGGTCGCGGAATGCCACAGCCGGGCGACGGGGTCGCCGGGTACCTCGAGGGTGCGCATGCCGGCGTACATCACGCGGCCTTCGGTGGGGGCGCTCGTCGCGGCCTTGGTGGTCAGGTCCGCGGCGCGTACCAGGCCCGGGGAGTCGGCCAGTTCGGCGCCGAGGATGCGTCGCAGGGAGGCCGCGCTGCCCCGCAGCCGCGCGGCGACGGAGGCCTCGGGCGGGATCGTCTCCCAGGCGCTGGGGATGTGCCGTGCGGCTTCCCCGTCGGCGAAGTTGTAGAAGGCCGCGTGCACGACCTGGGCCGGCACCCGTCCCAGTGGTGCGGCGCGGCTGGCGAAGTAGCCGTCCCAGTAGGTGCGGTGGCCGAGTGCGGCGAGTTCCTCGTTGCACTCGTCGGCGGTGAAGGTGACCAGGCAGATCGGCTCCAGGAGCTCGAACATGCGGCGGGCGATGTGAGCCGTCGGATGCGAGCGCGTCTTGTCCATCGGGTTCTCCTCCATCGGTTCCCCTTTGTCAGGTGTGCCGACTTGGACAGCCCGGCGCACCGAAACTCATCGGCGACCGCCTCCTTCACCACATCGACGGCATGCAAGGACGCCAGGCGGGGCGAGCGAGCGGCCGTCGATGGTGCGCTTCTTCGCCTCCGCGTACAGCTGGTCCCTCGTCGGTTCCCGTGAACTGGCGCGTACCCGGGGCCCGTTGCTTCTCGCCTTTCGGTTCGGACACGCGGAGGGCCGGTCACCTCGGCTTTGAGGTGCCGGCCGTTTCCGCGTCGCTTTCGGTGCTCAGGCCGGGTGCTTCGTGACCGAGACCAGGTGGGCGAAGACGACGACGTTGGCCGAATAGCCGTGTTTCTTGTCGAAGCTTCCGCCGCACGTCATGAGCCGGAGCTCGGGACGCCTGGCGGCTCCGTACACCTTGTTGTCGGGAAACTTGTCCTTGGCGTACTTCCTCACCTCGTCGACGGTGAACACGGCGGTCGTCCGGTCGGCCCGGGTGACCTTCACCGCGTCGCCCGGGTGCAGGGCGTTGAGGTTCAGGAAGATCGCCGGCCCGGTTCTGGTGTCGCGATGACCGACGATCAGGGAAGTCCCGGCCTCGCCCGGTGACGGGCCGCCGCGGAACCAGCCCACCACCTTCGGCCTGCTCATCGGCGGAGCCCCCAGCTGCCCCTTCTTGTCGAGGTCCAGGCCGGTCACCGGGGCCTCGATGAAGATGGCGGGAACGGAGATTTTCACCGGGAGGGAGCGTGCCAGGGGCGCGTGCGAGGCCTGTCGGACCGGGGGAGCGCCGCCGCCCGCGGCGTCATTGGCACGGGCGGCGGTCATCGCGGGCGGGTCGGAGGTGTCTGAAAACGTCCAGACAGCACCGGTCACCAGCGAGAAGGTCGCACACAGCGTCATCGACAGGCGGCAGGCACGACTGGGGCCCCGTCGTGGCCGTGGCCGACGGTGGTGGCTATGCGCCGTGGCGGGCACGACGGCGTGCGGCTCGGCGAACCATGACGAGCGCCGCTACGGCGAGCCCGCCGGCGGTCAGCGCGGCGGTGGTTCCGGCGTTGGAGTCGTCCTGGGAGCTGAGGTTCTGCATGTCCGGGACGCCTCCGCCGCCGGCGGGCACACCGCCGGTGGGTTTGTCGTACTCGCGGCCCGGGACGATCGCCGCGGGGCTGCGCTCCTGCTGGTTCTGCCCGCCGGACTGGCCGTGGGGGTGGCAGTCGACCGAGAAGCGCCTCTGCTTGGGGCCCGACGGAGTGATCCACACCAACTGGTACGTGCCGTGGGGGAGGAGGTACTTCGCGCTGTGCGCCGAGCCGTTGACCAGTGGCAGCGTGCTCTGCAGTGTGTCGCCGGGCGGCATGGTCGGGGGCTGCGCGGTGATCGTCCAGGCGATCTGGGGCAACGCGTCGAAGTTGCTGGCGACCAGCACGAACTCGCAGACCTCGACTCCGTCGGTGCCGCGCGAGTGCCAGTCGACCGAGCGGACGTCGATGGTGCCGCTGTCGCCCGGGGCGGCGTACGCGGCTCCCGAGCCGGCCAGGGTGGTACCAGCGAGGACGAGGGCCACCGCGCCACCTCCGAGGACACTACGGGAACGGAGCAAAGAGGACATGACCATGCTGGGCTCCTTCAAGCTGGGATGATTGTCGTACTTTTCGATCAAGCCCGTCATGAATGTCATGAAAAGTCAGAGGATGCGCTGAGACACCACAGAGAGAAGGAGAAACAACCCGAATGGCCCACCGCGCACCGTTGCGGCGGAGTCCGCGGGGCAGGGTGCGCTGACGGCGGCTACGACGCGGCGGTCGCCTGCGGTGAGCGGAGTACCAGCAAGGTGATCTCGCTGGGTGCGAAGACGCGGAACGGCGGGCCCCAGAAGCCGGTGCCGCGGCTGGTGTAGAGCAGCGTGCGGGAGCCGTGGCGGCTGAGGCCGGCCAGGGCGGGCTGGTCGAGGCGGACCAGGTGGTGGAAGGGCCAGATCTGGCCGCCGTGGGTGTGGCCGGAGAGCTGGAGGTCGATGCCCGCGGCCGCCGCCCGGTCGACGAACTTGGGCTGGTGCGCCAGGAGCAGGACCGGCAGGTCGGGGTCGGCGCCGTGCAGGGCTCTGTCGAGGTGAGCGCCGTGACCCGGCAGGCCGGAGGACTCGGCGGTGACGTCGTCCACGCCGGCGACCACGAGGGTGTCGCCGCCGCGTTCGAGCAGCAGATGCCGGTTGCGCAGCGGCTCCCAGCCCAGCTCGTCCATCAGGTCGACCCAGCCCTGGGCCTCGCTGTAGTACTCGTGGTTGCCGGTGACGTAGACCCGGGCCTTGGTGGCCCGCACGGTGCCGAGCGGGACGGCCTGCGCGCGGCGGCGTTCGGCCGTGCCGTCCGCGATGTCGCCGGTGTGGCAGACCAGGTCGGCTTCCAGGGCGTTCATGGTCTCGCACACCCGCTCCGACCAGCGGGCGCGGTCGAGCGGGCCGTAGTGGGTGTCGGTGATGAGGGCGACACGGGTGCCGTCCAACCCGGCGCCCAGCCGCGGGAGTTGGACGTCGAGGCGGCGTACGCGCGGCACGCGGCGGGCCTCGGCGTAGCCCCAGGCGAGCAGTACGGCGGTGGTGCCGAGGACGGCCCAGGTGACGATACGGGCCCGGTCCTCGCCGTCGCCGACGCCGGCCACGGTCAGGGCGATCCGCAGCAGGACGCCGAGCAGAACGGACCAGGTGAACAGGACCCAGCTGCCGCCGAGGAGCGAGTCACCGAGGATCGCCATCCGGTCCTGCTGGCGTCGGCCGTGGCCGCGCATCATCGCGAGCGGCATACCGATCAGACCGAGGACGAACAGGGCGGTGCCGGTGAGCGTGACGGCCAGTGGCCAGTGCTGGCCCGTGTACAGCAGCACCCCGCAGGGCACGGCCCACAGCAGGACCGGGGCGATCAGGGGGAGATGGCGCATCAGGCGGAGCAGTGGGCTCCGCCGGGGAGCCTGCGCTTCGCTGTCGGCGGGGCGGGTGTCGCTGGTGTCGGTCACACGCCCCACTCTAGGTAGCGCCGCCGCCACCGGACACGCCCAGGGTGAGGTCGTCGGCGTAGTAGTTGCCCTGTGCGTACCAGCCGTGGACGTAGACGGTCGCGCTGGTCTGGGTCGGGCCCGTCGTGAAGGAGACGGTCAGACGGCTGTAGCCGGAGGGGGACGTGGTCCAGGTGGAGGTGCCCCCGCTCACGCCCAGGTAGACGTAGGAGCCGCGGACCCAGCCGCTGAGCGAGTAGGTCGTGTTCGGTCGTACCGCGACGGTCTGGTCGCACTGCGCGGTGTCGCTCGAACTCGCCGTCCCCTTGAGGGCTTTGGCGCCCGAGTGGACGGGGGAGGAGACGATCGAGCCCGGATTCCCGGCGCAGTTCCACGGCGAGATGCCGCCCGACTCGAAGCCGGGGTTGGCCAGGATGCCAGGAGTCCCGACTGCGCTGGGGGCGGCCGACGTCGGTGCGGCGGACGTCGGGGTGGTTGACGCGCTCGGTGAGGGTGCGGCCGGGGTGGTGGCTTTGGTGGGGCCGGGGATCAGGAGAGAGCAGCCGAAGCCGACGACCGCCGCCGCGGCTACCGCGATCACCACGGCCGCCCTGCGCTGCCCGGGTCCCAAGCGGGGGCGGATCGCGGGGAGTTGCTCCGTCCTGCGGCCGGGGGCGGGCGGGAGTTCCTCCGTCTCGCCCTCGGGCGAGGTCTGCGGGACGGGCGCGGCCTCCGTCGTGTGGCCGCGATAGTGCTCGTCCTGGCGTATGTCGTCGAGGAGTTGGGCCAGCGCGTCGGTGTTGCGCGGGCGCAGCACGCGGATGGGTTCCAGCGCGGTGCGGTCGTCCGCCGACTCGGACGCGGGCGGTATCGGCACGGCGCTCTCCCTACGTCACGTCCCCTGGCGGAGAACGGAGTTGTCCCCGCGGAATGGATACGCAACGCCCGCTGCGGAAGTTCAGCGCGGTCTCACCTCATCGCCGCGCGGGCCGCGCCCACCAGCGCGGCGTCGCCCGCAGAGCCGGCGGGCTTCATCGCGCGAGGGGGTCGGACCCCGGCCGCGCTCTCGGCACGCGAGTCGTCCGGTGTCCAGCCCCCGGTCGTGAGGCCGGCGGACAGCGCGGGGGCGACGAGGTCCCAGGAGCGGGCCATGGAGCCTCCGACGACCAGCGCGGTCGCGCCGAAGGCCAGCAGGCGCGGGCCCAGCGCGGCGCCGAGTCCGGCGAAGACGTCGGCCAGCACCCGCCGGGCCCGCTCCTCTCCTGCCCTGGCCCGTTCGGCGATGTCGTGCACATCGGCGGCGGGGTCGCCGTAGCGGGCGAGGATCGCGCGGCGGGAGACGGTGTCCTCCAGCGGCCGGCCGTCGATCTCGGTGAGGTCCATCCGGCCCTCGGGCGGTACGCCGGGACCGTCGTCGCGGATGCGGCCCTCGGCGAGAAACGCCGAGCCGACACCGGTGCCGAGCGTGATGCCCACGGCACGGCGATGCCCCCGGACGGTGCCCGTGGACCACTCGCCGGTCAGGAAGGCGTGGGCGTCGTTCAGGAACACGATGTCGGCGGGACGCTGCCGCAGTCCGTGCAAGAGCGCCGCCCGGACGTCCGTCCCGTACAGGGCGTCGAACTTGCCCACGTCCCGGAAGAGGGCGACCCCTCGCGTGTAGTCGAACGGCCCGGGCACCGCGACGCCCCACCGCGCACCGGTCGGCGCCGACAGCCCGTCGGCGCAGCACCGGACGACGTCGAGGATGTCCTCGGCGGCGCCGTCCGCGTCGAGCGGTTCGCGCGTGCGGTCGGTGACTCGCCCGTCGCGGGGGTCGACGAGCGCGGCGGTGACATGGGTGCCGCCGATCTCCAGGACAGGGATCAACGGACCAGCGCCTTCACGACCCGCACCGGGCCGTCACCGGTCGCCCGCAGGGTGTACGGGCCGACCGCGGCAGGCACGGTCAGGGTCTCGGCGTAGGCCAGTTCGTGCCGGTCTCCGGCCGCCGTGTGCACGGTGACGCCGTCCCCCTCCACCACGTTCAGGATGTGGAACCGCCCCTGCGTGTCGTCGGCGGCCTCGGCCCCGGCGTCCAGCACAAAGCGCCTGACCTCGTAGAACATCTCGGCCAGTGCGCCGATGACCTCCTCCCGCCAGCCGGTGCCCTCGCGCAGGGTGCGCGGTTCCTGCACCAAGTCACGGGCGACGGCCTCGCCGCGCCGGCCGGTCTCCAGGTTGGCGAACCCGTGCTCGTACGGCAGCGGGCGCGGGTTGCCGTCGGCGCCGGGCCGCAGCCAGTCGTAGAACCGCAGGCTGTAGAGGTACGGGGTGGCGCTGATCTCCAGCACGAGGTTGCCCGCGCCGCTGGCGTGCGGGGTGCCGGCCGGGATCATGAACAACTGGCCCTGCTCGGCGGGGAAGGCCAGGACGTGGTCCTCGGGGTCCATGGGGACTCCGTCGCTGACGGCCCGCTCCACCTCCTTGCGGAAGACGTCGACGTCGGCGTCCTCGCGCAGGCCGAGGTACACCTTGGTGTCGCTGCTGCCGAGGGTGAGGTAGTACGTCTCGTGCTGGGTGTAGTCCCAGCCGAAACGCTCGCGCATGTACGACTCCTTGGGGTGGCAGTGCACGGAGAGGCTGCCGCCGCCGACGGTGTCGAGGTAGTCGAAGCGGATCGGGAAGGACGTGCCGAAGCGGGCGTGCGCCGCTGCCCCCAGCACGCTCAACGGCTCCAGTACGCACAGGAGTTGGAACGGCACCTCGGCCTGGGCCTCCGGTCCGGTGCCGATGAGGATGCCCGCCTCGGGTGCGATCAGCTCGTAACCGAGCGCGGTGTTGCGGGAGTCGGGATTGAAGCCGAGTTCGCGCTGTGCCCAATGGCCGCCCCAGGGCGTGGAGTTGAAGTAGGGGCGGGTACGGACGGGACGGCGCGCCAGGCCGGCGCAGGTGGCGCGCAGGCCCGCTCCGTCGAGCCACGCAGGCTGGTCGGGGTGCTGCAGGTCGAGCCAGCCGTCGAGGCGGCGGGCGAGCGCGTCGCGGTGCCGGTCGAGCATCGGCCAGTCGATGTAGAAGAGGCGTCCGAAGTCGGGCTTCTCGTCCGGCAGACCGAGGTTGGCGCCCGTCTCGCCCGCGCCGACGGCGGCCTCCGCGTAGCGCTTGGGGGCGTCGGCGTACCAGAGCACGTCGTGCTCCACGAGGGCCGCGCCGGGCCCGTAGGCGAGGAGTAGCCCTTCGGTCGGCAGCGCGGCCGGCGGCAGGTTCTCGAAGAGGTCGTCGAGGGGGTTGTCGGCGAGCTTGCGGAAGTAGGGGTCGTCGGCGTCCTCCGGTCGCTCGGTACGGCTTCTGACGAGTGCCGGCGGTGCGTAGTGGGTCCGGACGTCGAGCAGGGTGACAGGGGTGCCGCGCTCGGTCAGTTCGTGTCCGAGGCGATCGGCGAGGCGGGACCAGTCGACGGTCGGGGGCCCTTCGATAGCCACCACCGCCCGGCCGTAGGGGAGTTGGGCGGACACGGCCTGCCAACCCGTGCCGAGGACGGCCTGCGAGGCGGGGGCGTAGCGCGGATCGAGCCGGTACACGGAGTCTCCTTCGGGGGCCGGAGCGGCGGTCATTCCTTGCTCGATCCGGCGAGCATCCCGGACACCAGCGTGCGCTGGGAGAAGAGGAAGAGCACCAGCACGGGCAGGATGGCGATGACGATGGCCAGGGCGAGTTCGGGGATGGTGATGTTCAGTCCGGCGCCTGCGACGGGGTTGAACGACGGTGTGGAGGTGAGCAGTTGGTTCAGGCCCACCTGGACGGGGAACTGCTCGCTGTTCGGCAGCACGAGATACGGCAGGAAGAAGTTGTTCCAGTTGCCCACGAAGCTGAAGAACGCGACCAGTCCGATCACCGGCTTGGCGAGCGGGAGCGCGATGCGGGAGAAGAGCTGCCACTCCGTGCAGCCGTCGATGCGCGCGGCGGACAGCAGGTCCCTGGGGAGGCTGCTCCCGAAGTAGATGTAGACCAGGTACACGCCGAACGGATAGAAGGAGAAGGGGAGGATCAACGACCAGACGGTGCCGACGAGATGGAAGCGGTTGAGCTCCAGGAAGATCGGCAGCACCAGGGTGGCCTGCGGCATGATCATGGTGACCAGGGTGATCACCAGGAGCGTCTGGCGGCCCCGGAACTTCGTCAGCGCCAGCGCGTAGCCGGCCGGAACACTGACGAGCAGCGTGAGGACGAGTGAACCGCCCGAGTAGATGGCCGAGTTGAGCAGCCACCTCGACATGGCGCCGTCCTGGAAGGCGAACAAGTGCCGCCAGGCCGCGCCGATTTGATGGAACGAGCCGAAGGACAGCGGGTTGTCCCGCACCACTTCGCCCGCGGTCTTCGACGGGGCCAGCAGCAGCCAGATCACCGGCAGCACGAAGAACACCAGGAGAAAGGCCAGGAGGAGCCCAACTACCAGGAAGGGAAGGCTCCTTGACGGGTGGGCGCGTCGCCGCACGGCCGTCAGGAAGGGGATCGTCTGTGTCATTTCTCGTCCAACTTGAACAGGTTCGAGCGGGCGACCAGCAGACCGGCGGCGAGGAGACCCACGGCCAGGAGGACGACGGAGATGGCGGCGGCGCCGTTGAAGTCGCCCTGCTGGAAGGCGTAGACGTAGGCGAGCTGGTTCGGCGACCAGGTGGGGCTCACCCTGCCGAGGCTGGCCGTCTGGAGGAGTTGGGGCTCCACGAACAGCTGGGTGCCGGTCGCGAAGGCCATGATCGTCATGTAGACGATCCACTGCCGGATCATCGGGATCTGGATGTGCCAGGCGGTACGCCACGGGCCCGCACCATCCATGCGGGCCGCTTCCAGCACCTCGTCGGGGATGTTGTTCAACGCCCCGTACATCACGACCATCCAGCCGCCGGCGCCGGTCCAGAACGCGATCAGCATGAGGATCAGCGGCAGGTTGCCGGGTGCCAGGACGGCGGCGAACGTCTTGAACCCCATGGCGGTCAACAGCCGTGACACCGGGCTGACATCGGGGTCCAGCATGAACAGCCAGACCAGCACGCTCGCCACTCCGGCCAGGGCGCCGGGGATGTAGTAGAGGAAGCGGAAGAGCGCCGAGGTGCCCGGACGCACCCGGCTGCGCAGGACCACGGCGGTCAGCACGACCACGACGACCAGGGTCACCAGCCACATGGCCAGATAGACCAGCATGTGGGTGAAGGCCGGGACGAAGCGGTAGTCCTGGACGACCTTCACGAACTGGTTGACCCCGGTGAACTGGCCCCGGTCGTTGGTGAGCGACAGATAGAACGCGTACCCGGTGGGAAAGACGCCGAACGCGAGCAGCAGCACCGCGTACCCGGCGACGAAGAAGTAGGCCGCGCGACCGCGGCCCGTGCGCCGCGGCGTGATGCCGCGGCGCACGGGGGAGACGGTGACGCGCTCGGTCTCCAGCAAGGTCACTGATCGACCACCTTGTAGCCCTGGGTCTTGGCCTCGCCGGCGATCTCCTGCTGCCAGGCCGGCAGGGTCTCGGTCAGGGTCTTTCCGGCGGTCAGCGCCGGGAGGACGACGCTGGACCAGGCGGTGGAGTCCGAGAACCTGGTGTTCGACCAGCCGGTCCACACCTCGTTCGCGGCCTGCTCGAACGGCCCGCTCACGTCATTGGCGAAGTAGTCCTTGTTGGCCGGGTTCGCCAGCCACGCCTTCGCGGCCTGCGTGTACGCCGGATAGGTCGGCGCGGTCGCCTGGTTCGCGTCGGAGGTGGTCAGCCAAGTGACCAGATCCGAGGACGCCTTGAGGTTGGCGCTGTGCGAGGACACCATCCACACACCGCCGCCGACGTTGCCCGTGGCGGTCGTGCTCTCGCCCTCCCAGGTGAGCGGGGGAGCCGCGGCGATCTGCTTGGCCGGGGTCTTGAAGCCGGCCTTGAAAAGATACTGGCCGTACCACGAAGGGCCGTACGCCATAAGGACCTTGGAGCCGCTGTTCTTCGCGAAGCCCTGGCTGAAGAAGCCCTGGGTGGCGACGGCCTTGGCGCTGATCAGGCTGTCCAGCAGCGTCGCCATCCGCGTGCACTTCGGGTCGGCCAGGTCGGTACGCAGGGTGTCCGGCTTCACCAGGTCGAACGCGGGGCACTGGCCCGACCAGAAGTACGACTCATGGGAGTTGGTGTCACCGACCGAGCCGACCAGATAGCCCGGGTGCTCCTTGGCGACCTTCTTGCCGAGGGCCTCGTACGCCTGCCATGTCGTGGGGACCTGGTAACCCCACTTGTCCATAAGGGACTTGTTTAACCAGAGGAGCACCTGCGCGATGTCATTGCGCATGCAGTAGGTGTGGCCGTTGAACTGACAGGGCGTCAGGGAACCCTTGGCGAAGCCGTCCAGGGTGCTCTGCGGTACGAGCTTCTCGTCCAGGGGCGCGGCGAAGGGCTGCGCGCCGGGCTTGGTGGCCTCCGACGCCCAGGTCACGTCGGTCGGATTGCCGAACACCACGTCCGGCCAGCCGCTGCCGGTCCGGTCGAAGAGCTGCACCTTCGACTGGAGATACGTCGACCCGTCGGCGCCGCCGTCGTACGTGACGATCTTCATCTTCACGTCGGGGTGCGACTTCTGGTAGGCCTGCACGGACGGCAGCCGGGTCGAGTCGGCCCACACCGTGATCTGTGAACCCGCCTTCTGCGCGGCCGGCTTGAACGCCGACTGCTTGGCGGCGGAAGGGGTGGTGGTGTCGGCGCTGGCGCAGCCCGCCAGTGCCGCCGCGGTGGCCAGGGACAGCGTGATGGCCGCCGCGCGGAGCAGCGAGTGACGCCGACCGGTTCTCGGAGATCGGGAAGACTCCATCGTCTTGCCTTGCCTTTCTGTTCTCGCGCCGCTCAGCGCGGTTGCTCGACGAACGGCAGGAGTTGGCTGCCGTAGCCGAAATCGAGGGGGAGGGCGATGCCGGGCCCCGTGGGGGCGTGCACCAGGCCCTGGTCGTCCACATGGCGCTCTCGGACGACGTTCACCGAGGTCACCAGGGACTCGTAGTAGGTGGTGTTGGAGATGGCCATGCACAGGTGGTGGTTGGGGATGTCCGAACCGTGCACCTCGGCCCGCAGCCGGTAGGCGTCGGCGAGATGCGCGGTGCGCATGGCGCCGGTGATGCCGCCCCGGAGGGTGGTGCCGGCCCGGACGCCGAAGGTGGCGGCACCGGACCGGATGAAGTCCGCCGCGTTCATGTGCGCGCCGTCGGAGGTCTCCGCCACCAGCAGCGGTACGTCCACGGTCTCGGCGAGCCGCTGGTAGGCCGAGATGCTGAACTCCCGGATCGGCTCCTCGTACCAGAGGTAGTCGGCCTCGGAGAGCGCCCGCCCCAGCCGGATCGCGTCCGGCAGATCGAAGCCCGCCGAACCGTCGTACATGAGCGGGACATCGGGACCGACGTGCTCGCGCAGGGCCAGGCACAGTTCCGCGTCCCGGCGGGCGTCGCCCCAGGCGTGCAGTTTGATCCCGCGATATCCGAGGGCCAGAGACTGGTCCGCCACGTCGAGGAACTCCGCGATGCTCGCGAACGTCGAGGTGGAGGCGTAGGCGGGGATGGCGTCCCGGAAACCGCCGAGCAGGCGCCAGACCGGTTCGCCGTGGTAGCGGCCGGCCAGGTCCCACAGGGCGATGTCGATCAACCCCAGGGTGGGGAGCGGGAGTTCGTGGATACGGTCCAGCTCCCACACCCGGTGCCACAGCCACTCCCGCTGGAACGGGTCGGCTCCGACCAGCTCCTCGCGGAAGACCCGGTCCACCAGGTCCCGCAGGACGACGTGGGCGCCGGGGCGGGCGAACAGCGCGACGCCCTCGGCCCCCTCGTCCGTCCCGATGTGCAGGACCGCGCCGTCGCCCACCGGAGCGCTGCCGCTCAGCCCGTCGCGCCAGCGGAAGGGCGGACTGGCTGCCGGAACATCGATCCGGTGTACTTCGACATGGGTGATCTTCATCCTGGCTTTCGTCTTCCGTAGGGAAACGTTTTGGCTGAGGAACCGCGTGCTCAGAAGCCGCCGTACGCCTGGAGGGCGTAGATGCTGCCGCCGTTGCCGCTGGAACCGGTGACGGTCAGGCGCAGGTAGCGCGCGGTGACGGGGGCGTCGGCGAAGGCGTAGTTGGTCCGCGCGGTGGTGCTCTGGGCGGTGTGGTCCTCGAACGTCGACCAGTTCTGGCCGTCGGTGGAGTACTCCAGCCGGTACTTGTAGCCGCTCGGCAACTCGAAGGTGGTGACCACGGCGGAGACTGCGGTGTCCTTGCCGAGGTCGACCTGGATCCAGGACGGGTCGGGCAGTCCCAGGCCCTGCGCCCAGCGGGTCGACAGATCGCCGTCGACCGCCTTCGCCGGGGCGTAGCCGTCCGACTCGGAGGACGCGGTCGCCGTCCTGTTCAGGGCCAGGTCGTTGTCCGCCGGTGTGGTGACGACCGCCGCCTTGCTCGGGTCGGAGGTGTTCAGTGCCTCGTCGCGGGCCACGACGGTGAAGGAGTACTGCGTATGGGCGGTCAGGCCGGAGACCCGCAGGGTGGTGGCGTCAGTGACACCGATCCGCTTGCCGTCCTGGTAGACGACATAGCTGGTCACTCCGGTGTCGTCGGTGGCCGCGGGCCAGCTGACATCGACCAGGCTGGGCAGCAGCGGCTTGACCGTCGGCTGCCCGGGAGCGGTCGGTGCCGTGTGGTCCGTGACGGTCCTCGGGGTGCCGTAGACCTGGAAGTCGTAGATGCTGCCGCCGTTCCAGTTGGAGCCGGTGACGGTCAGCCGGACGAAGCGGCCCGCGACCGGGGTGTCCGTGTGGACGTAGTCGGTCGCCGCCGTGGTGTCCGCGGCGGTGCGGTCCGCGAGGGTCTTCCAGTGGACCTCGTCGGGGGAGACCTCGATGCGGTACTTGTAACCGCTCGCCTTCTCGAAGGTCGTGATCGCGCCGTTCACGTCGTACGACGCCCCGAGGTCGACCTGGATCCACGACGGGTCGGGCAGGCCGAGGCCCTGCGCCCAGCGGGTGGAGAGGTCGCCGTCGACCGCCTTTTCCGGGGTGTTGGCCTCGGAGTACGACGAGGCGGTGATCGGCTTCTTGAGGGCGAGGTCGGAGCCGGACGGCATGGTGACCTTGAGCGCCTGGCTGGGCCGGGACTCGTTGCCGGCGGCGTCACGGGCGGTGATCGTGAAGGTGTACGTCTTTCCGGCGGTCAGGCCCGGGAGGCGTACCGAGGTGTTGCCCGTGGCGCTGATCAGCTTGCCGTCGCGGTAGACGGAGTAGCCGGTGACGGCGGTGTCGTCGGTGGACGCGGCCCAGCTGAGGTCCGCGATCGTCGGGAAGTCGGTGACCGCGCTCGGCGTGCCGGGCCTGCTCGGCGCCTGGTGGTCGGTGACGGTCGGGCCCGGGTCGAGGTGGCGGTAACTCGCTTGCAGGCCCGCGTTGTTGACGATGGAGGCCGGCAGTTGGGCGCAGGAACCCACGGTGGTGTTGCCGCTGATGGTGCTGCCCGTGCTGTTGGCCTGGGTGGAGAAGGCGGGCTGGGTGGTGAAGTTGTTCGTGGCGTCGATGTCCATGCCGTGGTTGAGGAACAGCCACTGGTAGGCGACGTCGCACAGGGCGTTGCCGGTGTTCGTCCAGTACCGGCTGCCCTCGTCGTGGTAGATCGCGCCGTAGGCGGGCGGTGGCGTGCCGTGGATGTAGTTGCCGGACACCACACCGCCGGGGTTGGAGCTCAGCGTGTAGATGGCACCGCCGTCGGCCTGCGACTTCATGATGTCGTAGATCTCGTTGTCGGTGACCTTGGTGTCACGGCTGGTCGTGGGGGTGTCCCAGATCGGAACGCCCAGATTCCCGGGGTAGTTGGTGTCGCCGCCCTGGTCGGTGAGGCCCCAGCCCCAGCCGACGGAGATGCCGGTGTAGGGCAGGTCGTAGACCTTGTTGTGGGTGATCGTGGTGTGGTCGGTGTAGCCGGCCAGGATGCCGATGGAGCCGTTGTACTGGTCGGCGACCTTGGTGACCACGTTGTTGGCGACCTGGGTGTCCTTGGTGATGTCCCGGGGGTCGTCGGGGTGGGCGTCGATCACCTCGACCCCGCCGATCTGGATGCCGGTGGCGGCGATCTGGCGGAAGACGTTGCCCGTGATGTCGGTGCCCTGCGTGCCGGTGTTCAAGTTCAGCCCGACCGCGCCGAGATGGGTGAAGGTGTTGCCCTCGAAGCCGATGCCGTGGCCGTAGTTGACGTTCACGGCACCCGGCGTCTTCTGCCACTTCAGACGGGTCGCGTCGAAGGTGGGGTCGTTGCCGACCATCCGGAAACCGGCCTGGCCCTCGATGAGGCCCTCGGACGAACTCGGCGCGAGCCAGGTGGAGTAGGAGAAGGTGATGCCCTGGAACGACACGTTGCCGACCGGGGCCGTCCTGGTGCCGTTGAGGTCCACCAGGTCCTGCACCTGCGGCACGGTCACGGTCGAAGTGGACAGGTTCTGGCCGGACTTGGGCATGTAGTAGATCTCGCCCGCGCCCTTGTCCAGGTACCACTCACCGGGCGTGTCCAGCAGCTCGCGGGCGTTCTCCAGCCAGGTCGGGTTCTGGATCTCCTGGCCCTGCTGGAGATGCGCGTTGTGCCAACAGGGCTGCTGCATCGTCATCTTGTTGTCGGCGATCGACTGCACGGGGCAGCGCATCAGCTTCCAGCCCCAGGAGCTGACGACCTCCAGGTCCGAAGGACGCTTGTAGGAGTTGAGACTTGAGTCCGTGAAGGCGTAGCCGGTCGACGTCTGGCTGAAGCCGGCGGGGTTCTTGCCGCTGCGCGCGCGGGTCTCCAACTCCCCGTCCACGTACAGCTGGCGGGTGTCGATGTCCCCCACCTTGGCCTTGTAGACCTGTCCCGTGCTGTCGGCCGGAACCCAGCCGGTTATCTGCTTGCCTCCGCTGATCACCGGGTGGGCGCCGGGGGCGGCCTCGTAGTAGATCCGGTGCCCGTTGGTGCCGGAGTCCCGGGCGGTCAGGGCGAACGTACGGCTGAGCTGGTAGGTGCCGGACAGCAGCCGGACGTGGATGTCGCCCTTGGCCTTCTGCTTGACGCCGCGTACGTAGTCCCGTGCGTGGTCAAGGGTCTTGAAGGGGTGCGCGGCGGTACCCGAGCCCGAGTCCCGGCCGGTCGGGGAGACATAGACGTTCAGGTCCGGCGGTGCGGCAGCCGCCTGGGCCGGTGCGGCGTTCAGCAGGGCGGCCGCCGCGGCCACCGAGAAGGCGGCCGTGAGACTTCTTCGCAGCGGCGTGAAGGCGCCCCTGCGCGCAGACGGATGAGACACGCGAATCCAATCGCCTGAGGGAGGTTGATACCTGCAAGTCCCGGTCGTCCACCGGGACTTGAGGGCGTCGGGCGACCCGATCGCTGTGCTGCGGCACATGCGGGGTCGGCCGGGTTACGAGGCCGGTGCCTCCGGGGAGGGCGGCTGGGCCTCGGGACTGAACAGCCGGTCGCGAATCTTGCTCTCGAACTGGCTCTGGGTGGTGGCGATGTGCTCCACCATCAGCCGCTCGGCGAGATCGGCCGCCCCCGCGGCGACCGCCTCCGCTATGGCTACATGCTGATGCGCGGCGACTTCCAGCGATCCGGGCACGTCGCCGTGGAAGAGCAGCACGTCGGACTGGGACGCCAGACGCCGCACACCGGCGACGCTCGCCCTCAGGAACACGTTGTGCGAGGCGGCGCCCACCGCGTCGTGGAACGCCGCGTCCGCCTTGGCGAAGGTGTCAACGTCGTTCATCGTGGCCGCCGTCAGCGAACTCTCCGCACTCTCCCGGATGGCCCTGACCTCGATCGGGGTGGCGTGGGAGGCGGCTCGGCGCGCCGTCTCCGACTCGATCACCTTGCGGTAGTCCAGGAGCATCCGGACGTCTTCCATGCCGGTCGGCCGGAAGTGCGAGAGCTCGTCGTCCAGCAGCCCGCCGACCGAGGCGGCGACGAAGATGCCCGCGCCGCGCCGCACTTGGAGCCGGCCGATCGCGGCCAGCACCTTCACGGCCTCCCGGGTGACGTTGCGGGAGGCTCCGAGGATCTGGGCCAGGCCCTGTTCGGTGGGGAGGCGGTCACCGGGCCGCAGGTTCTGCTGGGCGATGTACTCCAGCAGTTGCTCCGCGACCAGCTCATATCCCGGACGGTAGGCCGGTGTTGAGTCGCCCAAGGCGAGTCCCCTCTTGTGCCACGAATGAATCAGGTTCATTTTCCGTGGCCAATATGGCACTGCCGCTGAGAGTTGGGAAGAGATCGGACAGATCTCAATCTGAAGCCCTGTGCATACCTCAATAAAGCGTCATGAACTACGCATATCCATCAAGGTGTTGCGCAAAATGGATCCCATCCTTAGGGTCCTGCCTGCCAGATGAAGCAGATCCTTCTCTATGCGGCGAGGGCCGTGGAAGCGGGAACCTCGTGAGGGCACGCCCACTCGGCCGGACGAGCGTCCGGGTCAGCACACTGGGATTCGGTGCCGCCCCCATCGGCAACCTCCACGGTCCGATCGACGACGACCAGGCGCGGGCCACCCTCGATGCCGCCTGGGACGTGGGGGTGCGCTACTACGACACCGCCCCGCACTACGGCCTCGGACTGTCCGAACGGCGGCTCGGCGAGGCCCTCGCGCACCGTCCGCGCACGGAGTTCACCGTCTCCACCAAGGTCGGCCGGCTGCTGGAACCCCACCCGGCACCCACCGGATCCGACCTGACGGCAGGAGGCTTCGCCGTACCCGACACGCTGATACGCCGCCCCGACTACTCACGGGACGGCGTACTGCGAAGTCTGGAGGCCAGCCTCGACCGCCTGCGACTCGACCGGATCGACATCGTCTACGTCCATGATCCCGACGACCACTTGGACGCCGCCCTCGACCATGCCCTGCCCGCGCTGACGGCCCTGCGCGACCAAGGTGTCATCGGCGCCGTCGGCGTCGGCATGAACACGGTCGCCCCGCTGCTGCGCGTCGTCGAGGAGGCGGACGTCGACGCCGTGATGGTGGCCGGACGGTGGACCCTCCTCGACCGCACCGCCCGCCCCTTGCTGGACGCGTGCGCCGGACGCGGGGTCGCTGTGGTGGCCGCCGCACCGTTCAACTCCGGCCTGCTCAGCCGGACTTACCCAGCGAGCGACGCCACCTTCGACTACGGCCCCGCCCCGCAGTCGGCACTGCGCGGCGCCCGCCTCCTCGCCGAGGCGTCCGCCCGACACGGCACCGCACTCCCGCACGCCGCCCTGCGCTTTCCGCTGCGCGCTCCCGGTGTCGCGTGCGTGGTCGCGGGCTTCCGCACTCCGGAGGAGGTCGTGTCGGCCGCACGCTGGACCGCCGCCGATCTGACCGCGGAAGCGTGGCGGGACCTTGACGCGGTGGCGGAGAGCGGAACAGCGGAGTGGGCTTGAACAGTCGTTTGTTCCGCCGCAGTTGACGTATGAGTACGCTCGCGGCACCCACGGTGTTCGAGTGAAGGGGGTCGCGATGGACGACGCGGGAAGAGCCGTGACCGCCCATGGAACCGTCGTGCTGTCACGGGAGCGGGGCGGCTATCGTGACATGCTCCGCGGCTACGACGTTCTCATCGACGACACCCGAGTGGGCAGCATCCGGCGAGGGAAGACAGTCCGCTTCGAAGTGCCGCCGGGAGAACACCGGCTCCAGCTGAAGATCGCCTGGTGCAGCAGCCGGCCCCTCACTGTCCAGGTCGTAGAGGGAGGGACAGTCAGCTTCGTGTGCGCTCCAGGTGGCGGCGCGTCCGAGGGGATCACTGCCGTCACTGTCAACAAGGATGACTACATCACCCTGCGGCAGACGTCGTGACCGGCCGTCCCCTGAGGTCCCTGCGGAGGATCTTTCCCGACGCCGACTTCGGGATGGCGTCGACGAAGTCCACGAGCCGGACCTTCTTGTGCGGGGCGACGTGTTCGGCGACGTACGACATGATCTCGTTCGCGGTCGCGGCGGTGCCGCCCTGGAGGACGACGAACGCGCGGGGAATCTCGCCGCCTTCCTCGTCGGGATGCGCCACGACCGCCGCGTCCGCGATCGAGGGATGGGTCAGCAGCACGGCTTCGAGTTCGGCCGGCGGGACCTGGTAGCCCTTGTACTTGATGAGTTCCTTGAGCCGGTCGACCACATAGACCTCGCCCTTGGCGCCGATCTCGATGATGTCGCCGGTGTGCAGGAACCCGTCCGGATCGATCGTGGCCGCGGTCGCCTCGGGGTTGCCGAGGTAGCCCCGCATGACGTTCGGGCCGCGCACGAGCATCTCGCCGGCCGAGCTGCGCCGACCCGGTGTCCAGGGGACGTCCTGGCCGGTCGCCGGGTCGACGGCCTTGAATTCGAGGTTCGGGACGGCCACCCCGATCGAGCCGACGGACATCTCCGGGTCGTCGAGCGGGGTGAGATGCGAGACGGGACTGAGTTCGGTCATGCCGAAGCCCTGCATCAGCCGGACGTCCAGTCGTGCCGCGAGACGGTTGCCGAGTGCCTCGTCCAACGGCGCGGCGCCGCTCACCACCATCCGCAGGCTCGAGAGGTCGTACTGCTCGACCACCGGGTGCTTGGCCAGGGCGACCGCGACCGGCGGGGCGATGTAGAGGAAGGTGACGCGGTGCTCCTGGATCCTGGTCAGGAACTCCGCCAGGTCGAACCGGGGCATGGTGACGAGCGTGCCGCGTGCCCTGAGGGTCAGGTTCAGCAGGACGTTCATGCCGTAGATGTGGAAGAACGGCAGCACCGCGAGCACCGTGTCGTGCTCGGTCACCTTCAACATGGGCTCGCACTGGGCGATGTTGGCGACGAGGTTGGTGTGGGTGAGCATGACGCCCTTGGCCAGGCCGGTCGTGCCCGAGGAGTACGGCAGCACCGCGAGGTGGGTGGCCGGGGCGACGGCGATGTCCGGTGCGGTCGCGCCCTCGCCGAGCAGGTCGGGCAGCGACGGGTAGCCCTCGGTCGGGTCCAGCACGATGAACGCGTCCCGGCCGAGCCCCGCCTCTTCGGCGCCCGCGAGCGCGCCCGGCAGGAGCGAGGCGACCGTGACGTACGTCGACGCGCCGGAATCCCGCAGCTGGCCCGCGATCTCGTGCGGGGCGTACATCGCGTTGAGCGCCGTCGCGGTGGCCCCGGCGCGCAGGATCCCGTGGAAGGCGATCACGAAACCGGAACCGTTCGGCGCGTGCAGCGCCACGACGTCGCCCGGTGCGACCCCGCGAGCGGCGAGCGCGCCCGCGAACCGGTCCACCGCCTGTCTCAGTTCGCCGTAGGTCAGCGTGCGGTCACCGTCGACGACCGCCGTCCGGCCGAGGTCGGCCTCGCTCAGCGAGCCGAACAGATAGTCGTAGACGCTGGTCGACGGGATCTCGACGTCGGGATATGTGCTCTTGATGCTGGTCACGGAGTGCTCCTTCGCCGGTCGGGGTGCAGAGGGTCAGCCGCGGAACGCGTCGGCGAAGATTCCGGGCAGCTTGAACCAGCTGGGCTTCGCGGCGAACGCGGACAACTTGGCCCCGGTGCGATGGGCCGTCCTGGCCG
Organism: Streptomyces sp. MBT53; assembly: GCF_016654115.1. Lineage (GTDB taxonomy): Bacteria > Actinomycetota > Actinomycetes > Streptomycetales > Streptomycetaceae > Streptomyces. The sequence goes on from NZ_JAEQAZ010000003.1 coordinate 35,685, forward strand.
TCACGAACCACGGGGGGCGCGGGAACAAGGAGTTCTCGCCGTGCAGGACCGAGCGCGGGAAGGTGCGGAAGGGGCCGTGGACGACCGAGCGTTCTGTGGTGTCGATGAGATGGGCGTTGTGGACGACGCCGATGCCGGAACCCACCTCCTCCAGGGTGTTGCCGGGGAACGCGCCCCAGGTGAAGGGGGCGCCCAGGAACGCCACCGCGCTCCACGCGTTGACGCCGATGGAGCCGTAGCGGAGTCCGGCGAGGATGTCGTCGAACTCCTTGATCGCCCGCTTGTCCTTCGGGGCCACGGCGATGCTCGCGCCGAGGGTGCCGTCCAGCTCGGTGTTGGCGAACTCCACGGCGGCCCGGAAGAAGTCCGCGCCCGTTCCGGGGAGCGCGGTGTGGCCGAGGACGGGTGCGAAGTACTCGGTCGCGAAGAGGTCCCTGCTCGTGGCCTCGGAGACCTCGACCAGCAGACGGCCGGAGTGGTCCTCGGCCTCGGGGTAGGAACTGCGGGCGGCGTCCATCTTGCGGTCGGAACCGGGGTACCACGGCTCGCGTCGGGGCAACCGGTCGAGAACGCGCCGCAGTTCGGCGAGGAACTCGTCCTTCTGCCGCCAGTCCGAGGACAGGATCAGCGTCTGGGTGGCGATGCAGTTGTGGCCGGAGTTCTGCAGTCGCTGGGTGGCGATCTGCTCGGCCTGGAACCTGAGATCGGCCCTGCTCCACCTGCCGGGGATGACGATCGTCGGTGAGACGCCCACGAGTTCGGAGCTGATCGGCTTGTCCAGGACGGGGGTGCGGGCCGCGCGGTTCGCCGAGGCGGTCGCGCCGGTACCCCACACGATCGCGTCGTGCGTCACGGCCGAACCGGTGATGTGCACATGCGCGATACCGGGGTGCCGGGTGAGGTAACCACCCACCTTCGCCGCGCCGTTGACGATCCGCAGCAGGTTCGCGTCGATCAGCGGCTTGAACGCCGCGCTGTAGGCGTCGGTGAGTCCGGCGAACGTCGGGTTCAGTTTGAGCACCGATGCCCGATTGAAGGCGACGAGTTCGTAGAGCACGTCCAGCGGCCCGATCGAGGCGATGTTGCCGGCGCCGAGCACCAGCCCGACGCCACCGTTCTCGCCGACGCGCAGCGCGCCGAGACCGGCCTCGGCGCGGGCCCGGTCCTCGGTGACGCCCGGCTTGAGCCAGACCTCGCCCTTGAAGCCGTGCAGAAGGGTGTGTTCGAGCAGGTTCGCCGGCAACACCTCGAACCGGATCCGGCCGCCGGGCGCCGGCCTGGCCTTCACCCCGCTCAGCGGCGACTCGCCCTTCGCCAGCAGGGCCAGGCTGTGCGCGACACGACCGAAGCCGGCCAACGACGCGTACGGCCCGGAGATCCACTCCTCCCCCTCCATCGGGCCCGCGTGGGTTCCCTTGGCCGCGACCGCCGCCGCGACCCAGTCGTCCGCGTGCCGCGCGATCGACGCCTGAGTCTCCGCGATCAGGGCGGCCCGTCGGTCCAGGCCGAGCCCCGACCAGACGTCCGCCCCTACGGCGAGATCGGCTATGGCCCTGTCCAGGTTCGCCCGGACTTCCTCGGTGATCTCGTCGTCGACAGGGGGTATCCGGGTCGCGCTCATCTCTGGTTCTCCTCAGGCGGGTTGACGCGGAGGCGTCGAGGGATCGGGGGCTGGTCGAGCCGGTGGCGGCCCTTCTCGTCTCAGGCCTGCTGCGGAGCGGAGGTGTACAGGGATGTCGAGGCGACCTCGAACCCGGCCGCGTGCTTTCCGGCCTCCGCGAACTCGGCGGACTGCAGTGCGGTGGCCACGGCGTCCTCGTCGGCGAAGGACATCTCGACCACGAGATACGGTGTCACGCCCCTGAGCCCGCGCGGGTGGGAGAGCTGGAAGTCGACGAGGCCGGGGATGGCCTTCGCCAGCGCGACATGCTCATCGCGGTACCGGGCGTCGAAGGCGTCGGGGTCGGCGGGGTCGAAGTACTGGACGACGATGCGGTGCATGGGGTTTCTCCTTGTGCGGGTCGAGTGGCCGTCGTTCGGTCAGTCTGGTGGCCCTAGTAACCGTCGCGGACGACGAGGGGCTTGCGGAGGCCCTGGGCCAGGGCGGTCGGGGCGTCCTCGAAGCTCACGACGTCGGAGAAGACCGGGAGCGGGTCCACGGTCCCGTCGGCGATGAGGGCGAGGACGTCCGGGATGTTCGGACCCACGTTGGGTCGGCCCGTCGAGAACGTCACGCCCTGCATGTACATCGAGAGCATAGGAACGGCGACGTCCTGCCAGTAGATCCCGAAGCTGTGGCAAAAGCCGTTCGGGGCAACCGCGTTGAGGGCCGCGTGCAGCCCGTCGGGACGGCCGGACGCGTCGAACGTCACCTGGAACTCGCGGCCACGGGGCACCTCGTCGAGGATCTCGGCGCCCAGTCCGCGGGCGAGTTCGACGCACTCGGGGTCGAAGGTGTCGACGTAGGCGACCGAGGACGCGCCGAGTGCCTTGGCGAAGGTGACGGCGAAGACGCCGACCGAGCCGGTCCCTCCGACGACGAGGACGTCGGCGCCCGGCGCGTTGCGCAGTGCCGGGGCGACCGCGCTGTAGGTGTCGGAGAGGTTGTCGCCCACCGACGCCGCCGCACGGGCACTGACCCCCTCGGGCAGCGGCGCCAACCCGTAGCCCGCGAAGGGGATACGGACCGCTTCGGAGAAGAAGCCGCCGTAGTCACCGCCCACGGGCAGCCCGTACATCGCGTTCCGCGGAACGTTCGTACAACCGGTGGGCCGACCGGACGCGCACGCGGCGCAGGTGCCGCACGCGACATGCCAGGCGGGGACGACGAGTTGACCGGGCTTCACGTGCGAGACATTGTCGCCGACTTCGAGGACCTTGGCCACGGTCTCGTGCCCGAGCGCGAACGGGCCCTGGAACGGGGCCAGTCCCGCGATCATGAAGCGGTCCAGGTCGCAGGTGGTCGAGACGACCGGCTGGACGATCGCGTCGTCGTCGGACTCGAGCACCGGCATCGGCACGTCGACGTACCGCAGCTCGCCCTTCTTGACGAACTCGAATCTCTGCATGGGTGGCCCTCCTCGGGGCTCGGTCGTGCGGGACCGGAAACCGGCGCGTGCCGGTCCGTGTCCCCGGGTTGGTGAACGCGTCGCGGTTCCTGGAGGCGATACGCGTCAGTCGATGTGCGGCGTACGGCCGGGAGCGGCGTCGGGGCGGTTGCCCAGCGCGAGGACCAGCAGGTCGTGGATCTCGGCGGCGACCGCCTCGATCGGGGCGCTGCTCTGCTGGGCCCGGGACACGACCACCGCTCCCTCCTCCGCGGCGACGATGAGCGCGGCGAGCCGACGGCTTCGGTCCTCGGCCAGGCCGTGCCGTCGCAACATGGCCGCCAACGCCTCCTGCCAGCCGGCGAAGACCTCGCCTGCGGCGCGGGCGAGGTGGGGGGCTTCGTCGTTGGTCTCCACGGCCACCGCCACGATCGGGCAGCCGGCCCGGTAGCGGCTCTTCACGAGCTGGTCGCGCCACACGGTGAAGAACTTGTCGATGGCCGCCACCGGATCGTCGGCCTCCATGGCGGCCTCGATCACACCGGCCATGAAGTCGCCGGCCAGCGCCACCGCCTCTTCGACCAACTGGGTCCGCCCGCCGGGGAAGTGGTGGTACACCGAGCCGCGCGGGGCGCCGCTGTGGGCCAGCACCCGGTCGATGCTGGTCGCGCTCGCGCCGTACTCGCGCAGCAGGGCCACGGTGCTGTTGACCATCCGCTCGCGGCTGTCGCTCCTACGAGGGCTCACGAAACCACCACCTCAGTCGCTCGTCCAGGCGGGTCCGTCCGCGCCGAAATTAATCTATGGTCTATGGCATAGAACATGCAAGGAGGCGGGTGCGCTCCTCCCGGTTTCCCGCCACCGCCACAGACAGGAACCGATTCACATGCCCACTCAGCTCGACGTCAACGTCTTCACCGCACCGGAGAAGCCCCTGGTGGGAGAACGGCCCCGGCCCTTCGGGGCGCCGATGGCCTGGGACCCGATGACCTCGACCCTGATCCACGGCGAGCGCGACGCCGTCCTGGTCGACCCGCTCACCACCGTCACCGAGGCCGAGGCGCTGGCCGACTGGGTCGCCCTGCACCACCGCAACCTGACCACGATCTACATCACCCACGGCCACCTCGACCACTTCGGCGGCCTCGGCGTGCTGCTCCGGCGCTACCCCGGGGCCCGAGCCATCGCGACACCGGGCTCGGTCGAACTGGCGCGGGAGCACGGGAAGGCGCTGCCGGTCTTCCGCAAGTGGCTCCCGGGGCAGATGCCGAACACGCTCACGCTGCCGGAGCCCTACGAGAAGGAGACCTTCACCCTGGAGGGCCACGAGCTGCGGATCATCGAGCAGGGCCACACCGACGGCAAGAACAGCACCTCCCTGTACGTCCCGTCGATCGACCTCGTCGTCGCCGGTGACGTCCTGTACAACCAGTGCCACGCGTACGTCGCCGACACCACCCCCAAGATCCGCGAGAACTGGATCGCCGCGCTGGACCGGCTGGCGGCCCTGAACCCGAGGACGGCCGTCGCCGGCCACAAGAAGCCCGGCGCCCCGGACACCCCCGAGTGCATCGAGACGACGAAGCGCTACCTCACCGACTTCGGGCGCCTCCAGGAAAAGGCGTCCACGGACCGCGAGTTGTTCGACGCCATGAACACGCTCTACCCCGACTTCGCGGCCAAGCAGGCGTGGCTGATGTTCGGGATGTCCTGACCGGACGCGTCATCCGCCGGTCGGGCCCTGGCGCAGCGCGGCGGCCATCCACTCGCGGAGTGCCGCCGCGCGCTCCGGGTCAGGCTTGGGGGTGCCGTTGATGGTCGCCACCAGGGAGTGGTACTTGGTCAGCAGTCGCAGGCCGGTCGACCTGGCCAGTGCCTGTGCCGCCCTGCCGTTCCGGTCGAAGTCGACGATGCCGCGCCGGGCCTTCTCCACGTCGTGTCCGTGGTCCCCGGTCATCGCCGTGACCAGCCTCGCCGAGTCGGCGGCCACCCGCTCGGCGATGTCCCGGGCAAGCGGCGACTCCGCGGGCACGCCCGCCTGTTGGGAGGCCTGCGCCTCCAGGAGGAGCTTCCGATGCCTCTCGACGCGGGCTATCATCTCCGGCGACGCCATCAGCCTGCCCTGCTCGGTGCCGAAGGTGCGGTGGAGGAAGTCCCGCAGCGCCGTGCGGAACTCCAAGTCCCGTACGATCTCGGCGAGTTCGATCCAGGCCTCCAGCTGCTCGGTGGACGGCTCCTCGGGCAAGTGGGGCCGTTTGCTGTGCAGTTGCTCGACGTAGCCGGGATGGACGTCCAGGCCGTCGGTCACGAAGTCCCAGAACTCGCCGATGAGCCGGTAGCGGTCGTCGTCGGACATCGACACCAACTTGTGCATCAGACTCACCTGTTCCGTCGTGGTGTGCTGCCGAACGATGGTCCGCAGTACGGCGGAGCGCGCCCGGAACTGCCGTAACTGGTCCTCGACCAGGCGCAGATGGGTGACCGCCAGGTCGTGCAGGGAGGTCTCGGCGCCCAGCACCCGGCGGATGTCGTCGAGGCCGGCACCCAGGTCGCGCAGGGTCCGCACGAGTTCGAGCCGGGCGATGGCGTGCACGTCGTACTGCCGGAAGCCGCCCCCGGTGAGGCCGGTGGGGGTGACGACACCCTCGTCGGCGTAGAACCGGATCGCGCTCACGCTCAGGCCGGTGCGGCGGGCGACGTCTCCGATGGAATAGAGCTCGTTCATGCCGATCACTATCGGATCTCGAGCGGCTTGAGAGTCAAGGGGGGATCGGCGGCCGTCAACACCGGGTGAGTGGAATCTGAGTATAGTGATTGGACTGGTTGTCTAGGAGTGGGAAGGGGGAACGTGGACAACGACCCTGTCCTGGACGCCGAACGGGACGCGATCGTCGGTGCGTTGGGGCCTGTCGTCGAGGGAATCGCGGCGACGTTCGGGCCGGTGTGCGAGGTCGTGCTGCACGACTACCGGCACCCGGAGAAGTCCGTGGTCGCCGTCGCCGGAGCCGTCACCGGGCGTTCGGTGGGCGGTGCGATGAGCGAGATCGGGCTGCGGGTGCTGGCGCGCGGGGACGAGGCCGGCGACGAGTTGAACTACCTCACCCGGACCAAGGGCGGCCAACTGCTCAAGTCGTCCACGATGCTGCTGCGGGACTCGACGGGCGCGGTGTTCGGCGCGCTGTGCGTCAACGTCGACGTCACCGCCGTACAGCAGGCGCAGGCCGTGCTCAACGGGATCGGCGGGGGAGCCGGGACCGGGGCGGGCGAGGCGCCGGGTACGACCACCTTCGGCAACGACATCGACTCCGTGGTGGAGGCCATCGTCGACGCCCATCAGCTGCGGCAGAGCAGGACATGGGTCCAACTCGGCCGCGCCGAGCGGCTGGAGCTGTTCCGCAGCCTCGACGAGCACGGGGTGTTCGCCGTGCGCCGGGCCGTCGAGCAGGTCGCCGCCCGGCTCGGCATCTCCCGCGCCTCCGCCTACAACTACCTCTCCCAGGCCCGCACCGCGACTGCCACCCCCGCCGCTTCCGATGGAGGACCCGCGTGACGACCACCACCCCGCCCATCACCCTCGACGACGTCCGTGACGCCGCCGCGCAGATCAAGGGCGTCGCCCACCGCACACCGGTGCTGCGCTCGCGCACCCTCGACGAACTCGTGGGCGCCGAGGTGTTCCTGAAGTGCGAGAACTTCCAGCGGATCGGCGCCTTCAAGTTCCGCGGCGCCTACAACGCGGCCTCCCGGCTGACCCCGGAGCAACTGGCCAAGGGCATCGCCGCCTACTCCTCCGGCAACCACGCCCAGGCCGTCGCCCTCGCCGCCCGGGAACTGGGCACCACCGCGGTGATCGTCATGCCCGAGGACACCCCGGCCTCGAAGCTGGCCGCCACCGCGGGGTACGGCGCCGAGATCGTCACGTACGACCGCTACACCGGCGACCGGGTGGCCATCGGCGAGGCCCTGGCGGCCGAGCGTGGGCTCTCCCTCATCCCGCCCTACGAGCATCCGCACGTCATGGCGGGACAGGGCACGGCGGCTCTCGAACTCGTCGAGGAAGTGGGGGAGTTGGACTCCGTGCTGGTGCCGGTGGGTGGCGGCGGGCTGATCGCCGGGACGGCCACCGCCGTCAAGGGACTGCACCCGCGCACCCGCGTGACCGGCGTCGAACCGGAGGCCGGGGACGACACCAAGCGGTCCCTGGAGGCGGGCCGGCGCGTGACCATCCCGGTGCCGCGCACCATCGCCGACGGACAGGCGGCCGAGACACCCGGCGAACTGACCTTCTCCGTGAACCAACGGCTCGTCGACGAGATCGCGTTGGTGAGCGACGAGGAGATCAAGGCGGCCATGCGATTCGCCTTCGAGCGGCTGAAGATCGTCGTCGAACCGAGCGGCGCCACCCCGCTGGCCGCGCTCCTCGCCGGGCGCGCGGGCCGGGTCACCGGCCGGGTGGGGATGATCGTCTCGGGCGGCAACATCGGCGCCGAGCGGTTCGCGCAGCTGTGCGCGAGTGCTTCGTCATGACCGCGCCCCGGTAGCTGTTCCCCCGAATGGCGCTCCCGGGTGGACAGGAAGACGATGGAGTGGTGGGGCGCGGCCCCCGCCGGAGCGCCGGTGCCGTTCGGGGTCGCCGGGAGACGGAGACCGGCCCCGGCCGTGCTGCGCGCGGCCGGAATGGAGGCAGCCGTCATGCTGGAAGTGAAGACGGTCGAGAAGCCGGACGAGCGGCGTGACTTCCCCCGCGGGCACCTGGAAGCGGTCCACCTCACCGGACTCGACTTCGCGGTGGGCACGTTCGAGCCGGGCTGGCGCTGGTCCGAGTCCGTGGCCCCGATCGCGGGCACCAAGAGCTGCGAGATCCATCACAACGGTTATGTCGTCCAGGGGCGCTTGCATCTCCTCATGGACGACGGCGGCGAGGGCGAAGTGGGCCCCGGCGACGTCTTCGTGTGCCCGCCGGGGCATGACGCGTGGGTCGTCGGCGACGAGCAGGTGATCGTGTACGACTTCGCCGGCGCCATGGCCACGGACTACGCGAAGGCTCCGTAGCCCCTCCGGACGTACGCGCCCCGCGGCACCGCACCCGCCGGGCGCGTATGTCATGCGCGGTGCTCGACGGTCACGCCCGGTACGCGACGACCTGCCCCTCCGCGTACGCGACGGCCTCCCCGTGCCCGAACAGGCCGGGCAGCCCGCCCGTGTGCACGAACACGGTCCGCTCGCCCGGCCTGATGTCCCCGTCCCGGACGGCCGCGATCAGACCGGCCATCGCCCGTCCCGTGTACGTCGGGTCGAGGACGAGGCCGGCGGTGCGGGCGGCCAGCGTGAGCGCTTCGGCGGTCGGCGCGGTGAGCGTGGCGTAGCCGGCGCCGATCTGGTCGCGTCGGACGCGGAGTCCCTCCGTCGTGGTCAGACCCGCGAACTCGCTCACGGTGGCGGCCGGTTCGGGGAGTGCGCCGACATCGACCCCGAGCACCGCGTCCACTCCGAGCGAGCTCACCAGCCCCGCCATCGTGCCGCCCGAGCCGAGCGCGACCACGGCGGTACGGAGATCGGGGAGCTGCCCGCGCAACTCCTCGCCGCAGTGCGCGTAGCCGCGTGCGCCGAGCACGCTGGAACCGCCGAACGGGATCAGCGCGGGCCGGGCACCTCCCTTGCGCAGTTGCTCGCACACCTCCGCCGCCGCCCGGTCCAGTCCGGCCTGGTCCACGTCGCCCGCCCAGGCGATCCGGGCGCCGAACAGCCCGTCCAGGGCGAGGTTCCCCGAGCGCGAGACACCCGGCGATCCGCGCAGCACCAGCACCACGGCAAGGCCCAGCCGGGCTCCGGCGGCGGCCGTCAGCCGGGCGTGGTTGCTCTGCGGGGCACCCGTGGTGACCAGGGTGTCCGCGCCCTCGGCGAGCGCCGCGCCGACGGTCCACTCCAGCTTGCGGATCTTGTTTCCGCCGCCTCCGAGGCCGGTCAGGTCGTCGCGCTTGATCCACAGGTCGTCCGGCCCGAGGCCGATCGCGGTGGCCAGCCGGGGTGCCGGTTCGACGGGGGTGGGGAAGGTGGCCAGTTCCACGCGGGGATCGCTCATGACGTACATCATCGCGCGCTCCGGCAGTTCACCGGCGCTCGGGCTTGCCCATGGAAACCGATCGGTTTACTGTGGTCGACATGAGGAAACCGATCGGTTTCCACCTTGCGTCGGGTGCTCTACGGCATCCCCTCACCCCGGAGATCTCCATGACAGACATCGAAGGTTCCGTCGTCCTCGTCACCGGCGGCAGCCGTGGCATCGGCCGCGCACTGGTGGAGGCCCTGTACGAGCGCGGCGCCAAGAAGGTGTACGCCACCGCCCGCGACCCGAAGACCGTCACCCACCCGGACGCCGTGGCGCTGGCCCTTGAGGTCAGTGACCCCGCCTCCGTCGCGGCGGCGGCCGAGCAGGCGCAGGACGTCACGGTCCTGATCAACAACGCGGGCGCGGCCGTCGGCGCGAACTTCCTGGACTCGCCCGTCGAGGACATCCGCCGCGAATTCGAGACCAACTTCTACGGCCCGCTGCTCGTCACCCGCGCCTTCGTGCCGATCATCGAGCGCAACGGCGGCGGCCACATCCTCAACTTCCACTCCGTGCTGTCCTGGGTCGGCATCGCCGGTTCCTACAGCGCGTCCAAGGCCGCCTTCTGGTCGCAGACCAACTCCCTGCGCCTGGACCTGAAGCCGCGCGGAATCGAGGTCACCGGACTGCACGTCGGCTACGTCGACACCGACATGGCCGCGCATGTCGACGGGCCCAAGTCCACCCCCGAGAGCGTGGCGGCACAGGCCCTCGACGGCATCGAGTCCGGCGCCTTCGAGGTACTGGCCGACGACCTGACCCGCCAGGTCAAGGCGGGCCTGTCCGCCGAAGGCGGCGCTCTCTACCCGCAGCTGACCGCCGCCGTCTAGCTCAGATCGGCAGCAACCGCCCGACCAGCGCGCTGAGTTGCTTCGCGTTCCGGCACTCGTGCATCTCGACCAGTTCCACGTAGTCCGGCGCGGCCGAGTCGCCGGTGCCCCACTGGGAGCGCTGCTCGGGGTTCAACCAGTAGACGCGGCGGGCCCGTTGGGCGATGTGCCGGACGGCCGGGAGATTCGGGTCGCTCATGTTGGTGCGGGCGTCGCCGAGGACGAACACGGTCGTGCGCGGGCCGACCGCGTCGCCGTAGCGCTCCGCGAACTCGCCCAGGGCGACGCCGTAGTCGCTGCTTCCGTGCCAGCCGGTGAGGGTGGCCTCGGCGCGGATGCGGGTGCCGAGCCCCTCGGGGTCGGCCGTGCCGTGTGCGAGCAGTCCGGTCACCTCGTCGAGGCGGTTGACGAAGGCGAACACACGGACCTTGCTGAACTGGTCGTGCAGCGCCTGCACCAGCAGCATCGTGAAGTCGGAGAAGCCCGACACCGAGCCCGACACATCGCACAGCAGCACCAGTTCGGGCCGGACCGGCCGGCGTCGGCGCAGCACCGGCCGCATCGGCACCCCGCCCGTGGACAGCGAACCGCGCAGGGTGCGGCGGAGGTCGATCGTGCCCCGGGAGGCGCGGCGCCGGCGGGCGGCGAGCCGGGTGGCCAGCTTCCGGGCCAGCGGCTGAACCGCCCTGCGCAGCTCGGCCAGTTGAGCCCGCCCTGCGAACAGGAAGTCGACGCGGTCGGCCGTCGGCGCCACCGCCCGGCGGGCGATCTGGTCCCGGCCGCGCCGCTCGGCGACCCGGCGCCGCGCCTCCGCTGCGACCTGGCGCCGAAAGCCCTCGATGCGCTGCCGGATCTCGTCGTCGAGCAGCCGGTCGGTGAACCCGGCGTCTCCGCCCTGCGCCCGGATGCTCGTCCGCACCCGAGCCAGCAGCGTCTGCGGGCGCAGCCACTCCAGGGTCTGGTGCGAGGACCAGCCGTCCGTCGTGGGGGAGTTGCCGTAGCCGCCGAAACCGTCGACGGCCTCCGCCGCCAACTGCCCCATCAACGCCCGGTCGTTGGCGGCCAGCGCCGCCGCGAGCCGGTCGCGGAGGTCGTCGCGGCCGGTGGCGTCGCCCTGCGGTGCTCCGATGCCGCGCGGGAAGTAGAGGTCGAAGACCGGGTCGAACACGGGGCGTTGGGCGTTCCCGTGCAGCAGCGTCGCGGCCAGCCCCTCGCGCAGCAGCTCCCGGTCCGTGAACCCGAGCGCCTCCATCGCCAGCGCCGCGTCGACGGTCTCGCCGGTCCCGATCCGCAGACCGTGCGCACGCAGCGCCGCGACGAGGCCCGTCAGCCGCTCGGCGACATCGGTGACCTCGGTGGCGGTCACACCGCGTCCAGGTCGAGCTTCGCCGCCGCCCTGAGGATGTCGTCCTGGTGCTTGAGGAGCACGCCGAGGGTGTCCCGTACGACCGTCTCGTCGAGTGTGTCGGCGCCGAGGGCCAGGAGGGTGCGGGCCCAGTCGATGGTCTCGGCCACCGACGGCACCTTCCGCAGCTCCATCTCCCGCAGCGCCCCGACCACCCGGACCACCGACTCGGCCAGCGTCTCGCCGAGCCCCGGCACCTTCAGCCGTACGATCCGACGCTCCAACTCCTCGTCGGGGAAGCCGATATGGAGGAACAGGCAGCGGCGGCGCAGGGCCTCGGAGAGTTCGCGGCTGGCGTTCGAGGTGAGGACCACGAAGGGGCGGCGGGTCGCGGTGATCGTGCCCAGCTCCGGGACGGTGACCTGGAAGTCGCTGAGCACCTCCAGCAGCAGGCCCTCCACCTCGACGTCCGCCTTGTCGGTCTCGTCGATCAGCAGAACCTTCGGCTCGTCTCCCCGGATCGCGGTGAGCAGCGGGCGGGGGAGCAGGAACTCCTCGCTGAAGATGTCGGTACGGGTCTCGTCCCAGCTCTCGTCGCGGCCCGCGCTGATGCGCAGCAGCTGCTTGGCGTGGTTCCACTCGTAGAGCGCGCGGGACTCGTCGACGCCCTCGTAGCACTGGAGCCGGACCAGTTCCGCCCCGGCGACCTCGGCGACGGCCTTGGCCAGCTCCGTCTTGCCGACGCCGGCCGGGCCCTCGACGAGCAGCGGCTTGCCGAGGCGGTCGGCGAGGAACACGGTCGTGGCGACGGCGGGCGAGGCCAGATAGCCGGTCTCGGCGAGGCGCGCGGCGACTTCGTCGACGGAACGGAACACGGGGCCTCCGGCGGATCACGGGTGGTGTGTTGGTGCGCGGCGTATCCAAGCGCTTGCTCACCTTCACTGTCACCCGGGAGCGGGCCTCTGCGCAAGCGAGTACACCGATCGGTTTCCTCTTGGCGTCCAGCGCGGTAACCTCGCAGTATGGCCACGACAGACAAGGCGTCCCCCCGAGACCGGCTGCTCGACGCGGCGGCCGAGCTCTTCTACCGCGACGGCGTCTCCATCGGCGTCGAGGCGCTGTGCCGGTCCGCCGGAGTCTCGAAACGGTCGATGTACCAGCTCTTCGACAGCAAGGACCAGGTCCTCGCCGCGAGCCTGGAACGCCGCGCCCCCGGCTACGCGGCGCGGCTCATGCCTGGTCCTGATGACGCCGGTACGCCCCGCGAGCGCATCCTGTACGTCTTCGAGCATGCGGAGAAGTCCTCGACCGCGCCCGAGTACATGGGCTGCCCCTTTCTCGCCGCACTGGTCGAGCTGAAGGATCCCGAGCATCCGGCGAGTGTCGTCGCCCGCGCCGCCAAGGAGGCGTTGCAGGAGGCCTTCCGCGTCCAGGCCGAGCTGGGTGGCGCGCACGATCCCGCCCTGCTGGCCCGGCAGTTGATGCTGGTCTTCGATGGGGCGAGCGCCCGCGCCGGAGCGAAGGTGGAGACACTCGACGATGGGCTGACGACACAGACCGTGGCGATCCTGCTGGACGCGGCGGGCGTGAAGTAGACGTGCGACGAGGACACGCGAAGTAGACGTGAGGTGGGGGCAGTCGCCGTAGCGACTGCCCCCACCCGAACTTCCGTCGTGCTCACGCGGCCAGTGCCACCGACTCCACCGCCGAAGTCCGCAGCACCCGCCGTGCCGTCAGCAGGCTCGTCCCCAGTGTCACCGTCGCCGCCACCGCGACGACCGCCAGCCAGATGCCGAGTCCCTGGTGCGGCAGCACCGAGTCCGTGCGGACCATGGTGAACGGGATGATCCCCGCCAGCGCGGCCACCGTGCCGGACAGAACTCCGGCGATCGTGAGGATCGCCGTCTCGGTGCCCACCGTGCGCAGCACCTGTCCCGGAGTCGCGCCGGCCAGGCGCTGTCCGCCGAACTCCCGGGCGCGGTAAGTCGTCGCCGCGTACAGGGAGTTGACGAGCATCACGCAGACGAAGACCACGACGATGCCGACGACCGTGAAGTTGAGCGTCTCCAGGTTCTTCGCGTCGACCGACTTCGTCAGCCCCGAGGCCTGCACCGCGTCGCTCTCCACCGCCTGCATGTAGAGCGTCGCCGTGGACACCGCCGTGAACAGGATCAACGACATCAGGATCCCGGCCAGCTGGTCGGCCCGCTCGCGCAGATTGCGGACGGCCAACCAGCCGCTCGCGCCCGCCAGTTCGAGGCGGTCGAGCAGCAACTTCAGCAGCCGGGGCGCCAGTAGCGCCAGCCCCACCGAGAGCAGGATCGCCCCGTACGCCGGTGCCGCCATCAGCGCCGCGTCCGTCGCGGAGAACGCGAAGGTCGACGACACCGACACCACACCCGCGACCAGCGCGCCGTACGCGAGGAACGTCCTTCCCCGGCCCGGCTGTTGACGCCCGCGCGTCGCCCGCCGTACGGCCAGGAACGCGGCGCCCGCCGAGGCGAGCAGGGTGATGCCGAGGCCGGACTGGAGGGCGTAGGGACCGAAGGAGTAGTCGACGGACCGCGCCACCTGGCCGCTGTCCTGGAACACCCCGAGCAGTGCACGTCCGCCGAGCATCGCCGGACCGACGGCGAGGAGCGCGCCCAGCACGGCGACCGCCACCGCCTCACCCACGACCATCCGCTTGAGCTGTGCCGGGGTCGCCCCCGAGCAGCGCAGGGTCTCCAACTCCCTGGTGCGCTGCCGCACGTTGACCGTCAGCGTCGACGCCACGGCGAAGAACACCAGCAGCGTGCCGTAGCCGCCGACGACACTCGCCGACGTGGACAGCGTCTCGGAGCTGACCGAGTCGATGCCGTGCTGTGCCGCCGTGTCCTGCAGCGAGTCGAACGTCATGATGATCGCCGCGCCGAGGAACGCGGCCAGCAGTGTCGCCAGGAACCGCCCCGGCCGTTGCCGGATCGAACGCATCGCCAGTACGAACATCGCTCACACCCCCACCGTCACGTCGTCGCCCAGGTGCGCCAGCCGCTCGGCCACCGCGTCGACGGTCGGCGCGTGCATCCGGCCGGCGAGCCTGCCGTCCGCGAGGAACACCACCGAGTCGGCGTACGAGGCCGCGACCGGGTCGTGCGTCACCATCACCACGGTCCGCCCGTGCACCCGCACCGCCTCGCGCAACAGCAGCAGCACGTCCCGCGCGCTGCGCGTGTCCAGGGCGCCGGTCGGCTCGTCCGCGAAGATCACCCGGGGCTCGGTGACCAGCGCGCGGGCGATCGCGACCCGCTGCCGCTGACCGCCGGAGAGCTGGTCGGGGCGGTGGCCGAGCCGGTCCCCGAGACCGACCGCGGTGAGCACCTCCCGGGCCCGCTCACGGTCGACGCGCCGCCCGGCCAGCTTCAGCGGCAGCACGGTGTTCTGCGCCACGGTGAGCGTGTCGAGGAGGTTGTACTGCTGGAACACGAACCCGATCCGCCCCCGCCGGAACCGAGTCAACTCGGCCTCGCTGCCGCCCGTCAGCTCCGCGCCGTCGACCATCACGATCCCGCTGTCCGGCCGGTCGAGCCCCGCCGCGCACTGCAACAGCGTCGACTTCCCGGACCCCGAAGGCCCCATCACCGCCGTGAAAGTCCCGCGCTCCAGGCTCAGCGTGACCCCGTCCAGCGCGGTCACGGCGCTGTCGTCATGGCCGTAGGTCTTACTGACCTTGACCAGCCGCAGCGCCTCGGCGGCGGGTCCCTTGTCGTGCGTCCGTCGTGCGGTGCGAAACATCGCCATCACCCTCCGTGCGGCACGCCCTGTGCCTCGAGAACGACGCTACGGAGCGCGCGCAGTACGCACATTGGGCGCAGAACCCGTATCGCGGGGTGTACTCAGCGACACCCCCGGGGTCGGGTGCGCGGGACCCGCTGTGACAGGGCTGTGACCGGAGGTGTGGCCTCCGCCACAGCGGTGCCGGGCCCGTCTTGATCGACTCAGCGGATGCCGAGAAGCGTGTACGACGCCGTGCTGGTCACGCTGGTGGGACTGCTCGTCGGGTCCGTCATCTGGACGGTCTCAGCAGTGGCCTACGACGATCCCGCCGCCGGATGGTCGATGTCGAACCCGGTCTGCCCGGAGGAGGGCATCCGGGTCACCGCCGGACCGGTGAACCCCGCGCTGGGCCTGCGCGCGATGGACCTCACCCTGGTGAACTGCGGCACCCGCGCCTACCGCGTCCAGGGCTACCCCGAGATCCGGCTGTACGACCAGGACCAGCAGCGCCTCACCGGCGTCACGGTGGTCCACGGCAGCGGCGGCATCGCCACGGTGACCGGATTCGACGACCCGCCGGGCCCGGTGACACTGGCACCCGGCGAGACCGCCTCCGCCGGCCTGCTGTGGCGCAACACGACCACCGGCCTCGACGGCCCGACCTCCGTGCCGTATCTGACGGTCGCGGCGCGGTCCGGTTCGCTGCAGCTCCTCCTGAAGCCGGACGGCGGCCTCGACCTCGGGACCACCGGCAGACTCGGCGTCGGACCGTGGCGCACCACCGGAGGCACCCGATGACGGACCAGAGCATCCCCGTCGACCGCTTCCCGCAGCGCGTCCTGCGCCGCTCGCCCGCACACCGGCGGGCCGATGCCATCGCGTGCGCGCTGCTCGTCGGCCTCGACGTCCTCCTCGTCGCGGTGATCCTCCTGCTCGGCGGCGACGGCATCTTCACCGAGGACTGGATGGGCTACGCCGGGGTGATGGACTCCACGGGCGCGTCCTACCAGTACCACTGCGTCGTCTTCCTCTGCCGCGTCGAGGCCGTGACCGTCGGCCTGGCGATCGCCTGCCGCCTCTGGACCACGGCCGCCGCCCAACTCGTGGTCCTCACCTCGGCGGCGGTCTTCGTCGCCTCCCTCGCCACCTACTGGAACCCCTGACCGACGCCCGTACGGGTCACCAGAACGGGCCGCACCCCGGCCCGCCCGATGCAATGGTGAGGTGACCGCGCCCCCGGACGACTGCCTCGCCCGCAACGAGTGGATCTGCGGCGAGTATCTGAGCACCCGCCGCCACATCCTCCTCGACGCGGTCGGCCAGCACCTCCAGCTGACCGCGGTCTCGGTGCTCATCGGCCTGGCCGTCGCCCTACCCCTCGCGGTCGTGGCCCGCCGCTGGGGCTGGGCCGCGGGACCGGTCCTCGCCGTCACGACGATCCTCTACACGATCCCGTCCCTGGCGATGTTCTCGCTCCTGCTTCCCGTCTACGGCCTCTCGGCCACCCTCGTGGTCGCCGGACTGGTCCTCTACTCCCTCACCCTGCTCGTCCGCAACATCCTCGCGGGCCTGCGCGCCGTACCCGAGGAGACCCGACAGGCCGCACGCGGCATGGGCTACGGCCCGATCCGCCTCCTCCTCACCGTGGAACTGCCCCTCGCCCTCCCCGCCGCGATGGCCGGCCTGCGCATCGCCACCGTCTCGGCGGTCTCGCTGGTGACGGTCGGCGCGATCGTCGGTTTCGGGGGACTCGGCAACCTCATCTACGCGGGCATGAACACCTACTTCAAGGCACAGGTGCTCACCGCGTCCGTGCTGTGCGTGGTGATCGCGATCGCCGCCGACCTGCTCCTGCTGCTCGTGCAACGGCTCATCACCCCCTGGACGAGGGCGGTGCGCGGATGAACACCCTCACCGACGCCTGGCACTGGCTCACCGACTCCGCCCACTGGAGCGGCGACGACGGCATCTGGCACCGGCTCGCGCAGCACCTCGTCCTCACCGTCGTCTGCCTGGTCATCAGCTGTCTGATCGCGCTCCCGGTCGCGCTCGTCCTCGGCCACCTCGGCAAGGGCGGCGCGCTCGCCGTCAACATCTCCAACATCGGCCGCGCGGTACCCACCTTCGCCGTACTGGTCCTGCTGCTCCTCACCCCGATCGGCGACTGGGGTGAGGGACCCACGGTCGTCGCCCTCGTCCTGTTCGCCGTACCGCCGCTGCTCACCAACGCCTACGTCGGCATGCGCGAGGTCGACCGCGATGTGGTGCGGGCCGCGCGCGGCATGGGGATGACAGGCCGTCAGATGCTGTTCCGCGTCGAACTGCCGCTCTCGCTCCCGCTGTTGATGAACGGCGTACGGATCGCGGCCGTCCAACTCGTCGCGACCGCCACCATCGCCGCACTCGCGGGCGGCGGCGGACTCGGCCGCATCATCACCGCCGGCTTCAACCTCGCCAACACCGCGCAGGTGGTCGCCGGAGCCGTCCTCGTCGCCGTGTTCGCGCTGCTCGTCGAGGGCGTCTTCGAGGTCGCCGAGCGGCTGTCGCCGCGCTGGGCGAGGGGAGCGCGATGAGGCGGCACACCGTCGCGGCCGTGCTGCTCCTGGCGGCCACCGGCTGCTCGACCGGACCCTCCCTGGAGAACCAGAGCGCCGTCACCGCACCACCCGGCGACAGCCACCACCTCACCATCGGCTCGGCCGGATTCACCGAGAGCGACCTGCTCGCCCAGATGTACTCGCTGCTGCTGAAGCAGGCCGGCTACAAGACGTCCCTGCTCACCGTCGCCAACCGCGAACTCTACGAACCCGCCCTGGAATCAGGGCAGATCGACGTCGTACCCGAGTACGCGGCCACCTTCGCCGACTGGCTCAACGCCAAGACCAACGGCCCCGACGCCCCGGCCGTCGGCTCACCCGACCTCACCACCACCATGAAGGCCTTGCGCCGACTCGCCACGCCCCGGGGCCTCACGGTCCTCGACCCCGGGAAGGCCGTCGACCAGAACGCCTTCGCGGTGGCCCGCTCGTACGCGCGGGAACACCACCTCAAGACCCTCAGCGACCTGGGCGCCTCGGGACTGAAGGTGCGGCTCGCGGCGGGCGACGAATGCGTCCAACGACCGTACTGCGAACCGGGGTTGAAGAAGACCTACGGCATCGACATCACCGCCGTCGACCCGAAGGGCGTCGGCACGACCCAGGCCAAGAGCGCGGTGCGGAACGGTCAGGACCAGATGGTGCTGACCACGACCACCGACGCCACCCTCGACGAGTTCGGCCTCGTCCTCCTCGCCGACGACAAGCACCTCCAGAACGCCGACTACGTCGTCCCGGTCGTCAACCGCTCCCGTGCGGGGAGCCCCGGCGTGACCAAGGCACTGGGGAAACTCAACGACGTCCTCACCACGGCCGACCTGGCATCGATGAACCAACAGGTCGACAGCTGGCGGCGGTTGGCGCAGGACGTGGCGCGGACGTATCTGAAGGACAAGGGTCTGTTGAAGTGAGGTTCGGGCCGTTGTCAGTGGCGGGTTGTAGCTTTCGGGCATGGGTGTCTATCTGATCGATGTCGGTGTTGGAGAGTGGCTGCGTGAGGACACGGGGGAAGGGGGAATGGGGGCGATCGCCAAGGGACTCGACGCGGAGCTGAGCCGGCGCGGGCTACCGCCGTATGCAGCCGCGCCGGAGCGGGAGGGGGTCCTGGGCTTCGAGGAGAAACTGAGCCCCTCCATGAAGGGTTTCGACGCGCTCTGCCGTGCTCGACTGACTGCTGAGGAGCGTGCGTTGATCGGCGACTGGACGGTGCTGGTGCCGGTCTCGCTCGACGCGGAGATACGGCTGCCGATCGGCTCCGCGTACGCGGACGAGACGGTGATCGCGGGAGCGCCCCAGGTGCTGGCCCTCGCCGAACGCCTGGCGGCGGCCCTGGAGTTGCCCGCCGAGGTACCGGAGGCGACCGAGAACCTCGCGCTCACCTTCTGGTTCCTGGAGGGCGAGGCGGAGGAACTGGCCGCCACCAGCCCCGGCCGCTGGAGCGAGGACCTGGACACGGCCTTCTACGTGGCCCTGTACCTGCGAGCCGCCCAGCACTCGTTGCGACAGGGCTGCCCCATCACCTACTCCTGAGCCCTCCTGAGCCGGGAACCGACCCTCACGCGTCCGCCACCGAGTCGAAGTCCACCTGCCCGCGCGGCACTCCCAGGGCGTCCGCGTCCACGGAGCGCCGCAACGCCTCGTGCAGCTTCGCCGGAGTGAGCACGCCGAGGAAGCGCGCACCGTCCAGCACGGCGACCCACCCGGCGTCGTGCTGGAGCATCACACCGAACGCCTGCTTCAGCGGGGCGCCGACCGGCACCCACGCGTTCATGCGGTGCGCGCGTTCCCCGACCGTGCCGCCGGCCGAGAGTTCGTCGGCCTTGACCCACCCCTGCAGCTCCCCCTGCGCGTCCAGGACCACGGCCCACCGCGCGCCCTCGACCCGCAGCCGCTCGGCCGCCGTCTGCGCCAGTTCGTCGACCCGGGCGACCGGCGGCTGCTCCAGGTCGTCGGGCTCGATCGCCGTGACCGACAGCCGTTTCAGCCCCCGGTCCGCGCCCACGAACGACGCGACATACGGCGTCGCCGGCTTGCCGAGCACCGCGCCCGGAGTGTCGTACTGCTCGATCCGCCCCTGCCCGTACACGGCGATACGGTCACCGAGCCGTACCGCCTCCTCGATGTCGTGCGTGACCAGCAGCACCGTCTTGCGCACGGTGGCCTGCATCCGCAGGAACTCGTCCTGCAACTGCTCCCGCACCACGGGGTCGACAGCACCGAACGGCTCGTCCATCAGCAGCACCGGCGGATCGGCGGCCAGTGCCCGCGCCACCCCGACGCGTTGCCGCTGACCGCCCGACAACTGCTCCGGGTAGCGCGACCCGTAGGTCTTCGGGTCCAGGCCAACCAGGTCGAGCAGTTCGGCGGCCCGCTCCCGCGCCTTGGCCCGCTTCCAGCCGACCAGGGACGGCACGGTCGCCGTGTTGTCGAGCACGGTGCGATGCGGGAAGAGGCCCACCTGCTGGATGACGTATCCGATCCGGCGGCGCAGCTGCACCGGGTCGACGGAGGCGATGTCCTCGCCGTTCACGAGGATCCGGCCAGAGGTGGGCTCGATGAGCCGGTTGACCATCATCATGGTCGTCGTCTTGCCGCAGCCGGACGGGCCCACGAGCGTGACGAGTTCGCCCTCGTTCACCTCGAAGGACAGCCCGTCCACGGCCGTCGTACCGTCCGGATACCGCTTGCTGACCTGCTCGAACCGGATCATGACCTCACGCTAACGGCGCCGGTCCGACACCGCCCATCAACGAGGGCCTACTGGCTGGTGACGTGCTCGCTCCGGTTTTGAAATGTTTCAAATCCCGTGCTGTCGAGGAGGTGGACACACGCCTTTTACCGCACTATTTTCGACCATCGGACGGACTGAACCGATACAACTCCGTCTCTCGGCGGGCCGAAGGGACAGGGCATGAACGACGCAGTCGCCGTTTCCGGCACCACCGTGTCGGGCCTCACGGTGGAGCACCGCACCGACCCGCTCGGCGTGGACGCGGACCACCCGAGGTTCGGGTGGCGCATGGTGTCCGACGCGCGTGGCCGCCGCCAGACCGCGTACCGCATCCAGGTCGCCTCCTCACCCGCGCACCTGACCGACGACCGGGCCGACGTCTGGGACACCGGCCGCGTCGACTCGCCGGACTCGGTCGCGATCCAGTACACGGGCCCCGAACTCCACGCCGCGACCCGCTACCACTGGACGGTGACGGTGTGGGACGAGCACGGCGAAGCCGTCTCCGCCACCCCCGGCGCCGTCTCGGCCACCCGCACCGCCTTCTTCGAGACCGGTCTGCGCAGCACCGACGGAGTCACCGGCTGGGACGGCGCACGGTGGATCGGCATGGCCGGCAAGCGGCCGAACAGCGCGGGCGCACCCCTCCTGCGCCTCCAGAGCGCTTTGACCGGCGAGCGGGTGAGCGAGGCCCGGCTGTACGTGTCCGCACTCGGCGTGTACGAGGCCCACGTCAACGGCGAACGGGTCGCGGTGCCGCACGGCGACGGCACGACCCATGAACTCCTGACCCCCGGCTGGACCAACTACGAGACCACCGTCGAGTACTTCACCTACGACGTCACCGCCCTGCTGACGGACCCGTCACAGGACTCGTCCCAGGTCACCCTCGCCGCCGCGCTCGGCAACGGCTGGTACAACAGCCGCATCTCCGAGAACAGCCCCTACTACGCGGTCGACGGCAACTCCCTCGCCCTGAAGGCGAAACTGCTCATCCGCTACGCCGACGGCTGCACCCAGACGATCGTCACCGCACCCGACGAGGACTGGCGAGCCACCGACACCGGCCCCTACCGCGCCGACGACATCTACGACGGCCAGACCTACGACGCCCGCCGGGAACTCCCGGGCTGGACGGCGAACGGCTTCGACGCCACCGGCTGGTCAGCCGTCGAGGAGCACGACCACCCCTTCCCCGAAGCCCGGTTGGTCTCCCACTCCGGTGAGAGCGCCCGCCTGGTGCCGAGTTGGGACCGCGAGCCGCGCTCGGTCACCGTCTACACCGGTGTGACCGACCAGGAGGGCAGCGCGAACGGCAGGGGCCGGATCGTCGTCGACCCCGCCCGCACGGTCACCGACCCCGACCTGGCGGCCACCGCCTCCGTCACCCTGCACCCCGGCGACACCACCGTCATCGACCTCGGTCAGAACCTCGTCGGTGTGCCCCGCTACACAGTGCGCGGCCCGGCGGGCGCCCAAGTCGTCTGCAAGCCAGGGGAGTTCCTCAACGACGACAGCGCGGGCGCCGACGGCCCGGTCGGCTCCGTCTACCGGGCCAACCTGCGCACCGCGCAGACCACCAGCACCTACATCCTCAAGGGCGACCCGGCCGGCGAGACCCACCAGGACTCGCTGACCTTCTACGGCTTCCGCTATGTCTCGGTCACCACGACCGACACCGTCACCCTCGCCGGACTCACCGGCCGGGTCGCCACCTCCGCGCTCCGTGACATCGGCACCGTCACCACCGACGACACCGACGTCAACCGGCTGATCAGCAACGTCCGTTGGGGCCAGCGCGGCAACTACCTCTGGATCCCCACCGACTGCCCCCAGCGCGACGAACGCCTCGGCTGGACCGGCGACACCCAGCTCTTCGCCAACACCGGCCTCTACAACGCCGATTCGGTCACCTTCCTCAGCCACTTCCAGGACACCCTGATCGACTCACAGCGCCTCTTCGGCGCGGACGGCGCCCAGTTCCCCTGGGTCGCCCCCAGCCACCGATTCAGCCACCCGCTCCCGGCGAGCGGCTGGGCGGACTGCGGAGTGGTCGTGCCCTGGACGGTGTGGCAGATGACCGGCGACACCACGATCATCGACCGCAGTTGGGCGGCGATGACCAAGTACGTCGACTGGATCCGGCACGCGACCGGCGACACCTGGGCCGGCCGGGGCGCTATCTTCGGCGACTGGCTCGCCTTCCAGATCACCAGCACGCAACTCATCAGCGACGCCTACTACGGCTACAGCGCCCGACTGATGGCCGACATGGCCCACGCCACCGGCCGCACCGCCGAAGCCGCCGCCCACGAGGAACTCTTCACCCGCATCAAGCGGGCCTTCATCACCAAGTATCTTGCCACCGAGCCTGGTTCGGGCCGGATCACCGTCCGCTCCAGCCTCGGCGAACCACCGCCGTACACACCCGGCAACAGCGCGGGAAAGACCGAGGACGACACCCAGACCGCCCTGCTCTGGACCCTCAAACTCGGCTTCTACGACACGGAGGACCAGCGCCGCCAACTCGTCACCCTGCTCGCCGACAACATCGGCAACAGCGATGCCTACAAGGCGGCCCACCCCGACAGCACCCGCGTCCAGTACGCCGAGAACACCCTCTCCGTCGGCTTCCTCGGCGTGAACGTCATCGCGCCCGTCCTCACCGACGAGGGCCGTGTCGACCTGGCGTACCGCCTCCTCCACCAGAACGCGATGCCGTCCTGGCTCTACTCGGTGGCCAACGGCGCCACCACCGTCTGGGAGCGCTGGAACTCCTACTCCAAGGAGGACGGCTTCGGTCCGGTCGACATGAACTCCTTCAACCACTACTCCTACGGCGCGATCGTGGAGTGGATGTACGAGAGCATGGCCGGCATCGCCAAGGACCCGGCCCACCCGGGCTTCCGCCACTTCTTCCTCCGGCCGCACCTCGACCCCACGGGGAGGATCACCCGGGTGACCGGCTCGCACCTCTCTCCCTACGGCGAGATCGTGAGCGAATGGGCCGCGCGGGAGGGGGAGCTGACGTACCGGGCGGTCGTCCCCGCCAACAGCACGGCGACCCTGCGCATCCCCACCGTCGACCCGTCCACCGTCCGCGAGCACGGAACACCCCTCGCCAAGGCGGAGGGCGTTCAGTTCCTCGGTTTCGCGGACGGCACGGCTTCCTTCGAACTCCCCTCGGGGAGCTACGAGTTGACCTCCACGCTCGGCTGATCGCTCACCAGCACCACCTCCAGGGTGCGCGGACCGTGCACCCCCTCGACCCGGTCCAGCTCGATGTCACTGGTCGCCGACGGACCGGAGATCCAGGTCAACGGGCGGGTGGGGTCGAGGCGTTGGAGCGCCTGGGGCACCGAGGAGACGACCTGGTCCGGCACCCGTACGACACAGATGTGGTGGTCGGGGATGAGGGTGATCCGACGGCGGCCCTGGTCGGGGCTGCCGTCCAGGACGATGGTGCCGGTCTCGGCGGCGGCCACCGCGCACGCCGTGACCACACTGTCGACCCGGTCCAGCTCATGCGGGGTGTTCTCGGCCCGGTCCGCGATCCGCTCGACATCGGCCGCCGCGAGCCAGGAGGGATCCAGACCGCGCGGTACGACGACGGTCCCTGAACCCCGCTCGGCGAGCAACCCGGCGATCGTGGCGCCCAGTTCGGCCTCCGTGCACCGGTGCACGATCGCCCGGTAGTCCGCCAGGTTCTCGGCCAGCAGATCGACCGTCTGCTCGACGGTCCGGTCTCCGTGCTCCCGCAGATAGTCCCGCTGGACGGCCTGCTCGTACGCCGGGTCGTCCTCTCTCACATCCGCGAGCGCGCGCTGCACGCGGCCCAGGATCCGTTCCCTGCTGCTCACTTGGCACCGTCCTTTCCACCGTTCGTGCGCTGCCACCAGTCGCGGAACGGCTCCGCGGGCACGGCCGGCAGCTCCCGGGTACCGCTCCAGGCCTTACCGGGGCCGGGCAGTGACCGGGGATGGAAGCGGCGGGTGCGGGAGGCGAGCCGCTGGCCGGTGCGCAGGGCGCCCGGGTGGCTGAACGTCCAGCGCGCCGCCCGCATGGCGGCCCGCTCGGCGGCATGCCCCTTCGCCGGCCGCAGCACCACCTTGTTGCCCTCACGGGTCACCGGCCCGCCCTCCACGACCCGCTCCCGCAGATGCACCAGCACCTCCGGGATGTCGATGGCGACCGGGCACACCTCGTAGCAGGCACCGCACAGCGACGAGGCGTACGGCAGCGAGGCGTCGATCTCGCTTGCCGTGCCCCGGAGTTGGGGGCTGAGGATCGCGCCGATCGGGCCCGGGTAGACCGAGCCGTAGGCGTGGCCGCCGGCCCGTTCGTACACCGGGCAGACATTCAGGCAGGCCGAGCAGCGGATGCAGCGCAGGGCCTGGCGGCCGACCTCGTCGGCGAGGGTGTCGCTGCGGCCGTTGTCGAGCAGCACCAGGTGGAAGACGCGCGGGCCGTCGCCGTCGGTCGTACCCGTCCAGGTGCTGGTGTACGGGTTCATGCGCTCGGCGGTCGAGGAGCGGGGGAGGGTCTGCAGGAACACCTCCAGGTCCTGCCAGGTGGGCACGATCTTCTCGATGCCGACGACCGAGATCAGCGTCTCGGGGAGGGTGAGGCACATCCGGCCGTTGCCCTCGGACTCGACGACGACGAGCGTGCCGGTGTCGGCGACCATGAAGTTGGCGCCGGATACACCGACTTTGGCGCGCAGGAACTTCTCGCGGAGGTGGAGACGGGCGGCCTCGGCGAGTTCGGCGGGCGTGTCCGTCAGACCCTCCGGCGCAGGGCGCCCCCACTCACTCATCTCGCGGGCGAAGATCTCCCGGATCTCACCCCGGTTGCGGTGGATCGCGGGGACCAGGATGTGCGAGGGCCGGTCCTTGCCCAACTGCACGATCAGCTCGGCGAGATCGGTCTCGTAGGCGCGGATGCCCTCCGCCTCCAGGGCCTCGTTGAGCCCGATCTCCTGCGTGGCCATCGACTTGACCTTCACGACCTCCGACTCGCCCGTCTCCTGGACGAGTCGGACGACGATCCGGTTGGCCTCCTCCGCGTCGGCGGCCCAGTGGACGACACCCCCGGCCGCGGTCACCGACTCCTCCAACTGGACCAGATAGCGGTCGAGATGACGGAGCGTGTGGTCCTTGATCTGCTTGCCGGCCTCACGCAGCTCGGCCCAGTCCGAGACCTCGGCGACGGCCTTGGCGCGTTTGGCGCGGATCGTGTGGGTGGCGTGCCGCAGATTGCCTCGCAGGGTCTGGTTGTTGACGGCCTCGTGCGCGGCCACGGGGAAGGCCGGGAACGCGGGCATACCGACGAACGTGCCGCTCATGAGCGTGAGTCCTCTTCGCTGGAGGCTTCCGTGGCGGCCAGGATCTCGGCGATGTGCACGGGCCGCATGTCGGTGTGGAGCCGGGCCATCGTGCCGCCGATGTGCATCAGACAGGAGTTGTCCGCGGCGCACAGCACCTCAGCCCCCGTCGACTGGGCGTTGCGCACCTTGTCGGCGCCCATCGCGGCCGAGACGTCGGCGTTCTTCACCGCGAACGTCCCGCCGAAGCCGCAGCACTCGTCGGCACCCGGCAGCTCGACCAACTCCAGCCCCTTGACGGCCTGGAGGAGCCTGAGCGGCCGGTCGCCGAGTCCCAGGCTGCGCAGCCCGTGGCAGGTGGGGTGATAGGTCACCTTGTGCGGATAGCAGGCACCCACATCGGTCACCCCGAGCACGTCCACAAGGAACTCGGTCAGCTCGTACGTCTTCGGCACGACCGGCGCCAGCGTGGCCGCGAGGGTGTCCCCGCGCCCCTCCGCCCGTGCCCTTTCCCCCATCCGGGGATACAGTTCCCGCACCATCGCCCCGCACGACCCGGACGGCGTGACGATCGCCTCGTACTCCCCGAAGACATCGGAGAAATGCCGGGCGAGGGGTTCGGCCTCATGGCGGTAGCCGGTGTTGTAGTGCGCCTGTCCGCAGCAGGTCTGCGCCATCGGGAAGTCGACCTCGACGCCCAGTCTGGTCAGCAGTTTCACCACGGCGCGCCCGGTGTCCGGATACAGCGTGTCGTTGACGCAAGTCAGGAACAGGGCGACACGCATCGCGGCTCCTTAGTGGTCGATCATCGGATGGATGCAGCGTAGTCGGAGGTCACCGTCTGGGGGAGCCCCCGTCTCGGCGCACGGCGAGCGGAGCCGGCGAGCCGGAGACCATTGTGCTCGGGTCCTTGGTTCACCGGGCGGCGAGCCGGGCCTCCGCGGCGCGCCAGCGGGCGGTGCCGCCCTGCGGTTCGTACCGGGTCGACGGCTGGGTACGGGCGAGCAGCCCCCGCATCCCGGCCAGGTCACCGACGAGCCCGTGGGCCCGCGCCTGAACGAGCACATTGCCCAGCGCCGCCGCCTCCGTGGGCCCCGCCACCACCGGCAACCCGCAGGCGTCGGCGGTCAGTTGGCACAGCAGCGCGTTGCGCGTACCGCCCCCGACGATGTGCACGACATCGACCGGATGATCGGCGAGCACCTGCGCCTCATCGACCGCCCGCCGATGCGCGAGCGCCAACGAGTCGAGGATGCAGCGCGTGATCTCGGCCCGGGACTCCGGCACCGGCTGCCCCGAACCACGGCACGCGTCCGCGATCCGCTCCGGCATCCGCCCCGGCGCCAGAAACACCGCGTCACCCGCGTCCACCACCGACCGCAACGCCGGCACCCTGGCCGCCCCGCGCAGCAACTCGCCCAACTCCGGCTCGCCCCAGGCCCGTACACACTCCTGAAGCAGCCACAACCCCATGATGTTGCGCAGATAGCGGACCGTGCCGTCGAGCCCCAGCTCATTGGTGAAGTTGGCGGCCCGACTCGCCTCGGTCAGCACGGGCGCATCGAGTTCCAGCCCGGCCAGGGACCAGGTCCCGGTACAGATATAGGCGAACCGCTCCGCAACGGCCGGAACGGCGGCGACGGCGGAGGCCGTGTCGTGCGACCCGACCACCGTGACCGGCACGGGCCCGCTGAGCCCCGTCTCCTCCAACACCTCGGCCCGCAGCATCCCCGCCGAATCCCCCGGCTGCCGAAGGGGCGCGAACAGCCCGAGGTCGATACCGAGCCGCGAGGCGATGTCGTACGACCAGTCGCGCGTCCGGGGATCGATGAGCTGGGTGGTGGATGCGTTGGTCAGCTCGGTGCCCTGCTCCCCGGTGAGCCAGTAGGACAGCAGATCGGGGATGAGCAACAGGCGCTCGGCGTGCGCCAGTTGAGCCGAGTCGCGGGCCGCCGTCAGCTGGTACAGGGTGTTGAAGGGCGCGTACTGCAACCCGGTCGACGCGTACAGCTCGCCCGCCGGTACGGTCGCCCACACCTTCTCGGCGACCCCCTCCGTGCGGGCGTCCCGATAGTGCACGGGATTGCCCAGCAACGCCCCGTCCGCGTCCAACAGGCCGTAGTCCACGGCCCAGCTGTCGATGCCGACGGAATCGACAGCCGGACCCGCCGCCCGGAGTCCGTCGAGGACACCCGCGTACAGCGCGAGGATGTCCCAGCGCAGCCCCTCGGGAGTGCGGACGGGCCGGTTGGGAAAACGGTGGGCCTCCGCCAACTCCAGGGAGTCCGGCCCGACACGGCCGACCATGACCCGCCCACTGGACGCGCCGAGGTCGACCGCTGCGTACGCCTTCATGTCGGCGCTCACCGAAGGAAGGCTGCCGCAACGCCGGCGTCGACCGGGACATGCAGCCCGGTGGTGTGCGTCAAGTCCCCACCGGTGAGGGCGAAGACGGCGTTGGCGACATGCTCCGGCAGCACCTCCCGCTTGAGGATGGTGCGTTGGGCGTAGAACTCGCCGAGCTTCTCCTCCTCGATCCCGTAGGTGGCCGCCCGCTGCGCACCCCAACCGCCCGCGAAGATGCCCGAGCCGCGCACGACACCGTCCGGGTTGATGCCATTGACCCGGATCCCGTGCTCGCCCAACTCGGCTGCGAGCAGCCGCACTTGATGGGCCTGGTCGGCCTTGGTGGCGGAGTAGGCGATGTTGTTGGGCCCGGCGAACACGGCGTTCTTGGACGCGATGTAGAGGATGTCGCCCCCGAGCCCCTGCGCGATCATCGCCCGCGCCGCCTCACGCGAGACGAGGAACGACCCGCGGGCCATGATGTCGTGCTGCAGATCCCAGTCCCGCGCCGAAGTCTCCAGCAGGGGCTTGGAGATGGAGATCCCCGCGTTGTTGACGACGAGATCGACTCCACCGAAGGCGAGCAGCGCGGCCTTGAAGGCGTCGGCGATCTGCCCCTCGTCCGTCACATCAACCGTGACAGCAACGGCCTTGTCGGGCCCACCCAACTCCTCCGAAACGGCCTGGGCGTTCTCGGAGTTGAGATCGGCGATCACGACACACGCGCCCTCGTCGACCAGCCGCCGCGCGATAGCCTTGCCGATCCCACTACCCGCACCGGTCACGAGCGCGACCCGTGTGGCGAGCGGCTTGGGCTTCGGCATCCGCTGCAACTTGGCCTCTTCCAGGGCCCAGTACTCGATGCGGAACTTCTCCGACTCCTCGATCGGCGCGTACGACGACACGGCCTCGGCTCCGCGCATCACGTTGATGGCGTTGACGTAGAACTCGCCGGCCACGCGCGCCGTCTGCTTGTCCTTGCCGAAGGAGAACATGCCCACGCCCGGGATCAGCACGATCGCCGGGTCGGCGCCGCGCATGGCGGGGGAGTCGGGCACGGCGTGCCGCTCGTAGTACGCGGCGTACTCCTCGCGATAGACGGCGTGCAGCTCCTTCAGCCGCGCGATCGCCTCGTCCAGCGGAGCGTTGGGCGGCAGATCGAGAACGAGCGGCCTGACCTTGGTCCGCAAGAAGTGGTCGGGGCACGAGGTCCCGAGCGCCGCGAGCCGGGGATGCTCGGCCCGCGCCAGAAAATCAAGCACGACCTCGGAGTCGGTGAAGTGCCCTACCTGCGCCCGGTCTTGAGAGGCAACAGCACGAACATACGGCGCGAGGGCGGCGGCCCGCTCCCGTCGCTCACCGTCGCCGAGCGGACCGTACCCCTCGACGACGGGCCCGAAGGGCTCGGGCCTCCCGCGCTCGACGAGGAACGCCTCGGCGGTGCGGATGATGTGCAACGAGTTCCGCTCGCACTCCTCGGAACTCGCACCCCAAGCGGTGATCCCGTGCCCCCCGAGCACACACCCGATGGCCTGCGGGTTGGCCTCCTTGACGGCGGCGATGTCCAGCCCCAGCTGAAACCCGGGCCGCCGCCAGGGCACCCACACGACCGTGTCCCCGAAACACTCGGCGGTCAGCTTCTCCCCGTCGGCGGCACAGGCGAGCGCGATCCCGGAATCGGGATGCAGATGATCGACATGAGCCGCGTCGACGAGCCCGTGCATGGCGGTGTCGATGGAGGGCGCCGCGCCCCCCTTCCCGTGCAGGCAGTAGTCGAACGCGGCCACCATCTCGTCCTCACGGTCCACACCCGGGTAGACGTCGACGAGCGCGCGCATCCGGTCCAGACGCAACACGGCGAGCCCCGCCTCGGTGAGCGTCCCAAGGTCACCCCCGGACCCCTTCACCCACATCAACTCGACATCACCCCCGGTGACGGGGTCCGTGTCTACGCCCTTGGCTGATGCGTTCCCGCCGGCGTAGTTGGTGTTACGAGGATCAGCGCCAAGCCGATGAGAACGGCCAAGGAGAGAGGCGGCTTCGGGGTGCGGTGCCATGAACGTCCAGTCCTTCTATGAGAGAGGGTGACTGCATTCTTTTAGGGGCGCGGGGAACTGCGCGACCAGCCACAACGGACCCGCACCCCGCAAACAACCGATCCAGGCAGACGCTTACGCACCCCACCCCGCCTGCTGCCCCCCAACCCGCTCAGCAACAATCCGCTCCTGCCACCCACTCGCCCGATACGCCGCAATGGGGTCAGGGGCAAGCCCCTGCTCCTCCCGCAACTCCCGCAGCAACGGCCGTACATCCGTGTTGTACGCGTCCATGATCACGGCGTTCGCGCCCAGCACATCCCCGGCCCGCTGCGCGGCACCCAACGCGTCCCGGTCCACGAGCAACGCCTTCGCCGTCGCTTCCTGCACGTTCATCACCGACCGGATGATCGCCGGAATCTTCGCCTCGATGTTGTGGCACTGATCGAGCATGAACGCCACATCGGCCGTGAACCCCCCACCCCGAATCACCTCGTACATGATCCGGAACAGTTGGAAGGGATCCGCCGCCCCCACCATCAGATCGTCGTCGGCGTAGAACCGCGAGTTGAAGTCGAACGCCCCGAGCTTCCCCTCGCGCAGCAGCGTCGCCACGATGAACTCGATATTGGTGCCGGGCGCGTGATGCCCGGTGTCGACCACGACCTGCGCCTTCGGCCCGAGCTTCAGACAGTGCGCGTACGCCGTCCCCCAGTCGGGGACGTCCGTCGCATAGAACGCCGGCTCGAAGAACTTGTACTCCAGCAGCATCCGCTGCCCGTCCCCGAGCCGCGCGTACACCGCGGCAAGGGCCTCGGCCAGCCGATCCTGGCGTGCGCTCAGGTCGTCCTGCCCGGGATAGTTCGTCCCGTCCGCGAACCACAGCTTCAGGTCGGCGGACCCCGTCGCGTCCATGATGTCGACGCACTCCAGCAGATGGTCCAGCGCCTTGCGCCGCACCGCCGCGTCGGGATGGCAGACGCTGCCGAGCCGGTAGTCGTCGTCCTGGAAGGTGTTGGAGTTGATCGCGCCGAGCTTCAGCCCGTGGTCGTCCGCGAACTTGGCCAGCGCCCCGAAGTCGTCGACCCGGTCCCAGGGAATGTGCAGGGCCACCGTCGGCGCCACGCCGGTGAACTCGTGGACCTTGGCCGCGTCCTCCAGCTTCTCCTGCGGGGTCCGCGGCACACCCTCCTGGGCGAACACCTTGAACCGGGTCCCAGAGTTCCCGTACGCCCACGACGGCGTCTCGACTGCCTGGGTCCTGAGAGCGGCCTTCACCGCGGCGAGATCGGTCACTTGTGGGCTCCTGTGACATGCGACGAAACGATGTATGTATGAAACGATTCAGAGAGCGAAGTTATGAGCCTCCCGAAGGGGTGTCAAGCCCTACGGCGAAGCCTGTGCTCCGTGACTTCAATGTGACCTTTGGCTATCGAAAGTTTTTCGATGCGGACCCATTGACGTGACAAGGCTGGCGAGCCTAACGTCCCGGCAACCAAGTTGAAACCTTTCACGACGTTGTGACGGCTCCCCGCCGACGTCGTCGAGGAGCCCCTCATGACCCACCCGTCAGACGCGGGTCCGGCCCCGGTGCTCGCGCTCAAGGGCATCTCCAAGTCCTTCGGCGCGGTACGCGCCCTGCGGGACGTGTCCCTCGAACTGTTCCCCGGTGAGGTGCACGCACTCGCCGGTGAGAACGGCGCGGGCAAGTCCACCCTCATCAAGACCCTCGCCGGTGTGCACCGGCCCGATGCCGGCCAGGTGCTGCTCGACGGCGAACCCGTCCTCTTCCACGGCCCCGGTGACGCCCGCGACGCGGGAATCGCCGTGATCTACCAGGAACCGACCCTTTTCCCCGACCTGTCGATCGCCGAGAACATCTTCATGGGCCGCCAGCCGCGCCGCGCGCTGGGCCGTATCGACCACAAGGCCACGCACGCGGCGACCGCCGAGCTGATGAAGCGGCTGGGCGTGGAACTGGACCCCGAGCGTCCGGCGCGCGGCCTGTCGATCGCGGACCAGCAGATCGTGGAGATCGCCAAGGCGCTCTCCTTCGACGCCCGCGTCCTGATCATGGACGAGCCGACGGCCGCCCTCACCGGCAGCGAGGTGGCCCGCCTCTTCGGCGTCGTGCGCACCCT
Organism: Streptomyces sp. MBT53; assembly: GCF_016654115.1. Taxonomy (GTDB): domain Bacteria; phylum Actinomycetota; class Actinomycetes; order Streptomycetales; family Streptomycetaceae; genus Streptomyces. The sequence continues at coordinate 67,946 of NZ_JAEQAZ010000003.1, forward strand.
GCGCGAACAGGGCGCCGCCGTCCTGTTCATCTCGCACCGCCTGGAGGAGATCTTCCAGATCTGCCAACAGGTCACCACCCTCCGCGACGGCGCGCTGATCTCCAGCGAACCGCTCGACGGGATGACCGAGGACGATCTCGTCCGCCGCATGGTCGGCCGCGATCTCGACGAGCTGTATCCCAAGCAGGACGTCGAACCGGGTGAAGTCGCCCTGAGCGTCAAGCGGTTGACCCGCGAAGGCGTCTTCACCGACGTCTCTTTCGATGTGCGGCGCGGGGAGATCGTCGGTCTCGCCGGGCTCGTCGGCGCCGGCCGTACCGAGGTGGCGCGGGCCGTCTTCGGCATCGACCGGTGGGACGCCGGCGGGGTCGAGGTGGCCGGCAAGTCGCTGACGAACGGCGCCCCCTCCACCGCGATGGCCGCGGGCCTCGCCCTGGTCCCCGAGGACCGGCGGGCCCAGGGCCTGGTGATGGACATGTCGATCGAGCGCAACATCGGTCTCACCGGCCTGCGTACGACCGTCAAGGCCGGTCTCGTCGATCGTGGCGCCGAGCGCAGCCGTTCCCTCGACTGGGCGGTGAAGCTGCACGTCAAGTACGCGCGGATCGCCGACACCGTCAACACCCTCTCCGGCGGCAACCAGCAGAAGGTCGTCCTCGCCAAGTGGCTCGCCACCGGGCCCAAGGTGTTGATCGTCGACGAGCCGACCCGTGGCATCGATGTCGGCACCAAGGCCGAAGTGCACCGGCTGCTCAGCGAGTTGGCCGCCGACGGCGTCGCCGTCCTGATGATCTCCTCCGATCTGCCCGAGATCCTCGGCATGGCCGACCGCGTGCTGGTGATGCACGAGGGCCGGCTCACCGCAGAGATCCCCCGTTCCGAAGCCACCGAGGAATCCGTGATGGCCGCAGCCACCGGGAGGGCCGCCGCATGAGCCCGGCCTTCATGACGATCGAGTTCTTCGGGAGGGCCGCCGTATGACGGTCACCGCGCCCAATCCCGCGCCCGCCGCCGAGGCCCCCGAGTCGAGCGGCACCCGGCTGGTCGACCGGGTCTTCAAGATGCGTGAACTCGCCATCCTGGTCGTCTTCTTGGTGATGATCGGCATCACCCAGGCGGGCAACAGCGAGTTCCTGTCCGAGCAGGGCATCAAGGATCTGCTGCTCAACGCGACCATCCTGGTCCTGGTCGCCACCGGCCAGTCGCTGGTCGTCATCACCCGCAACGTGGACCTGTCGGTCGGTTCGACCCTCGGCATCACCGCCTTCGCCACCGGCGACTACCTCCACAGCGGCGGCAACGCTGTCGTCGCGATCCTGCTGGCAGTGCTCCTCGGTGTCGGACTGGGCCTGGTCAACGGGCTGTTGGTGAGTCTCGGGCAGGTACCCGCCCTCGTCGTCACCCTCGGCACGCTCTACATCATCCGAGGCGTCGACTCCATCTGGGTCGGATCCCGGCAGATCACGGCCGCCGATCTCCCGGGCGGATTCGTGGACTTCGGCTCCGGCGGCCTTTCGGCGGTGCCCTGGCTGGCGCTGATCGCGCTCGCCGTGCTCATCGCCACCGCCTACTACCTCAAACACTTCGGCAGCGGACGGGAGTTGTACGCCCTCGGCTCCAACCCCGAGGCCGCCCGGCTGGCCGGCATCCCCGTCCGCAGGCGGATCCTCGCCGCGTACACCTTCTGCGGCGGACTCGCCGGACTCGCCGGAGCGATGTACCTGGCCCGCTTCGGCAACGTCGACTCCGGCACCGGAACCGGCTACGAACTCACCGTCGTCAGCGCGGTGGTGGTCGGCGGAGTGGTCTTCACCGGCGGCTCCGGCAGCGTCTACGGCGCGGCCCTCGGCGCGCTCCTGCTGACGTCCATCAACAGCGTCCTGCCCGCCCTCGGCGTCAGCTCCGTCTGGGTGCTCGCCATCAACGGCGTCCTGCTCATCCTCGCCATCGCCGTCGACCGGATCGTCGCCCTGCGCGTGGCCACCGCACTGAAGAAGAGGAACGCCCGCCATGCCTGAGTCGTTGACGCGCGCGATCCGCTGGGACACGGTCGTCGGCGCCCTCCTCGTCGTCCTGCTGCTGTTCTCCTTCACCTCCGTGGACGGCTTCGGCAACGCGCTGAACCTGTCGTTCCTGATCGGCAACACCCTTCCCATCGCCCTGATCGCGCTCCCGATGACCCTGCTGGTCGTCGCCGGCGAGATCGATCTGTCGGTCGCCTCCACGGCCGGCCTGTCGGGCGCGGTGATGGGCAAGCTGTGGAACGACGGCATGGCGATCGAGACGATCATCCCGATCTGTCTGCTGCTGGGCCTGGTCTGCGGCCTGGTCAACGGGCTGCTCGTCACCCGGCTCGGACTGCCGTCCCTCGCCGTCACCATCGGCACGCTGGCCGCGTACCGGGGCATCGCGCAGATCGTGCTCGGCTCCAACGCGGTGACCGACTTCCCCACGCAGTACCTGGACTTCGCGGCCGGACGGTTCGGCGACACCTTCCTGCCACGGGCCTTCCTGCCCTTCCTGGTGCTGCTCGTCATCGCCGTCGTAGCCCTGCATGCCACGCCGTTCGGGCGGTCGCTGTTCGCGATCGGCGCGAACGAGGAGGCGGCGCGGTTCGCGGGCATCCGGGTCAAGCGGCAGAAGCTGATCCTGTTCACGGTGACGGGCCTGATGGCCTCCCTCACCGGCATCTTCTGGGCGCTGCACTACGCCAGCGCTCGCTATGACAACGCCACGGGGCTCGAACTTTCCGTCATCGCCGCGGTGTTGCTCGGCGGTATCGACTTCGACGGCGGCAAGGGAACGCTGGGAGGTGCGATCGCCGGGGTGTTCCTGCTCGGGGCGTTGCAGAACGTGATGAGCCTCCTCAACGTCTCCGCGCAGTCGCAGATCGTCGTCACCGGTGTGCTGCTCGTCGTCTCCGTACTCGGCCCGCGGGCCGCACGGCAGATCTCCATCGCAAGGGCGGGGCGTAGAGCCGCCGCGACTCCGACCTCATAACTCCGCTCACCCGTAAAGGACTTCACCATGCGCAAGTCATCCCTCCGTCGTGCCTGTGCGGCCCTCGCCGCCGTCACCTCTCTCACTCTCGCCGCCACCGCCTGCGGTGGTACCACCAAGAAGGACGTGAAGGACGAGAGCACCGGATCGGCCGTCACCGGGGGCAAGGCGGACCCGAACGCCGCCCTCAAGAAGGGACTCACCGTCGGGTTCCTGCCCAAGCAGGTCAACAACCCGTACTTCACCACGTCCGACAAGGGCGGCGAGAAGGCCCTCACCGAGCTGGGCTCCAAGTACAAGGAGGTCGGCCCCAGCAGCGCCACCGACACGGCGGGACAGGTGAGTTACGTCAACACGCTCACCCAGCAGCAGGTGAACGCGATCGCCGTCTCCGCACAGGACCCGGGCGCCCTGTGCACCGCGCTCAAGCAGGCCATGGCCAACAAGATCAAGGTCGTCACCTACGACTCCGACACCAACCCCGACTGCCGCAACGCCTTCGTGTCGCAGGCCAGCGCCGAGGACCTCGGCCGCACCGAGGTGCAGCTGCTCGCCCAGCAGATCGGCTACAAGGGCGACATCGCGATCCTGTCGGCCGCGCAGACCGCGACCAACCAGAACACCTGGATCGGCTTCATGAAGGAGGAGCTGAAGGACCCCAAGTACAAGAACGTCAAGCTGGTCAAGGTCGCCTACGGCAACGACGACGCCCAGCAGTCCTTCCAGCAGACCCAGGGCCTCCTGCAGCAGTACCCGAACCTGAAGGGGATCATCTCCCCGACCACCGTCGGCATCAAGGCGGCGGCCCAGTACCTGTCGGGCTCCAAGTACAAGGGCAAGGTCAAGCTGACCGGCCTCGGCACCCCCAACGACATGCGCAAGTACGTCAAGAACGGCACCGTCGACGGCTTCGAGCTGTGGGACCCGGCGAAGCTCGGCGCCCTCGCCGCGCAGACGGCGGTGGCGCTGGTGTCGGGGCAGATCACCGGCAAGGAGGGCGAGACCTTCACGGCCGGCGGAACGTCGTACACCATCGGCAAGGACGGCGTGATCAGCCTCGGCAAGCCGACCGTGTTCGACGCGAAGAACATCGACCAGTTCAACTTCTAGTCCCGAAGTCCCTTTCCTCTAAGGGGTGTTGATGCAACGCGTGTGTTTCCTGCTGAAGGTCCGGGCGGACCGCCTCGACGAGTACCGCGAGCGGCACGCCGCCGTGTGGCCCGAGATGCTCGACGCGCTCTCGGCCACCGGCTGGCACAACTACTCGCTCTTCCTGCGCGAAGACGGCCTACTGGTCGGCTACTTGGAGACCGAGGACTTCGCCGCCGCCCAGGCCGGCATGGAAGCCACCGAGGTCAACGCCCGCTGGCAGGCGGAGATGGCGCCGTTCTTCGAGTCGCTGGACGGCGCCCGGCCCGACGAGGCCATGAAACCGCTCACCGAAGTGTTCCACCTCGCCTGATATCCCCTGTATCCCCTCAGGAGCCGCACTGATGAAGAGACGCACCTTGCTCGCAGGCGCCATCGTGTCCGCCATGTCGACCTCCGCGCTCACCGGCGGTACCGCCCGCGCGGCCGACCCCGGCCCCTCCGTCACCCGCACCGGCACCACCACCCTCGACAGCGCGGCCGTCTTCTTCGTCTCCTACGACGGCCTCGTCAACAACAACTCCTTCCAGAAGAACGGCCTGTTCACGTACAAGGGCTACCAGTACGCGGCCTGGTACACCTCGACCAAGTACGCGGTGGTCGCCCGCCGGGTCCTCGGCGGCTCCACCTGGTCCACGGTCACGCTCTCCCACCAGCTCAAGAGCAGCGACTCCCACAACGTCATCTCCATGGGCGTCTCCAAGACCGACGGCCGTCTCCACCTCAACATGGACTCCCACAGCGACGGCTTCTTCTACGTGAAGTCGGTCGCCGGTCTCCTCGACAACCCCTCGACCACGGGCTGGAGTTCGGCCGTATTCGGCTCGGTCCAGACGACCCTGGACGGCCTGGCCCTGACGAGCCAGTTCACCTACCCCCAGTTCGTCTCCACCCCCGAGGGCAAGCTCCAGCTCAGCTACCGGGTCGCCATCTCCGGCAACGGCCGCAACGCCCTGGCGGAGTACGACGGTTCGGCGTGGACGGCGCTGGGGGAGTGGTCCAGCTCGACCGGCACCTACACCAGCTCGCACGGCTCCTCGACCGCCCGCAACATGTACCTGCACGGCATCGACTACGACAAGAACGGCCGTCTGCACTCCTTCTTCACCTGGCGCGAGCAGAGCAGCGCCGTGATGTGCTCCTCCGGCGGCATCACCAACCACGACACCGGCTACGTCTACTCCGACGACCGGGGCCGCACCTGGTGCAACGACGCGGGCACCGTCGTCGGCACCACCGGCAGCTCCGACACGGTCGCCGTCACCGACTCCGGCCTGGTGATCGACTCGCTGAACCCGGACCACTCCCTGATGAACCAGGAGAGCCAGTTCACCGACTCCTCCGGCCTGCCGCACGCGATCATCAGCTACGTCCCGGGCCGCTTCGGCCAGTGCACGACGAACTACGTCTCCGACCGCACCGCCAACGGCCGCGCCTTCCACGTCCGCAAGAACTCCTCCGGCACCTGGCAGAAGACCGAGATACCGGTCGTCCTGGGCTCCAGCCAGCGCACCAAGCTGATCCTGGACAAGTACGACAACGCCTACGCGATCTTCCCCTTCGGCCGGATCGCGGGCGCCTCCAAGTCCTCCGGCTACACCGACTGGGCCGTCCTGTTCGACGCCTCCGACCTCAATGCCTTCGGCGAGGTCGTCATCGACGAGATGCGGGTCGCCCAGGACAACGTCCTGTCGTTCATGTACCAGGAGACGTCCAGCGGTACGACGCCCTCGGCGCTCCATGTCGTGGACTTCGCGCTGCCCGCCTGACCGTGTCCCGGTGCGGGGGCGGCCTGACGGTAATGTGAAGACCTTCCCGCCGCCCCTCGTCTCCTCTGGAGGTCCCCGCCCCATGGCCCAGCCGGTGGGTATCAAGGACGTCGCCCGTGCCGCCGGAGTCTCCGTCGGCACGGTCTCGAACGTCATCAACCGCCCGGACACCGTCGCCACGGAGACCCGGGCCCGGGTGCTGTCCGCGATCGACCGCCTCGGCTATGTCCGTAGCGAGTCCGCACGCCAGCTGCGCGCGGGCCGCAGCCGGATCATGGGGCTGCTCGTCCTCGACATGGGCAACCCGTTCTTCGTGGACGTGGCCCGCGGCGCCGAGCGGGCGGCCCGCGAGTCCGGGCTCGGCGTGATGGTCTGCAACAGCGCGCAGAGCCCCGGCGAGGAGGCCGAGTATCTGTCGCTCTTCGCCGAACAGCGGGTGCGGGGTGTGCTGTTGACCCCGGCCGACGCCACCGGACGCAACATCGACTCGTTCCGCCGGCACGGCATCCCCTTCGTGCTCGTCGACCGCGTCGCCGAGGGCACCACCGAGTGCTCGGTCTCCGTCGACGACGTCGCCGGCGGCGCCCTCGCGGTACGGCACCTGGTCGACGCCGGGCACCGCTCGATCGCGTACGTCAGCGGCCCGCCCGGCTTCAACCAGGTGCGGGACCGCCGTACGGGCGCCAAGAACGCGCTCGCGGAGGCCGGTCTCGACCCCGACGCGCTGCGCGAGCTGCCCACCGACCGGCTCGACGTGGCCGCCGGGCGGGACGCGGGCGCCCGGCTGCTCGGCCTCGCCGACCGCCCCACCGCCGTGTTCTGCGCCAACGACCTGCTCGCCCTCGGCGTGCTCCAGGCCATGTTCGCGGCCGGGGTCGGCGTCCCCGACGACCTCGCGATCGTCGGCTACGACGACATCGAGTTCGCGGCAGCCGCCGCCGTACCGCTGACCTCGGTCCGGCAACCCGCCGTCACCATGGGCGCCTTGGCTGCCGAACTGCTGCTGGAGGAGACCGAGGCGGAGGCGGACCAGCCGGCCCGCCCGCACGAGCACCGGCGGGTCGTCCTCCAGCCCGAACTGGTGGTGCGCCGCTCCAGCCTCGCCGCCCGCTGACCCCCCGGTCAGTAGTGGTCGGTACGATTTCATGATCCAGGGGGTCGGATATCGGACGCACATGTGCTGGACTGTGACGCGGCCCGTCATTCGTCCGTACCAGGAGTCGCGTTGTCCGTCAGCTACCGCCAGCCCGGCGTCGTCCTCACCGACCGCCGCTTCACCGTGCCCCTCGCCCACGAGGACCCCACGGGCGAGACCATCGAGCTCTACGCCCGTGAGGTCGTCGCGAGCGACAAGGCGGACCGGGAGGACCTGCCGTGGTTGCTCTACCTGCAGGGCGGACCCGGATTCGGGGCGAATCGTTTCGTCGGTAGGCAGGCCTGGCTCGACCGCGCGCTCGACGAGTACCGCGTGCTTCTCCTCGACCAGCGCGGCACCGGCCACTCCACCCCGCTCAACCGCCAGACGCTCCCGTTGCGCGGCGGCCCCGCCGAACAGGCCGAGCACCTCACGCACTTCCGCGCCGACTCGATCGTCCGGGACTGCGAGACCATCCGCCCGGCCCTGACCGGCGGCGCCCCCTGGACCGTCCTCGGCCAGAGCTTCGGCGGCTTCTGCACGGTGAACTACCTGTCCACCGCCCCCGAAGGCCTGCGCACCGCCCTCCTCACCGGCGGCCTGCCCTCCCTCGACGCCCATGCCGACGACGTCTACCGCGCCGCCTACCCGCGCATCGAACGCAAGGTCGCCGCCCACTACGACCGCTACCCGCAGGACGTGGAGCGCGCCCGCCGCATCGCCGAGTACCTGCTGCGCCACGAGCCGGTCCTGCCGAACGGCTACCGGCTCACCGCCGAGGCCTTCCAGTCCCTCGGCATCATGCTCGGCGGCAGCGGGGGCAGCCACCGCCTGCACTTCCTCCTCGAGAACGCCTTCGTCCGCACCCCGCAGGGCCACGAGCTCTCCGACGCTTTCCAGGAAGAGGTCCAGAACTCCCTGTCGTACGCCGGGCACCCCCTCTACGCCCTCGTCCACGAGGCGTGCTACGCCCAGGACGCCCGCCCCACCGCCTGGTCGGCGGAGCGCGTGCGCGGCGAGTTCCCGCAGTTCGACGCCGCCAAGACCCTCGCGGGCGACGGCCCCCTCCTCTTCACCGGCGAGTCCATCCACCCCTGGATGTTCGACTCCGACCCCGCGCTGCGCCCGCTCCGCGAGACCGCCGAACTCCTCGCCGCCCGCACCGACTGGCAGCCGCTCTACGACCCGGCGCGCCTCGCCGCCAACGAGGTCCCGGTCGCCGCGGCCGTCTACCACGACGACATGTACGTCGACGCGACCCACTCGCTGCAGACGGCCCGCTCCGTCCGGGGCCTGCGCACCTGGGTGACCGACGAGTTCGAGCACGACGGCGTACGGGCCGGCGGCACACGGGTGCTGGACCGGCTGCTGGCCCTCACGCGCGACGAGGTCTGAGTCCGCCGACGGGAGGCGGGCCCGGCGACGAGATGTGACTCGGGAATTTCCGGCATAAGGTTCATTTCGATGAATACCAAGTCACTCCGCCGGGCCCGCCCGGCCGCCCTGGTCCTCGCCGTCGTCGCGGCGAGCACGGTCGCGCTGGTCTCCTGCGGCGACGACAACAACAGCTCCGGCAGCAGCTCGGGGACCCCGACACCGGACAAGGCCTCCTTCTCTGGCATGACACCGTCGGCCCTGAAGTCGGCCGCGGCCTCGGCCGTCGCGTCGGCCCAGGCCCGGGCCTCCGCCGCGGCGTCCTCCGCCTCGGCCGCCGCGTCCTCCTTCGAGGCCTCCGTGTCGGCCGAGGTCGCCCGCGCGGCCAAGGACGCCCAGAACGAACTCAAGAACGTCACGGGCCAGGGCAACGCGATGTCGGAGGTCGCCCTGACCGGCAAACCGCGCGCCCAGACCGGCGGGCTCCTCGCCGCCCTCGTCACCATCACCAACAAGACCGACAAGAAGGCGAACTACGCCGTCCAGGTCGACTTCCTCGACTCCTCGGGGAAGGTGGTGGAGACGCGCTACGTCGGCGCCGAGAACCTCGCACCCGGCGCGAAGGCCCAGCCGGTCGCCATCAGCACCAAGCCGCCGGAGCCGGTGCTGACCCCCAAGTTGGCCAAGGCGCAGCGCTATTGAGCACGTTCGTCGGCAACGGGCTCTTCAGCGCTCGGAGTTGAGCGCGTCCACCGCCCCGCCCGCGTCCCCGATCGTCGCGTAGTCCACGGCGACGAAGTTCACCGGCCGACCGCGTTCCCGCTCGCAGCGGTGGACGCGGTCGAGCACGAACCGGCGGGCGTTGACCTCACCCGCGTCCAGGCGGCTGCCGCCGTCGATGGTGATGAAGTGGTTGAGCAGGAACAGGCGTTTGTCGTTGCCGCCGCGATGCGGTACGCAACTCATCGCGTCCGGCGTGCGGAACGCGAACGGGGTCTCCATGCCGTAGTCGTAGAAGTTGCGGTACCAGGGCGCCGGACCGTCGGCCTGCTCGGCGAAGACGACGAGTCGGCGCCCGCTGTCGATCAGCTCGCCCAGGGTCGGCCACGGCTTCGCGGGATCGGGGTCGGGGGTGTGCACGAGGTCGCTCAACCCGGCCTGTGCGAAAGCCTTTTGGGTGTCCTCGCCGCTGATCGCGTCCTGCACGATCAGGGTGATCACCTCGGTCGGATGGGCGCGCATCCAGTCGCCGATCTCGCGCAGCGCGGGCACCAGGGCGATGGCACCGGCCCGGCACACCGAGTGGCACAGCCACAGCCCCTCGCGCGGCGGGTTGACCTTGTTGACGGCCGCGGCGACGAACTTCCGCTGTTCCGGGGTGAAGTCGGACTCGGCGAGTCGCGCGGTGATCTCGTCCGGGCGTTCCCATCGGTAGGTGTCGATCTGCAGGGCGCGCACCCCGTCGTCCAACTGGGCGGTGATTCCCGGGTCTTGGAGCGGTCCGATGAACCGGTCCACGGTCGTCGACATCGCGTTGTGCGAGGTGAGGTAGGCGACCTCGTCGTAGGACCGGTCGCACAGTTCCGCGCTGCCCTCGCAGGTGCGGGACGCGGTGGGTGTGACGGCGTACGGGATCAGCAGGATGCCGGCGACGGCGGCGCCGCCCGTGGCGAGGGCCAGCCAGCGGAGGCGGGGGAGGGCGGGCATGTGCGGCCGGACCTGGAGGGCCCAGCCCACGCCGGTCAGGAGAGCACCGGCCAGGACGGGGACCAGGGCGGTCGTCAGGGCGGTGGCCGTGAGCCGGTCGAGCGCGGTGCGTTGTACGTCGTCGACCAGCCGGGCCAGGCTCGGCGGCCAGGAACCCGGCGGATCGATCACCCGCCCGCTGTTGACCAGCCGGAAGAGGACGGCGACGAGTCCGGCCAGCAGTCCACCGCCCGCGAGCGACCAGCCCACGGGGAGGAGCCGGCGGCCCGGAGACGCCGAGCCGCCGCCGATCCACAGCACCGCGAGCGCGGCGACGAGGAGCGCCGAGGACAGGGCCTCCGTGAGGCCGAGGCCGACCGCCGTGTAGGTGCGGGCGCGGTGGAGCGGGGCCAGGTCGAGGGTGTCCGTGAAGTTCCAGGTGCCGCCTCCCACGCTCGCCCGCAGCCGGTCGGCGGCCGCACGGGTCTGGTCCGACACGGCGGCGGGGGCCACGGTGGCGAGCGCGGTCGCCACATCGCCGTCCCGCAGCGCGGCCTCGACCGCCGGACGCAGGGCGTCCCGGTCGGCGGCGGGCAGTCCGCTCACCAGCGTCCCGGCCGCCTGTTCCGCCTGTGCCTCGGTCAGCGGGAGGGCGGGCAGCCCCTTCGGGATGTGCCCCGCGGTCACGGTTCCCAGCGCGGTGGACAGGTCGGCCGAGAAACGCTCGAAGTCGGGCTCGGGCCGGTTCTGGACCGAGGCGACGAGATCGCCGAAGTAGATCTGCGCGAGGTCGTTCAGGTTGGCCAGCACCGGCCGCAGATCGACCTTGAGGACCAGCGAGTCGCGCTCGCCGCCCAGATAGCCCACCACGGCGTCGATCTGCTGCTGGGTGAGATCACGGACCGTCTCCGGCGGCAGCACCAGCTTGAGATTGGAGGTGACCTGGGCCTCCGGCACGGGCAGCCGGGCCAGCAGCCCCCGGGTGACCGCGGCCGTCCGCGGGTCCACCAGCACCTGGCTGTAGAGCCGGTCGTAGGCCCGCTGCTCGTCCAGCGCGGACCGGTAGAAACCCGGTGAGACCACGGTGGAGCGGGCCGTGGCCGCGAGCGTGAGGACCGCCGTCGCCAGGACGGCCAGGACCAGAGCCGCGACACGCGGCACTCTGCGGGACGCGACGCCGACCGGGTCCATGATTTCCCATCGTCGTCCTGCCCCACCCGCCCCGCAAACGGACACGGGACGCCGAAAATGGCATGCCCGTGGCGGGGGCGGACGTGTTGGGTGGGCGGTATGAATGACACGGAACTCCTGGCGGACCGCTTCGAGGAACACCGGGGCCGGCTGCGCGCCGTGGCCTACCGCATGCTCGGCTCGCTGCCCGAGGCGGAGGACGCCGTCCAGGAGACCTGGCTGAAGCTGAGCCGCACCGACGCGGACGACATCAGGAACCTCGGCGGCTGGCTCACCACGGTCGTGGGCCGGGTCTGCCTCGACCTGCTGCGCGCCCGCACCGCGCGCCGCGAGGACCCCATCGACGAGACCTTCGTCCCGGACCCGCTGCTCAGACCCCTGACGGACCTGGACCCCGAGGAGGAGGTGCTCCAGGCCGACTCGGTGGGCCTCGCCCTCCTCGTCGTCCTGGAGACCCTGGAGCCCGCCGAACGGCTCGCGTTCGTCCTGCACGACCTGTTCGCGGTGCCCTTCGACGACATCGCCCCGATCGTGGAACGCAGCTCCGCCGCGACCCGCCAGCTGGCCAGCAGGGCCCGCCGCCGGGTCCAGGGCGCGAGCCCGTCGACCGACCCGGACCTGGGGCGGCAGCGCGAGATCGTCGAGGCGTTCCTCGCCGCCGCACGCGAGGGCGACTTCGACGCCCTCGTCGCCCTCCTGCACCCCGACGTGGCGCTGCGTGCCGACTCCGGCGCCCTGGTGCGGGGCGCGGCGGTCTCCAAGGCGCTGCGCGGAGCGCGCGCGATCGCCGAACAGGCCCTGATGTTCGCCCCGTTCACCCGCCTCGCCCAACTCGCCCTCGTCAACGGCACGGTGGGCGTCGTCAACGCACCCGAAGGACAGCTCCTCTCCGTCATGGGCGTCACGATCGCCGACGGCCGGATCACCGAGATGTACATCCTGTCCGACCCCGACCGGCTGGCCCGCCTCGATGTGAATGGGTCAGTACGCTGAACGGCATGGAAGATCACATAGCGGACCTGACCGAGCTGCGCGGTGACTGCGGGCGGTGTTTCGGGCTGTGCTGTGTCGCGCTGCCCTTCACCGCCGCGACGGACTTCGCGATCGACAAGGCCGCGGGGACACCGTGCCCGAACCTCCGGGGTGATCACCGCTGCGGAATCCACGCGAAGCTCCGGCAGACCGGCTTCACCGGCTGCACGGTCTACGACTGCTTCGGCGCCGGGCAGAAGGTCTCGCAGGTCACCTTCGGCGGGCGGGACTGGCGCACGGTCCCGCAGGCGGAGTCCCGTCGGATGTTCGACGTCTTCCCCGTCGTACGGCAGCTGCACGAACTGCTCTGGTATCTCGCCGAGGCGCTCACCCTGCCGGCCGCGGCGCCCGTCCACCCCGCGTTGCGCGAGGCGCTCCGCGCGACCGACGCCCTCACGCGCGGCACGGCCGAAGAGCTCGGCGCGCTCGATGTGGGCGCCCACCGGCAGGAGGTCAACGTGCTGCTGCTGCGGACCAGTGAGCTGATGCGGGCCGGGGCGAAGGGCAGGAAGAAGGACCGGCGCGGTGCCGATCTCATGGGGGCCCGGCTCAAGGGCGCCGATCTGAGCCGCGCCAACCTGCGCGGCGCCTACCTCATCGCCGCCGATCTCACCGGGGCCGACCTGCGCGGCGCGGATCTGATCGGCGCCGACCTGCGGGACGCCGATCTCACGGACGCCGATCTGACCGGCGCGTTCTTCCTCACCCAGCCCCAGGTCAACGCGGCCCGGGGCGGCGCGGGCACCAGGCTGCCGGGGTCAGTCGTCCGCCCGGTGCACTGGGCAGCGGGCCTCTGAGGGCGCCTCGTCCGGGACCGCGACCGGCGCGTTCACCGGCCCGGACGGGCTGCGCCGGTCGAGGTGGAGCCGTAGACCCTCCGGCATGAGTGTCAGGCGTTCGGCCACGCGCAGTCGGTAGGCGGGGTCGGGGCGGAGTTCGTAGCGGCGCAGCAGGAGGCCCAGGACGAGCGTCGCCTCGTGCAGCGCGAACTGGCGGCCGATGCATGCCCGCGCGCCCGTCCCGAACGGCTTGAAGGTGTGCGGGGCGCGGGAGCGGACGGCCTTGGCGTCGAAGCGGTCCGGGTCGAACTCCTCGGCGTTCGCGCCCCACACCTCGGGGTCGCGGTGCAGCATCGGCGTGAGGATCAGCGCCCAGGCGCCCCGCCGCACGGGGTGGTCCCCGGCGAGTTCGGTGTCTCGGGTGGCCTCGCGGGCGTAGGCGGGCGCCGTCGGCCACAGCCGCAGCGACTCGTCGAGCACCCGGCGGACGTAGCGCAGCTTGGCGATCTGCTCGTAGCCCGGCACCTCGGCGTCGCCCCAGACCTGGTCGATCTCGGCGCGGGCGCGGGCCGCGACCTCGGGGTGGCGGGCGAGGTAGTGCAGGGCGAAGGACAGCGAACCCGAGGTCGTCTCGTGGCCGGCGACCAGGAAGGTGATGACCTGGCGGCGGACGTTCTCGGCGGAGAGCCGCTCACCGGTCTCCGGGTGGGTCGTCTCCAGCATCCGGTCGAGCAGGTCGCCGTCACCACCGCTCGTCGTACGGCGGGTGCGCACCATGTCGTCGACCGTGCGGTTCAGGTAGGCGATGTCGGCCTCGTTGCGCCGGGTCGCGGTGCGCAGGAGGAGCGGGGCCAGCGGTGCGGGCACGGAGTTGAGGCGCTGGGCGTAGCTGAGGGTGCCGACCATCGAGGTGACGAAGGGGTGCGGGCGGTCGCGCTCGAAGGAGCCGAAGTCATGGCCGAAGCCGGTGCGCGCGATCGTCTCCAGGGTCAGCTTGGTCATGTCGCCGGGCACGTCCACCGACCGTCCGGCGGCCAGTTCGCGGTCCCAGTGGTCCGTGAGGCGTTCGGCCACGGCGAGCATCATCGGGTGGTATCCGGCCATCGCCTCGCGGCTGAAGCCGGGGGCCAGGACGTCGTGCGCCAGTTGCCAGTTGGGCTCGTGGTTGTACGCCGTGAACAGCCCGTCACCGGCGACCGGCCGCAGATTGGCGATGCCGAGGCCGACGTGCTTGGCGAACCGCGTCTCGTCCGCCATGTCGGCGACCAGGTCGGCGCCCCACACGAACACGAACTCCTTGCCGAAGGCCTTCCGGCGGAAGATCGGGCCCAACTGGCGGGCGTAGCGCAGCGAGTCCTGGAGCGGGGTGCGCCGGTCGGCGCCGATGACGTCACCGAGGAACGGGAGCCGACGCGGGGGACGCGGGATGCGGTCGAGCCGGGGCCAGCCCTGCTCGGCGCCCCGGAAGCCCTTCGGCAGTGCGGTCGGCGTCGTCGTCGTCGTCTCCGCCATGACGCGATCTCCCTTGATCCACCCGCGGGTTCAGCCTGTTGTACGTGGGTTCAATAGCGTGTTCCAGTGTGATCCCGCTGTTGAACCGACGTCAAGTAAAGTGCGGGAATGGCCGCCAATCGGGGAGAGAGCAGGGGAGAGGGCACGCGCCGTCGGCTCAGCACCGGTGAGCGTCGGGAGCAACTCCTCACGGTGGGCGCGCGGTTGTTCTCCGAGAGCCCCTACGACGAGGTGTGGATCGAGCAGGTCGCCGAGATCGCCGGGGTCTCCCGGGGGCTGCTCTACCACTACTTCCCGACCAAGCGGGACTTCTTCGCGGCCGTCGTCGAGCGCGAGAGCGAGCGGATGCTGCAGATGACGGCGGCCGTACCGGGCGTACCGGCCCGCGAACAGCTCGCCGCCGCCCTCGACACGTACCTGGAGTACGTGCACACCCACGCGCACGGCTACCGCGCCTTCCACCGCGCCGACGCGGCCGGGGACCAGACCGTACGGCGCGTCTATCAGCGGGCGTTGGCGGCGCAGGAGCGGCAGATCCTGGCCGCGCTCGCCGCCGATCCGGAGTTCGGTCCCGCCGTGGAGGCGCGGCCCGACACGAAACTCGCGGTGCGCGGGTGGCTGGCGTTCACCACCGCCGTCTGTCTGGAGTGGCTGCGCGGACCGGAGTTGAGTCGCGAGCAGGTGCGCGATCTGTGTGCGCGGGCCCTGTTGGGCGTCATCGCGCCCTGAAGAGCTGTCCTGGAATTTACGTGGCGTGGTTGGCGCGCGCCCCGATCTTCGGTAGGTTAGGCAAGGCTTACCTAAGGAGGTTCAGGGATGGGTGACAGCCAGACGTGGACGGCCGTGCCTGCCGCGGCCGAGCGGGCCCGCTCGGTGCTCGCCGCCGCATGGTCCTGCGCGGTGACCGCGGAGGGCGGTCGCGAGGAGTTCGTCGGCGCGCACAGCGTCGACGACGACGGCCGGGTACTCCTTCAAGTGCCCGAGGACAGCGCCCTGTTGGCCGCCGCGATCTGCGCGCCGCGCGGCGAGCCGTCCGCGGTGCTGGAGTTCGCGGACGTCGCGCCCGTCCCCGTGCGCAACCGTATCCGGGCCCGGGTGTGGCTCGCCGGCTGGTTCGTCCCCGAGGACGACCGACTGGCGTTCAGCCCCACGCGCGTGGTGCTGCGTCCGGCGACCGGCGCGGTGGTCATCGACCTCGACGAGTTCGCCGCCGCCGAACCCGACCCGCTGGCCCTCGCCGAGGCCCAGCTGCTGACCCACCTAGCGGACTGCCACTCCGACGCGGTCGAACGGCTCACCCGCCTCGTCGAGCCCGACAGCCTGCACGGCGCGGTCCGCGTCCAGCCCCTCGCCGTCGACCGGCACGGACTGACCCTGCGCATCGAGCGCGCCCGCGCCCACGGCGACGTACGACTGCCGTTTCACGCGCCCGCCGACACGGTCGCCCACCTCACCGAACGCATGCATGTGCTGCTCACTCAGGCCAGCGCCGCGTCCTGCCCGCGTCCCCTACAGCGGCAGCGCACAGACGGCGACCGGTGACGCGAACGGCGCGCCCGCGAGCCGGAGTTGACCGGTCGCGCCGTCCACGAGGAACACACTCACCGTGCTCGACCTCTGGTTCGCCGTGAACAGCAGTGTCCCGTCCGGCGAGAAGGCGATCTGCCGGGGGAAGTCACCGCTCACCGACACGGTGTCGAGCAGCCGGAGCCGGGCGCCGTCCGCCTCGACGGCGTACCGGGCGAGGGTGTTGTCGCCCCGGTTGGCGAGATAGGCGTACGAGCCGTTCGCCGTCACCAGGATCTGCGCCGGGTAGTTGGTCGCGCTGCCCGTGCTCCCGCTGGACTGCGGGTCACCGATCGACAGCGCGCCCGTGGCCGGGTCGTAGGCGCAGACCGCGACGGTGTCGTCGACCTCGTTGGCCAGGTAGGCGTACCGGCCGCCGGGGTGGAACGTCAGGTGGCGCGGGCCCGCACCCGCGCGGGTGTGCGCCTGGGAGACCTCGGTGAGCGTGCCCTTCGTGGTGTCCAGGCGGTAGGTGTAGACCGTGTCGGTGCCCAGGTCGACGGCGAGGACATGGCCGCCGTCGGGACTCGTGACGAACTGGTGCGCGTGCGGGCCGTCCTGGCCCGGGCCCGGCTGCGGACTGGAGTGCTTGACCAGCGCGGTGCGCTCGCCGAGCGCGCCCGACGTCCCGATCGGGTGCACGGCCACGCTGCCGGACGTGTAGTTGGCGCTGAGCAGCCAGCGCCCGCTCGGATGCACCGACAGATGGCAGGGGCCCGCGCCGCCGGTGCTCCGCGAGCCGAGCACCTTGCGGTCCGCCAGGCGTACGGCGGTCACCGCGCCGGACGTCTGCTCGTCGACCGCGTACAGCGTGCGGCCGTCGGGGTGCACGGCGAGGTACGACGGGTCGGCGACTCCGGTGAGTGTTCCGGCGCCGGTGATCTGCCCGGTCGCCGGGTCGTAGGTGGCCAGGCCGATGCCCGTGCCGCCGCCGTCGACCGAGGTGTACGTGCCCACGTAGAGCGGGCGGGGGCCGGCGGCCTTGCCGGTGCGGTGGGCGCCGGGGGTGGTTGCCGGTGCCGGGGTCGCCACGGGAGTGGATACGGGGTCGGCCGGGGCCGGGGCCGGTGCGGGGACCGCGACCACGGCCGCGGTTCCGCCCAGGGCGCCGAGGAAACGGCGCCGACTCCAGCCGCCCTGTGACGCGTCCGCACCACTGCTCATGCCCACACCCTCAGGTCGTCGCTTTTCCCGGTCGTCACAGCAACCTTGGCGTGGACGGCCCGCCGAGCGCAAGACCGGCAACGCGCGTTGCGCAGAGTGCAATGGGTGAATGGATGGTCTACCAGTCGCCGTCCTCCACCGGCTTGCCCTGGGCGTCCTTGAGGGGCTGCACCTGGCCGGGCGTGGGCTGCTGCCACGGTTCGTGGTCGTCGCCGAGCCAGTCGCCCACCGGCTTCACCGCCTCCAGGGTGTCGGTGGGAGCGAGATCCTCCGCGTCCTGGTCGTAGTAGTCGAACCAGGGCAGCCCTGCCCGGGTGTACGCGGCCCGGTCCACCGGCGACGGCGGCGGCTCCTCGCCGGTGATGCGGCGCCACTCCGGAGGTGTCACGAGGTGCACGAACACCCGACCGGCGGGCTCCCCGGCCCAGGCCTTCAGCGGGCGGTCGTCCTCGTAGACCTCCTGGCGCATCGAACCGCCGACACCGAGACCCATCCGGGGCGAGGCCCCCGGTGCGCTGCGCATGGGGGCGGCCGGTGCGGCCATCGGCATGGGCGGCGCTCCGTAGCCCCCGACCGGCATGGTGATCGCGCGCGCCCGCTCGGACCGGCGCCGCTCGTCCTCGCGCCACTTCGTCAACTCCCGCTCGGTGAGCGGGAAGGACTGCAGCTGGACGCCGCCCCACACCTCCTCGCCCGTGACCTGGCCCTCGACGGTCGCGCCCAGGCCGAGCGGGACCGCCACGAACTGGCGGACCGTGCCCTTGCCGGAGTTGATGCCGTCGAGCCAGGGCTGACGCGGAAGCACGACGTAGTTCTGCGGGTCGCGGGACAGCCGGTCGGTCCACGGCTTCCCGGAGACCGCGCACACCTTGCCCACACCGACCTGGAGGGCGGCGGGCTCGGCCGTGCCCGCGAAGCTCAGCCACATCGCCTCACGCAGATACACCGGCAGCATCACCCCGCCCCGCGCCCGCCACTCCGCGGGCGCCGTGTCCGGGAAGTCCGCGACCCGCCGGACCGGGAACTCGCCGAGCCCCGGCGGCAGCGGATGGGTGCCCGTCTCCGGCAGACGCAGGGTGCGGATGAACCGCACCGCCACCCCGCCGGGCAGCCGCAAGGTGTTCCCGTCGATCCGTACCGTGCTGTCGGTCATACGTCCGCCCCCATCGCCGCGCTGCCGGAGGCGACCCGCCCCCATGGCTGTGCTGTGTCCGGGGACGGCTCGCCCCCGGGTGACTCCGTCACCTAGAACGATCGGCGCCCGTGCCCCGGTTCCTGCGCAGCCGCTCCGGCACACCCACCCGCTCCCGGAGCCAGATCAGCCAGGGCAGGCGTTCGCGCTGCTCACTGGTGCACCGGTCGAGTTCCTCCAGCAGCCGGCGCGAGCGGTGCTCGGTGTCCAGCTCGTCCAGCATGCGGTTGACCTCGGTCAGCATGGCACCCAGCAACTGCCACTGGGCCGCGTCGCGCTGGACCTCCTCCAGGAGCAGCTGCGCCAGCTTGTCGCGGGTCGCGGCGGCCGTGTGCAGCTCGGCGCTGAGCCGCGACTCCGCCGACTCGGCGCTCACGCTGACATCGGTGGTCACCAGCACCGCGAAACTCACCACGGCGTCCCCGATCTCGGACAGCAGCTGTTCTACGGCCGCGCCCGTCGGCGGTGCGAACAGCGCCTCGGGGTCGCGCTGTTTCGCCAGGTCGGTGAAGGTGCGCGCGAGGACCCGCAGCACGACCGTGCAGATCTCCAGGGTGTCCAGACCGGTCCGCAGCACGACCCGGTGCAGCAGCCCCTCCCGGACGCGCGGATTGAGCCGCAGGCTGTCCTCGGCCTGCCGCAGGGCCGCGTCCACCTCGACGATGTCGTGGTCGAGGCGGCGCGCCTCGTGCAGCCGCGCGGTGGCGTGGTCGACGGGGGTACGGCCCGCCGCCTCCTCGCCCATGCGCCGCATCAGCCGCCGCAGCCGACGGGCCAGGCCCTCGATGGACTCGCCTGCCTCGTCGACCCATACCGGGGGAGCCAGCAGCAGATTGCAGCCGAAGCCGACGACCGCGCCGATCAGTGTCTCCACCACCCGTGCCCAGGCGGTGTTCCCGACCGTGGTGACGCCGAGGACCAGCATCGCGCTGATCGCCACCTCGGGCACGTACTCGTCGACCTTCACCAGCCGCCCGACGACCAGCGAGGCCACGATCAGCAGGGCCAGGCTCCACCAGGTCAGCCCGACCAGCAGACTGAACGCGATGGCGACGAGCACGCCCGCGACCACGGCGTTCACCCGGCGGATGCCGTTGGTGAGGGTGGCGTAGAGCGTGACCTGGACGACGAGGAGCGCGGTCAGGGGAGCGGTCAGCGGCGCGGGCTCCGGGCTCAGCCGCAGCGCGACGACATACGCGATCGTCGCCGCGGTCGCCGACCGCAGCGTCTGGACGAGCACCGGGTCCCGGTGCCGCCCCACGAACCGCACCAGTGGCGCGGTCCACTCCCGGACATCTCGCATCCTTGGCCTATTCCCTCCTCGCGGATGCGCTGAACGTACCCATTGCGGACCGTAACTGTCCGCATGGCCTCCTAGATTGTCCTCACCGGACGGGACGAAGAGGAGGGGAACGTTCATGACGAACATCCAGGGCATCGAGGTACTGAACCGCTCGCACGACTACCTGCGCGAGGTGATCGCCGCCGTGCCGGAGGGCGCCTGGTCGGCACCCACGCCCTGCACCGAGTGGACGGTACGCCAGGTCCTCAACCACGCCCGCATCGACCAGCAGGCCTACGGTCTCGTCCTCACCGGCGACCGGCCCGACTCCGACCCCTTCCACCCCGCGGACGCGCTGGACGGTGACCCGGTCGCCGAACTCGACAAGGTGCTCCGCGCGGTGGCCGAGGGCTATGCCCGACTGCCCGCCGACGCGGATGAGGTGCCGACCCCGCTGGGCCCGATGCCCCTCCCGTTCGCCGCGGCGACGGCCGCCATGGACGCGGCCGTGCACGCCTGGGACATCGCGGTCGCCACCGGCCAGAACCGGCCACTGACGCCGGACCTGGCAGAAGGAATCTGGCCGGCCGCGGACCGACTCGTCGACCAACTCCGCGACGCCTACCGGGTGTTCGCACCCGCCCGAGAGGTGACGGCCGAGTACGACCGGGCCGAGGCGTTGCTCGCCTTCCTCGGCCGTGACCCGCACTGGACGCCCGCCGCGTCCTGAGGAAAACCCCACCCCGGCACGGAGGATCACCGCATGGCCTCCGTTCCCGGAGCGCGCGACCCTCGGACGATGACACGGCATCGGACCGGACTGATCCTGACCCTGCTCATCGGCCTCGGTGCCGTGGCGGCCGGCACCCCGGACGCCACGGCAGCGCCTCCGACCCCATCGGCCTCGCCCGTGGTCACCGCCCTGGACCGCTCCGCCCACCCCCTGCGGACCGTCGAACCGGGCGGCGACACCGACGACCTGCGCCCGCTCGACCGCATGATCGGCGGCGCCACGGTCGTCGGCCTCGGCGAGGCCACCCACAGCTCGCACGACTTCTTCGCCCTCAAGGACCGCGTCTTCCGCCACCTCGTCGAGAAGAAGGGCTTCCGCACCTTCGCCCTGGAGGGCGCCTGGAGCACCGGCCTGCGGCTCGACGACTATGTCCTGTACGGCAAAGGGGATCCGCAGCGCATCATGCGCGAGGAGTTCCAGCGCGACTACCTGTGGTGGAACAACACCGACTATCTGCGGCTCGTCGAGTGGATGCGCGCGTACAACGTCCGGCACCCCGGCGACCCCGTCCGCTTCATGGGCGACGACATCGGCTGGGCCGGACCCGAGCTCTACGACTCGATCACCGCCCAAGTGGCCCGTATCCACCCGGAGTTGAGCACCCGCCTCGCCGAGCTGTACCGAGGGCTGCGGCCCACGGTCCCGGCCGGGACGTACATCCAGCAGTACCTGGACAAGCCGTACGCCGAACGGCAGGAGATGGCCGAACGCACGGGACGGGCACTGGAGTTGCTGAAGCGGCAGGCTCCGGGCAAGGACCGCGCGGCGTACGACTGGGCCGTTCAGAACGCGGCCGTCGTCGACCAGGTGGCCCGGCAGTACGACTTCGACTTCGACCGACCCGCGCAGATCGCCGCCGCCATGCGCTACCGCGACGAGACGATGGCGGCCAACGTCGTCTGGTGGCAACGGCACACCGGTACCAAGGTGCTGCTGTCCGCGCACGACGCCCACATCGGGTACGTGCCGTCCGATCCGGTCAACTACCCCAAGATGCAAGGGGCGTTCCTCCGCGACACCCTCGGCAACGGGTATCTCAACGTGGGTCTGACCTTCGACCGGGGCTCGTTCAACGCCACCGGCCCGGACGACGCGATCCACCGCTGGACACTGGGACCGGCCGGCCCCGGCAGCAATGAACGGACCCTGGACCAGGTGCGGTTCACCGACTACCTGATCGATCTGCGCACGGTCGGATCACCGGCCCGCGCATGGCTCGACACGGCGCGGCCGACCCGCAGCATCGGTACCGCCTACCCGGAGGACCCCGGGAGCATCGCGCTGGCCCGCAGCTACGACGTCCTGGTCCACCTTCACCGCGTCACGGCCGCCCGGCTGCGCGACCGATAGCCCGCGATCTTCGCGAGGTTGCCGCAGCGGTCCATCGAGCACCAACGGCGGCGGCGGGCCTGGGAGTCGTCCAGGAACAGCAGTGAACACTCCGGGTTCTCGCACTCCTTGACCCGCTCCAGCAGCGGACCGCCCACCAGCAGGACGCCGTCCCGGGCCACCGTGGCCAGTGCCGCGCGCGCCGGATGCGCCGACTTCCAGCGCGGCTCGCCCAGTTGGGGCGCGAGATCCGGGCGCGCGGCGGCCTCGTTGACCCGCTCGACATCGGCCGCCGCCGGTTCCCGCCCGGCCATCGCGTCCCGTACGACCCGGTACAGCGCCTCGCGCAGGGTGCGCGCGTCGGTCAGCTCGCGGGCGGTTACCCGCACCGGTTCGGCGTCCGTCGACAGCTCCGCCTCCGCGATCCAGGTGGCCAGGGCGGCAGGGTCGGGGAGCCGCTCGACGGGGGTGGCGTGGCGTTTGCCGAGCGTCGCCACGAAGTTCAGGCACGGGCGTCCGCCGATGAACGGGAAGACGGGCGGAGTGGTCATGGCAGCGAGCCTACCTCGCGCACACCGGTTCATGCGGTGTGCGCGAGGAATGCGGGCATGCCTTGACACCGCTTCGTACGGTGTCGCATGGTGACACCAGTTCAAATGGTGTCGGCCGGGTTCGGGGGCCGCGACAGGGAGTGGGTGGCGGTATGCGTGCGGTACGGATCGACGAGTTCGGCGGGCCCGAGGTGCTGGTGCCGGTCGAGATGCCCGACCCGGTCGCGGGTCCGGGGCAGGTGCTGGTGCGGGTCGCCGCGGCGGGCGTGAACCGCGCGGACGCCCTGATCAGGTCCGGGAACTACCACCGGGCCGGACGCCCGCCGCTGATCCCGGGAGTGGAAGGCGCGGGTACCGTCGCCGCGTTGGGCGAGGGCGTCACCGGATTCTCCGTCGGCCAGCGGGTCGTGGCCCTCGACGGCGTCAACTCACCAGGTTTCTACGCCGAGTTGGCGGCCGTGCCCGCGACGCAGGTGACCGCCCTGCCCGACGGCATCGACCTCACGCATGCCGCCGCGCTGCCCGTCGCCTGGCTGTCGGCCTGGTACTGCCTGCGGCACCTAGCCCGCGTCACCAAGGAGGACACGGTGGTCGTGAAGGCCGCCGCGAGCGGGGTCGGCAGCGCGGCCGTGCAGATCGCGGCCGAGACCGGCGCCCGCGTCGTCGCACTCGCCGGATCGCCCGAAAAGGCCGCCTGGGCAGGGGAGTTCGGCGCCCATGCGACCGTCGACACCTCGGCGCACCCGGACGACGCCGAGGTCGACGAGGTGCTGCGGCTCACCGACGGGCGCGGCGCGGATGTCGTCCTCGACACCGTCGGCGGACGGGCCTTCGGGCGCAGCCTGCGCGAGATCGGACACGGCGGCCGGGTCGTCGCCCTCGCCAATGTCGCCCTGGAGACAAGCACCGTCGACACCCGCGACTTCTACCCGAAGAACGCCTCGATCCTCGGCTTCCAGCTCACCAACCTCCAGGTCCACGGCGGCTACGACCCCCGCCCGGACCTGCGTGAACTGGCCGAACGGGTCGCCGCCGGCACCTACCGCGTGCCGATCGAGACGGTCGTACCCCTCGCCGAGGCACGTGCCGCCCACGAGCGGCTCGAGCGACGCGACAACCGGGGCAAGATCGTCATCGCGGTGCCGGGAGAGTGACGTCGGACGTACGGCTTGTGCGGCTCGTGCGGCTCGGGGGTGAGGTCAGACGTACAGCTTGTCGAGGAAGGCGGTCAGATTGCCCACCGTCCGCTCGATCTGCTGCTCCACGGTGAGGCTCTCCTCGATGCGGATGCCCGACTCGGGGATCCTCCTGCCGCGCACATAGAGGGAACAGGCGAGGTCGGTGCACATGTACAGGCCGACCGAGTTGCCCTCGCGGCCCGCCGGGCCCGCCTTGCGCGCGGTCATCAGGGAGACCCCGCCGCCCGGATGGGTCGTCACGCACAGCGAACACATGCTCCGGTGCAGAAAGCCGCGCTGCGCGGACGGAAACCGCAGGGTGACCCCGACCGGCCCGTCCGCCCGCTCGGCGACGAGATAACTGCGGTCCGGCGCCCCCGGATCCCGCCAGCCCAGGAAGTCCAGGTCGCCCCACGGACGGCTGTCGAGATCACGGGGGACCGCCAGGCGCTTCGCCTCGCCCTTCGAGCAGTTGACGAAGGAGTCGCGGATGTCCTGCTCGGTGAGTGATCTCATGGGGGAGTCTCCTGGGGTGGTGTCCGTCCGAAACCTAGGGGGTCTAGGTTTCGGCCCAGGGTAGTGAGGCGAGCGGTGGGGGAGCCAATGGATTTCGAGGACGCCGGGGCCCGCCAGGCGCGGGCCCTGCGCCATGTCGCGGCCAGGTCGTCGGGCCCGGCCGTCGACCCGCGACTGCGCATCACCCTCAACTTCCACCCCGACCGCACGGCGGCCGGACGCCCGATCCTCGACGCGCTGGCCCAGGACGGCACGTACCACTCGCAGTTCGTGACCGGCACCAGCAACGGCGGCCTCACCGCGCACCCCGGCGGCGACCGCTGGCGCTGGGAGGCCCGGATCTTCGCCGGGGCCTACGACGGGGCGCCCGCCGTCGAGCGACCGGTGTACGGCGCGCTGAACTTCCGGCACCAACTGGTCGGCGCCGCCCCGCGGTTCGGCTCCTCGCACCTCCGGCTGACCGGCGCGGCTCTCGCCCGTGCGACCTTCTGCTACCCCGACAGCGCGGCCGAACCGACCGAGTTCGGCGTCGCCGCGGGCATGTCCCTGATCGCGCTCGCCGAGGCCGACGAGCAGGACGCCCTCAACGACTACATCGAGACCCAGGTGCACGGCGGAGTCGACCTCGCCCGGGACGCCGAGGCCCTCGTCCTGGACGTGAGTTATCGCGGCACCCAGGTCGAGACCTCCGCCCGCCGCCTGCCCTGCCCGGTCGAATGGCACCCCGGATACCGGCTCACCGTGGGCGAGTTGAGGCGGTACGCGGACTACCGAGGGCAGGAGTACGCCGATCTCGGCGCCCGTATCGCGGAGAGGGGCGTGCTCGACCCCCGGATCATCGGGGACGCGGCCCGCACCGGCCGCCACGAACTCCAGGACCTGAAGATGGTCTGGCACACGCTGGCCCGCTTCGGGGCTCCGGCGGGAGCGGGTACCGCGGTGGACGGCCGTGGTCGGCCGGTGGCGTGGACGGGCTGAACTGGTCGCGGGAGACGAGGACTTCAGGCTTCGAGCCGTGCGGTCAGGAACCGTCCGGCCCGGTCCAGGGCGGCGCCGGCCTCGTCGAGGATCGGGCCGTAGGCCTGGAAGACGTGCGGCACTCCGGGGGTGACGTCGAGGGTGACCTCCACATCCGCGACGGCGGCGCGCCCGGCCAGGCGTACGGCGTCGTCGAGGAGGATCTCGTGGCTGCCGACCTGGATGAGCAGGGGCGGCAGACCGGACAGGTCGGCGAAGACGGGGCTGATCAGGCCGAGGGCGGGGTCCTGTCCCGCCGTGTAGCCGGCGACGAGGGGTTCGAGGAGTTCCCGGGAGAACAGCGGATCGGCCGCTCGCCTGGTCTCCATGGACGCCCCGGCGAGGGTGAGGTCGACGTACGGCGACATGACGAAGGCCGCGGCCGGCAGGGGCAGCCCGTGGTCGCGGGCGTTGACCAGGGTGGCGACGACGAGTCCGCCGCCCGCTGACTCGCCCGAGAAGACGATGTCCGAGGGCCTGACGCCGTCGGCCAGCAGGGCTTCGTAGACCGCCAACGCGTCGTCCACCGCCGCCGGATACGGATGTTCGGGGGCGAGCCGGTACTCGACGGAGTAGGCCTTGGCGGCGGTCCGTCCGCCGACCTGCGCGGCCAGGCCCGCGGAGCTGAGGGCGTCCCCCAGGAGGTAGACGCCGCCGTGGAAGTACAGGACGACGTGCTCGGGTTCGACTCCGTCGACCGTGACCTCGACGGTGGGGACACCGCCCAGCGTGACCGGCACCGTCTTCACCTCGGGAGGCAGCGGCTGCGCCGACGACGCCGCGTGCAGCCGCCGCCGTAGCTCCTCGACGTCACCGTCGAGAGGGAAGGGGGACTGCCGCAGGAACGCGTCGACGGTCTGTTGCTGCTCGGCGCTCACGGAACATCTCCGTTCGACGGGGGCGGTTCGATCGGCACGCTTCGCTCGGCCGGCGCGGGCCGTACCTTGCGGACTTCGAGGAGATCGAGTCCCAGCGCCTCGATGCCGGCGAGGACACCGAAGAGCGCGGCGGTGTCCGGCAGCAGCCCGGTGAGCAGCGTCTCGGTGCCCTGCTGCTCCGGCTCGAACGCGGGGAACGCCGTGAGCAGGGTGGGGCCGAGGTGGCCGTCGACCCGGATCTGGTACAGGACGGGTTCATCACCCATGACGTCATGGTCGCCGGTGGCCGGGTGAACCCGCGTCACCGGAATCCGGTGACCGTACGGTGCTCACCCGCGGCCGTTGGACAGCAGCCGCAGTTCGCGGCCGCGGTGCACCGCCGAGGACCGGTCCCCGGCGCCGAGCTTGGCGTAGATCCGCCGTATGTGGGTGTTGACGGTGTTGAGCGAGACCGACAGTTCGGCGGCGATCTCGGGGCGGGTGAGGTTCGTCGGCAGATAGCGCAGGACGCGCAGTTCGCTGGGGCTGAGTTCCTCGGCCGGGCCCGGGGCCGACCGGCCCGGGGTGTCGCCGCGGACGGTGTCGAGGATGTCGGAGACCAGTGCGGCGTGCGAGGTGGTGCGCGGCAGGGCGTCGAGAAGTTCCCAGGCGCCGGTCATCACGAACGGCAGGATCATCCGGTCCGGTTCGGCGAGGTGCAGGGCCTCCTCCACGGCCGCTCCCGCCGCGTGTTCGTCTCCGAGGTCGCGGCAGGCGAGCGCGTCCAGGAGGCGGGCCTCGATCGGGGTGAGGAAGGAGGTGACGGGGGCGGTGCCGTCCAGGACCGGCCGGAGGGCGCGGCGGGCACCGGCGGGGTCCCGCTCGGCGAGGTGGAGCACCGCCGCCGCGTTGCGGATCTCGGCCACGGCGGACTGCCGGTCGTCGAGGGCGGCGAGGTCGGCCCGTGCGCGGTCGACCGTTCCGAGGCGGGCCCGGGTGGCGATCGTCCAGGCGGTCACCCGGGACGACAGCCCGTGCCGGCTCACCATGTGGGCCTGGACCTGCTCGGCGGCGGTCAACTCGGCCAGCGTCTCGGCGTGTTGGCCGCGTGCGGCGGCCAGCATCGCGGAGGTCAGATGCACCAGTAGACGCACGCCGGGCTCGCCCTCGGACCGGGTGACGCGCCGGGCGCGGTCGAGCCACCGCTCGCCCCGGTCGAACTCGCCCGCGCAGATCAGCGTCCCGGCCAGGGAGACCTGGGCGGGCGCGATCACCGCCGCCGCGTCCCACCCGTAGCGGGCGGCCAGCGCGACGGCCTCCTCGCAGCGTTGCCGGACCAGCGCGAAGGAACGGTCGCCGGAGGCGAAGCCCAGATGGGCGCGGCAGGCCACCTCCAGATAGGGGCGGCCGATGTCGTGGGCGAGCGCGGCGCCCTCCAGGAGGTGCCGTTCGCTGTCGTCGAGCCGCAGCGACCAGGCCTCGGCGACCCCCAGGTTCAGCAGCGCGAGGGCCCGGAGGTCGCTGGCGAGCGCGATCTCGGTGTTGGAGCGGCCTTCGGCGGGCGAGGGCAGCGCGTCGGCCTGCTCGAACACGGCGTCGAAGTGCCCGCGCAACCGGGCCAGCAGCAGGTTCAGGGACGCGATCGCCGTCCGCAGCCGGGGCTGTCGGTCGGGCGGTGTCGTGGCGGCGTACGCCCCGGCGATCTCGAGATGCGCCCGGGCCTCCGCCAGCCGGTGCCGGTGCAGATCGGCGTTGGCGTACACCAGGGCCAGTTCCGGGGAGTCCTCGCCGACGCACGCCGGGAACGCGCGCAGCAGCGCCACCGCGCTCCCGGCCTGCCCGTCGAGCGTGAGGCTGACCGTGTGGTCGGTGAGCAGCCGGGCCGCCTCGGACCAGTCGCCGGCGGCCTGCAGATGTCGTACGGCATCCACGGCCTGGGCGTGTTCGGCGAACCAGCGCGCGGCCAGCCGGTGCAGTTCCGGGATGGCCTCCGGGATGGTGCGGCGCAGTTCCAGCCGGAGCAGGTCGGCGAACATGTGGTGGTAGCGGAACCAGGTGCGCTCGGGGTCGAGCGACACGACGAACGCGTTGGCGTCCTCCAGCTCCAGCAGGATGCGCTCCGAACCGGTCGCCCCGGTGAGCAGATCGGCCAGCTCGCCGTTGATCCGGTCGGGCAGGGAGGTGCGCAGCAACAACCGCTGTACATGGGGTGGTTGGCGCTCCAGCATCTCGGCCATCAGGTATTCGGCGACCGTACGGTGACTGCCGGAGAACTCGGCGACGAACCGCTCGGGATCCGGGTGCCCGGTCAGGGAGAGCACGGCGAGCCGCAGTCCGGCGGCCCAGCCCTCGGCCCGCCGGTGGAGCAGCCTGGCGACGTCGTCGGGCAGCGCGACTCCGGAAGCGGCGAGGAGATCACGGGTCTCGGCCTCGCTGAACCGCAGCTGCGCGGCGCGGATCTCGGCCAACTCCCCGGTCAGGCGCAGCCGGTGGAGATGCAGCGGCGGGTCGTGTCGGGTCGCGACGATCGCGTGGACGTCCCGGGGGAGTGCCGTGAGCAGGGCTGTCAGCTGCTCGGCGGCCTCCGCTGAGCCGAGTTCGTGCAGGTCGTCGATGACGAGGTAGAAGGTGCCGCCGGACGCGGTGATCTCGGACAGTACCTTGTCCGCCATCGCGCCGCCGTCGAAACCGGGCGCTGTGGGAAGCGGCTCGGTGGCGTCCGTCGCGGCGCGGACCGCCTCCAGCAGGGCGAGCCAGAACAGCTGCGCGTCCTGCTGACCGGGCCGTACCGACATGAACGCGATACGGCGGTCCCGTCCCGGCCGGTCGGCCCACGCGTGCAGCAGGGAGGTCTTTCCGCTGCCGGCGGGCGCGGAGATCATCGTCACCCGCTGCTCGGACGCGCGGTCCAGGGCGGCGATCAGGTCGCGGCGGTCGATGAGACCCGGGCGGCTCCGGCCCGGTACGCGGACAGGGCCCGCGGTGGCCGGCAGGTCGGGCATGACGCCATGTCCTCTGGTCACGCGGTCAGCGTAGTCGATGCGAATCACCGCATCCCGGCGATGACCGGTCACCTCCACGGCCGTGATTCTGGCCAGGCGCTCGAAGGGCGAGTCACGTGTGTGAGCCGACAGGAGACGGTGTGAGAAAGCAGCTGGGCGGGATCTTCCCCCTGGGACCGAGACGGGTGCACCGGGTCGGCTACGGCGCGATGCAGCTGTCCGGCGACGGGTTCTTCGGGCCGGCGCGCGACCGTGCCGAGGCGCTGCGGGTGCTGCGCGCGGTGGTCGACGCCGGAGTGGATCACATCGACACCGCGCAGTTCTACGGAGCGGGCACGGTGAACGAACTGATCCGGGAGGCGCTGCATCCCTGTCCGGACGGGCTGGCGATCGTGAGCAAGGTCGGCGCCCGCAGCAGCGACCGGCCGTCCCTGCTCCGGCAGGGCATCGAGGAGAACCTGACCGCGCTCGGCGTGAGCCGCCTGGCGGCGGTCAACCTGCGGGTGGTGGACCCGACGGAGGCGCCGGACGGCCGGTTCGACGCCCAGCTGGCGACGCTGGTCCAGGCCCGCGAGGAAGGGCTCGTCGAGGGCGTCGGCCTCAGCAACGTCTCCCTGGGACAGCTGCTGAGAGCCGTCGCGCAGACGGACATCGTCTGTGTGCAGAACCTCTTCAACCTGGTGGACCAGCGCTCCATGGACGTCCTGCGGGAGTGCGCGCGGCGGGGCATCGCCTTCGTTCCGTACTGTCCGCTGGGCCTGCCCGGGGAGGCACGGCACCGGATCCTCACGCACCCCGCCGTCGTCGCACAGGCCGCCAGGCTCGGCGTCACCCCGGCCCGGATCGCCCTCGGCCGGCTCCTCGACCTCGGGCCGAACGTCCTGCTGATCCCCGGCACCCGCACCCGCGCGCATCTGGCCGAGAACCTCGCAGCCGCCGACGTCGGTCTCGACGAGACGGCCCGCGCGGAACTGGCACGGCATTTCCCCGACACCGAACAGCACAAGCCCGAGGAGGAACCGGCATGAACAACGAAGAGATCGTCCGGAAGGCCTATCAGACGGCCGAGGTCAAGGACATCGAGGGCTGGCTCGACGCCTTCACCGAGGACGGGACGTTCACCGACCAGTCGGTCGGCGTCACCTATCGCGGCCGGGACCGTGCCTTCCCCGTGGAGAACTACGGGCGCGCCTTCCCCGACATGCACCGCGAGCTGTACCAGGTCTACGTCAGCGGTGACGTCGTGGTCGTACAGCTGGCGCTCCAGGGCACCCACGACGGCCCGCTGAGCCTGGGCGACGGAACGCTCCAGCCGACCGGGAACCGGATGGACGCCCCCTGCTGCGATGTGTTCGAGCTGGTGGACGGGAAGATCAAACGCTTCGACTGCTATCCGTCGGGCACCGTGATCCTGGCCCAACTCGGCGTCCTCGGCGCCCTGGACGCGGCGCTTCACGCCTGACCCCGGGCTCGGCCCGCACGGCCCGCCACGGTTTCCGGGGCGGGCCGCTGCGGGGTCACTCACGCATGGACCTCCGAGCCCACGCCGAGGTCGAGGCGCAGGGATTCGAGGATGATGAACGTCGTGCTGGCCGTGTAGACGTCGGCGGCGGCGAGGACGCCGGTGTACTTCTTGACGACCGGCGCGGAGGCGTAGGCGACCTGCGCCGCCTGGTACTCCTTGACCGCCGCCCACGAGTTGTTCCCGTACTTCACGAAGAACGGCGTGGGGTCGACCGCCGTGAGCGCCTTCTTGACGTTGGTGATGATGTCGTCCACGTACTGCTAGTAGACGACCATGTCCTGCCGTGTGCCGAGCCTGCCGATGTGGCCGCCGACGAAGTGCTTCCACGGGTAGCTCATGGCCTTGGCGGGGGCGGCGATGGAGCCGGGGACGTCCTCGTTGAGGTTGAAGCTGTCGAAGGGGACCCAGCCGGGCAGCAGGACGTCGACGAGCATCAGGGTCCTGTGGTCGGGCAGGTGGATGTAGACGTTGTCGGGGGTGTGGTTCGTGCCGTGCCAGGCCAGCTCGACGCGCTCGCCGCCGACCCGCAGCGTGTGGCTCTTCTCGAAGGTGATGTCCGGCACCGGCCGGGTCGGGTCGTTGTCCCGGGCCAGCAGCTTCCTGGTCTCGGCGTGGCCGATCCGCACCACGTTCTTGCCGAACAGCGACGAGGCGCCGAGGTGGTCGGCGTGGTGGTGGGAGTAGACCAGGTGGGTCACTCTGTTGGAGACGCCGTTGGCGGCGGCCATCTCGTCGATCGCCCGCTGGAGGTTGTGCCCGATGGTCGGCGGCGCGTCGAAGAGCACGACGCCCTCACGGGTCGTCAGGAACGCCGACTGGTAGGTGCCGTCGGTCACCCAGTACAGGTTCTTCTCGATCCGGCCGACGTAGTAGCCCTGGGAGTTGACGGCGGGACCGAGTGCGGACGCCGGCACGGGCGCGTAGTCAGGCAGCGTCGCGGACGTGGCGGCCGATGCCGGGCCGGCGAGCGCGGCGACCGTGGGGACGGCTGCCAGCGCCGCACCCCCGGCGAGGAAAGAGCGGCGATTCGTCGAGGACATGGTGATCTGCTCCAGTCGGTCGATGATGTGTGCCAAGGTTCTCCGCGGGACAGGTGAGCGGTCTTCACCGGATTCCGGTGATCTCCCGGACAGCGGTGCGGAGTTGGTGCGGGCGGCTGGTTCAGTAGGGTTCGCCGTCGGCGAGGAGGAGAGGTGGGCGCACGGTGACGGACTCCTGGGAGCGGGCCCGGAGGATCCTCGGCGCGGCGGGCATCCCGCCGGACCGCCTCGCCCACCTGCGCCCGATGGGCGGCGGCACCTACAACACCGTCGAGGAACTCACCCTCGCCGACGGCTCCCGCTACGTCCTCAAGACCGCCCCCACCGCCCCCGGCCTCGCCCACGAGCGCCAACTCCTCGTCTCCGAGGCCGACTTCTACGGCGCCGCCGCCAAGGCCGGGGTGGCGGCACCGCGCGTCGTGGTCCTCGACGGCGACACCCTCCTGATGACCCTCTGCCCCGGCGAACCCTGGGACGACTCCCTCACGGACGCCGAAGTACCCGCCCTGCGCACGGAGTTGGGGCGACAACTGGCTCGCCTGCACGAGATCACCGGCCCCGGCTTCGGCTACCCCTCCGGCGCCCTCGGCCCGCTCGCCCCCGACTGGCGGACCGCGTTCACCACGCTCTACGACGCGGTCCTGGACGACGCCCGCCGCTACCGGGCCTGGCTGCCGCTGCCCGCCGACGACATCGCCCGCACGGCACGCTCCGCCCACGACGCCCTGGACGAGGTCACCGTCCCGCGCGCCGTCCACTTCGACCTCTGGCAGGGGAACATCCTGGTCGACCGCGACTCCGGCACGCCCCGCATCGGCGGACTCATCGACGGCGAGCGCATGTTCTGGGGCGACCCCCTCGCCGACTTCGTCTCGCTGGCGCTGCTCGGCGACATCAGGAAGGACGACGCGTTCCTCGCGGGCTACCGGGAAGCGGGCGGCCGGGCCGAGTTCGACCGGTCGGCCCGCCTCCGCTACGCGCTCTACCGCAGCTACCTCTACCTGATCATGCTCACCGAGGCGGTCCCCAGGGAGTTCGGCGCGGAAGAGAACCGCTGGCGGCGCGAGCGGGTCGGCCCCGAGCTGCTCGCCGCCCTCGGAGAGATCGACGGGACGGCCTCCACCACGTAGTGTGCATTCCACCGCCCCTTAGTTCAGGGCGTGAATTAAGAGGGTGCAGGGTTCGGAAGGAGCCACATGGCGGGGCGGAACGGGCGCACGGTACGCGACCTCAGGCGGGCCAACCGCACGGCCGTACTGCAACGGCTGTACTTCGACGGACCCCTAAGCCGCTTCGAACTGGGCCCGGTGACCGGACTCAGCTCCGGCTCGGTGAGCAATGTCGTCGCGGACCTCGTCGCCGACGGCCTGGTCGAGGAGGCCGGCAGCGTCGACTCCGACGGCGGCCGACCCCGCACCCTCCTCCAAGTCGCCCCGCACAGCGGCCACATGATCGGCGTCGACGTCGGCGAGACCCGGGTCCGCGTCGAGCTGTTCGACCTCACCCTCACCGAACTCGCCCGCGCCGAACGCCCGTTGGAGCAGCAGCGCTACGAGGTCGAGGTCATCGTCGGCCACATCCGCGACGGCATAGCCGAGGTTCTCGCAGCCGCCGACATCGCACCCGGACAACTCC
Organism: Streptomyces sp. MBT53; assembly: GCF_016654115.1. Lineage (GTDB taxonomy): Bacteria > Actinomycetota > Actinomycetes > Streptomycetales > Streptomycetaceae > Streptomyces. The sequence continues at coordinate 101,220 of NZ_JAEQAZ010000003.1, forward strand.
TCGGCGTGGGCATCGGCGTCCCCGGCATAGTCGAGCACACCCCGGACCGCGGCGCCGTGGTGCACGGCCAGACCATCGGCTGGGACGCGGTCCCCCTCGAAGAACTCCTCCGCTCCACCTCCCAACTCCCCGACGCCGTCCCGTACTTCATCGACAACGGCGCCAAGACCCTCGGCCAGGCCGAGATGTGGTTCGGCGGCGGGCGCGGCGCGCGCAACGCGATCGTCGTCCTCTTCGGCTCCGGCGTCGGCGCCTGCCTGGTCACCCCCGAGGTGGAGAACGGCCGTGCCGTCGAGTGGGGCCATCTGACGGTACGGGTCCGAGGCCGCCGCTGCCGTTGCGGAGCCCTCGGCTGCCTGGAGGCGTACGCGGGCGCCGAGTCGCTGCTCGACCGCTGGCGCGAGCAGGGCGGACGCCCGCCCGAGGGCACCGACGAGGAGACCGCGATGACCGCGCTCCTGGTCGCCGCCTACCCGGCCGAGGGCGCCGAGGCCGACCCGGTGGCCCTCGCCGTCCTGGAGGAGACCGCCGAATACCTCGGCGCAGGACTCTCCGACCTGATCAACCTCTTCCAGCCCGAGCGCATCCTCATCGGTGGCTGGGCCGGACTCCAGCTCGGCTCCCGGTTCCTGCCCGCCGTCCGCCACCACGCCACCGCGTACGCGCTGCGCCACCCCGCCGGACGCGTGACCATCGACCTGGGCCTGCTCGGCCCCGACGCGGTCACCGTCGGCGCCGCGATCCTCCCGCTCGCCGACTTCTTCGCCCGCGGCGGCCGCCGCGCCGAGCCCGAACCGGAGGGCCCAGCGCCCGCCTGGCGCACGGCACTTGAGGAGCGTGCCCCGCACTGAGCCGACGGGCCGGTGGGAGATGATCACCCCATGAGTGAGATCATCCTGATGTCCGACGCCCGCGTCGCCGCCGTCCCCGTCGAGGAGTGCGGGGAACCCCTCGTCGACGTGAGCGACGTACTGCTGGTCGACGACCGCAAGAACAAGGACTCCGACAACGGCGCCGAACTCCTCCTGCGCCAGGGCGTGTTGGACCGCCTCCTGAAGGCGCAGGCATTGCTGCCCGACGGCCTGCGCCTGCTGTTCGTCGAGGGCTACCGGCCGCCGGTGCTCCAGCGCCGCTACTTCGAGGGCTACGCCGACGAGTTGCGCGCCGCCAACCCGGACTGGTCCGCCGACCGGATCCGGTCCGCCGCCAGCCGCTATGTGTCCCCGCCCGAGATCGCCCCGCACACCGCGGGCGCGGCCGTAGACCTGACCCTCGCCGACGCCGACGGCCGCGAACTCGACCTGGGCACCCCGATGAACGCCAATCCGGAGCAGAGCGCCGGGGCCTGCTACACCGACGCCGACAACATCACCGCCGAGGCCAGGGCCAACCGCGCCGTGCTGGGCAGGGCGCTCGGTGCGGCGGGCCTGGTCAACTATCCGACGGAGTGGTGGCACTGGTCGTACGGGGACCGCTACTGGGCGCTGACGACCGGCGCGCCCGCCGCCCTGTACGGGCCGAAGGAGACGACTCGGGAACTGTGTGCTCGAAACTAACCTGCGAAGGCGTCCACACCAGTTAGGTCGGCGGACAGCTTCCAGAGACGTGCCGCCTGCTCCGGGTCGGTCGCCCAGGACTTGACGCCGGTGCGCTCCTCGCCGTCGGGGGCGGGCTCCGCGATGTCGCAGTCCTCCAGGTAGACGCCGCCCATGTCGGCCAGCTGGGGCGATGTCGCCGCCCACACCTCGGTGGCCGCGCCCTGCTGCGGGGTCTTGAAACCCTCGGGGTTCAGCACGTTGCCCTGCTCGTCGATCCAGCCGCGCTCGACCATCTCCGCCTTGGGGAGGTGGCGCTGCAACGGGGTGATGATGCCGCCGGGGTGGAGCGAGAAGGCCCGGACGCCACGGTCGGCGGCGAGCCGGTCGAGGTGGACGGCGAACAGCACGTTCGCGGTCTTCGCCTGGCCGTACGCCTCCCACTTGTCGTAGCCGTGGGTCCACTGGACGTCGTCCCAGCGCATCCCGGAGAAGTGGTGGGCGCGCGAGGACACCGAGACCACACGGGCGCCGCCCGGCTCGATGGCCGGCCACAGCCGGTTGACGAGCGCGAAGTGACCGAGGTGGTTGGTGGCGAACTGCGCCTCCCAGCCGGGCCCGACCCGGGTCTCCGGGCAGGCCATGATCCCGGCGTTGTCGATCATGTAGTCGACGGTGCGGCCGGAGGCGAGGAACCGCTCGGCGAAGCCGCGCACGCTCTCCAGGTCGGCGAGGTCCAGCTCGTCCACCTCGACGCCGGGCAGCCCGGCGACGGCCTCACGGGCCGCGTCGGGGCGCCGGGCGGGGACGACCACCCGGGCGCCCGCCTTGGTGAGCGCGCGGGCGGCCTCCAGGCCGAGGCCCGAGTAGCCACCGGTGAGGATCGCCAGCTTCCCGTCGAGGTCGAGGCCCTCCAGGACGTCGTCGGCGGTGCTGTTCGCGTCGAATCCGGAACCGATCTTGTGCTGTGCAGTGGTCATACCTGGAACGCTACGAATTGAAGTGCGCTCGAAGTCAAGCGGAGAGGCCGCGCGAGGCCGGACACGGAGAAGCCCCGACCGCGACGGGGGAATCACGGCCGGGGCGGCCAGAAGGGTGGGCACGGAAGGCGGTCGCCTCGCGGCGAAAGGCTCCACAGGGCTTCAGCCGAACGATCTTCCCTGTGGGCGGAGGTTGAGGCCCGGGGACACTGTTCCCTCCGCACCCACGGTCTGTTCAACGGCGAACTACCGGCGAGTGTTCCTGGGCGGTCCGCCACACGCGGTGATGTGCATCACTTGCCAGTGGTCCAGTCCAGTAGCTCGTCCGCGGACCAGGTCGTCAGCACCCGCTCGGCGGGCACCCCGCACTCCTCCGCCCGCGCACAGCCGTTGATCTGCCAGTCCAGCTGACCGGGCGCGTGCGCGTCGGTGTCGACCGAGAACAGCACCCCCGCGTCCACGGCCTTCCGCAGCAGCCGCCTCGGCGGGTCGAGCCGCTCCGGACGGCTGTTGATCTCCACGGCCGTACCCGACTCGGCACACGCGGCGAACACCTCGTCCGCGTCGAACGCCGACTCCGGCCGCGCGGCACCCCCGTCCCGCCCGATCAGCAGCCGCCCGGTGCAGTGCCCGAGGATGTCCGCGTGCGGATTCCGTACGGCGGCCACCATGCGGCGGGTCATGGCGCGGGCTTCCATGCGCAGCTTGGAGTGCACGGAGACCACCACCACGTCGAGCCGCGCCAGCAGCTCCGGTTCCTGGTCCAGCGAGCCGTCGTCGAGGATGTCGCACTCGATGCCGGTGAGCAGCCGGAAGGGCGCCCAGGTCTCGTTCAGCGCGGCCACCACGTCCAGCTGCTCGCGCAGCCGCTCGGGGGAGAGTCCGCGGGCCACGGTCAGCCGGGGCGAGTGGTCGGTCAGCACGGCCCACTCGTGGCCGAGCCGGGCCGCCGTACGGCCCATCTCCTCGATCGGGCTGCCGCCGTCGGACCAGTCGGAGTGGAGGTGGCAGTCGCCACGCAGCTGGGCCCGCAGCGCTTCGCCGCCGGGGCCGGCCGGGGCGGGGGCCTCGGCCTCCAGCTGCTCCAGATAGGCGGGGACCCGTCCGTCCAGGGCCTCGCGGGCCACCTGCGCGGTCTTCGGGCCGATGCCCTTGAGGGTCTCCAGCGTCCCGGCCGCCGCGCGTTCGGCGACCTCGCCCTCGGGGAGCGCCGCCAGGACCCTGGCCGCCGTACGGAAGGCGCGTACGCGGTAGGTCGGGGCCAGGGACCGTTCCAGCAGGAAGGCGATCCGGTCCAGTGCCTGCACGGGATCCATCGAGCCTCCTCCCGCGAGAGGTCCCTGGCCCGGCACCTTGGACCGCTCGCGACCGCGTGATGCGTTCTAGGCTCTATTGCATGACCGAAATCGCCAGCCCGCACATCTCGACCCCGCGGATCATGGTGCTCAAGGTGCAGCCGGGCACCCCGCCGTTCCGCATCGTGCAGATCGACGGGGAGATGGTCTGCGAGGCCACCGGGATCACCGATGTCCTGGAGGTCGCGGCCGTGTGCGGCATCACGGTCCGCGACCTGGACGACCCGGACGTGGTCCGCTGGGTCGGCGGAGACAAATTCACCTGGCTGCCGCATTAGGCCTTACGGATTCAGCCGACCGTCCACTTCTGGTTGGCGCCGCCCGAGCAGGTCCAGATCTGCAGCGGGGTGCCGTTGGCCGAGTTGTTGCCGGTCACGTCCAGGCACTTGTTGGCCTGTGGGTTGACGATGTCGTTCGCCGAGCTGACGGCCCACTGCTGAGCCGTGGAACCGTTGCAGTCGTAGAGCTGGACCTTCGTGCCGTCCGCGGTGCCGCCGGCGTTCACGTCCAGGCACTTGCCGAGCGCGCGGATCGTGCCGTCGGAGCCGACGGTCCACTGCTGGGCGGCCGAACCGTTGCAGTCGTAGAGCTGTACGGCGGTCCCGTTGGCGGAGTTCGCGCCGTTGACGTCGACGCACTTGCCGGCGAGGCCCTTGATCGCCACCCCGGTGGCCGTGTCGCTCGTGGTGACCGACACCGAGTCCACCACCAGCTTGGCCGGGAAGGCCGTGGCGCTGTTCGGGTCGCCCGGCCAGTCGCCGCCGACCGCCAGGTTGAGGATCAGGAAGAACGGCTTGTTGAACGCCCAGGTGTTGCTGCCCACGTCGGCGGGCGTACGGGTCTGGTAGACGACACCGTCGACCGACCACTTGATCGAGTTGGGCGCCCAGTCGACGGCGAAGGTGTGGAAGGCGTCCGCGAAGGCCGCGCCGTTCGCCAGCGTGTAGGCGGCGCCTATCCCGTTGGCGCCGGAGTAGCCGGGGCCGTGGATGGTGCCGTGGATCGTGGAGGGCTCGTAGCCGACGTTCTCCATGACGTCGATCTCACCCGAGTTGGGCCAGCCGACCGAGCCGATGTCGGTGCCGAGCATCCAGAACGCGGGCCACATGCCCTGCCCGCGCGGGATCTGCATCCGCGCCTCGACATGACCGTACTGCGCGCTGAACTTCCCGGAGGTGTTCAGCCGGGCCGAGGTGTACTGGCAAGTGCCGTACCAGCACTGGTAGTTGGCGGGGTTCTCCTTCTTGGCCGTGATCACCAGGTGGCCCTGGCCGTCCAGGGCCGCGTTGTTGGTGCCGGACGTGTAGTACTCGCGCTCGTGGTTGTTGACGTTGTCGCCGGTCTCCTGCGTCCACTTCGAGGAGTTGACGGCGCTGCCGGCCGCCCCGTCGAAGGTGTCGGAGAACGTGACGGCGTCGGCCTGGGCGTCCGACGTGGAGGCCGCCTGCGCCGGACCGATCGCGGCGGACGCGACCAGTGCGGCGGACAGGGCGGCGAAGAGGCATCTGCGGAGTACGCGTGGGGAAGCCACGGCATTCCCTTCTGTGCGGCGGACGTGGGGACCGACACGCCGACTGAGGTGGGGGGTGAAAGCGTCGCCTCTTGATTTAAGAAGTGAGATAAGGAGAGCGTCAATACCTTGGTACGGACCAGTAGTTGAATGTTACGGGCCAGTAGTTGATCGTTACGAAGCGGCCTTCGGCGCTTTGGACGCCTTCGCTGCCTTTGATGTCCTTGCCGCCTTCGCGACGGGCTTCCGCGCGTGTACCGCCCGGCCGAGCCGGCGCCCCAGCAGGACCCAACCCACCAGCGCGCCAGTGGTGTTGAGGATGACGTCGTCGATGTCGAAGGCCCGCCCGGTGATCAGCGCGCCCTGCGCGAACTCCACCAGAAGCATCACGGTCGCCGTCAGCAGCAGCACCTTCAGGATGCCGCGCGCCCGGGGCGCGAACACCGGGACCAGCACCCCGAACGGGATGCCGAGCACGATGTTCCCGCCGATCTGCTTCACGGCGTCGCGCATCGCCGGCTGGTCGAGATAGGCCTTCAGGGAGCGGCCCGGGTGCAGATTGGTGTGCACGAGCGCCTTCGAGGCGGGGGACGGCTCCAGGGTCAGCTTGGCCAGTACGACGGCGAACGCCACCATGAACACGAAGCCGAGCAGCATCGACAACAGGCGTAGGGGGAGGGGGAGTTGGTAGCGCTGGGGAGGTGCGGGCTTCGACGGGCGCGGGGCGCGGGCCGCTTTCGGCCCGGCCTCGGTCCTGGGCGCGGTCCTGGTGCGGCGCAGACGTGCGGCGGTACGGCCCATGCGTGAGATCCTCCGGTCTTCAACTGCCCTGTGTGGTAGGCCGGTTACCCCCGATTCGGCGGAGGATGCCATGGCGGCGGACGGAACCCGTGTGCGGCGCGGGTGCCCGCACACGGGTTGCCGACGGCTGCTCAGGCCGCGTACGAGATGGTCACCGTCGTGAAGCCCAGCGAGCCGAGCAGGCCCTTGAGCATGTTGGTGGTGTTGGTCTCGGCGCGGGTGGTCAGACCGCTGGTCTTCGCCGCCTCGGCGATGTGCTTGGAGGCGAGTTTCTGCACGGCCTGCTCGCTGTTGGGGTTGTCGGAGAAGATGTCGCCCAGGCGGTCCAGCAGACCGCGCTGCTTGGAGACCGTGTACGAGTGGTCAGGGTCCAGCGCAGGCTTGCCGAGCGTCGCGTGCGGCAGCTTGATGGTGGCCGACGTGCGGTCGCCGTTGACCGTCACGTCCTGCTTGCCGAGCTTGCCCAGGTCGACATAACCCTCCACGGTGCCCGCGCCGACGTACAGCGTGCGGGTGCCGCGGATCGCGGCGGGCAGGAACTTGGCGTCCTTCTCCAGATCCACGACGACCTGGAAGTTGCCGGAGGCCGCGTCGTAACGGCTCATGTCCTGAATGGACTTGAGCAGCGCCGGACCCGAACGGTCATGGGTCTCGGTGCCGAAGATGTCGCGCAGTCCCGGGAGCACGGCAAGCCGCAGCCCGGCGAACAGCACGGCGATCACAACGACGACGGCGGTGAGCACCTTCGCCCAGCCCGGCATGCGCCGGGGTATACGGCTGATGGAAGTCGTCATGGGGACGGCCCTCCCTTCCTCGGTATCCGCATGCCCCCCAAACGCCCTGTCAGACCGACGCGTTGGTGGAACGGTCGCGCTGACGGGGGCGCGGAGGGCGCACGGGCGTGAAAAGTCACTGTTCGGCCCGCCAGAAGCCCTGGTCGACCGCGCTGACAGCATTTCCCGGCCGCCTCGCCCCATGCGTCCCGTGACCTTTCCGGATCACGGTCCGGTTCATGTTGTGACACAGGCCCCGGACACCCCGAACACCCCTCAGTGCGAAGGCAGTTCACGGTCACCGGACGGACGCGACCACCACACCCCCTCGCCGCGTGTGAGCCCGGGCAGGGCCGACTCCACGTCCCGCACCCGCCGGGCCGGCAGCTCACCGGTGATCAGCCAGGAGTCGACGCCACCCGTGGTACCCGTGAACTCGGCGCGACAGGAGGCGAGTTGCGCGGTCACCGGTGCTAGCGCGTCCTGCGGGACCTCCGCCTCGAACGCGACGTACGGCTCGTACAGCCGTGTCCCCGCCTGCCGCAGCGCCCGGCGCAGCACGATCGGCGTGAGGCCGCGGAAGTCGCCGGCCGTACTGAGCGGGCCGACGAATCCCGACCGGGTGAGGGTGACCCGGTAGTCCGTCACCGGCGCGCCGTGCAGTCCGCCGAGCAGGGTTGAGTGGACCGTGTCCTCGACGGCCTGGTGGAACGCGCGGGGGAGCGCGCCGAGTTGGGTCTCGTACGCGAAGATCCCGCCGGAGCCGCGCGGTCCCGGTTCGACGCGCAGCCCGATCGTCGCCCAGTAGCGGGTGCCGTCGTGCCACGGCCATTCGTCGCAGGCCTCGCCGGTCCCGGCCGGGCGTTCCAGGAACCGCACCCGGCTCGGCTCGAAGTCGGCCTCGACGCCGAAGTCCTGGACGAGGGTCGCCGCGAGCACTTCCTTCTGGACCTCGCCGTACAGGAGCAGCACGGTCGCCCCGGAGGCGGCGGGCCGCGCGTGCAGCAGCGGGTCCTGGTCGGCCAGCGCCAGCAGCGCCGAACGCAGCGCCGCCGCCTGCTCGGGACGCCGGGCCCGTACGACGGTCTCCAGCGTCGGCGGCGCGAACTGCGGTGCCCGCTCGGTGAGTTCACCGAGCCGGTCGCCGACCCGGATGTCCTTCGGGCCGGTCAGCGCGCCGATGTTCCCGGCCGTGAGCGGTCCGGGCCGGCCGATCACATCGAGCCGCGTGACCCGCCCGGAGACCTCGACGGCCCGCCCGTCCGCCCCGTGCCGGCGGAACGTGAGCCGCTGCTGCGGGGCCACCTCACCGTCGTAGAGCCGCAGATACGCCGTCCGTTCGCGGCCGGGACCGGGGCGTACCGCGAACACCGTGCCGCGAGGGGTGCCCGAACCGGACGTCGCGGGCGGGATCAACTGGACCAGTCGGGCGACGAGTTCGGGGATTCCCTGGCCGCCGAGGGCCGAGCCGAACAGGAGCGGGTGGATCGAGCCGTCGGCGGTGCGGGTGGCGAGGGCCTTGCTCAGGTCGTCCGGTGTGGGATGCGGGCCGTCGACCACCGCCGCGAGGACGGACGGGTCGACGTCGGCCAGGGCCTCGGCCAGGTCCGGGTCGCCGGGCGGGCGGGGCAGGACACGGGCGGCGGGCGTGCCGAGGCCCGTCACGTCCATGAGCGGTGCCACGTGCGGGGTCAGCCGACGTCGGATGTCCGCGACGAGGTCGTCGGAGCGGGCGCCCGCGCGGTCGATCTTGTTGACGAAGACAAGCGTGGGCAGCCGTAGCCGCCGCAGGGTCCGCAGCAGGACGCGGGTCTGTGCCTGGACGCCCTCCACTGCGGACAGCAGCAGCACCGCGCCGTCGAGGACTTCCAGGGCGCGCTCGACCTCCGCGATGAAGTCCGCGTGGCCGGGGGTGTCGATCAGGTTGATCTGGGTGTCGCCGGACGTGAAGGCGGCGACGGCCGAACGGATGGTGATCCCGCGCTGCCGCTCGATCGCGCCGTCGTCCGTACGGGTGTCACCGGCGTCGACACTGCCGAGCCGGTCGGTCGCGCCGTGGTCGAACAGCAGCCGCTCGGTGAGGCTGGTCTTACCGGCGTCGACGTGGGCCAGAATTCCGATGTTCAGGGTGTGCATGCGTGGTCGAGTCCTCAAGAACCGTCGTCCAGTGGGAAGGGCGGTGGATTCCGAGGAGTCGGCGCATGTGAGGGTTCCTGACGGGAGAGGGCACGGACGCGGCCATCATGACGCCCCCGGCCGGTGGGTCCGCAACCTGTTTTCGCGGTCAGTAGCATGAGGCACGGCCGGGAATGATCATGCGAGGAGCAGATCGTGCGAGACATCGCCGTGTTCAGCGGGAGTGCCCACCCCGAGTTGGCGAAGGAGGTCTGCGCGCATCTCGGTGTACCGCTCAGCCCGACCCGGGTCAGCCGGTTCGCCAACGACTGTCTGGAGGTACAGCTCCAGGCCAACTGCCGTGAACGGGACGTCTTCCTGATCCAGCCGCTCGTCAAGCCGGTCCAGGAGAACCTGGTCGAGCTGCTGTTGATGTGCGACGCGGCACGCGGCGCCTCCGCCGGGCGGATCACCGTCGTCATGCCGCACTACTCCTACGCCCGCTCCGACAAGAAGGACGCCCCGCGCATCTCGCTCGGCGGACGCCTGGTCGCCGACCTGATGGTCGCGGCGGGCGCGAGCCGGGTCCTGGCGATGACCTTGCACTCACCGCAGGTGCACGGCTTCTTCTCGGTGCCGGTCGACCATCTGCACGCACTGCGCGAACTCGCCGCGCACTTCCGGCAGTACGACCTCTCGCGCACCACCGTCGTCTCCCCGGACCTCGGCAACGCCAAGGAGGCCGCCGCGTTCGCCCGGCTGATCGGCGCCCAGGTCGCGGCCGGCGCCAAGCAGCGCTACGCGGACGACCGGGTCGTCATCAGCTCCGTCATCGGTGACATCGCGGGCCGCGACGTCATCGTGCTGGACGACGAGATCGCCAAGGGCAGCACCGTCCTCGAACTCCTGGACCGGCTGCGGGAGTTGGGGCCGCGCTCGATCCGAGTGGCCTGTACCCACGGCCTGTTCGCGGCGGGCGCCCTCAAGCGGATCGGGGAGCAGCCCGACGTACTGGAGATCGTCTGCACCAACACGGTCCCGGTGCCCGAGGAGGAGCGCACCGAGAAACTGCGCATCCTCTCCATCGCCCCGGCGCTCGCCGAGGCCGTACGCCGCATTCACAACGGCGAGTCCGTCAGCGCCCTGTTCGACGCGCCGCCGAACGAATAGACATAAAGGGACGGAGCAACGCTCGGCAGCACCGAGGTGATCAGGAGGACTCGCCGTGGCGAAGGCGAAGTTCCAGCGGACGAAACCCCATGTGAACGTCGGCACCATCGGTCACATCGACCACGGCAAGACCACTCTCACGGCGGCCATCACGAAAGTGCTCCACGACCGGTTCCCCGACCTCAACCCCTTCACGCCGTTCGACCAGATCGACAAGGCGCCCGAGGAACGGCAGCGCGGCATCACCATCTCCATCGCCCACGTGGAGTACCAGACCGAACGACGGCACTACGCGCACGTCGACTGCCCCGGGCACGCCGACTACATCAAGAACATGATCACCGGCGCCGCCCAGATGGACGGTGCGATCCTGGTCGTCGCGGCCACCGACGGGCCCATGCCGCAGACCAAGGAACACGTGCTGCTGGCCCGGCAGGTCGGCGTGCCGTACATCGTCGTCGCCCTCAACAAGACGGACATGGTCGACGACGAGGAGATCCTGGAACTGGTCGAGCTGGAGGTGCGGGAGCTGCTCACCGAGTACGAGTTCCCCGGCGACGACCTCCCGGTGGTCAAGGTGTCCGCGCTCAAGGCCCTCGAAGGGGACCCGGAGTGGACCGCCTCGGTGCTCGAACTCCTCGACGCCGTCGACGAGTTCGTGCCCCAGCCGGTGCGGGACGTGGACCGGCCGTTCCTGCTGCCGATCGAGGACGTCTTCACCATCACCGGCCGCGGCACGGTCGTCACCGGCCGGATCGAGCGCGGGGTGCTGAAGGTCAACAACGAGGTGGAGATCATCGGCATCCACGAGCAGAAGACGAAGACGACCGTCACCGGCATCGAGATGTTCCGCAAACTCCTCGACGAGGGCCGGGCCGGCGAGAACGTCGGACTGCTGCTGCGCGGGGTGAAGCGCGAGGACGTGGAGCGCGGCCAGGTCGTCATCAAGCCCGGATCGGTCACCCCGCACGTGGAGTTCGAGGCCCGCGCCTACATCCTGTCCAAGGACGAGGGCGGCCGGCACACGCCCTTCTTCCACAACTATCGCCCGCAGTTCTACTTCCGCACGACGGACGTGACGGGCGTGGTGACCCTGCCGAAGGGCACCGAGATGGTAATGCCGGGCGACAACACGACCATGCATGTCGAGCTGATCCAACCCATCGCGATGGAGGAGGGGTTGAAGTTCGCGATCCGTGAGGGCGGCCGGACGGTGGGCGCCGGTCAGGTCACCAAGATCCTCAGGTAGGCGTGGTCTCCGCCTGCTCCAGGGCCGCGTCCAGCGTGGGACGGGGCGGCAGCAGCTGCGCGAGTCCGGTGATCCGGAGGATGCGCAGGGTCAGCGGATGGGTGCAGACCAGGTGCAGCCTGCCGCCCTGGTCGAGCACCCGGAGCCGGGCCCGGAAGAGCAGGCGGAGCCCCGAGCAGTCGAAGAACTCGACGCGCCGCAGGTCCAGCACGACACGTGCGCCCGGCCTGCCGGTTACCCGGTCCAGATACGGGATGATCTCCACCGCCGCGGCGATGTCGATCTCGCCGCGTAACTCCAGCACCGTGAACCCCCGGTCCTGGTGGATGCGCAGATGCCGGGTGAGCGGCGCGGGTTCCTGCTGCACGACCACATCCCCTCCAACAGTCCCCGCCCTGCAAGTTACCCTCGATGGAGTGAATTTGAGCATGTTCGATTGACATATGTCTTCGAATCGAGCCAGAGCTTTCTGAGATATTCCAGGCAGCACTACGACAGCGCGTGCCAGGCCTTGGAAAGTGCCTGGCGGAACTGCTCGCTCTGGTGCGCTGTGAGCTCGCGCACCATCCGCTCCTCCAGCGCCCGCACCGGCCCCGCGCAGCCCGCCAGCAGCTCGCGCCCCTCGCCGGTCAGCAGGATCAGCAGCTCGCGCCGGTTGCGCGGATTGCGCTCGCGGCGGATCAGCCCGCGCCCCTCCAGCGAGCGGACCAGATCGGCGATGGACTGCGCGGTGACGAAGGAGTCCCGGGCCAGCTGCGCCGCCGACAGGCCGTCGTGTCGCTCCAGAACCGTGAGCGCGGTGTACTGGAGTGCGGTGACGCCATAGGGCCTGACCAGCTCGTCCAGGCGCGAGCGGACGACCAGCTCCACCTGCTTGACCATGTACAGCAGGGACGGGAGCGTCTTCGTCGCTTCGGCGCCAACCAGGGATTCAGCCATGGATTCACCCTAGAGCATTGACAGGAAACCTGTCTGTAATGAGACTGCGGACCAGACGAGCAACCAACAGGAATCCTGTTGGTTGAAATCTTGGCAACGATGCTGAGGAGTGGCGATGACCGCCTTCGAGATCGAACCCGGCCGCCTGTTCGTCGGGGGGCAGTGGCGCGAGGCCGCCGACGGAGCGCGCACCGAGGTGGTCGACCCGTCCCGGGGCCGGGTCGTCACCACCGTCGCCGAGGCGGGCCCCGCCGACGTCGACGCGGCCGTCCGCGCCGCCCGCGAGGCCTTCGACAGTGGCCGCTGGTCCGGCCTCAGCGGTCGCGAACGCGGCCGGATCCTGCACCGCGTCGCCGAACTCGTCCGCGAGAACGCCGACGAACTCGCCCACCTGGAGAGCCTCGACGTAGGCAAGCCCATCACCTTGTGCCACGCCGTCGACGTCACCAACGCGGCCAACGACTACGAGCACTACGCCGCCCTGGCCTTCTCCCTGGACGGCTCGACCCGCGACACCCCGCTCAACGCCCTCGCCTACACCAAGCGCGAGCCGCTGGGCGTGGTCGCCGCGATCACCCCCTTCAACTTCCCCCTGATCCTCGCCGGTTCGAAGCTCGCCCCGGCCCTCGCGGCCGGCAACACCGTGGTCCACAAGCCCGCCGACGAGACCCCGCTCAGCGCCCTCTACATGGCCGGACTGCTCCAGCGCGCGGGCGTCCCGGACGGCGTCGTCAACGTCGTCACCGGCACCGGACCGGTCGCCGGAGAGTCCCTGCTGCGGCACGCGGGCGTCGACAAGATCGCGTTCACCGGCTCCACCGCCGTCGGCCGGCACGCCGCGAGCGTCGCCGGCGAGAACCTCAAGCCCGTCACCATGGAGCTCGGCGGCAACGCGGCCCACATCGTCTTCGAGGACGCCGACCTGGAGAAGGCCGTCGGCGCGGTCATCAAGGGCTTCGTCTTCAACACCGGCCAGTTCTGCATGGGCGGCCCCCGCCTCCTGGTCGCCCGCCCCGTCTACAGCACCCTCCTCAACATCCTCGCCGACGCCGTCCCCGGCGTACCGCTCGGCGACCCCCGGCTGCCCGAGACCGTCGTCGGCCCGATGGCGGGGGAGAAGCACCTGCGCAAGGTCGAGGAGTACGTCGACCTCGCCCGCAAGGAGGGCGCCCGCATCGTCTGCGGCGGCGAACGCCTCGACCTCGACGGCGGCTACTACTACAAGCCCACCGTCATCGCCGACCTCGCCAACGACTCCCGGGTGATCCAGGAGGAGATCTTCGGCCCGGTCCTCACCGTGCAGCCCTTCGACACCGAGGACGAGGCCGTCGAACTCGCCAACTCCACGCCCTACGGCCTGGCTTCGGGCGTCCAGACCGGCAACCTCGCCCGCGCCCACCGCATCGCGGACCGGCTCCAGGCGGGCATCGTCTGGGTCAACGACTGGGCGATGCTCGACCCCAACGTCCCCTTCGGCGGCGTCAAGGACTCCGGCTTCGGCCGCGAGTACGGCCCCGAGGGCCTGGCCGCCTACACCCGGACCAAGTCCGTCGTCGTCTCGCTCGACTGACCACGCCCACCAAGGAGTTCGTACGATGTCCACCACCACGCGCGCGGCCGTCGTCGAGTCGGGCGGCGCACCCTTCACGCTCACCGACGTCGAACTGGCCGAGCCCGGCCCGCACGAGGCGCTCGTCCGCGTCGTCGCAACAGGCCTGTGCCACACCGATCTTGGGGTCGCGAGCGGCGGACTGCCCTTCCCGCTTCCCGGAGTTCTCGGTCACGAGGGCGCCGGTGTCGTCGAGGAGGTCGGCTCCGCCGTCACCGGTGTCGCACCCGGCGACCACGTCGTGCTGTCCTTCACGTCCTGCGGCGACTGCCGCAACTGCCAGGGCGGACACCCCGCCTACTGCGCGACCTGGCTGCCGCTGAACCTCATCGGCGGTCGCCGCGCCGACGGCAGCAGCACCATCAGCCGGGACGGGGAGCCCCTCGGCGGACACTTCTTCGGTCAATCCTCGTTCGCCGAGCGGGCGTTGGTCGACCAGCGGAGCCTCGTCAAGGTCGATCCCGATGTACCGCTGGAGTCGATCGCCCCACTGGGCTGCGGAGTTCAGACGGGGGTCGGTGCCGTCTGGAACGTCCTCAAGCCCCGGCTCGGCGACACGGTCGTGGTGCTCGGCGCCGGAGCGGTCGGCCTGTCCGCCGTGATGGCCGCCGCACTCACGCCCGCGACCCGCATCATCGCCGTCGACAGGATCGCCGAACGCCTTCTGCTGGCAAAGGAGTTGGGCGCCACCCACACCGTCAACGCAGGAGAGGCCGACCTCGGGGAGACCCTCGCGGTACTGACGGACGGACACGGCGCCGACGGTATCGTCGAGACCACCGGCAGTGTCGCCGTCCTCCGCCAGGGCGCCGACGCCCTCGCCGCCCGGGGCACCCTGGTCGTCGTAGGGGCGCCGCCGTTCGGCAGCGAAGTCGCCCTGGACGTCAACGGGTTGATCCCCGGGAAGCGCATCGAGGGCCTCACCCTCGGTGACAGCGAGACGCAGAGTTTCATCCCCGCGCTCGTGCGGCTGGTGAAGGAGGGGCGGCTCCCGCTGCACCGCCTGATCACGACCTATCCGTTCGCGGACATCGACCAGGCGGTACGGGACATGAGCGCGGGCAAGGCGATCAAGCCCGTGCTCACGTTCTGAGCCGACCCACTCAGTCGACCGTCAGCACCAGCTTGCCCGCAGTACGGCCGGTGGCGCCGAGCGTGTGTGCCTCGGCGGCATCGGCCAGCGGGAACGCCCCGGCGATCGTCGCGCGCAGCTTCCCCGCCTCGACGAGTTCGGCGATGGCCTCCATGTCCGCGCGATCGGCGTCGACGAGCATGCGGACCGCCCGCACGCCGAGCCGCTCGGCCTCCTCGTGGAAGTCGTCCTTGCCGATCGGGATGATCGACACCACGACCCCGCCCGGCCGCAGCACCCGCAGCGACTTGAGTCCGGTCTCGCCGCCGAGTGTGTCCAGGACCACGTCGACGTCCTTCACGGCCTCGGCGAAGTCGGTCTCCCGGTAGTCGATCGCCTCGTCCACACCCAGGTCGCGCAGGAACTCGTGCTTGCCCGCGCTCGCCGTACCGATCACATAGGCGCCGCGCGCCTTGGCGATCTGCACGGCCACATGCCCGACCCCGCCGGCCGCCGCGTGGACCAGCACCCGCTGTCCGGGCCGGACGTCCGCGTTCTCCACCAGCGCCTGCCACGCGGTCAGCGCGACCAGGGGTAGTGCGCCCGCCTGGACGTGGTCGACGGCGGCCGGCTTGTGGACGAAGGCGCGGGCCGGGGCGGCGACGTACTCGGCGTGCGAGCCGTGGCCCCACGGGTAGGACAGCATCCCGAAGACCTCGTCGCCGGCCTCGAAGCGGGCGACGCCCACACCGACGGCCTCGACGACGCCGGAGACGTCCCAGCCGAGGACGAAGGGCGGCTCGCCGAGGAATCCACCGGTCTTCCGGTGCTTCCAGTCGGTGGGGTTGAGCCCGGCGGCCCGCACCCGGATCAGGATCTCGTTGGCGCGCGGCGTGGGCCGCTCGACCTCGATCACTTCGAGGACCTCGGGCTCGCCGAGGACGTGCTGACTGACGGCTCGCATGGTGTTCACAGTGCTCATGTTCATTGAGCCTGCCGGGTCCCGCCCGACAAGAAAATGGCACGATGGCCAACCTTCGATAGAATCGTGCCATGCAGCATGTGGAACGGGTCGTGGTCCTGGCGCTCGACGGCGTCTACCCCTTCGAGCTGGGCATCCCCAGCCGCATCTTCGGCGCCGCGGACGGCCGCTACGAGGTGCTGACCTGCACGGTCGACGGCCGCCCGGTGCGCACCAACGCCGACTTCTCGATCGCGGTGGAGCACGGTCCGGAGATCCTCGAAACCGCGGACACGGTCGTGGTCGCCTCCATGGCCACCCCGCGCATCCCCGAGGGGCTGCCCGCCGAGATCGCCGCCGCCCTCGCCCGGATCCGCCCCGACGCACGCATCGTCTCGATCTGCACGGCCGCCTTCGTGCTCGCCGCCGCCGGTCTCCTCGACGGCCGCCGCGCCACCACCCACTGGCAGGTCGTGGACCACTTCCGGGCCCGGTATCCGCAGGTCGACCTGGACCCGGACGTGCTCTTCGTGCACGACGGCCGGATCCTCACCTCGGCCGGCGCGGCCTCCGGAGTCGACGTCTGCCTGCACATCGTCCGCACGGACCACGGCAGCGAACTCGCCAACACCGTCGCCCGCCGCTGTGTCGTCCCGCCGTTCCGCGACGGCGGCCAGGCCCAGTACATCCAGCAGCCGGTCCCGGACTCCGGCGCCACCAGCACGGCCGCCACCCGTGACTGGGCCCTCGGCCACCTCGACGAACCCCTCGCCCTGAACGACCTGGCCCGCCACGCCGGGATGAGCCTGCGCACCTTCGCCCGCCGCTTCAACGACGAGGTCGGCCTCAGCCCCGGCCGCTGGCTGATCCAGCAGCGCGTCGCCCGTGCCCGCGACCTGCTGGAGGCCAGCGACCTGTCGGTCGACCAGATCGCGGGCCGCGTCGGCTTCGCGACCGGCGCCTCCCTGCGCCAGCATCTGCACGCGGCGATTGGCGTCTCCCCGCAGGCCTACCGGCGGACGTTCCAGGAAGCCCGCTGAACCCGAACGTTTCGGCCCGCCCTCGCGTCGTAGGGACGACAGGCGAGGGGGAGAGCATGCGCAGAGGGCTCACGGCGGTCGCCGTGCTGGCGGCCGTGACGGCTGTGGGGTGCGGTGACGACGGGAACGGGAAGGACGTCGTGGTCGCGGGCACCCCGCCGGCCACGCCCTACAGCGGACCGCTCTACGTACCGGCCACCGCCACCGACAAGTCGGGTGCCGCCGGCCGGGCGCTGGAGTGCGACGGGAAGATGTACGACAGCGGAGGCGCCGACGCCTGGAGCGAGGGCGACGGCGGCAGGACTCCCGAGGACGGTCTGCGGGCGTACTTCAACATGGAGCAGCCGGAAGTGCCGCGCACGGGCTATCGAGTGGAACGCAAGGCGGACGGGCGCGTGCTGTTCTCCTACGACGTCGACGGCCGCACGAAGGTCGCCGTCGTCGTCGCCAAGGACCGCAAGAACAGGCCGGGTTGGGGCCCGGAGTCCAGCGCCTCCTGCGATCCGGCCGAACTCCCGGCGGGCTTCGCCGAGGCGCACGGATACGAGATCTGGACCGACCGGGACGGCCGTCGCGTGGCGACCACGGTGGTGAGCAGCTCGGTCGGGGCCGCGCACTGCGACTGGCAGAAGGCGCACTTCCTCCAGACCGGCGAGGGCGCGAAGGGCAGGCTGTACGCCCGCGATCCCGACAAGGTGCTCCCGTCCGAGATGCTCACCGCCGCCTACGACGGTGACGTCCACATGCCGGCGAACGCCCGTGACACCGGATACCGGTACCAGGACTGGCAGTTGTGGCTCACGCCCGACGCGTCGAAGGCGTACGTCCGCACCCCGGCCGGCGTCGAGGCCTGGCCGTCGGTGAAGGACGGCCAGGGCTGTCTGTGAGCCGCCGTCACCGGCTCATGTGCAGGGCGACCAGCAACTGCCATACCTGGTCGGCGATTTCCTCCGGCGTGCCCGCCAACAGCCCGTGCAGCCAGTCGGCCAGCACCCCGCCGAAGGTCCCGGCGACCGCCGAGGCGACCAGCGGGGCGTCCGCCGCGCCCGCGAGTTCGCGCTCACGGAGGCTGTAGGCGCGCAGGTCCCGGTGCAGGACGCGGCCCAGCGGACCACCCCCGCCCGGGCTCAACAGGCCGCGGTACAGGGCCGCGTGGGGGAGCAGACCGGCGAAGAACTCCGGCAGCGCGGGCGGCGCGTGCACCGGATCAGGCCGCCCGCGCCAGGCGTGCAGTGCCTCCACCGCGTCCCGTACGACGTCCGCGCAGGCGTCGACCGCGAGCGCCGCCAGGCCGTCGTAGTGGACGTAGAAGGTGGCCCGGCCGACCCCGGCCCTGCGCACCAGGGCGGCGACGCCGACCTCCTCCAGGGGGTGTTCGGCGCACTCGTCGAGGAGGGCCTGACGCAGCCGTGCCCGGGTGCGGGCGGCCCGCGGGTCCTCGGGCTCGGCGCGGTTCACTGGGAGATGAGCACGGCGGCCAGGGCCAGCGCGCCGGGCAGCGCCTGCGCGAACAGGATGCGCCGGTTCGCCGTCACCGCGCCGTAGACGCCCGCGACCACGACACAGCTCAGGAAGAACACCTGGGCGCGGAAGCCGGTCGGGTCGGCGGCGATCAGGCCCCAGATCAGACCCGCGGCGAGGAAGCCGTTGTACAGCCCCTGGTTGGCGGCCATCGGTGCGGTGGCTCTGGCCATCTCGGGGTCGAAGCCGTGCAGGCCGCGCCCGGGCTTCTTCTGCCACAGGAACATCTCCAGCACCAGGATGTACAGATGCAGCGCGGCCACCAGGCCCACCAGCACGTTCGCGAGCGTTTCCACGATCAGCCGACCCCTCGTCGTCTTGGACAGATGTCCACTATAGCTGGACACCTGTCCATGTACGACCACTCGGGTCAGGCTCCGTCGGCCGCGTACACCTCCGCCCCGCCCACGTAGGTGAGCGCCACCCGCGTCTGTGCGATCTCCTCCGGCGGAGCGGCGAACGGATCGCGGTCGAGGACCACCAGATCCGCCAGCGCGCCCGCCGCGACCCGGCCGGTGTCGTCGAGATGGTTCGCGTAGGCCGACCCGGCCGTGTACGCCGTGAGCGCTTCCGCGAGTCCGATGCGCTCGCCGGGCAGGAACACCGGCCCGGTGCTGCCGGGTTCGACCCGGTTGACCGCGACATGGATGCCGTGCAGCGGATCGGGACTGCTCACCGGCCAGTCGCTGCCCGCCGCGAGCGTGGCGCCGGAGCGCAGCAGCGCCCCGAACGGGTACTGCCACAAGGCCCGTTCGGGCCCGAGGAACGGAATCGTCAGCTCGTCCATCTGCGGTTCGTGCGCGGCCCACAGCGGCTGGATGTTCGCGACCGCGCCGAGCCGCGCGAACCGCGCCACGTCGTCCGGGTGCACCACCTGAAGGTGCGCCAGATGCGGCCGGGTGTCGCTCGGCCCGTTCGCCTCCCGCGCCGCCTCGACCGCGTCCAGCGCGTTGCGTACGGCCCGGTCGCCCAGCGCGTGGAAGTGGCACTGGAACCCGAGCGCGTCCAACTCGACGACGTACTTGGGCAGTTGGTCAGGGTCGATGAAGCTGGTGCCCCGATTGCCCGTGACGCAGCCGCACTTGTCCAGATACGGGTCGAGCAGAGCGGCGGTACCGGTCTCGGCGACCCCGTCCAGCATCAGCTTCACACTGCATGCCCGGAACCGGCCGTGGCTCAACGCCGCCCGCCGCTCGACGAGTTCGGGGATCTGCTCGGCCCCGCGCTCCCGGTCCCACCACAGCGCGCCGACCACCCGCGCGGTGAGCGAGCCGTCGCGGGCGGCCGTCAGATACGCGTCCGACGGATCGGCCATCCCCGCGAACTTCCCGACGATCGCGTCCTGCCAGGCCGTGATCCCGAGCGCGTGCAGATGCCGCTGGGCGTGCAGCAGCGCGGCCAGTCGGTCGCCCGGAGTGGTCGGTGGCGTGAGCCTGCCGACGAGCTGCATCGCCCCCTCTTGCAGTGTTCCAGCAGGCTCGCCCGACGCGTCGCGCTCGATCCGCCCGTCCGCCGGATCGGGCGTGTCCCGCGTGATGCCCGCCAACTCAAGGGCCCGGCTGTTGACCCACGCACCGTGATGGTCCCGGTTGGGCAGATACACCGGCCGGTCCGCTACGACCGAGTCCAGCAGCTCCTTCGTCGGCGTACCGCCCTCGAACGCCTCCATCGACCACCCGCCCCCGGTGATCCACTCCCGCTCGGGATGCGCGTCCGCGTAGGCACGCACGGCGGCCAGCGTGTCCGCCGCCGTCTTCGTCCCCGTCAGATCGCACTGGGTCAGCTCAAGCCCCGCCGGCACCGGATGCACATGCGCGTCCTGGAACCCGGGCAGCAGCAACCGCCCCGCCAGATCGACGACTTGAGTGCCAGGCCCGGCGAGGTCGTGCACCTCGGCATGTCCTACGGCCGTGATGCGGTCGCCGGTGACGGCCACGGCGGTCGCCGTGCGGCCCTCGGGGGTGAGGACGTGGCCGTTGGTGAAGAGGAGGTCTGCGTGCATGGTCCGTTTCCTTGCGGGGGTCATGAAGAGGTGGCGAGCAGTTGCGGTGCGTCGGCGTCCGTACCCTCCCCGGACTTGAAGTAGGGCGACTTGCGTACCCACTTCGCCCAGGCGGCGGCCACGAAACCCGACGCGATCATCGCCGCGGGAGTCAGCAGCAGGAACCAGCCGTTGTCCGCGCTGACTTCGAGGTGGTCGGTGGAGGTGTAGAAGGACCAGGCGAGATAGCCGCCGAGCCCCAGCAGGGCGAGGGCGCTCAGCGTGGGGAGCACCACCGCGCGGATTCCCTGCCGCCAGTCCTCCTGGAGGAGGGAGCGGAAGCGCACGGCGGCGGCGAGGGCGGTGAGCGCGTAGGAGAGGGCGACGACGATGCCCACGGCGTTCACCGTCGCCATGATCATGTCGGCGAGGCGGGGGATCACCAGCGCGAGGGCCGCAACTGCCGTTGCCAGCGCGCCGATCAGCAGAGTGCCGAGGGCCGGGGTGCCGTAGCGCGTGCTGACCTTGGACCAGACGGGGCCGAGCGTGCGGTCGCGGCTCATCGCGAACATGCCGCGTGCGGTGGGGATCACGCCGGCCTGGAGGGAGGCGACCGCCGAGAACATCAGGGCCACCAGGGGCAGCGCGGCGAGCGGCTGGGAGGCGAGGCGGTCGCCGAAGTAGGCCAGGCCCTGAGCGCCGTGGCCCGCCAACTCGCCCTCGGACAGCACCCGTTGGAAGGCGATCGAGCCGAGCAGGAACAGTCCCAGCATCGTCACGAGCGTGATCAGGCCGGCCCGGGACGCGTCGCGCGGGTCGCGCACCTCCTCGTTCACGGTGAACGCGGCCTCGAATCCCCAGTAGCAGAACACCGAGAGCAGCAGGCCCTGCGCGAGCGCCGACGCCGAGGGGATCGCGAAGGGGTCGAACCAGCTCAGGCTGAAGGAGTGCGGGCCGGTGACGATGCCGTAGCCGCAGAAGCCGAGCAGGACGACGTACTCGAAGACCAGCAGTCCGGTCTGGAGGCGGGCGGCGGTGCGGACACCGGTGACGGCGGTGAGGGTGACGGCGACCAGGACGACGATCCCGACGGCGGTGGTCTGGGCCGTTGAGCCGGGGTCGAGATTGAGCCCGGCCAGCCGGTGCAGTCCGGCCTCCCCGGCGAGCTGGATCATCGCCGAGCCGGTGACCGCCGTGGTGTACGCGAGGAACGCGATCGTCGCGACGATGTTCACCCACCCGACCAGGAAGCCGAGCCACGGAGTGAGTGAACGGCCCACCCACACATAGCCGTTGCCCGCGTTCGGCTCGACCTTGTTGAGGCGGGAGTAGGCGCCCGCGATGCCCAGGATCGGCAGGAACGCGAGCAGCATGATGGCCGGCAGATGCAGCCCGACCACCCCGGCGGTCACGCCGAGACCGATGCCGATGCTTGTGGTCGCGGCGGTGCTGGACGCGGCGATGGCGACGCCGTCCAGCAGACCGAGGGACTTGCGCAGTGCGGGCCCCGACGGGGGTGGCGTGTCGATCATGGCGTGCTCTCCGCTCGCACCGGGGGGCCCGAACGGCCCCGGTGAACGCACATGAAACTGCGCGGGCCCTTAACAGGTCAACGGTGTTGTCATAAGGTGCGGACACCCGGAACCGAGCAGCGAGGAGGTGCCGGATGAGCGAGCGTGTCGTCCCGGCCGCCGACCGGCGGCGCAGACGCCCCACCAAACAGGGCGTCGTCCTGTCCGAGGAACTGATCGTCGAGACCGCGCTGAGGCTGATCGAGGAGCACGGTGCCGAGGCCCTCTCCGTGCGCCGTCTCGGGCGCGCCCTCGGTGCCGACCCCAGCTCCCTGTACCGCTACTTCCGGCACACCGACGACCTGATGCTGGCCGTCGCCGACGAGCTGATCGGCCGCACCCTGCGCACCTGGCGGCCCAGCGGCGACTGGCTGGCCGACCTGCGCGACCTGGGCCTGCGCATGCACGCGGGCGCGCTCGCGCACCCGCGAGCCGCGATGCTCAGCTCGTACCGGGTGACCGGGCGGGTGTACGAGATCCAGGCCGTGGAGACCATCCTCGGGGTGCTGCGCGGGGCCGGTTTCCCCGACGCCGACGCGGTGCGGATCTACCACGCCTACGTCGACCAGGCCCTCGCCTTCGGTGCCCTCGACTCCGCGAACACGGCGCTGCCGAAGTCCGCCCGCGACGCGGAGGCCGCCGTATGGCAGGCGATGTACGCCCGGCTGCCCGCCGACACCCACCCGCACATCGCGGCCACGGCCCGCCATCTCGTGGCCTCCATGCGGCACAGTTCCTACCCGGCCGCGCAGGATCTGCTGCTGAGCGCGGCTGCGGCCCGGCTCGCCGAGATCCGGGCCGGGGAGCGGGCGCTGCCTACGAGGAGCGCGGGGCGAAGTCCGTCGTCGTGAACGCGGCCCGGTCCCCGGACGTCGTGCCGTCCGTGATCCACCAGCGCGTGGCGCGCTCGCCGTAGAAGCCGAACCTGGGGTCGGCGCCCCAGTTCAGGATCAGTTCGTCCTTGCCGTCCCCGTCGAAGTCGGCGGCCCCCACGGGCCGGGCGTGCCGCCACTTCGCCGGGATCTGCCTGCCGTCCGCCGTCGCGGGCCCGTTGCGCAGGACCGTGGTCCGCCGGGTGCCGTCGATGAGCGTGGCGCCCGTGTAGGTGGCGACCAGGATGCCGTCCCGGCCGTCGCCGTCCGGGTCGGCGGCCATGTAGCCACCCGGCCCGTAGTCGGTGCGCGCGGACCGGGGGGCCTCGGGCAGCCGGTACGTCACCGGTGCGCCGCCGTCGCCGGGATAGACGGCGAGCGAGCCGTCGACCTCGGCCGGCTCGGTCTCGTAGCCGGGCTCGTCGTTTCGGCCGCCGTCGTCGCCCACGGCCACATCGCGCCGGCCGTCGCCGTCGAAGTCACCGAACGCGTGGGCGTTCCCGCTCCTCAACTGCCGTGTCGAAGCGGACAGTTGAGAGCCGCGCCGGGCCGTGTAGAGCGTGTTGCCGGACTGCTCGCCGTCGTTCACCGCGTGCAGCAGCAGCGAGGTCGCGCGGGGAGTGCCGGACGGGTCGATGGCGTCGGCGATCAGTTCGCCGTCCGCCCAGGGGAGGCTCGTGTCGGTGCGGGCGGGCACGCCGGAGCGCGAGAACGGGCCGTAGAGCACCACCATCGACGAGTGGTTGTACGCGAGGCCGGCGAGGTCGTGGTGCCCGTCCCCGTCGAAGTCACCGCGCACCAGGGATCGTATCCCCAACTTGCTTGCGCTCTGCGGTAGTTGAACGGGTGTGGCGGAGGCCTTCGAGGTGGCTCCGCCCCAGGTGACGTACGGGACGGTGTGCGGGGCGCTGATGTTGCCGTCCGAGACCATCGAGCCCTGGACGGTGGTGACGAAGTCCGGGAAGCCGTCGCCGTCCAGATCGGCGGTCGTGACATCCGCGGCGGACACCGCGTTGTTCGGCGTCAACAGCTGCTTGCCCGGGGCGGGCAGGCCCAGGTCGCCACGCCCGAGGACCGAACGTGTCGACGGGGCGAGCCCCTTGGCCGACCCGTAGACCACACCGACCCGTTCGTCGGGGGCGTCCGCCCCGCCGCCACCTACCGTGACCGGCACCACGAGGTCGCGATGTCCGTCGCCGTTGATGTCGTCGGGATCCTTGGAACCCTTGCCCAGAGCGGGAGTTCGGCTCGCGGCGGCCGTGCTCGGACCGTCGGAGGAGGCCGACGGTCCACGGGCGGCGGTACCGTCACCGCTTCCGCAGCCGCTCAGCGGAGCGAGTGCGGTGCAGACGGCGAGGGTCACTACGGCGATACGCGGCTTCATCCGCCCCACTCTCGCATCTCCTGTCACACCCGAACCAGGGGAGCCGTGTGGTCGTCGCGCTTTCGTTGATCGCGGCAGACCGTCCGCATCGTCGGCATCAACTGGCCGATCGGGGATACCTGTTGAGTGCGTGGCAACCGGACTCGACGCTTGCGCGCCTGAATTCTCGGAGGAACCATGGCACTCGTGACCGCAAGCTTCGTGGTGCTCGACGCGGGCGAGCCGGAGAAACTCGCCGTGTTCTACACGGAGTTGCTCGACGGAGAGCAGACGGACATCTCGCTCGACCAGGTGGAGATCAGGGGCGCCGACGGCACCCGGCTGGCGTTCCGCCGCGACGCCGGCGCCATCCCGCCGAGCTGGCCCCGCGCCGAGAACAACCAGCAGGTCCACCTGGACTTCCTGGTGGAGGACCTGGACGAGGCGGAGCGCAGGATCATCGGCCTCGGCGGACGCGCGCTGGAGACCAAGGACATGCCGGGCCCGTACCAGGAGCGCGTGTACGCGGACCCGGCCGGCCACTCCTTCACCATCCGCCCGGTACCGCCCACGACGTCCGAGTAGGGTCGAGACCCCTCAACATCCTTACTCCCGGCCGCCCTTGTCCTTCGCCGGCCAGACACCGGTCGAACGCTCGATGGCCTTCGCGCCGGTACGGTCCGCCGCGCTGCGTGCCACCGCGAACAGGGCGCCCTGGAGCGCGGCGGCGAACAGGATCTCGCCCCAGCCGCGGTTGCGGTCCAGCGGGTCGGGGGCGTCCTCCTCGTGCCGTATCGCCTTCCACGTGGCGCGGAAGGCGCGGCCCGCGAGGGCGCCGCTCACGATGCCCAGGACCAGGCCGACGGGCTGGTAGACGAGGGGGAGTTTCAGCTTCTTGCTCTTGGCCACGCGGGTCTCCTTCTGCGAACGTGCCGGTCGGCACCCTGACGGTGCCATTGAAACCGGGGCTTCGGAAGAGGGACCAGCAGACAGCGGAAAGCCCCGCCGCGACGGGGGAGCGCGGCGGGGCCTGAACGGCGGGTGCCCGGCGGGCACCGGTTCATGCGCCTCGGAACAAGGAATTTCCCCGCGGACGCGGACCTGCTGTCGGTGTCAGCTTCCGTCGGCCGGTTCGAGGACGAACACCGGGATCTGTCGGTCCGTCTTCGTCTGGTACTCGGCGTACGGGGGATACGCGGCGACCGCCCGCTCCCACCACTCGGCCTTCTCCTCGCCGGTGACCTCGCGGGCCGTCAGGTCCCACTTCTGCGGGCCGTCCTGAAGCTCCACCCGGGGGTCGGCCTGGACGTTGAAGTACCAGACGGGGTGCTTGGGCGCGCCGCCCTGCGAGGCGACCACGGCATAGCGTCCGTCGTGCTCGACCCGCATCAGCGGGGTCTTCCGGATCTTCCCGCTCTTGGCGCCCACGGTCGTCAGCAGGATGACCGGCAGACCCGTGTCCATCAAGGTCGTCCCCTTGGTGCCGCCCGAGCTCTCGTACAGCTCGACCTGGTCGCGCACCCACTGCGACGGGCTGGGTTCGTACTCGCCCTCAAGAGGCATGGCATTCGTCCCATCTCGCGTTCTACGGCTTTCTCGCATCGGGATTCAACACCAGCGGGCGCGCGATTCATCCACACCGCGACTCTCTTCGGCCACGGCCCCTCCATCGGGCGATGACGGCGGAGGCAATCGCGCCGACGGTGGCGAGATCCGGCTGACCGTCAGGTCCACCGGGCGGCCGTATCGCGCCAGTTACGGCTTGCATCTCACCGTCCGGGAGGGGCTGATCTTCTGCCACCGCATGCACGAGGACGGGAGCCACGCGAACCGGACCGTCAGGTTCAGCCAGATTGTAGGGACCACCGATCTGGCCGAACTTAAGGTGGCTCCATAGGTGCCTCGGGCATCTAATGAAGATCGGCACGACGCACTCTTCGTCTGCGAGGTCTTCCATGACGGATCTGACGGATCTGACAGCTCCGACCGACCTGACCGAACCCGTCGCCTTCCCCCAGAGCCGCACCTGCCCCTACCACCCGCCCACCGGCTACGACCCCCTGCGCGCCGACCGTCCGCTGACCCGCGTCGCCCTCTACGACGGCAGCCCGGCCTGGCTGGTCACCGGTCACTCCACCGCCCGCGCGCTCCTCGCCGACCAGCGCCTGTCCTCCGACCGCACCCGCCCCGGCTTCCCCGCCACCAGCCCGCGCTTCGCGGCATTCCGGAACCGTACGGCCGCACTCGTCGGCGTCGACGACCCCAAGCACCGCACCCAGCGCCGCATGATGATCCCCGGGTTCACCGTCAAACGCGCCACGGCGATGCGGCCCGACATCCAGCGCATCGTCGACGGACGGCTCGACGCGATGATCGCCGGGGGCGGGCCCGCCGACCTGGTGCCCTCGTTCGCGCTGCCCGTGCCCTCGATGGTGATCTGCGTCCTGCTCGGTGTCCCGTACGCCGACCACGAGTTCTTCGAGGCGCAGTCCCGGCGTCTGCTGCGCGGCCCCACGGCCGAGGAGAGCCAGGACGCCCGCGCCCGACTCGACCACTATCTGGGCGACTTGATCGACCGCAAGCAGCGGGAGCCGGGCGAGGGACTGCTGGACGATCTCGTCCGGGAGCAGTTGAACGAAGGCGCCCTGGACCGGGACGAGTTGAGCGCCCTCGGTCTCATCCTCCTTGTCGCGGGGCACGAGACGACCGCCAACATGATCTCCCTCGGCACGTTCACACTGCTGCGCCATCCCGAGCGGCTGGCCGAACTGCGGGCCGATCCAGGGCTGTTGCCGGAGGTGGTCGAGGAGCTGATGCGGTCGCTGTCGATCGTGGACGGGCTGATGCGGCTGGCCGTCGAGGACGTCGAGGTGGACGGCGTGACGATCCGAGCCGGCGAGGGAGTGATCTTCTCGACCTCCGTCGTCAACCGCGACGAGGCCGTCTACACCGCCCCGGACGCCCTGGACTGGCACCGGCCCGCCCGCCACCACATCGCGTTCGGCTTCGGCATCCACCAGTGCCTCGGTCAGAACCTGGCCCGCGCCGAACTGGAGATCGCCCTGCGCAGCCTCTTCGACCGGCTGCCCACGCTGCGCCTGGCCGCACCGGCGGAGGAGATCCCCTTCAAACCGGGCGACACGATCCAGGGGATGCTGGAACTCCCCGTGACCTGGTAAGAGGCTGCGCTCCATGCACACCGAAATCCACATCGACAAGGACCTCTGCATCGGGGCGGGCCAGTGCGCCCTGGCCGCCCCGGGCGTGTTCACCCAGGACGACGACGGCTACAGCACGGTGCTGCCCGGAAAGGAGGACGGCGCAGGCGACCCCATGCTCCGCGAGGCGGCCCGCGCCTGCCCGGTCACGGCGATCACGGTGACCGACTGACACGACTGACACGACGGGCCGACCGGGGCCTCTCGTACGAGCCGGTCAGCCCGCCGTCCCCAGCACCGCCACCTCGACACCCCGCAACCGCCCCCGATCCGCGATCACCTCGTACGCCGCGACTCGCCCGCCCTCGACGGTCACCCGCAGGGCGAGCAGCAGCCGTCCGCCCGGAGCGACCACGATCCCCACGTGCCCGTCGACGAGGGCGAGCGCGGCGAACCGGGTCCGGGCGCGCAGCAGCACCGTCCCCTCGGCGACCGCACGCGCCCCGCGCAGCTCCGCCGGGACCCCGGGCGGCAGCGCGGCCGGTTCGGCGCGCCGGACCACGTCCGGGGCCAGGACGTCGAGCAGCGCGCCCAGGTCACCGCCCCGCGCGGCGGCGAGGAAGGCCGCGACGACCTCCCGGTGCCGGTCCAGTTCCGCGCCCGGCACCACCGGTGTGCCCCGCACCTTGTGCCGGGCCCGGCTGGCGAGCTTCTTCGCGGCGGGCAGCGAACGGTCCAGCACCGCCGCGATCCGGTCGAACGGCACCGCGAACAGATCGTGCAGCACGAACGCGACCCGCTCGGCCGGTCCCAGAGTGTCCAGCACCACCAGCAGCGCGAGCCCCACCGAGTCGGCGAGCACGGCCTCGTCCTCGGGCAGCTCACCGGCGCTCGGCTCGGGCAGTCCGTCGCCGTAGGGGTCCTCCCGCCGTGAGGCGCGGGTGCGCAGCAGGTCGAGGCAGATACGGGAGACGACCGTCGTCAGCCAGGCGGCGAGGTTGTCGATGTCGTCGCCGTCCGCGCGGCTCAGCCGCAGCCAGGTCTCCTGGACCGCGTCGTCCGCCTCGGCGAGCGAGCCCAGCATGCGGTGGGCGACGGCCCGCAGCCGCCCGCGCTCCGCCTCGAACCGCTCGGCCAGTTCGTCGTGCCCGTGCATGGGTCACCTTTCCTCGTCGTGCTCCGTCACCTCTCCGACGCACCCGAACCGACCGAGGTGACCACACCATGCTGCTGCACATCGATTCCAGCGCCGACACCACCGCCGACTCCGTGACCAGGCAACTCACCGAGACCTTCGCGCGGACCCACGGCACGGCGGACCACCGTCACCGCGACCTGTCCGCCGAACCGGTGCCGCCGATCACCCCCGCCTACACCACCCTCGGCCGCCGCGTGGAACGCGAGGGCTTCGTCCCGCCGGCCAAGGTGCCCGCGCTGATCGAGAGCGCCGCCGAGCAGCGCGAGTGGGACCTGACCCGCCCGTACCTCACCGAACTCCTCGCCGCCGACACCCTGTTGCTCGGTGTCCCGATGTACAACTTCTCGATCCCCGCGAGCCTGAAGGCGTGGATCGACCGCGTCACCTTCCCCGGCGCCCTCACCGATCCCGACACCGGCGAGAGCCTGCTGCGCGACACCCGCGTGGTCGTGGTCATGGCCCGCGGCGGCGGTTACGGCCCCGGCACCCCGCGCGAGCACTTCGACTTCCAAACGTCTTATCTGCGGGCCTACTTCGGCAACCTGGGCGTACCGCCGGACCACCTCCACCTGGTCGCCGCCGAGCTGACCCGGGTCGACGTCATGCCCCACCTGGCCGGCCTGGAAAGCCTGGCGGCAGCCTCCCTCACCCGGGCCCGCGCCACGCTCACGACCCTCGCCGCCGTCTGACCTCAGCGGTCCCGCAGCAACGACCGGACCGCCTCGCGCGCCTCCGCCGCCGGTTCCGCGCTCCCGGTGATGCCCGCCGTGACCATGGCCCCCTCGGCCAGCAGGAACACCTGTCCGGTCAGTACGGCGGGCAGCCCGGCGTCGGCCACGAGAGCGGCGAGATAGTCGCGGAACTCCCGCTTGTGCGCTCGGACTTGGGCCACCACGCGCTCCGAGGTCGCGCCGAGTTCGCCGTAGGAGTTGATCCACGCGCAGCCCCGGAAGTCGGACTCGCCGAACCATCCCTCCAGCCAGTCGAAGACGGCCGGAATTCGCTCCCGTGGATCATCGTGCCGCTCGACGTGCTCGGCGAGGCGTGCGCGCCAGCGCAGGTCACGCCGTTCGAGGTACGCCTCCACCAACTGGTCCTTAGCCGGGAAGAGTTGGTAGAGCCGCTTGAGGGAGAGCCCGGAGGCGGTGCGGACGGCGTCCATGCCGACGGCCTGTATGCCCCGGCCGTAGAACAGCTTCTCGGCGGCGTCCAGCGCCTGCTCCCGGGCGACTGCGCTGTCCATGAGACGACCCCTCCTTGACGTGAGAACGACCGTTCTCTACGTTAGCAGTCGTCCGGAGAACGCTCGTTCTCGCCTCTTGCCCCCAGCTCTGGAGACCACCATGGCCGACCGTCCGCCCCTCCCGCCCTTCACCCGTGAGACCGCGGCGCAGAAGGTGCAGGCCGCCGAGGACGCCTGGAACACCCGCGACCCGCAGCGCGTCGCGCTCGCCTACTCGGAGGACTCCGTCTGGCGCAACCGCGACACCTTCGTCACCGGCCGCGCCGAGATCGTCGACCTTCTCACCGCGAAGTGGGCACGCGAGCACGAGTACGCCCTGCGCAAGGACCTCTGGGCCTACGACGGCAACCGCATCGCGGTCCGCTTCCAGTACGAGTGCCGGGACGCCGACGGGCAGTGGTGGCGGTCGTACGGCAACGAGCTGTGGGAGTTCGACGAGCACGGCCTGATGACCCGGCGCGAGGCCAGCATCAACGACACGCGCATCGAGGAGAAGGAACGGCGTGTGTTCGGAGCGCGTCCGGAGGCCGAACGCGGGCGGTCGTTCCCGCTTCAGTAGGGTTCCGGGATGACCGAACCGGACGGGAATCCCTTCCTCTACGTCGTCGTCTGCGCCGCCGGTATCGCCGCGGGCGTCGGCGAGTTGATCACCGCCGCACTGGAGCGGGACTGGGAGGTCGGGGTCATCGCGACGCCGGTCGCGATGGGCGGCTTCTTCGACACGGCCGCAGTCGAGGCGCAGACCGGTCGGCCGATCCGTTCGGCATGGCGAACTCCCGGTGATCCGCGGCCCTTTCCGCCCCCGGACGCCGTGATCGTCGCGCCCGCCACCTTCAACACGATCAACAAATGGGCGGCGGGTACGGCGGACACCCTCGCCCTCGGCACCCTCTGCGAGGCGTACGGCCTCGGAGTCCCGACGGTCGTACTCCCTTGTGTGGCCGACACGTTGGCCGCCCACCCCGCCTACCGGGCGAGCCTGGCCCGGCTGCGCGAGATGGGCGTCCGCTTCGGGGAGCCGTACTCCGGCGCGGCCCAAGAGGACGGCGGGCGGCCGGAGTTCGGCTGGACGAAGGCGCTGGACCTGCTCTAGGCGCAGGTCACGGTCGGCCCGGCGAGCATGCCCCCGGTGTAGAGCGTCTGGCCCTGGGGCATCCAGTAGCCCAACTTCGAAACCACCGTGGAACAGCGGGACTTGAGGGTGACCCGGACCACCACGGTGTCCGGGTGCCCCGGTTGGAGATCGGTGAGCGCGCAGTCCAGGGCGTGCGGGAGCCGGTTCTGCGCGGGGTGGCGGCCGATCAGCGGGTTGACGCAACGGGCGTCGGTCGTGGTCAGTTCCGCCCCCGTGCCCTCCTCCGCGATGAGCCCGAACCGCGCGCTGCCGTCGCCCTCGTCACTGTGCCGCCGGACCGTGTACGTCAGCGTGGTCACGGAGTTCGGCGCCAGCGTGCTCCGGTCGACCTCGATGCCGTGCGTCGCCTTCGGCCTGGGCGCGGTCAGCGTGAGCGTCGCGCGGACCGTGCCCTGCACGTCCACTCCCTCGGGCATCGACCGGACGTGCACGGCGGCCGTGAAGTCGTACGTCCCCGGCCCCGGATACTGCCCCGACCCGGGCAGCGTCCCGGACGCGACCGTCTCGCCGTCCCGCCGCGCGGTCCAGGTGCCCGAGGTGCGGCACGCGAAGTGGACGGTGGCCCGGAGCTGCCGGCAGGTCGCGGGCGCCGACACCGCCATGGTCGGGGTGCCGCTGCCCGCGCAGAGGCTGACCACGACATGCGCTCCGTGCGCGCCGTGCAGGGTGCCCGCGGTCGCGCACAGCGTCGACGGCGGCTCGGGCGGGGGCGGCGCCGGGTCGGTGTCACCCCACGCGGGCGACACCAGGGCCAGCGGCAGCACGGCCGCCCCCAGCAGGATCCTCAGTCTGGTCCAACGTCTCGGCACCGCGTTCCTCCCGTACGGCCACGACCGGCCGGGCGCCGGTCGTCCGCACAGAGGATGCGCACCCGCGCGGGCCGCCCGACCGCTCCCACGCCGCGCGGCCGGGGGCGGTCACACCAACGCCGGACGTCGGCCGGTGCCCGACTTCGAGCACCCACGAAGTCGTACGCTCCAGAGCGGTACCGAACTCGAAGGCAGGAGCAGCAACGATGCAGTACGTGAAGCTCGGTTCGACCGGCCTGGACGTCTCGCGGATCTCTCTGGGCTGCATGACCTACGGACTTCCGGACCGCGGCACCCACGAGTGGACCCTCGACGAGGAGGCGTCGCGCCCGCTGATCCGGCAGGCACTGGAGGCCGGGATCAACTTCCTCGACACCGCGAACGTCTACTCGGACGGCACCAGCGAGGAGATCACCGGCCGGGCGCTGCGCGACTTCGCCCGCCGCGACGAGGTCGTTCTCGCCACCAAGGTGCACGGCCGCACGCACCCGGGACCCAACGGCGCCGGACTCTCCCGCAAGGCGATCATGGCGGAGATCGACCACAGCCTCGAACGCCTCGGCACCGACTACGTCGACCTCTACCAGATCCACCGCGCCGACCCGCACACCCCCGTCGAGGAGACCATGGAGGCGCTGCACGACCTGGTCAAGGCGGGCAAGGTCCGCTACATCGGGGCGAGTTCGATGTTCGCCTGGCAGTTCGCCAAGCACCAGCACATCGCGGAGCGGCACGGCTGGACCAAGTTCGTGTCCATGCAGAACCACTACAACCTCCTCTACCGCGAGGAGGAGCGCGAGATGCTGCCGCTCTGCGCGGACCAGGGCGTCGGAGTGCTGCCCTGGAGCCCGCTGGCGCGGGGCCGCCTCACCCGGGACTGGGGCACCACCACCGAGCGCAGCAGCACCGACAACTTCGGCAACCGCCTCTACCAGGACGGCGACCGGACGATCGTCGAGGCGGTCACCCGGATCGCCGGCGACCGGGGTGTCCCGCGCGCGCAGGTCGCCCTCGCCTGGCTGCTGCACCAGGGCACGGTGGCCGCACCGATCATCGGCGCGGCCAAGCCGCAGCACATCGAGGACGCCGTCGCCGCCGTCGAACTGGAGCTGAGCGACAAGGAGATCGAGGAGCTGGAGCAGCCGTATGCTCCACACGCGATCAGCGGCCATTCCTGACACATCGTCAACATGCCTGTTTTCGGGCTGAGTTGATACGAACCGTCAGTGCGGGCCGTGCGGTGCGAACTCCGTGCCGCACGGTCCCGCTCCGGCGCTCTCCGCGAGCGGCACCCGTTCGCCGCTCATCGTGATCGTGCGGTAGAAACTCCCGATCCGGTCGGCCGAGCGGCCCACGTAGTGCCCGATGAACGAACGCCGGAAGCGGTCCCCGCTGCGATTGGGCTGCGAGCCGTGCACCAGGCTGCCGTTGAAGAACAGGACGTCCCCGGGAGCCATGTCGACCGGCACCGCCGAGAGCCCGGGCGGCGGGGGGACGTACTCGCGGGCGAAGGACACCCCGGGATCCGCCTCCTCGGGGCAGAACACATCCATGCGGTGGGTGCCGGGTACGACTTCGAGGCCGCCGTTGTCCCGGTCGATCTCGTCGCAGGCGATCCACGCTGCCACGCAGGTGCCGGGCTCGGCCCGCAGATAGAAGTTGTCCTGGTGCAGTGCCTGGCCCCGGGCACCCGGCGGCTTGAAATAGAACATGCTCTGCGCGGCCAGCACCTCTTCGCCGAACAGGGTTTCCAGGACGTCCCGCAGGCGCGCGTCCAGCAGGAAGCGCAGGGCGAGGTCGTCGATCTCGTGCGGGTGCATCACCCGGGGGTATGCGAGCAGGGGATCGCCGCCCGGGCGCGGCGCGAAGTGGCCGGGCACCGGACCCGCCGCGTGCAGTGCCGTGAACCGGGCGCAGAGCCGGTCGATTTCGTCGTAACTGAACAATCCGCGCGCGACCGTGAACCCGTCCTCCTCGAACGCGCCGATGTCCGTGGCTGTCATGCGGGACCTCCTCTGTGTGGTGTCACTCCACAGTGTGCAGGAGGTCGGGCGCCCGCCTATTGGTTGGTCGTGAACGCTCTCGACGGTGCGGGGGTGGCAGGTGTCAACTGCCGTGGCGGCACGGTCCGGTCGGGCAATGGGCCCGGTGGTTCGAACATGACCTGGGAAGACGGGAGGGGTGGCGGTGCCCCCGACCGGTGTGCCGGACGTACCAGGCCGCCCCCGGCCAATGGTTTTGGGATTTCCCGTGTGGATACGGTGGCAATCCCATAACGGACCCCATTGACGAATCGTCAAATGAAGGGTGCCGGAACGCAATGCACAAAACCGAGGAAGACCTTGTTCCGTCTCGCTGACCTGTGCAAAGGTGTGCCTGTCGGCGTGCGGACATTAGATGATTCCCCTCTGCACGCACGAGGCCGCTCCCGTACGCCACCCCCCTTGCTTCAAAAGAGCTGCCCCAGGCGGATGTTGGAGTTGCCGTCAATCGGACGGGCGGACCCTGTCGGCTCGTCGGCACAGTCGCATACCCGCCGGTATGGACTATATTCCGCGTTTCACCTGGAGGAATGCAGCCGTGACGGACCCAGGTCCCTCGAATTCCCCGACTTCCGCTCACCACTTCGAAGTGACCGACGAGCAGCTCAGCGCCGAGCTGAAGAAGTGGACGGGGACGACGCCAGCGCTGCAACCGGTCGGCGAACTGCTGGACCGGCACTGGGAAGCCGCCTTCGCCTATGCGGGGCTGTGCACCGACGGGCCGCACCACGCCGGAATGCTCACCACGGCCGCTTTCACGCGGCTCTTCGGGGAATCCCTGCGGCAGTCCGGACCGACCGCGGCCTGGCGTCCCCAGGTACTGGTCACCGTCCGCCGTATCGCCGCGGAATGGGACACCGACCGCCGCCAGGAAATGCTCCACCCCGACCTTCGCTCGGCGGCCGGCGACGGCGACCGGGTCGCGGCCCGGCTGCTCCCCGTGCCCGAACGGCGCCTCATCTCCCGGGCGTTCCAGCG
The DNA here is from genome assembly GCF_016654115.1 of Streptomyces sp. MBT53. Lineage (GTDB taxonomy): Bacteria > Actinomycetota > Actinomycetes > Streptomycetales > Streptomycetaceae > Streptomyces. Next base: position 136,200 of record NZ_JAEQAZ010000003.1, read on the forward strand.
GCTGCCCCAGACCGCCCGCACCCTGCTGTGGCACCTAGAGGTCGAGAACGAGCCGGCCGCGATAGCCGCCGGACTCGTCGGCCTCGACGAGGAGGGCGCCCGCATCGAACTCGGGCGCGCCGTCGTCCGGTTGCGCGAGGAATGCCTCCTGGTCCACCGCGAACTCGCCCACGACGACGAGTGCCAGCTCTACATCCGGCTGCTGGACGTCACCTTCCGGCGCGGCGGCGCGGAGGTCGACCCGGACCTCGGCATGCACCTCACGGTCTGCAAGCACTGCCGGCACACCGCGGACCAGCTCAACCAGTTCAACGCCGGACTCGGCGTGGCGCTCGCCGAAGCCGTGCTCGGCTGGGGCGCACGCGCCTACCTGGAGGTCAGGGCCGGCAGCCGCAACCTGCCCGCCCAGGTGTCCTCCGCCTCCACCGAACTCGCGCTGCGCTCCGGCCCGCGCCGCGGCGAACTCAGAACCGCCCACAAGGCGGCCCGCCGCGTCCGCCGCCGCAACCTCACCGCGGCCGTGCTGACCGTGAGCGGACTGGTCGTCCTCCCGCTCGTCCTGTGGTCCGCCGGCGGCTCCGGCGGCGCCAAGAGCACGACCGAGAACCAGGCCACCGGCGCATCCGGCACCGGCAAGGAGTCCGCCAACCCCTCCTGGGTCGGCGCCAACGACACCACGCAGGGCACGCTCAGCGGCCGCCTGCACAACGTGGACTCCGGCCTGTGCATCGGCATCGAGGGCAACAAGCCCCTCAAGGGCGCCGAGGCCGAACTGCAGACCTGCTCGTCGTCGGCCGGCCAGCAGTGGTCGTACGAGACCGACGGACAGCTGCGCAGCACCGCCGACCCCGGCCTCTGCCTCGACTCGCACCTCGCCTACGAGGTGACGCTCGCCCCCTGCACGAGCGCGACCTCGGCGACCGCGAAGAACATCCGCTACGACTTCACCCTTCAGGGCATCCTCGTACCGCGCTGGAACCAGGACCAGGCACTGACCCCCGCCTCCACCGACGGCGGCGGCGCGCTCGTCCTGAAGACGCGCGCGGACGGCACGGCGCAGCGCTGGGTCTTCGACACGTCCAAGGCCGACCCGCAGATGCAGGTCGTCAACTGGGACACCGACAGCAGCGACGCGCCGGTCACCACCAAGAAGGCGTCCCCGACGGCAACGCCGACCCCGAAGGCCACACCCACCCCGACGCCGAGCGCGTCGACCCCGCAGTCCACTCCGACGACCTCGGCGCCGACCGCGGGCTACTGCGACTACTACCCGACCTACTGCTCGAGCGGCGGCGGCCAGGGCGGCGGCTGGGGCGGGAACGGCGGCTGGGGCGGAGGCTGGCACGGTCACTGAGCCTCAGCGCGCAGGATGCGGCGGTGGCGGCGGCAGGGTCGAGATGCCCGGCGCCGCCTCCGGCCACACCAGCAGCACCGGACAGGGCGCGTGATCGACGGCGACCGGGCACGGCTGGGCCCGCACAGTCTCGGGCCCGCCGTCCGGTTCGCCGTCGATCACGCGCCCT
>NZ_JAEQAZ010000401.1 GCF_016654115.1 Streptomyces sp. MBT53
AGGTGCCGGCGTCGACGCCGGTCAGCGAGAACAGCGCGCCGGAGATGACGAGCAGACCGCCGGTGATCAGGACGCGCGGGGCGACCCGGTGCATGAGCCGCCCGACCGGCTGGCCGACCACGATCGCCGCCGCGGTGACCATGAGCAGCCGCCAGGCCGCTCCCATCGTGTCTAGCTGCTGGACGAGACCGAAGTACAGGCTGAGCAGGAAGAAGAAGCCGATCAGCGCCAGGAAGGTGATCATCGCGACCAGCGTGGTGGCGGTGAACGCCGGGCTGCGGAACAGCGTGAGATCCAGCATCGGGCTCTCGCTGCGCCGCTCCGCGAACACGAACGCGACGCCACCGGCCACCGCCGTGAACAGGGCCACCATGACCTTGACGTCCGTGAAGGAACCGGCGCCGCCCTCGATCACGCCGTAGACGAGTGCGGTGATGGAGAGGGTCGCCGTCAGCTGGCCGGGCCAGTCCAGCTTGCGGCCGTGCGGGGCCCGGGAGTCGGGGAGCAGGCGGGCGGCGACGCCGAGTGCGATCAGCGGGACGGGGACGGACAGCAGGTAGATCCAGCGCCATGAGGTGTGGTCGAGGATGACGCCGGCGATCAGCGGGCCGACCGCCAGCGCGGCCATGAGCGAGGTCGCCCACAGGCCGATGAACTTGCCGCGCTCCCGGTGGTCGGGCACCGCGTGGCTGATCAGCGCGAGGGTGGTGGGCAGCAGGGTCGCCGCGCCGAGACCGGCGAGCGCCTGGCCGATCCACAGCACCTGCACCGACTGCGCGCACAGCGCCACGGCGGCTCCGGCGGCGGCGAACAGCAGGCCCGCCTGGAACACCTTCTTGCGCCCGTGCACATCGCCGAAGACACCGGCGGTGAGGATGAACGCGGCCATGGGCAGCACGAACGCGTCCTGGACCCAGGACAGTTGGGCGGTCGACGCGTTGAGCGCCGACTGGATCGCGGGCAGGCTCACGGCGACCGTGGTCACCGGCAAGTAGGCGACGAAGACGCCGAGGCAGGCCATGACGAGGGTGGCCGCCCGTCGGTCGGCCGTCCCGCTCGCCGGGGTCGTGACGTTCACGGAGAACTCTCCTTCTTGACTGCGGTGCCCTCGAACGGGCACGCGTCCCAGGATCGGCTCCGGCATCGACAATCACCAACGTACGACCGAGAAGCGACCGGAAACCTCCAATACGGTCCCGGACAGTGTCAGACTTTCCCCATGACAGACGCAGTCGACGGGAAAATCCTCCGCGCCCTGCAGTGCGCGCCACGCGCCTCGTTCCGGCTGATCGGCGAGGTGGCCGGGGTCTCGGAGCAGACCGCGGCCCGCCGCTTCCACGCGCTGCGCCGAGCCGGGGTGATGCGGGTGGTCGGCCTCGTCGATCCGGCCGTCCACGGCGACGCGCGCTGGGTGGCCCGGATCCGCTGCCGCCCCGACCGGGTCGGCCCGCTCGCCGACGTCCTCACCCGACGGCCCGACATCGCCTACGCGGGACTTGCGTCCGGCGGCTCGGAGATCATCTGCGTCATCACCGCACCCGTTCATGTGTCGCGCGACGACGTCCTGCTGCGCCAGTTGCCCAGGTCGGCGGCCGTCCTCGACGTGAGCATCGACCTGCTCATCCACCCCTTCGGCACGTCCGGCGTGAGCGACTGGACGGGCCATGGCGGCCACCTCACGCCCGAGCAGATCCAACTCCTCGTCGGAGACCGGCCGTTGACCCCCACCGGACCGCCCGTACGCCTCACCGACGAGGACACTCCGCTCCTCGACGCGCTCGCGGAGGACGGCCGCGCCACCCACACCCAGCTCGCCGACGTCACCGGCTGGTCCACGGCCCGCGTGGCCCGCCGTCTGGACGCCCTGGAGACCTCGGGGGTCCTCGCCTACGACGTCGAACTGCTCTCCGCACGCCTGGGTTTCGCGCTGAGCACCACCCTGTGGCTGCGGGTCGCCCCGGCCCACCTCGCACGCGCCGGCGAGGAACTCGCGGGCCACGACGAGGTCGCCTTCGCCGCCGCCATCAGCGGCGACTCCAACATCATGGTCGTCGCCGTCTGTCGCGACACCGAGGACCTGTACCGCTACCTGACCACGAAGGTCGCCACCGTCCCGGGCATCGACGGCTACGGCGTGAGCATCCGCGTCCACACCCTGAAGCAGGCCACCTCGCTCATCTCGCGCGGGCGACTGGTACCCCCGGCGTTCGCGTAGGGCGGTCGGGACGCACCGGGCCGGATCACCCGCGGCGGCGGGTGATCCGGCGGACGGACAGGGTGCCGTGGTGCGGGTCAGCGCTTGGTGTAGATGAAGCCGACCTTGTCCAGCTCGTCGCCGGAGCGTCCGTGGAAGCCGGCGATCTGCCAGCCGGAGGGGGCGGTGCGGGTCACGCAGTCCGAGGTGGTGGTGCCACCGGCCAGGGTGTTGCCGAGGTTGGTGGTGAACTTGGCGTAGAAGATCCGCGTGGTGTCGTTGTACTTGCTCTCGCACAGGTACGCCGATGTCACGTACTCGCCACTGCCCAGTGTCAGTGAGGAC
>NZ_JAEQAZ010000402.1 GCF_016654115.1 Streptomyces sp. MBT53
TCGTACAGACGTATGAGCGGCCGGTGTCCCCACCGCCCGCTCATACGTCTGTACGACCCCGGAAGAGGTCGACGAGGCTCTCGACGCCTTCGGTGCGCCGTACGTCGTGAAGGACGACGGACTGGCCGCGGGCAAGGGTGTCGTCGTCACGGACGACCTCGACGCGGCGAAGGCGCACGCCAACGCCTGTGAGCGGGTCGTCATCGAGGAGTTCCTCGACGGGCCCGAGGTGTCGCTCTTCGCGATCACCGACGGGGTGACCGTCGTCCCGCTCCAGCCCGCGCAGGACTTCAAGCGCGCGCTCGACGGCGACGAGGGCCCGAACACCGGCGGCATGGGCGCGTACTCCCCGCTGCCGTGGTCGGACCCGAAGCTGGTGGACGAGGTCGTGCAAACCGTCCTTCAGCCGACCGTGGACGAGATGCGCCGCCGCGGCACCCCCTTCTCCGGCCTCCTCTACGCCGGTCTCGCGATCACGTCACGCGGTGTGCGGGTCATCGAGTTCAACGCCCGCTTCGGCGACCCGGAGACCCAGGTGGTCCTGGCCCGCCTGAAGACCCCGCTGGCCGGCGTCCTGCTCGCCGCGGCGAACGGCACGCTCGAAGACCTCGCCCCCCTGCGCTGGAGCGAGGACGCGGCGGTCACCGTCGTCATCGCCTCGCACAACTACCCCGACACCCCGCGCACCGGCGACCCGATCACCGGCCTCGACGAGGTGGCCGCGCAGGACGCCCCGCACGCGTACGTGCTGCACGCCGGGACCCGGCACGACGGCGACGACGTCGTCAGCGCGGGCGGCCGGGTGCTGTCCGTCACGGCGACCGGTACGGATCTCACGCAGGCCCGCGAACGCGCGTACGCGGCCGTGGCCCGCGTCCGCCTCGACGGCTCCCAGCACCGCACGGACATCGCGGCGAAGGCGGCGGCGGGCGAGTAGCCCCTAGGACCTGATCCGCCGGACAGGCCCAAGCGCTCCCGCGCACCGATGAACCCCACAGGCCCCGATCCCGTCTCAGGATTCGGGGCCTGATCCTTGCCCTCACCCTTGCCCTCCGTCGTCCACCTTTCCCCTGAGCCATTCCATCGAGTGACCGATGCCCCATCCGGCTGACGGGGGCCGGGGCCCCAACTATGGTGCGGCGCAAGCGTTCCGGCACTTGGCCCACCGGCATTGCGATGTCAGTGGCGGGTGCCACAGTGGGGGAGTGAGCAACGCCAGCAGAGCGGGACAGCACGGAGGGGGTGAGGTCCGGTCGTGACCGGTATGGGTGTGGAGGCGGGCGCGCAGGCGGCGCGTTCCCGGGCCTTGGCCGTGCTGCGCATCCGCAGCCGTGCGCTGGCCGTCGCCCTGTTGCCCGCCGCCGTCGCGGTGATCCTGCTCGCCGGCGGTTCCTCCGGCCATCTCATGGGCCGGGGCTGGGACCTCGCCCGCTGGATCATGGGCGTGGCCGCCGTCCTCGTGCTGCTCGCGGCCGGCGCGATCGCGCTGGTCGTCGCCCGCTCCCGCCCCGCCGTGAGTCCTACGGTCGCGATCGCCGAGGAGTCGGCCCCCGACCTGTACCGCATGGTGCGCGACCTGGCCGACCGCCTCGACGTCCCCGCGCCCTCCGCGATAGCGCTCACCCCGGACTGCGACAGCTGGCTGGAGGACCGCACCCACCCGTCCCACGGCCCGCTCCCGCAGGAGGACCGCGACGAGATCACGGGCGTACGCGGCCTCACCCCGGCGCGCTCCCGGCGTACGGCGGCCGCGCCCGTCCTCGTCATCGGCTCCCCGTTCCTGTGGTGGATGCGGGTCGGTGAGCTGCGCGCGGTGCTCGCCCCGGTCGTCGCGGGTACGGGACCTTCGGCGCACCCGGACATAGCCGCCGCCCGCCGTTTCGTACGGGGCCTGGACGCGGCGGTGGCCGTGACCTCGGCACCGCGAGGTCCCGTGTTCCGCTCGGTGCTCGCCGGTGTCGGCTGGGTGGCCCGGCTGCTGCTGCGCAGTTGCCGGGGACACGCGGCCGAGATGGAGCGGGGCGTGGCCGCCGCTGCCGCCGAGCGTGCACAGGCTGTGGATTACGGACTGCGGATCGTCGCCCAGGAGCAGGTGGGGCTGGCGTACGCGGGCTGGGACCGGCTGCTGACCCGGGTCGCGCTGCCCGCGTGGCGGATGGGCCGCTGGCCGTCCCGGCTGGACGCGGGTGTCGTCGCCGCGCTCACGGAGCTGTCCCGCCGTGACCGCCTGGCCGAGGGCTTCGCGTCCCGGCTCGGCGAGCGCCCCGCCTGTGACCTGCTCGAAGAGCCCGGCACGATCGACGAGGCGACCTCGCTGCTCGCCGCCCGCCTCTTCCACGGCGGCCCGGCCGAGGCCGGTCCCGACTGGGCGCCGGTGGACTGGCAGGAGTACCCGGAGGAGGTCGTCGACCGCACCTGGCGCACCGACGCGGCCCGCCTCCACCGTGTCCTGGACACCCTCGGCGTCCGCCGCTCCCCCGCCGC
>NZ_JAEQAZ010000403.1 GCF_016654115.1 Streptomyces sp. MBT53
GAATCAACTGTGGCTGCCGGATGCTCTGGCCTGCGTGAAGAAGATTGGTTTCCTTTCGTTCGGTCACTGGTCGCCGGGTCCGCATTCGAAGACCCGGTCCGCCGCCGATTTCCTGTACCAGTCGATCGATCTGGCGGTCGCCGCCGAGGAGCTGGGCGTGGACGGCGCGTATTTCCGTGTGCATCACTTCGCGCAGCAGGCGGGCAGCCCGTTCCCGCTGCTCTCGGCCATCGGCGCGCGGACCTCGCAGATCGAGATCGGTACCGGTGTGATCGACATGCGCTACGAGAACCCGCTGTACATGGCCGAGAACGCGGGTGCCGCCGACCTGATCTCCGGCGGCCGGCTGCAGCTGGGCATCAGCCGTGGCTCACCGGAGCAGGTGATCGACGGCTGGCGCCACTTCGGCTACGCCCCCGGGGAGGGCGAGAGCGGCGCGGACATGGCCCGCCGGCACGCCGAGACGTTCCTGAAGGTGATCGGGGGCGAGGGCTTCGCGCAGCCGAACCCGCGGCCGATGTTCCCCAACCCGCCGGGACTGCTGCGCGTCGAGCCGTACTCCGAGGGGCTGCGCGAGCGGATCTGGTGGGGCTCCAGCTCGAACGCGACCGCCGTGTGGGCCGCGCAGCTGGGGATGAACCTGCAGAGCTCCACGCTCAAGGACGACGAGACGGGCGAGCCGCTGCACGTCCAGCAGCGCAGGCAGATCGAGGCCTACCGCGAGGCCTTCAAGGCGGCGGGCCACACGCGTGAGCCGCGGGTGTCGGTCAGCCGCAGCATCTTCGCCCTGACCGACGACGCGGACCGGGCCTACTTCGGCAACGACCGCAACTCCCGCGACCAGATCGGCATGATCGACGACACGACCAGGGCGGTCTTCGGCCGCTCCTACGCCGCCGAACCGGACGTGCTGGTGAAGCAGCTCCGGCAGGACGAGGCCGTCCAGGCCGCGGACACCCTCCTGCTGACCGTCCCCAACCAGCTCGGCGTCGACTACAACGCCCACGTGCTGGAGAGCATCCTGACCCAGGTGGCACCGGAACTCGGCTGGCGCTGAGCGGCCGCCCTGCGCGGGACGGCTCGGCACCGTGGTGGTCGGGCCGTCCCGACCGCACCGTGCTCGCGGACGGGCGGCCCCGTGTTCCCCAGCCGCGTCAGGAGCGGGTCAGGGGTGTCCTTCGGCCGCGTGCGTCACCCGGAGCGCCGACGACGCGCGCGATGCGCCGGGCCCGTCGACGGATTCGGGAAAAGCCGGGGAGGGCCCTTGAGGCTCCCGCCCCGGCAAACAGCTGGCACCAGCCGGCTGTTGAGGTCTCCGCCCCGGCGGACGACACCGGTTGATCCCGCCGCCGGTCCTGCAGCGCCGGTCCGGGGACTGTCGGTCTGACCCGTGGCCCCGTGCCGCCTTAAGCCGGGGGCACCGGAGGCGAAGCCTGCGTCTCCGCGAGGGATCCATGAGGAGGCAGGTGCCGACCGGCCGCCGGGGAGAACCCCGGACTCTGGCGAAGTGGACTCTCGTGGTGCACGGTCGCCGCCGCGCCCGTCGCCGTCGGACGGTGTGTGCCGTAGGGGAAGGTCGGAGGTTCGACCGGAAGCGGCCGCGTGCGCACCTGCGGGATCGAAAAGCGCCGATGCTCATCCCTGCAAGTCAGGGGAGACGCATCGACGCCTCCCTTTGTGAGCGGGCCACTGATCGACTGAGTGCGAGCGGACCAGCTAGTGGGCAGCGAGCAGCGTTCGGGCCAGGATGCGGAGTTCTTCGTCCGGATGGTCCTGTCCCGACAGAGGCGAGTCATGGATGAGGCGGAGCGGCGAGAAGGCGAAGGAGTGAAGGGTGGGGCGGAGCTCTTCCGGGGCCTGGTCAGTGGCGGCGAGGGCTTTGAGCGCGCGGAGGCCGGCCGGGGTAGGGCCAACCAGTTCGGCAAGGATGGGGACGGCACGGTCCGGGGATCCGGTGATCCAGAGGAGAGCCTCGGCAGCCGCCAGTCGAGTCCACTCGTATCCTGCCCCCAGTAGAGGCTCGATGAACGGCAGCAGCGGAGCGGCGGCGCTGCCCATCGGCTCCAGAGCGCTCAGGTACCCGTGCGTCTGGCCCGTCCCGGAGAGCAGCCCTTCGAACGTGCAAAGGGCCAGATCGACATTCCCGGTCAGCTGGTAGTGGGCCACGGCCGCCGCAGCACGCAGAGCGAGGTCGCTGCTCTGCACAGCCTCGCACAGCAGGTCGGTGGTCTCCCGCGTTGCGATGCCGTTAGCTCCGAGGTGGCGGGCGGCAACGATGGCCGCACGGCGGGTCTGTAGACACGCAATGAGTTCCGGCAGAGCTTGGCGGGCTCTGGCGCCGAACGGTGCCAGAGCCCCGACCAGGGCGATGCCTTCATTCCCGGTGGCGCCCGTTGCCAGCTCACGGCGGATAACGGGTATCAGCTGGTCGGCCGCCTCGGGAAAGCGGCGCGCTGCCGCTGCG
>NZ_JAEQAZ010000404.1 GCF_016654115.1 Streptomyces sp. MBT53
CGACCACAGGCCCGACCACGGACTGCGTGTCCCCATCGTGACCATGGGGGGGCCTTGTGGTCGGGGGCCGGGTCGGGGGCGGCGAGTTTCCTCAAGGTCAGCAACACCCTGCTCCGACCTGGCAGCTTGCCCATGTCTCCCGCCGATAAGGGATACCAGTGACCTCTACCGAGACCGCCGCGTCGTTCACCCCCACGCCCACCGAGCCGCTGCCCCATCAGCTTCTGTCCGCGCTCGCCCAACACCGGATGGCCACCACCAGCCAGCTCCACGACCTGCTTCGGCCGAACGTCGCCCGCCAGACCATCTCCACCCCACTGAACAAGCTGCGGCGCAAGGGCCTCGTCAACTACACCGTGCTGCCCCAGTCCAATCACACCCGCGCCTGGTACCTCACGGGCGAGGGCGCCCACCTCACACGGGACTTCCCGGCACTGCGGGGGCGCCCTCCGTATCCGATCAGCTCCGCAACGGCCGCCTCGCTGAAGACGCCGCACACGCTCACCGTCGTACGCACGCACCTGACCTTCGCGGCAGACGCCCGTCGGCTGGGGCACGAGCACGGCCCGTGGGACTGGACCCCTGAGGTATCCCACCCGATCGGCGAGGGCGAGCGGCTCTCCGCCGATGCCGTCATGCACTACACCGCCGTCGAAGGCCAACACCGGCGGAAACTCCGCGCCTTCGTGGAGGTCGACCGCAGCACCATGAGCAGCGAGCGCCTGGCCGTGAAACTGATCGACTACGCGCGGCTCTTCCAGTACGAGGCGCAGCCCCTCGGCCGCCGCAAGCCGGTCTCCGCCGGACCGACGTGGCTCCGCTGGTATCCGGTCTTCCCTCGCATCCTCTTCATCCTCACCGGTGCGTCCCGCAGCAGGCTGAGTGACCGCATCACTGACCTGCAGGCGATGGTCGCTCAGCACCCGCTCGTTGCCGCGCTCGCCCGCGAGGTTCAGCTCGGAGCCGTCATCCTGGAAGACATCGAGGAACACGCTCCGTCCGGGGCCGTGTGGGTGCCGTTGGCGGGGGGTGAACGCCGCCCATGGACCGCCCTGTAGTCGCGACGACCGCGGCTCAAAAGCTGTTTCTGATCCTGGCCAGCCAAAGGCGATGACGTCTCTGGCTTCAGCAGTGGTAAATGGCAAATCCACGAATCGGCGCTGCGTCTGCCGATGAGCTGGCAGCCACCGCTTCCATGTTGACTCGGCAAGTTGTGCCGACCGGCTGCCGTTGGCCGCCGCACGGCGCCACACTGTGAGGTGCAGGTTCGTGACAACTTGCCACCGGGGGACGGATGAAGGACAGCGCTTCGATGAGAGGCAGTCACACGGATCAGCAGGCGGACGGCGCGATGAAAGTACTGCTGGTCCTCTCGCCCGACCCCGAGCTGGACTCGGAGGCGGGGGAACGACTGACACGTCAGTTGCGGGCCGAGATCGCCGAGCTGGACGTCGAGTCGATCCGTCCTGGGCCCGGCGGCCCAACTCCTGACGGCGCGAAGGGCACCGATCCCGTCACTCTCGGGGCCATGGTCGTAGCGCTAAGCGCGTCCGGTGGAGTGTTCACCGCGCTCATCGAGTCCCTGCGTGACTGGCTTGGCCGGTCTTCCGCCCGGCATCGCGTCTCGCTGACCATCGACGGAGACACGATCGAACTGGAGCGGGCGTCCGCCGCCGAGCGGCGAGACCTCATCGACGCGTACATCCGCCGCCACACCGGCAGTTAGCCATGGGACGCCGGCTGGCACTACTGATCGCCACCTACGACTACCAGGACACCGGACTGCGGCGGCTGACCGCACCGGCGCACGACGCGGAGGCGCTCGCCGCGGTGCTGCGGGACCCGGCCATCGCCGGGTTCGAGATCACCACGCTGGTCAACGAACCGCACCACCGGGTTGGCGAGGCCATCGGCGACTTCTACCACGACCGCCGCCGCGACGATCTGACCCTGCTCTACTTCACCGGCCACGGCCTCAAGGACGACAACGGCCGGCTGTACCTGGCCATGAGCAACACCCGCCGCGACAGCCTGCTGTTCACCGCGATCTCCGCCGAGCAGATCGATCAGGCAATGGAGGGCTGCGTCTCGCGGCAGAAGGTCCTGATTCTGGACTGCTGCTACAGCGGAGCGTTCCCGGCCGGCCGCCTCGCCAAGGCCGACACCGCTGTGCACGCGCTGGAGCGGTTCCAGGGCCGCGGCCGCACCGTGCTGACCGCATCCGACGCCACGCAGTACTCGTTCGAAGGCAACCAGCCGCAGGGTCAGGCGGCGCAGTCGGTGTTCACCCGCTATCTGGTGGAGGGCCTGCGCGACGGCAGCGCAGACCTCGACGGCGACGGCGACATCACTCTCGACGAGCTGTACAGCTACGTCCACGACCGGGTCGTCGACGAAATGCCGCAGCAGCGCCCCAAGAAACAGGACAACGTCGAGGGCCGCACCGTCATCGCCCGAAACATCAACTGGACGCTCCCCTCCCACCTGCGCAACGCCATCGGCAGCCCGATCGCCAACGACCGGATCGGCGCCCTTGACGGGCTCGCCCACTTGCACCGGATCGGCAACGAGACCGTCCGCGGTGCCGTTCTCGACGAGATCCGCCGTCTTGCGGACGACGACAGCAGAGGGGTCTCCGCTGCCGCCACCGCGTGGCTGAAATCCGTTCTTCCCACACCGCCCGAACCTCCCGCCGAGCAGCTGGCCGCCATACCACCCGCCCCTCAGTCCCGGTC
>NZ_JAEQAZ010000405.1 GCF_016654115.1 Streptomyces sp. MBT53
GTGGTTGGGGAAGCCGGGTGGGTCGGGGTGGGCCGAAGCCGGTCTGGGGGAACCGGAGTCGGCCGGTGGGATCAGCGCGAGGTGTCGAAGACCTCGTCGCGGGTCGTTGCCAGCGCGCTTTCCAACGCGCCGCGCAGCACGGGCTGTTCATGGACGTCGCCGACGACGAGCCGGGGCCTGGACGCCGCCAGCTCCTCCAACTCGGCCTGGACGAGGGCACGTAGGGGCTCGCCGCCCGCGGTCAGCGAGGCACCGCTGAGGACGACGAGTTCGGGGTCGAGCACGGAGACGAGCGAGGCGAGACCGGTCGCGAGGTGGGTCGCGTAGATCTCCAGGAGCCGCCGGGGTCCGGTGGTGTGGTCGGCGGCGGTGGCGACGAGGGCGGCGGCGACCTCGGCGTAGGGACCCGTCGGAATCTCGGTGATGCCGAGTTCACGGGCGAGTTGGGGCAGGGCCTGCGAGCCCGCGAGTGCCTGGTAACCACCGCTGTTGGCCTTGGTCACCTGGCGGACCAGGGGTGCGCCCGGCACGGGCAGGAAGCCGACCTCGCCCGCGCCGCCGGTCCAGCCGCGGTGCAGCCGGCCGCCGAGGACCAGGGCGGCGCCGAGACCGCCCTCGTTCCACAGCAGCACGAAGTCGCCGTGCCCGCGGGCCGCGCCGAGCCGCTGCTCGGCTATGGCGACGAGGTTGACGTCGTTCTCGTACTCCACCGGCATCGGCAGCGCGGCGGCGAGTTCGTCGAGGAGGGCGGGGGAGTGCCAGCCCGGCAGGTGGGAGGCGTACCGCAGCCGGCCGGTGTTCGGGTCGAAGGCGCCGGGGGTCCCGATGACGAGGCGGTGGATGTCGCCCCGCGCGAGCCCCGCCGCCTTGACGGCCCCGTCGAGGGTGTCGGTGACCTGCCGCACGACGGGCTGGGCGGGTCGCCGGCCGGGGGTGGCGAGCTCGAACTCGCCCACCGTGCGGCCGGTGACATCGGCGACGGCGGCACGGATGCGCTCGGGCGTGACGTCGAGCCCGGCGGCGTACGCGGCGCCCGGATTGACCACGTACAGCTGGGCGTTGGGCCCCGGCCGCCCCTCGCTGGTGCCCGTGGCGAGCACGAGTCCCGCCGCTTCGAGCCGGGCGAGCAGCTGGGACGCCGTCGGCTTGGAGAGCCCGGTCAGCTTGCCGATCCGGGTGCGGGAGAGCGGGCCGTGCTCCAGGAGGAGGTCCAGGGCGGCGCGGTCGTTCATGGCGCGCAGGACGCGGGGGGTGCCCGGGGTACCCGTGCCCGGGGTACCGGAGGTTCCTGCCATGTCGACGCCACCTGCCTCTCGAACTCTCGAACCACCCAGCGTGTCATGTGATCACTGTTAGGAAAGTTTCCTATTGGGTGGGAGGAACGTAAGCCCGGGACGAAGGGGGCGTCAATAGACACCGCCCCCGAGGCAACAGACTCGTTACCTGCGGGGGCGGTGGGAGAGGAGCTGGTGTTACTTCTTGTCCTACTGAACGTCGATGTAGTCACCGGCGGCGGTGGCCGCGCCGGTGGTGGCGGTGCCGGCGAAGACGTAACGGAAGTAGCCGTCCTTGGCCGCCTTCACGGTCGTCTTCAGCGCGCCACCGGTGGTGGAGGTGACGGTCTTCACGGTGGTGTAGGTGCTCGAACCCTTCGCCCGGAACTGCAACTTGGCGGGCTGGGACACGTAACCGGTGTACGTGCCCTCCTCCCAGTTGGCGCGGGTCAGCTTGCCGGTGACCGTGATGGTCTTCCCCTTCTTCACGGGCTCGGGGGAGGCGTTTGCGGTGAGCTTGGCGGCCCGCTGGATCTTGACCTTGCCCTTGCCGCCCCAGGCCGCGAAGTCGGTCGACGAGCTGATCTTGTCGTCGGAGTCGTCCGCGTCGATGTCTATGTGGCCGTAGAAACCGCCGACGTTCCAGGTGGTCGCGTCGGCCGCCTCGTACAGGCTCTCGTCCGGGTCGATCGTGATCGTGTCGGAGCAGGACTCGGTGACGGTGGTGGCCGTCGTCGCCGTCGTCGTGCAGGTCGGCGCGAGGGTGCTCTCGATGTCGTTGTCCATGTCGGCGAGCCGGCCGCGGTAGAGCATGATCCCCGCGAACGTCGTCTTGCTGTCGACGACCAGGTCCGCCGGCCGCGTCAGCGTGTACGTCACGGGCACCTTCACCGATGCGGTGGTGCCGACGACGATCGCCTTCCCCTTGTTGACCGTCACACCCGAGAAGACCAGATCCGGCGTCGCGGCCTGCGCGAGCGGCGCGGCCAGACCGGTCAGGGCCAGGGCACCGGTCAGGGCGGCGCCGATGGCGAGTTTTCTCATTCTTGTCCCCACATTCGAAACGAACCCCTGGGCGTTGCGCTCCAGAACAAGGGCCCGTCGTGGGGCGACCTTAGGCATGAGGGGCCTGCGAGGGAAATGAGATCAACCTGTGAAGGTGATCGCATCACGGCTTCGTCACGATGGGGAAAGGCGCAGGTGGGGGTGGGGGCTGGGGATTTGGTTGATGTGCCGCAATTGCGCCACCCGTTGGGCTCTTTTCGGCCGCTGCGACTCCACTTCCGAGGCCGATTCGTGATGGATCCGATCCGTCCTGCCAGCCACCTCACAGATTCCTGACTTTTGATCAACCGCGTTTGCGGGACATGGGGAAGGGTGAGAGGGGTGCGGGCATGAGTGTGTTGGCCGAGTCTCGGCGGGAGGCGGCGGGCCCGCCCGCCGTCA
>NZ_JAEQAZ010000406.1 GCF_016654115.1 Streptomyces sp. MBT53
GCGTTGCGGAGCTGTGGGGGGTGCCGGGCGGCGGAGGGGCGCAGCACGGTTGAACAGGTTCATGCTTCACGTAGTTACTGCACGGGTGAAATCGCCGCAAGCCTTCATGGTGAATCGACAGCAGCGCGAATCGGCACCGAAACGCTTAAATACCGCCACCTCGGCGGCCGTTCCACATTTCCCACACATATTCGCCACCCGAAAAACGACGACCGTCAATTCGGCGCATCGTTCCGCACGTTGCTCGACGCGCTGCTCAGCGCATCGGGAAACCGAACGAATAGCCCTGCTGCTTCAGCCACGGCAGGATCTCGCGCAGCGCGGCCACCGTCTCGGAGCGGTCGCCGCCGGCGTCGTGGAACAGGATGGTCGGCCCGTTGGGCAGTTCGCTCTTGACGGTGGTCACGATGGCGCCGGTGCCGGGGAGTTCGAAGTCCTTGGAGTCGACGTTCCACCCCAGCGGACGCATGCCCTGCGCGGCGGCGAGATGCCGGCTGTACGGCGTGAAGGCGCCGCCCGGCGCCCGGTAGTACAGCGGCCGTACGCCCCCGGAGGCCTTGGTGATCATGGCGGCGGCGTTCAGGATCTCCTGCTTCTGGTAGGACTCGGACTTCTTGTCCATGGTGGTGTCGTGCGACACCGAGTGGTCGCACAACCTGTGCCCGGCCGCCACCACCGCCTTGACCAGGTCCGGGTGGGCCTCGGCCATCGGGCCGACCATGCAGAAGGTGGCCTTCACCCCGTACTCCTTGAGCACTTGGAGCACCTGCGGGGTCCAGGTCGGGTCCGGCCCGTCGTCGATGGTGATGTTGACGCCTCGCGCGCCCTTGTCGGAGGCGTGCACGATCTCCGCGGACACGGCCGCCACTCGGGCCGGGGCCGAACTGGCGGCGCCGGGACGCGCGTTGGCTGCGCCCCGTTGCGCGTCGACCACACCGGCCTGCGCGGTCCACACCGAGGTGGCCGCCGCCACCGCCGTCACACCGACCGCCGCCGCGAGTACCCGGCCGTACCAACCCCGCCCGCCATGCCGTGCCATGTCCGCCCTGTTCCCTGTCCTGTTGTCCGGTTCCGTGCATTCGTCAGGACGGGATAAACGACCGGAAGGATCCCGCTGTTACGGATTGCGGACAATTTCCCGGGAGTTCGAGGATCGCGCATGACGATTCCGGTCGGCGCGGGGCCACCGGCCGGACGGTCCCGACTCCACGGAGAGAAGGCCCGCACCTCCATCGGCCCAGGTCTGTCCATGTTTTCGACGAGCATCGAAATCGTTGAGGCGGGCGACCGCCTCGCGAACGATGTCCCGGTGAGCGGGGTGACCTCCCGCCGCGGCACTCAATGGGGGTAATGGCTCTATGGCAAGACGAAACGGGGCGAGACGCGGTCTGATCGCCGTCCTCGCGGTGGGTGCCTTCGTGTTCGCGTCGGCGACCGGTGCGGCCGCCGACGCGAGCGGGCCCGTCCGGACCGACTTCGCCGGACAGGCGCGGGAGTTGGGACTGACCGGCGCGCAGGCGCGGGGACTTCAGGAGCGGGTGGACTCCTATCTGACCTCGACCGGCGGCACACAGGTGTCCGTGAACAGGATCTTCCTCGGCGACAGCGGTGAGATCGTCCTGACCCTGCCGGGAGAGAAGACGGTTCGCGAGGCGAGTGCGCCCAGGAAGCCGGCGGTCGAACTCTGCCCCGGCAACACCATGTGTGCCTGGAAGGGCACTTGGTACGAGGGCGACAAGATCAGCATGTGGGCCTGCTACAACTTCCGCATCCCATGGCTGCAGAACGGATCGTGGATCAACAACCAGTCCAAGGGGACGGTCGCGAACTTCCTGGACGACGACGGCGTCTCGAAGTGGCACGACGCGGGTGCCTTCTCGCAGGACCCGGACGCTCCCTGGTACTGGGTCCACTGGATCAAGAACTGCTGACGGATCTCCGCCGACGGAAAGTCACCTCTCGCGAAAGGCAGTACCAACATGATGACTCGGAGACGCCTCGCGGCGACCCTGTGCGCCGCCGCCTCCGTGGTCGCGATCGGTCTGGCGACTCCGGCGGCGGCTCAGTCGGACCAGGCCGCCGCCTCGTGCACCACCTCCCGCTCCTCCGACGGAAAGTACGTGGGCGTCAGTTGCACCACCGGTCGCTACTACGTCGTCGGTACGGCGTGCAGCGCGGGCGGCTGCACCACGATCGGGGGCAACATCGTCAACGCCCCCAACACCTCGGTGGCCTGGGCGGGCAGCGGCTACTTCGGCGGCGACATCATGGCCGTCTTCGTCTGAGCGCCGCGACGTGCCGGGGCCGCGGGATGCGGTCCCGGCACGCGGGCGAGGAGGCTGCCGATCGGACGGATCATTCACATTG
>NZ_JAEQAZ010000407.1 GCF_016654115.1 Streptomyces sp. MBT53
GGCGGCACGGTGTTCTCGGCGGCCGGGGTGTGGCCGCTGCTGGCCCTCCTCGCGGACGGCGCCGAGGGCGCGGCACGGGCGGAGCTGGCGGACGCGGTGGGGCTGCCCGCCGGCCAATCGGCCGCCGCCGCACGGGAGTTGCTGGCCGGGCTGACGGCGATGCGCGGAGTCGACGCGGCGCTCGGGCTGTGGACGAAGCGGACCGTGGAGCTGCGCGAGGCATGGGCGGCGGGGCTGCCCGCCGAGGCGCACGGGGTGCTCACCGGGGACCTCTCGGCCGACCGCGCGGCCCTGGACGCATGGGCGGCGAAGCGGACCGGCGGGCTGATCGAGCGGATGCCGCTGCCGCTGACGGACGCCACCGAACTGGTGCTGGCGAGCGCGCTGGCCCTGCGCACCGAGTGGCTGCGGCCGTTCGTCGAGGTGCCGATGGAGAGCGCGTACTGGCGCGACCGGGTCCCCCTCGGCCTGTGGCGCGAGTCCGCCCTCCTGGACCGGATCGGCGTGGCGGACACACCGGACGGCCATGTCACCGAGCTGAAGGTGCTGGGCGACGCGGCGATCGACGTCCACCTCCTGCTCGGGGAGGAACGGATGACACCCGCGCAGGTACTGGGCGCGGGCGTGGGGATCCTGGACCGCCGTCATCCCGTAGTACCCGGGGACCGGCTCCCCTACGGCGACCCCGGACCGGGCCTGCGCGTGGAACGGACCCGCTGCACCAGCCCGCAGCCGCCGACGCTCGACGTGACGACGGTGGCGTACGACATGACCGCGGGACACGATCTGCTGCGCCTGCACCGCCTGTTCGGGCTCACCACGGCACGGGACTCCACGCACGGCCACTTCTCCGGCATCAGTCCCCTGCCGCTGGCCATCGACTCGGCCGAGCAGGCCACGACGGCGAAGTTCGGCGCGCTCGGCTTCCGTGCGGCGGCGGTGACGGCCTTCGGCGCCGTCGCCGCCGGCCTGCCCGACCTCCGCTACGTGACCACCACCGTCACCGCCCGCTTCGACCGCCCCTTCGCCTTCCTCGCCCTGCACCGCCACTCACGGCTGGTACTGGCGGCGGGGTGGGTCACGGAACCGGAACCGTTCCCCGAGGACCAGGGCTGATCATCCGGCGCCGGGGCGGCGACGATAGCCTTCACGTGCGCGATCTTGCGCTACGGCACTGACGGGGGCGGAATTGGGAGCGGTCCAGGGGACGGCGGTTCAGGGCACGGCGGTCGGGCGGACCGTCGACGCGGTGAACCGGCTGACGGCACGCTGGGCGGACACGGCGACCGGCGGCACGGTGTTCTCGGCGGCCGGGGTGTGGCCACTGCTGGCCCTCCTCGCCGACGGGGCGTCGGGCGCGGCACGGGCGGAACTCGCGGACGCGGTGGGCCTGCCCGCCGACCAAGCCGCCCCCGCCGCACGGGAGTTGCTGGGCGCGATGGGCTCGATGCCCGGGCTGTGCTCCGCGCTCGGCCTGTGGACCCGGCACGACCTGGCCGTGCGCGAGGAGTGGCGGGCCGGGCTGCCGGCGGGCACGCACGGGATGCTCACCGATGATCTCCCGGCCGGGCAGCGGGCGTTGGACGCGTGGGCGGCCGAGCGGACGGACGGGCTGATCGAGCGGATGCCCCTCGCCCTGGACCCGGACGTGGTGATGGTGCTGGCGAGCGCGCTCGCACTGCGCACCGAATGGCCGCGCCCCTTCGAGGAGTTGATGCTCAATCCGGACGCCGGACCCTGGCAGGGGCGGCGGCTGGTGGGCCTGCGCCGCACCGGCGTCCGCCTCGACCGGGCCGGCGTGGCGAGCGGCCCGCACGGTTACGTCACCGAGCTGAAGGTGCCCGGCGACAGCGGGATCGACGTCCATCTCCTGCTCGGCGAACAGCGGTTGGCCCCTGGCCAGGTGCTGGGCACGGGCGTGGCCGCCCTGGCCGGCCGGATTCCGGTCGTGCCCAGCGGCCAACTCCCGTACGGCGACGTGGGACCGGGCCTGCGCATCGAGCAACGGCGGTGCGCCACACCGCAGCCGCCGGAGCTGTTCGTGACGACGGTGGCGTACGACATGGGCGCGCGGCACGATCTCCTCGACCAGCACGGCCTGTTCGGGCTGACCACCGCCATGGACACCGCCGACGGCCACTTCCCCGGCATCAGCCCCGACCCGCTGGCCGTCGGGAAGGCCGAGCAGGCGGCAGTGGCACAGTTCGGCGCACTCGGCTTCCGCGCGGGAGCGGTGACCGCGATCGCGCCCGCACCCGGCGGTGCCCGGCCCGACCTCCGCTGCACCACCACGGTCGTCACGGCCCGCTTCGACCGCCCCTTCG
>NZ_JAEQAZ010000408.1 GCF_016654115.1 Streptomyces sp. MBT53
GCCCCCCGCACGACCGAGTCCCCGAAACCCCTCGTCCCGGCGATCCGGCGGCCCCCCTTCCCGCAGCAGCCTGTTGGGCATGTCATCCGATGCCCCGCCGGGAGGGACCGTGCTCGTCTCACTCGCCCGGGCGGCGACCCGCCGTCCGCTGACCGTGATCACCGTCTGGGTGCTCTTCCTGCTGCTCGGGTTCGGGCTCGGGACGGGCGTGTTCGGGCGGCTGTCCGACAATGTGCCCGAAGTCCCGGGCAGCGAGTCGGAGTTGGCCGCCCAGTATCTCGACCGGGTCGATCCGACCGGTGAAACCGTCACCGGTGTCGTGGCGGGCGTCACGGTCTCCGACCCCGCCCTGCGCGCCCGGGTGGAGCGGGCCGTGGCCGACGTCCGCGCCCTCGCCGGGATCGCCGCCGTACCGGACCCGTACACCACACCCGGCCTCACCTCGCGGGACGGGCGGGCGCTGCTGATCCCCGTCACACTCAAGGGTGGGCTCGGCGACGACGCCGAAGAACACGCGGTGGACGCGGCGGCCGACCGGATCCGGGCGATCGACGCGCCCGAAGTCCATGTCAGCGGCGGCCCGTTGCTGGGGAAGCAGATCGGTGAGCGGGCCCAACAGGACGTGCAGCGGGCCGAGTTGGTCTCGCTGCCGGTCGTACTCGCCCTGCTGCTGGTCGTGTTCGGTGGTCTGCGGGCCGCCGCGCTGCCGCTGGTGATCGCGCTCAGCGGGATCGCGGGGGCGTTCCTGGCGCTGTTCGCCTTCAGTCAGGTCACCGACATCTCGGTGTACGCGATCCAGGTGACCACCATGCTGGGGCTCGGACTCGCCGTGGACTACGCCCTGTTGATGCTGGTCCGCTTCCGCGAGGAACGCCGGGACACGGCGGACGTGGTGGAGGCGGTGCACCGCACGGTGGCCCGAGCGGGCCGTACCGTGCTGTTCTCCGGACTGACCGTCGCCGTCAGTCTGACCGGTCTGCTCGTCTTCCCGAGCACGTTCCTGCGCAGCATGGGCCTCGCGGTGGCGGCCGTGGTCGTCGTCGACATGCTGGCCGCGCTCACGCTGCTCCCCGCACTGCTGGCCCGGTTCGGTGCCAGGATCGCGCCCGCGCGGGCCAGGCCGGAGGCCGAGGAGGGGCGGGTCTTCGCCCGGCTGGCCCGTTTCGCGGCACGCCGCCGCATCGCCGTCCTGGCCGTCGTCGTCCCGGCCCTGCTCGTCCTGGCCCTGCCGGTCACCGGCCTGCGGATCAGCATCGGCGACGCCCAGCAGCTGCCGAAGACCACCGAGGCACGGCAGTTGTACGACACGGTCGACGCGCACTTCCCGGCCGGCACCGGGGTCTCCCCCGTGACCGTCGTCCTGCGACCGGGCACCGACGCCGCGACCGCCGGCCGTGTCCGCGCCCTCTCCCCGACCGCCACTTCCCGCGCTCTGCCGGACGGTGGCACGGTCGTGTCCCTGCAACCGCCCGGCAGCGCCGACGGCACCGCGGCGACCGATCTCGTCCGGCAGGTCCGGGAGACACGTGGCACTGGACCGGTCCAAGTCACCGGTACCGCAGCCCGGTTGGTCGACTTCCGCACGATGCTCGCCGACCGCGCCCCCTGGGCCGCCGCCACCGTCCTCGCCGGAATCTTCCTCCTCCTGTTCGCCTTCACGGGCTCGGTACTGATCCCGCTGCGCACGATCGCGACCACCCTCCTCAGCCTGGGGGCCTCGCTCGGCGCGGTGGTGTGGGTCTTCCAGTACGGCCATCTCGCCGGCGCCCTCGGTGCGCAGGGGCTGGGCGCGTTGAGCCTGACGGCGCCGCCGCTGATCGTCGCGATCGCCTTCGGGCTCGCCATGGACTACGAGCTGTTCATCCTGGCCCGGATGCGCGAGGCCCGGCGCCTGACGGGCGACGACCAGGAGGCCGTGGTGACCGGTCTGCGCCGCTCGGGCCGCGTGGTCACCTGCGCCGCCCTGCTGCTGGCGGTCGTCTTCGGCGCCTTCATGACGGGCGGCTTCTCCCCGATCCTCCAGATCGGCCTCGGCCTCACCCTCGCGGTGCTGATCGACGCAACTGTCGTACGGATGCTGCTGGTTCCGGCGACGATGGCCCTGCTCGGCCGGCGGGCCTGGTGGGCGCCGAAGGTGTTGCGGCGGGCGCACGACCGGTTCGGACTGCGTGAAGAGGCGCCCGTGGAGCGGGAGTTGGCGAGCCGGTGAAGCGGTGAATCGGTGAATCGGTGAGACGTGAATTCGGGCCCGGCGAGGGCTACTTGTTCTCGCCGGGCTTTGCCGCATGGTCGCCGGCCGTGTCGTCCCCGGGGATTGCCGAGGCGTTGGCCGCGGGTGGCATGTGGTCGCCGCCGTCGCCGGACTTGCCGGTCGCGCCGGAGGCGTTGAGCTGGAAGGCGAGGAGGAGGGCGGCCACGGCGAGGGTGGCGGTGAATCAGAGGGTGATGCGTCGCGTCGTGTGCTCCTGAAGGCGGGTCGGGGAGGGGCTGTTACCAGGCGAACTCTTCGGTGTGGACGCTGTCGCGGTGGGCTCCGGCAGCGCGGGCCGCCCTGCGGACGGCGGTGATCCAGGCGAGCGGGCCGCAGACGTAGACGTCGCCGTGCTCGATGTCGGGGACGAGGTTCNCTACCGGCTACCGGCTACCGGCTACCGGCTACCGGCGCAGGGTCTACGACGATCAGTGCGGGAGTCAACACCAGCGCGCCCACTCCGCCCGTCTCACCCCGCCAACCCCGCCAGCATCCGCCGGTCCCGAGGCGCCGCCTTCCGGTCGAGTCGCGCGTCCAGCAAGCGCCTTGCCGCGTCGCACCGCCCCGCGGACACCAGTGCGTACAGCAACGTCTCCTCCACGACCTCGCGTTGGGCCGCGCTGCCGCCGACCTTGCGCAGGACCGGAAGCAGTGCGTCGAGGCCGTGGGCCGCGTCGTGGAAGCGGTGTTCGACGAGGGCGGCGAAGGCCTCGCAGAGCGGGGCGATGACCTCGCGCTGCACCGGATCGGCCCCCGCCGCGTGGTCGCGGAGGCGGCGCAGTGCCGGAAGGTCACCGGCGGCGGTGAGGGCCACCGCCACATGCAGCGCGGTGAACGCGGTCGCCGGTCGTTCCAGAACCTCGTGGGCCACGGAGTCCAGTACGTCCGAAGTGGGCAGCTCCCCTTGCCAGTTGCCGCTGAGCCGGGCCCGCCACAGCAGCGACCCGGAGTCCACCAGCGCGCGCACCCCGGTCACCCGCCCGGGCGCCAACTGGGCGAACCAGCGCCTGCGTACGGCGGCCGGGTCGTCCAACGCGAGTTCGTGCAGGGCGATGTGCCAGGAGAAGTGGGCCCGGTGGACCGTTCCACGGCCCTGTCCTGACACCCAGCCGTCGAGCCAGTCCCGGCCCGCCTCGTGGGCGCCGGACTCGTAGTGGACGTGGGCCAGCGCGTGCACGGCGTGACCGGAGGCGGGCTCGGCGCCCAGGGCGCGGTGGGCGAGTTCGCCCGCCTCGTGCAGCCGGCCCTGTTCCTGTCGCAGGAACGCGAGCAGCGAGGTGTGGAACCAGTGCCCGTCGTAGGCGGGGGACGTGCGTTCGACCAGGCGGAGCGCGTAGTCGTCGTCCAGGTCGGTGACTCCGGAGAACGCGATGGTGGGTACGGCGGCGGCGAGGGCGAGCGCGTCGGCGGGGTGGGTGTCGAGGTGTCGTATCAACGCGCGGTCCCCGTCGGCGGATCGGACCCGGCGGGTGATCACGTCCACGAAGGACCGCTCCCGCTCGTCGGCCCGTTCATGGGCGCAGCGCTGGGCGTCGGCGAGGGAGCGGGGTACGTCGACGGCGGCTCCGCACTCGTGGCCGAGGAGGGCCAACGCCGCGTGAGCCAGGGCGAATCCGGGGTCCAGGGCGACCGCGCGGGCGAAGGCGTCCTCGGCGCCGGCGCGCACCTTGAGGACCCGGTCGAGTCCGCTGCGGTACGCGGTGGCGGCCTCGGCGTGGGTGGAGAGCGGGAGTCCGAGTCCGTCGACGGGCCTGCGGCGGGCGGTGCGGCGGGCCGGAGGTGCGAGTAGTTGCCGGGCCAGGGCGGCGGCCTGGACGCGGATCTCGGGGATCGCGGTGGTCTCCCACAGTTCGCCGCGCCGTGGGGCGCCGAGGGTGAACAGGGGCCGTGGGCAACGGCCTTGGGCGTCGAGGAGTCGTCCGTCGCGGGTGGCGACTCCCATGCCCAGCGGCCCCGGCACCGCCGTTCCCGTCTCGAACAGGCCGCGCCACAGCGGGTCTTCGAGCCGCTGCCCCGGGCCGGTGCAGTCGATGACCCAACCGACGTGCAGCGTCCGGCCGTTGGAGAGTGCGACCGCCAACCGGCCGCCATCCTCGGCGACTTCGGTGATCGTGCCGGTGTGGACCTGGAGGCGTCGTGCGGTGCGGGCCCGGGTGACCGATTCGGCGGTGGTGGGGGCCATGCGGTGGCGGTGGGTGTTCCAGATGGCGCTCTCGTGGGCGAGGAACTCCGCACGTTCTTCGGGGGTGAGGCTGTGCCAGAGGCGCGCGGTGTGGGGGCGGAGGCTGTCGAGGGCGGGCCGCCAGTCGCCGTGGGTGCGGACGGAGCGGCTGACGTGCCGGTAGACGGTCCGGCGCAGTCCGTTCAGGGTCAGGTCGCGTGGCCAGCTCGGTGCCTCCATCGGGCCGGCCGGTCCCAACGCGTGCGACTGCGGCAGGAGTCCGCTGCGGGAGGCGGCGTGCACGGTGCGTTCGGGGCGGTCGAGGGTGAGGGCGAGGTCTACGGCGGTGAGGCCGGTGCCGACGAGGAGGATGTCGGCGGTGTCCTCGTGTACGGCGTCCAACGCGCCCGGTGTCCAGGGGGAGTTGACGAAGCGGGGCCGGTGGCGAGGACGGCGCTGTCGGCGGTGAGGAGTCCCCCGTCGGCGAGGTGGAGTTCCACCGGGCCTCCAGGGGCGCCGGTACAGCTCTCCGCGCGGG
>NZ_JAEQAZ010000409.1 GCF_016654115.1 Streptomyces sp. MBT53
TGGAAACGGAACGGCGTTCCGTATGGTGTTCCGGAACGCCGTTCCGTTTCCATGCCCTCCCGAGGAGAGCCATGCACTACCGCACACTGGGCCGCACCGGTATCAAGGTCAGCCCCTACTGCCTGGGCGCGATGATGTTCGGCGCCGACGGCAATCCCGACCACGACGACTCCGTCCGGATCATCCACAGGGCGCTGGACGCGGGCATCAACTTCGTGGACACCGCCGACTTCTACGGGCGGGGCGAGTCCGAGGAGATCGTCGGCAAGGCGCTGAAGGGCCGCCGCGACAACGTCGTACTGGCGACGAAGGCGCACCTCCCGATGGGCGACGACCCCAACGAGCGCGGAAACTCGAGGCGTTGGCTGGTGCGGGCGCTGGAGAACTCCCTCCGCCGCCTGGGCACCGACCACGTCGACCTGTTCCAGATCCACCGCCCCGACCCGGACACGGACGTCGAGGAAACCCTCTCCGCCCTCACCGACCTGGTGCGCGCGGGCAAGGTGCGGGCGGTCGGCACGTCCTCCTTCCCCGCGTCGGACATCGTCGAGGCGCAGTGGGTGGCGGAGCGACGCGGCCTGACCCGCTTCCGCACGGAACAGCCGACGTACTCGATCCTCAACCGGGGCATCGAACGCGAAGTCCTCCCCGTCTGCGAGCGCTACGGCATGGGCACGCTGGTCTACAGCCCACTGGCGGGCGGCCAGCTCACGGGCCGCTACCGCAAGGGCCGGACCGTCGACACCCGCCGGGCCGCCTACGGCTTCAAGTACCTCGGCGACGAGCGCCGGCTCGACGTCGTGGAGCAGGTGATCGCCCTCGCCGAGAAGGCGGACCTGTCGCCGACCCACCTGGCCATGGCCTTCGCGATTGCCCACCCCGGCGTCACCTCGGCGATCATCGGCCCCGCACGATGGCCCACCTGGACGACCTGCTGGCCGGCGCGGACACCGTCCTGTCCGACGAACTCCTCGACCAGATCGACGAGTTGGTCCCGCCCGGCACGGACGTCGGCACGCTCGACATGGCGTACGCCCCGCCGGCCGTCCAGCGAACAGGACTGCGCAGGCGGGTACTTGAGGAACGCACGGCGGCCTGACCTGCCGTCAGTCGCGTGAGCCGTGCCGACCGCCGAACGTGCTCCAGTCCAGGCCGAGTTGGTCTCGCAGAACGGTCTCGCCCGTCGCGGTGAGCCGGATCGCGCGGTGGGAGCCGATCCGTTCGATCCATCCGGTGTCGAAGAACCGGCCGCAGACAGCCGCCCCGGCGGCCCCGGCAAGGTGCGGTCGGCGCTCGGTCCAGTCCAGACAGCCGCGTACGGTCGGGCGCCGGGTCCCACGCAGCGCCTCGCTGTCCACACCCACTTGCCGCAGCCAGGCCAGACCGGTGGAGGTAAGCGTCCAGCCGTCATCGCGACTGAGCATGTCCTTGCTGGTCATGGCGTCGGTGATCGCCACGCCCAACGCTCCGGCGATGTGGTCGTAGCAGGTCCGGGCGCGGGCCAGGGCCGCCTGCGTCGTCGCGGCGCGCAGCGTATGCCGGCGCTCGGCCGGGGGCGGAGTGTGCGAGGCCAGCGTCTCGATCAGCTCGGCGATGTCGGTGCCGGCGAGCCGCAGGTAGCGGTGCCTGCCCTGACGTTCCTCGGCGAGTACGCCGGCGGCGACGAGCAGATTCAGGTGCTCGGTGGCCGTAGAGCGGGCGACACCGGCGTACCGCGCCAGCTCGCCGGCCGTCCAGGCGCGCCCGTCGAGCAGGGCCACACACATCGACGCCCGCGTGCGATCGGCGAAGACCGCGGCCAGTTCCGCCATTGCAGGGGCCGCATCAACACGAACACTCATGCTCTTCACTATCCACGCCGACGGTTCGGCCGGCACCGAACAGTCCGGCCCACACGATGGAGCCCATGACCCCGACAGACGAGGACGCGCACCGCGTCATCACGCCCAGCATCCTGTACTTCGGCACGCCCGTCGTGGTCCTGTCGTCCGAGAACGCGGACGGCAAGGCCAATCTCGCGCCGATCTCCTCCGCGTGGGCACTGGGCGATGTCTTCCTCCTGGGTCTCGGCGCGCATGGCCACACCGCCGCCAACCTCCGGGCCCGCCCGGAACTGGTGATCAACTTCCCGTCGCCCGACCAGTGGAAGCAGGTCGAGAGCCTCGCCCTGCTCACCGGCGCCGATCCTGTCCCGGCCGACAAGCCGGCCGGGACCGGACAAGTTCGGCGCGGCAGGCTGGCACCCGACCCCCTCGGAGCTGGTGCGCCCGCCCAGGATCGCCGAGTGCCCGGCCCAGATCGAGGCCACGATCAGCAGCCTGCGGCCCGACGCGTCGGATCAGTTCGTCGTGGTCGAAGCCGTGGCCGTCCGCGTACACGCGGATCCGGACATCGTCATAGACGGCACGTCCCACATCGACCCGACCGTATGGAGCCCCTTGATCTACAACTTCCGCCACTACTTCGGCCTCGGCTCACGGCTGGGGCGAGCGGGGCGGGCGGAGTACTGACG
>NZ_JAEQAZ010000410.1 GCF_016654115.1 Streptomyces sp. MBT53
CTCCCACCCCCGAGCCCGCCGCCCCGGAGAAGTCCGCGGCCCGCGGCGCCACCCGACCCGGTGACCGGATCTTCCTCGGTCTCTCCCGCGGGTCGGGCATCCTGCTGCTGGTGATCATGGCCGCCATCGCGGTCTTCCTCACCTACCGCGCCTCGCTCGCGATCAGCAAGGACCACGCGAACTTCCTCACCACCTTCGAGTGGAACACCAACCTGGTCCCGGCGAAGTTCGGCATCGCCGTCCTGGCCTTCGGCACCGTGGTGTCCTCGATCATCGCCATGGTCATCGCGGTCCCGATCGCGGTCGCCATCGCCCTCTTCACCACGCACTACGCCCCGCGCAAGCTCCGCGGCCCGGTCTCCTACGTGATCGACCTGCTGGCCGCCGTACCGTCCATCGTGTACGGCCTGTGGGGCGCCCTGATCCTCGTACCGCACATGATCGGCCTCTTCGGCTGGCTGAACGACTACTTCGGCTGGACCGGGATCTTCTCCTGGGAAGAGGGCGCGCCGCGCTCGATGCTCACCGTCGGCATCCTGCTCGCGATCATGATCCTGCCGATCATCACCAACGTCAGCCGCGAGGTCTTCCGCCAGGCCCCGCAGATGATCGAAGAAGCGGCCCTCGCCCTCGGCGCCACCCGCTGGGAGGTCATCCGCATGGCGGTGATCCCCTTCGGCCGCTCCGGCGTGATCTCCGCCTCGATGCTCGGCCTCGGCCGCGCGCTCGGCGAGACGATGGCCGTCGCCACCGTGCTCTCCCCGGACTTCATCATCCACGCCAGCCTGCTCAACCCGGGCGGCGGAACCTTCGCCCAGAACATCGCCAGCAAGTTCAGCGAGGCGACACCGTTCGGCCGTGACGCACTGATCGCGTCCGGTCTCGTCCTGTTCGTCATCACCTTGCTGGTCAACGGTGCGGCCCGGCTCATCATCGCCCGCCGTGCGGAGTACTCGGGGGCCAACGCATGAGCACCACAGCCGTAGCCGACAAGCCCGTGAGCACCCTGCAGGGCGCGACACTCCCCAAGTGGTCGCCGTACGCCATCGCCGGCGGCTCCGTCGTGCTGGCCGTCCTCATCGGACTGGTCGGCAGCCTGGACAGCAAGATCCAGTGGGGCCTGATCGCGGCGATCCTCTTCGTCCTCGGCACGTACGTCATCGCCGCGCGCATCGAGGGCTCCCGCCAGGCCAAGGACCGGGTCGCCACCAGCCTCGTCTGGGTCGCCTTCCTCCTCGCCGTCGTACCGCTCGTCTCCCTCCTCTGGACGACGATCGCGCGCGGCGTGAAGGTCCTCGACATCTACTTCCTGACCCACTCGATGGGTGTGGTCGGCGACACCGAGCCCGGCGGCGGCATCTACCACGCCATCATCGGCAGCCTGGAGCAGGTCGGCCTCGCCACCGCGATCGGCGCCCCGATCGGCGTGCTCACCGCGATCTACCTCGTCGAGTACGGACACGGCAGGCTCTCCAAGGCGATCACGTTCTTCGTCGACGTCATGACGGGCATCCCGTCGATCGTCGCGGGTCTGTTCATCCTGTCCCTGATGCTCATGTGGGACATGGGGCCCTCCGGCTTCGCCGGTTCCTGCGCCCTGGCCATCCTGATGATGCCGGTCGTGGTCCGCTCCACCGAGGAGATGCTGAAGCTCGTCCCGAACGAACTGCGTGAAGCGTCCCTCGCCCTCGGCATCCCGAAGTGGCGCACGATCCTGAAGGTGGTCCTCCCGACCGCTATCGGCGGCATCACCACCGGCATCATGCTGTCGGTGGCACGCATCGCCGGTGAGACCGCGCCCGTCCTGCTGCTGGTGTTCGGCAACCCGTTCATCAACAACGACCCGTTCTCCGGTGCACAGGCGTCGCTGCCGCTGTACATCTACCAGCAGTTCGCGCAGAGCGCGGGTTCCGGTGCGGCCTACGACCGTGCCTGGGCCGCGTCCCTCACGCTGATCGCCTTCGTGATGATCCTCAACCTGGTGGCCCGCGGCATCGCCCGCTGGAAGGCCCCCAAGACCGGTCGCTGACCGCGACCTCCTCAGCGACCGTTCTGAACCCCCTGGAAGTGAAGCAGTCATGGCCAAGCGAATCGACGTCAGTGGGCTCACCGCCTACTACGGCTCCCACAAGGCAATCGAAGACATCTCGATGACGGTCGAGCCCCGCACGGTGACGGCCTTCATCGGCCCCTCCGGCTGCGGCA
>NZ_JAEQAZ010000040.1 GCF_016654115.1 Streptomyces sp. MBT53
CACACCGGCCCTGATCCGCGCGCTGCCCACCCGCCCACGCATCGCACTCGTCCACGGCACCGACCTGCTCTTCGCGGTCCCCTCCGAGGCTGGACCGGAGGGGACCGGGTCGGCTCACGGTGTCCAGGTGGGGGCCTGGCCGGTCCAGCTGATGACGAGGACGATGTCGTCGAGGGCGCCGGAGGCGAACAGCGCGGCGGCGTCGCTTCCGAAGGAGAGCTGCCAGGTCCCGGTGGGACTCGAACCGCACAGCGGTGTCCAGGCGGTCGCATTGCCTCGTCGGGTGCTGGCGATGCCGTTCGTGGTGGTGGCCGTGCCTCCGGTCTGGCCATGGGTGAGGGTGACGGTCGTGTCGGGCACCTCCGCGCCGCTGGAGAGGTGGACGGCGATCGCGGCGGTGGACAGGGAGTCGATCCCCAGCGGGAAGTCGATGTCCCGCAAGGGGACGGTCACCGAACGGGCCTTGGGGTCGGCCGGGTTGTTCAGGTCGTACCACTGGTCGGGGAAATCGCGGGCCAGGCTGAACAGGCAGTCCGCGCCACGGTTGCGGTCGGCGTTGAGCCGGGTGAGCAACTGTCTGCGGTAGGTGTCGTCGTACGCCGCGGTGTAGTCGATGGTCAGCAGTACGTCGGCGATGCTGGAGAAGTCGAACGGGTTCGCCGCGGGCGGGAGTTGGAACTCCCAGGAGGTGTCCACGCCGCTGGACTCGAACGGCAGCAGCAGGTCCGACTGGACGTCGAGTTCGAACACCCCGCCGGCGTTGAGGGGTGAGGTCAGCGCCACCACTCCCGGATCGGAGCGCACCGTCACGTCCTGGAAGGTGCCGTCCGAACCGGTGGTCACCCGGGAGATGCCGTTGGAGTACAGGGTGGCGCGGATGCCCCGGTCGGGCGGTACGAGCGCGACGAGGCTCGTGCGCACCTGGCGGATCAACCGCAGGTAGTGGCCGGGGAAGTCGGCGTCGAACAGGGACGTCGGCGTGGCGAACGCGAGCGTCCCGGTGCGCCGGAACTCCATGAACTCCACCGGCATCAGCCGGGCCAGCGAGAACGTCTGCGACAGATTCGGCGCCGCCGCGCCGAGTTGAAGGAGTAGTCGTCGAGACGGGCCAGGTCGGCGGTCAGCTGCTCCGCGCCGGTCAGGCCCTGCCGGTCGGCCTGGCCGGTGTTCGCCGTCAGCTCCGCCGGCGACTGCCAGTAGTCGTTGCGGATCACGGTCTGTACCGGTTCGGCCCGCTCGAAGGCCAGTTGGGCCTGGGCCAGCCGGGCGGTGGCGGTCGCCTGCTGGAGGAAGTACCGGTACACGCCGCCCAGGGTGTTGCTCATCCACAGGTACAGGTCGGCGTTGGTGAACTGCTCGCCCAGGAACTTCAGCATGGCCACCGCCTGGTCGTGCTGAAGCGTGGCGACCCCCTGCTCTTGGACGGCGATCGCGGCCTGGTCGCGGGCCGTGGTGACCTGGGCGGCGGCGACGAGCGATTCCTGCTGTGCGGCGACCTGCTGGAGCCGCCACTCGTTCTTGCGCTGTTCGATGCCCGCCTGCAACTGGTTGGCCTGCATCTGCGCTTCGAGGGAGTTCTGCTGCAGCTCGAAGGCTCCCTTGGCGAACGTCGCCACCTCGATGCCGACGGCGAGCGCCGCCTTCGCGCCGCCACTTTCCAAGAACCCGAAGAGACTGGCCGCGGTGGAGGCCGCCTGGGCCACCCCGATCGCGGTGTTCGCCTCCGAGATGTGGTCCTTGATCTCGCGCATGTCGCCATAGCTGTCGAGCAGGTTCTGCTCGTACTGGCTCGGCGGCGCGTCGATGGCGGCGGTGTAGGACGCG
Organism: Streptomyces sp. MBT53; assembly: GCF_016654115.1. GTDB lineage: Bacteria > Actinomycetota > Actinomycetes > Streptomycetales > Streptomycetaceae > Streptomyces. Next base: position 1,825 of record NZ_JAEQAZ010000040.1, read on the forward strand.
ACCATCGTGTCCGCCTTGGTCTTCTGCGCCACGGCGGCGACGACCGCGTCGTCGGCCTCCTGCACCCGGCTCGTCGCCACGCCGAGCTGCGCGGCCGTCAGGTCGATGCCCTTGACCGCGTCGTACAGGCGCAGGCTCCGGTCGTCGTACTTCTCCAGCGCGGCGAGGAAACCGGCCTCCATCTGGGCGGCCTGGGCGGCGAGTTGCCTGGCCCGTTCGAGGAGGGTCTTGAACCGGTAGGGGGTGGGCTGGACGACCGTCGCGGCCTCGGAACCCTGCGCGCGGGGCAGGCCCGCGATGTTCCGTCCCTGCCGGATCTTGGCGAGCTGTGCCTCCGCGCGGTTGCGCAGCACGTCCAGGTCGGGGATGGCGAGAGGCGGTTCGCCGTCGGTCAGCGGTAGCTGCGGTTGCAGCGCGGGGTTCTGGAGCAGGCGGCGCGCGGTGACGTAGAGGGTGCGGGCCTGCGCCACCGACTCGTCGGTCTCCCGGGTGAACTGGGCGTCGCCGTAGTCGAGATGGCATCTGATCACGGACAGCAGGGTGTAGCGGGTGTAGGGCGCGGGGCGCTTGGCGACGAGCGCGAAGGGATCCAGCGCGGTCGTCCAGCCGGGCGGGAAACTGAGGTCGGGGCGGAAGACTTTCTCGGTGTTGATCCGGTCGTAGAGGGACACCGGCTTCCCGGCGTCGTAGACGTCGTACGAGTACATCAGCCGGTACCAGTCGAGCGCGGCCTGGTAGTCGCCGGAGGCCTGCAACCGCTGGGCGAGCAGCATGGGTACGGTCCAGAAGATCTGCGTGTTGTCCGGTTCCGGCGGGCGCTGCGCGGTGCTCAGAGCCGGGTCGAAGTAGCCGAAGGTCCTGTTCATCGCCTTCAGGTAGGCCTTCGCCGCGTCCGCGGCCACGGAGCCGTTGAAGACGCCCGCGCCGCGTACGGTCTCGAAAAGGCTGTGCAGCGGCCCGTCGGCCGGGACGAGCAGGGCCGGGTCGAGATGGCGCTCGGGGAAGAGGAACGCCAGGGTGGCCGCCTGCCAGCTCTGCTTCTCGCCCATCCACGTCCACGCGCCGCTGAACGAGGAGCCGTTGAGGATCCAGGCCGCCGCGGGATGGTTGGCCGGCAGCTCGCCGGAGCGCTTCGCCGACAGCAGGGACTGGATGCTCTCGACGGCCTGCCGGATGCGGGTGGTGCGCAGTGTGCCGCCGGCCAGGACGTCGACGAAGAACCGCGCCGACATCTCCTCGCCGATGGTGCCCGTGGTGGAGGGGGCGAGGTCCGCCAGGAGGGCGTCGCGCAGGATGGGCAGGGCGGTCTGCTCGGCCGCCGCGACGGCCTGGTCGTTGGCGTCGATCAGGTCCTGGCGCTGGGTGACACGGCCGCGCAGCGCGGACTGCCAGTCCGCGCGGGCACGGCTGTCGACGCGGTACGGACTGACCGCGGGTCCGGCGCCGGCGGTGAGCACGAAGAAGTCGGGGGAGAGCACGAACGTGGACTCCTGTGCCCGCCAGCCCGCGTAGAGCGTCTCCTTGTGCGCGCCGACGAGCACGGCCATCGCGTCGCCCCACTCGGCCGTCGTGACGGTCCCGGTGGCCGCGAGCCTGCTCAGTTTCCGCAGGAGGAGGAACCCGCTGCGGGTGAGCCCCGCCGCGGCGAGGGCGGCGCCGATGTCGTCGCCTTTCCCGTCCCTGGTCTCCAGGTCCGCGAGGTCGACGCCGGGCAGCGCCAGGTTCTGCATCGCCGCGAGGTCGGCCGCGGGATTGGCGGCCTTCGTCCGGGCGTCGTTGAGCTGTGTCATGTACAGGGTGAGCAGCAGGGTCCGGGCGCCGAGCAGCGTACGGACACGGTCGCCGTTGGGGCCGGGTACGACGTCCGCGGCGCCGATCACGTCGGGGTCGGCGAGCACCCGGTAGTGCGGTGGCACGATCGGGTGCTGGTCCTGCTCGGCCCAGGTCAGCGCGAGGGCGGTCTGCCGCCAGTTCAGCAGCCAGGGCGTCGACGGCACCCGCAACGGGTCGGCGCCGGTGGTCGCCTGGAACCCGAAGACGGTCTCCAGCACCGACTCGGCCGGTCCCGTGGCGTCCAGCAGCAACAGGTCGAGTTCGTCGGGCGAGGTCGCCGACAGCCTGATGCCCAGCCGCGCGGCGAGTGCCTGCCGGACGGCCGGATCGGCGCCCCGGGCCAGCCGCAGTTCCGCGTACGAGGTCCCGGCGGCGGCGAGCAGCGCCGTGTACGCGGCGATGCGGTAGTTCCGGTCCCCGGTCGCGCCCGGCGCGGTGGAGGTGTTCGTGGCGGTGATGTAGGACCGCAGCACCTCGATGGGCACCCGCAACTGGTTGATCTCACGGTTTCCCTGGTCGACTTCCGCCGACAGCGGCTGGCTCAACCGGTCGACGGGCTGCGTCAGGGCGCCGACCAGGGTGTGGGTGTCCAGGGGAGTCGGCGGGTTCCCCGGTAACGTCACCTGCTCCTGGGCGAACGACAGCAACGCGGCCAGGTACTCACGGTCGTTGAGCCGCTCGGCCAGGTTCTTCGGGGTGTACGAGCTGATCACCGTGACCGGGACGGTCTGCGGGGACGGCATCGTGTTGCCCGCCGCGTCGGTCGCCCACACGTAGATCGTGTGCGCGCCGAACCCGGCCGGGGTCAGCGGCACCGAGGCGGTCCAGTTCCTGAAGTCCCCGGCCGCCCCCGGCGTCGCGGCCGTCCTGGTCCCGGTGGGGGTCAGGGCCCACGCCACCGAGGCGCTGCCGCCGACCATGCCGCTCTGGAGGTCCTTCGCCGTGCCGTGCATGGAGACGGTCGCCGCGCCCGTGTCGGCGCCCGGGATGTTGCCGTTCTGCGGCGGAAAGTCGACCAGCACCTGTGCCGGTGAGACGTCCCGGCAGTTCACCGAGGTGGTCTTGGTCGAGCCGACCTCGTCGGGATCCGCGACGGTCACCCAGATGGTCCGCGTGCCCAGTGGCATCGGGGCGAGGGTGACGGTCGTCTGGAACTGGGTGCTGCCGGCGAGTATCTGCCCGGTCTTCACCCTGTCGTCCCAGGTGATGCTGACCTTGAGCGGGAAGTACTGGTCGCTCGTCGTGGTGACCTGGACGGTGACGTCCTTTCCGGCCTCGTCGAGGTTGACCGTGGTGCCGGCGACGGGTGCCGCCACCGTGAACGCGGGCGGCCCGGCCGCGTAGACCCGCACGCTCATCGGGTCCGACGAGTAGACGGCGCCGTCGGTGGTCACCGCGGACGCCACCAACGTGTGCGTGCCGGGGGTCTGGAAGGTCACCGGCTCGGTGCCGCCGGTACCGGCGGTCAGCGATGTCCTCTGAGGTTGGGCGGGCTGGCAGGCGGTGCCAGCGGCCGCACCGAGTTGTAGTCGGGAAAGCCGACGAACCTGACGGTGAAGCTGTCGCCCGGCCGGACACCGAGCCGTCGCAGCTCGTTGCCCAGCTGCGCTCCGAAGGACGCGTTCACCGACGCGTCGCCGAAGTAGTAGGTGGTGCCGACCGGCCCGTTGGTCGTCAGATAGCGGTTGGCGACGGAGTCCAGCGGATGCATGGCCTGCCGTCCGGTCCGGTCGAAGCCGATCGCGTCCATGTGGTTCCTGGCCGTCCTGCGCAGTGCGGCGTCGTTCGGGAGCCGCTGGCCACGGACCAGGGGACCCCCTTCGGTTTGCGCCCACTCGATGTTGAACCGGAGGAACTGGGCGTCGCTCGGTGCGCCCGCCATCGCGGGCGTGTACCTGATGACCGCCTGCGGCGGCTGCGCGGCGGGCAGGCTCGGCGTCGTGGGCGCGGGACGGTTCGGCTCCGGATTCCGTCGCTGTCCCGGTCCGCGGAAGCCGTCCACGAGTCCCTTCGCGCCGAGGGCCGACTCCACGACGGCGCGCGAGAAGACGCTCAGGGCCACGAACCGTGCGAATCCCTGGGTGTTGATCGTCCAGTCGAGCGGCAGGTTGTTGACCGGGTTGACGCCGCGGGGCCCCCAGGTGTTCCAGACCTGGGTGGTGATGTGGCATAGCGTGCAGCCCCACCCCTTGTCCATCAACCCGCGTGCGAAGGCCTGGTCCGGCCCGAGGGAGTCGTAGCGGGCGTTGCCCGCCGAGCCTCGTCCGCCGACGAGGATCGACTCCGCGAAGCCCCTGATCCCCTTCTGGTAGGGGATGTCATGCTCCGCGACGGGACCGCTCGGGCCGGCGGCGACGTTCACCGACGCGCCGGCCGTTCCGCCTTGTCCCGGCGGCTTTCTGTCGTCGGCGCCGTCGGGGTCCACCAGCCCGGTCGGCTTGTTCGACACATAGCAGTAGCTCGACGCCCCGTGGCCCGAGGTGAGGGGGTCGCAGGAAGTCCAGCGGGCCAGCCACGACGCGTAGAAGCGCGCGTGATGATGGCCGAGCCCGCTCTCCTCGTCGCGTTCCCGGCCGGTGAACCGGTACCGCTTGCGGGCGTAACTGCCGAAGCTGGTCTCGCCGTACGGGGTGTACTCCTCGCGGTTGGTGAGGGCGCCGGTGGCGTCGACGACGGCGGTGCTGCTGCCGAGGTGGTCGGGCAGGTGGTAGGCGGTGGCCGGTCCCCGGTCGTCCGGGTGGGCGGGACCGGAGCGGACCAGGGCGATGCGCTGGTTCTCGTCCGTCACGTGAACATGGTTGTTCTCGCCCGCCGTCGGCGTCCCGGTCGCCCAACGGTGATGTTCGAACGTCTCGTCGAGATAGTGCGTGACCTCCACGGTCCCGCCCTGCCGGCGGACCAGCTTCTTCACCCGCTCGCCGGTTGCGGCGTACAGGTACTGGGCGTGCACGGACGGCTCGGCCCCCGCCGTCTGGGTGGCGAACGCGGTCAACCGGTCCGCGTGGTCCCACCCGAAGTGCCGTGACGTGGTCTCGGCCAGCAGGTTGCCGTTGGCGTCGAAGACGTAGTCGTACGCCGTGCTCCCCACGGTCATCCGCTGGAGCCGGTTGCCGCCCGTCGGGACGGAATAGGCGCGGGTGAAACCTCCGGCGCCGGCGTGGGCCAGGGTGAGCAGGTTGCCGGCCTGGTCGTAGCCGTAGGTCTCGGTGTACGCCTGGGTCTGTGTCGCGTCGGTGCTGCGCGGCAGGCCGGGCCACGGGTCACCGGCGGCGGGTGCCCGGTGCTCGCGTCCGGTGGCGGACAGCAGCCGGTAGGCCGGGTCGTAGGCGAACCTGCGGTTGAGCGCGTCGCCGCTGCCGAGCAGCCCGCGCAGGACCGGGTCGCTCGTGGCGAGTGCCTCGGGGTTGCCCGGGATACCGCTGCCGGGCGTGCGGTCGCGTACGGCCAGGATGTTGCCGACGAGGTCGTAGTCGTAGCCGTGGTCCTGCAGTACGGCTCCGGCCGGGCGGTACACCGGCCCGTCGGCGAGCGTGTATGGCTCGGTGCGCATCCGGGTCGGACGGAAGGTGCGCGGGTCGTACGCGTACCGGGTCATGACGCCGTTGCCGTACGCGACGAGGGTCCGCTGGCCCTTGGCGTCGTGGGTGAGCCGTTGCACGACGACCGTACCGTCCAGGCTGACCGCCTCCAGCGCCCCCGCCCGGTTGTAGACGGGCCGCAGCTCGCGGCGGCGGCCTTCCACATCGGCCGGCAACAGCCGCGACACGACCCGGCCCAGCGCGTCGTAGCTCGTCGTCGTGAGGTAGCCGGACGGCTCCAGCAGGACGGCGTCCCGCGCGGCCTGGTCCTGGCCCGCGGCCGGCGTCCAGTCGACCTGGAACGGCGCGACCCGCCAGCCGTTCGCCGCCGCGGCCGTGTAGGTCGCCAGGACCGGGGCGTCGGCGATCACACGGCGGGCGGATTCCAGCACGTTGCCCTTGAAGTCGATCGCGGTGACGAGAACCAGGCCCGCTTCGTCGCGGTGGCGTACCACCCTGCCGAGCAGATTCGCCGCGCGGGCCGCGACACGGTCGGCGGCGGCCTGGCCGGGCGTACCGCCGTCGCCGTACTCGACGATCTGCCGCAGCGTCACCGCCCTGGACGCGTCGTCGCGGGCCCAGACGCGGGCCGGCCGGTGCAGGGAGTCGAAGGTGCCGAGCGTCAACGCCCCTTTGCCGTCACGGGATTCGACCGGGCTGCCGAGCGCGTCCGGGACGGTGTCGCGGCGTCCGGCGTCGATGCCGTCCGTGCGCCAGCACCGTCCGGCCAGGTCGTGGGTGTAGGCGAAAGCGGTGCGGCCCAGCGGGTCGGTGACCGACAGGAGGTTGCCCTGGATGTCGTACGCCGAGACCGTGGTCAGACGGTCGTCGCCGGTGGTCCCGTTGCGGACCACCGCGCGCACCGTGCGGCCGAGCGCGTCGAACTCGGCGCTCGCTGGGGTGTTCCAATTCCCCTGGAAGGCGGTGCCGGTGTCCGGGTGGGTGCGGCCGGCGTTGTCGTCGGGGTCGTAGGTGTACGACTCCCACGGCGTCGGTGCGTACCGGTCGGGGTCGCTCAGGTCGGCGGGGACGCCGAGGACGACGCGCTGCTCGCTGCCGTCCGGGTGCACCGTTTTGACGGTTTGTCCGCGCGGATCGTAGAACGTGCTCGTCCGCTGCCCGAGTTGGGAGTCGAGGGCGGGCGCGTAGTCGTAGCCGGCGGAGAAGAACGGTTCGAACTTCCGTACGACCCGGCCCTTGTTGTCGTAGATCTGCCAGCCGGAGACGATCACATTGTCCGAGTCGGACGGACCGCGGGTGCGTCCCGCGGTGTCGCCGGCCGGTGCGAGATCCTCGGCCGGTATGAGGCCACCGCCGAACTGCGGGTCGCCGAACAGGGTGTCCTCGGCCTGTCCGCGGGACTGCAGCACCCGGCCGAACCCGTCGGTGAACTCCACCGAGACGATCACCTCGTCGCGCCGGTCGGCGGGAACACCGGTGTCGGTGTCGTGATGCACCCGCCTGGTGCTGCGCAGGGACGCGGGCTCGCCGCGCGTGGTGAACGCCAGCAGGTCGTACGACATGTGGGTGCTCGGCGCGGCGAGGTCGCCCGCGCCGTTCTTGTCCCGCACGAAGTGGGCGGTGACCAGACCGGAGGGGGAGAAGGCCACCTCGGAGGTGTTGCCGTTCTGATCGGTCACCACCTGCGCCCGCAGGAGCCGGTAGTCGTAGACGGCGGTCATCTCCAGCCCGGCCGGATCGACCGTGCGCACCGGCAGCAGGTCGTGCTGGTCGTAGTCGATCCGGCTCTCGGCGCCCAGCGGGTCCAGCGAAGCGACCGGCAGCCCGCGCGGCACCCTTCCGGTGACGTGGACGTCGTAGCGGTGGCGCGCACCGGTCACGTAGTAGCCGCCGGGCGATCCGGGTACGTCCGTGTCGGTGTAGTGGGTGTGGCCGGCCAGCGGCGGCAGCAGGCGCCGGAACTCCGGCGGGTATTCGGCCGGCCAGGCGGTCGCCCCGCCGGGCGTGAGGTACGGGGGCCGCGAGTTGTCCGCGGCATGGAGCGAGTCCAGGAAGGCGTCGGTGAACGCGAGCGACTCGGCGCGGGTCGCCAGGCCGTGCTCGCCGAGCGTGCCGAGCGGCAGCCCGACGTAGGCGTCGCCGTCGTAGAACGTGCGGGCGTGGCCGATGACCCGCAGCGACACGCCACTGCCTGCGGTCTGCCCCGGCCCGTCGAGTACGGCGGCACGCAGGTCGGCGACCGGTAACCGGCCGTCGTTGACGACCTCGTAGCCGGTCGTCCTGGCGACGCGGTCGACCAGGTAGTGGTCGACGTCGTCGCGGCGGGCGTACTCAGTGGTCGTGTAGGAGGCCAGGTACGACTCGGGCGATGTCTCCGGCGGGGCCGCGGCCAGCGGGTCCCGGCCGCGCGGTACCGCGACGGCGAGTTGTCCGGTCGCGAAGCCGTACGCGTCGTGGCCGGTGGGGAAGGCGAACTGCGTCATGGGTTCGGCGCCGCGTTCCCACTGTGTGGTCCGGCTGCCGAGGAGGAACGGGAAGAAGATCCGTTCCCGGTCGGCGTCCTCGGCCGTGGCCGGGGCGGACTCCTCCCGGACCCCCGAGACCGTCTCGGTCACCGTGTACGGGAGGGCCTTGCGGGCGCTGTCGTCGAGGGCGTACAACTCCGTGCGCAGGGCCTGTCCACGCAGCGTCCGCAGCGCGGCCCGGCGCGCGTCGCGGGGCAGGGCGGCCAGGAACGCGTCCTGCGCGGCCGGTCGCGACAGCATCGGCGCGTCGCCTGCCCAGTACTCGTGCCGCAGGTCGAGTTCGCTCCAGTCGCCGGCCTCCGCGGCGGCCACCGGCCCGGAATGGAACCAGCTCTTGGTCAGGGTGGGCGGCGAGTAGTGCTCCGGCGGTACCGCGCCGGGCCCGGCGGGCGCTGCGCCGAAGGTCTCCGTGTCGAGGTGCTCGACCATCGCGAAACCGCGGAACTCCCGCTCCACGCCGTCCCAGTAGCCGTGGTGATAGCGGTACTCGGTGCTCAGCCGCCCACCCGAGATCCGGTCGTCGACCTCGACCTTCGTGACGACCTGCACGGGAAACGGCAGCGTGGTCCGCCAGCGCGTCGCGGGGTCCGCCTGGTCCCGCAGATACTCCCGGGTCGAGGGCGTGTACGTCACTCGGGTGACCGCCCCGAGGCTGTTGTCCATGCCGGTCAGCAGGTACGGCTTCGTACCGCCGGTCATGTCCAGGAACCGCAGGCTCGACCCGCCGCGCCCCGGGCCGCCCGCCGCGCGGCTGAACAGCAGCCCGGCCAGTCCGGTGCCGTACAGGTCGCACAGCTGGACCGAGTCCGAGTCGACGAGATCCGGTGTGCCGGCGACGGTAACCGGCTCGGCGGTCCAGGCGTTGCCCGACCGGTTGCCCCACAACGACACCCGGCCGCGGTCGACGTACACCAGGTCGGCGGTGCCGTCACCGTCCACGTCGCCGAGCAGCACCCGCCGCGGGTCGTACCCGTCGGGCAGCCGCGGCGAGTCACGCATCGTCACCTCCTCACCCCACCGGTTGTAACCGAGGTTGGGCCAGTACGAGATGTTGCCGTCGCGCAGCAGCACGAGGTCCTGGAGGCCGTCGCCGGTCATGTCCGCGAGCCGCACCCGGGGATCGGCCAGGTCGACGCCGGGCCCGGCGCCATTGCTCACCGCGGTGGCCTGCCAGGCCTGTCGCGGATCCCGGTCGTTGAACCAAGCCTCGAGACGGCTGCCCGAGCGCAGCACGTCCGTCAGCCCGTCGCCGTCGAGATCGACCAACTTCACGTTCGGATCGGCCAGGCTCACGCTGGGGCTCTGCCGGTACGGCCGGAACGAACGCCTGGACCAGCCGCCCGCGAACGACATCGGGTAGTACCCGGTCGGCCCGCCGCCCCCCGCCGCGCGGGATCCCGGCGTCGCGGCCGGGGAGACGACCAGGTCGGCACGCCCGTCGCCGTCCGCGTCCAGCAACGACACACCGGCCGCGCCGAGCGGGAACGGCGGAGCCTCGGCCAGCGTCCTCGGCAGCTCGAAACGACCCTTCCCAGCATTCCGCCAGACCCGTCTGGCACCACCCAGCTCCACCACGTCGGGCAGGCCGATACCGCGGAGGTCGACGAGCGCGTACGTCGGATTGCTGAGCGCGATGGTCGGGAGGCCGGGCCCCGTCACGGGGGCGAAGGAGCGGGTTGCCGGGTCGAAGTCGGCGTAGGTGAACACCAGGGGCGGGAGGGACTCGACGGCCGGGACGGCGGCGGGTGTGGGTGTGGCGGGGCCGGGTGTGGTGGCGGCTGGGGTCGTAGAAGGTATGACGGCGGCCGGGGTGATCGTGAGCTCGGTGGGCTCGGCTTCTGACGCCGGTGCGAAGGACTCGCCACCGGACGCGGGACCGCCGGGCCCGTCCTCCGACCCCGGGCCGCCGGATACGATGTGCCCCGCCCCTGTCCCCGCCCCACGGCCCTCCGTCCCGGTGGCCGTGGCCGGCTCGTCGATGCCGACGCACGTCACGTCGGCGAGAAGGGACACGCCGTTGAAGGCGGCCTGGTCGTAGCCGAGGCGGTATTCGCGGGACACCCGGGCCATCCCGCCGGCCGCGTGCGTGGTCACCCGGATCGCGTTGCAGCGCAGCGACGTCCTGACCTCGAAGCCGGCCCGGTAGTCGGAGAACGGGTCGGGGCGCTCCGAGTGGTCGAAGTCCACCGTGACCAGGAACTCCGGTGCGGCCCGGTCGCCGTAGTCCGCGTATGCGACACGGGCGAGGAGCGGCTGGTCCCAGAGATGGCCCGGTTCCTGGCCGAGATCGCGTAAGTAGGAGTATCTGACCAGGTTGCCGAGGGGGTCGGAGGTCTCTGTGATCCGCCAGCCGAAGACATGGCCCGGCGTGCGGGGGTCGGCGACCACGGCCGGGTCCGGCCAGTCGTCCGGAGCGCCGGCCGGCCGCGGGGTGCCGTATCGGGTGCGGGAGCCGTCCTTGGCGCGGACCTCCCAGTAGTCGCCGGTGGAGTCCTTGACGTGCTCGATCCGGGCGAACATGCCCTCGGTACGCGGGCGATACCGCACCCGCCCGGGGTAGCTGCCCTCGACGGGGACCAGGTCCTCGGCGCCCGACAGCACGAACACGTCGGCGTCGGCGTAACGGGGCAGCCCCCGCGAGGTCCTACGGGAGACGCCGGGCAGGGAGAGCTGCCATCCGAGCCCGAAGGGCCCGTTCCCGCTGCCCGTGCTGTACGCCAGCGTCAACTGGGGCTGCAGACCCCCGCGTCCGGCCGGCAGCACGATCGGCACCGAGAAGTTCCCGGTCCCGGTGAACAGGTCGGGCGAGAACTTCTCCCCCAACCCGCCCACAGCGCCGCCCCCTTTGGGCAACGAGATGACCGACCCTCCCGCAGCGGTGTCGGTGGTACCCCCAGCACCCATGTGCCGTTCCCCCATTTCTCACTACCAGAGAATGTCCCCGTGCATCGGGTGGTTCGCCGCGCAGGGGGCCCGTGAGCAATGTGGTGGGTGAGGAAAATCCCGTCAAGATTTGTTCCGCTGAGCGGTCCGTGCCGCATCCTCTGTCGGAGCTGGTGGATAGGTGATCACTAATGGTGATCGTGCTGCGGGTGTGGATGCGAATTTGGGGGCTGTGACGAGTGTGCGGGACGTTGACATCATCACGACAGGGTGGCTAGTTCCAGGAGGCGAGCGGCGCGTCATCGTACGACGACGCATCGGCTCACTCTCAGCCGTAGTGGCGGACCACCCGATCCCGGACGGCCCGATCACGCTCCAGGTCGGGTCCATCATGGCTCCGGTGACGGCCGCCCCGCCCTATCCGGTCCCCGCCTACACCCTCTCCTACGCACTCGCAGACGACCAGTCCCGCAAGCTGGCCACCGGTGAAGCACGCCACCTGGCGAGCGAGATCGCCGAGGCCGCCGAGTACGTCGTGGTGTCCGCAGACCGCCTCTCGCACGCCCCGGCGGACCTCTCCTCCGTCGAGGCGGCCTTCCTGATGGTCACGGGTTCCACGGTCCTGATCGCGCTGCGCGACAGCGTGCACCTCACGGACGGAGAACGGGTCCTGGCCGCGCACCGCAAACCTGTCCCACCGTCACTGCACGGGAAGATCGCCAGGACTGACCAACCCGCTCCGGAAGGCGAGGACGACGAGCTGGGCGCGGTCGCGTGCGCCCAGTTTCATCATTGCCCGGTTGACATGGGTCTTCGCGGTCAGCGGAGAGACGTACAGCCTCTCCCCTATCTCGTCGTTGGAGAGCCCGGCGGCGACCAGGGCCATGATCTCGCGCTCCCGCTCGGTGAGGCAGTCGAGCTGGACCGGGCTGGGCAGTGGGCCCGGGTTCGGCTGGGACTGGAAGCGGGCGATGAGGCCGCGGGTGGCCTTCGGTGACAGCAGGGCGTCCCCACGGGCGACGACACGGATGGCTTCCTGGAGGTCGCCCGGTTCGACGCTCTTGCTGAGGAACCCGCTCGCGCCGGCGTGCAGTGCGCGCAGGACGTTCTCGTCGAGTTCGAAGGTGGTGAGGATCAACACCCGTACCCCTGCGAGGTCTTCGTCGGCGGTGATGAGCCGGGTCGCCTCGATGCCGTCCAGTTCCGGCATCCGGATGTCCATGAGGATCACGTCGGCGCGGGTGCTGCCGGCGAGGTCGACCGCCTCGCGGCCGGTCGTCGCCTCCCCCACCACCTCCAGGTCCGGCGCCCCGCCGACCAGGACGCGGAAACCGGCCCGGATGAGTGTCTGGTCGTCGGCGAGCAGCACGCGGATCGTCACGTGGGGGTGTCCTGTCGGTCGGGTGCGGCGGGAAGGAAGGCGTCGACGGTGAAGCGGCCGGCGTCGCGCCCGGTGTGTACGCTCCCGCCGACCGAACTGACGCGTTCGCGCAGGCCGATGAGTCCGTGGCCGCAGCCGTCGGCGTCCGGCGCCGGGCGGCCGACGGCGTTCTCGACCAGGATCTTGAGGCCCGCCGGCGTGTAGTCGAGCCGCAGCCGGGCCGCCGGTTCGCTGCCGTGCTTGTGGGCGTTGGTCAGGGACTCCTGGACGATGCGGTAGGCGGCGAGGTCGACCACGGAGGGCAGGGGGCGGGCCTCGCCCTCCTGCCGGTGGTCGACCCGCAGTCCGGCCGCGGCCAGCGAGTCCAGCATCGACGCCAGTCGGCTGAGGCCCGGTGGCGGCTCGGTCGTGGAATCCGTGCCCTCGGCGTCCCGGTCCTCGGAGCGCAACACGTCCAGCACGGTGGAGAGTTCGGCCAGTACGGTGCGGGTGGCCTGCCGGACGTGGGCCAGCGCCTCCTCCGCGTCGTCGGGCTGCTCGCGCAGCAGGTGGGCGGCGACGCCGACCTGCACGTTGATGACGGCGATGTGGTGCGCGACGACGTCGTGCAGGTCCCGCGCGATCCGCAGCCGCTCCTCCACGACCCGGCGGCGGGCCTCCTCGTCGCGGCTGTGTTCGGCCTGCCGGGCGCGGATCTCGACGGCTTCCAGGTTGGCCAGCCGGATGCGGGTGGCGTCGCCGACGACGACGGCCAGCGTGCCCCACACCACGATCGCGGCGTTCTGCGGGTCCAGCCAGGTCCGGCCGGCGCCGATGACGACCGCGACGTACACGGTCACGACGGTGATCGTGCCCGTCACCGCGGCGATCCGCCGGTCGGTACGGGAGGCGACCGTGTAGGTGCAGATCACGTTCGCGGCGAGCAGCGGGCCGACGAGTGCCGCGTGCAGATTGAACGCCGCACTGACCACCGTGACCGCCGCGAAGACGGGCAGCGGCCATCTGCGCCGGGCGGCGATCAGCGCGAACGCGAGCGTCCCCGCGAGGAAGTCCTCGGCGCGCAGCGGGCGTCCGGCGCGGACGGCGAGCAGGATCACGGTGACGACCAGGAAGCCGAAAGCGACGTCCACGGCCTGCGGGTGGGATATGACACGGCCGCGGATGCGGGACAACCGGTAGTCAGCCATGGGCCGCACGGTATCGAACGCCCGTCCGCGTCCACGTCGTCCGGACGCGGTACGGACACCGGTGCCGCTGTACCGCGTGCGCGGTATGCCGGATCCACCGCGTCCGGACGACGTGGACGACGGCCCGTGTCACCCATCGTCTGCGCCATGACCGAACCACCTGGACCCGAGCGCCGACGGTTTCTGCGCACCATGGCCGCGCTCACCGGCGCCGTGACGCTCGGGACGACGGCCGGCTGCAAGTCCCCGGGATCGGACGCGGCCTCCTCCGGCGCGACCGGTGCCGAATACGGCGGCCGTACGCTCACCTCCGCCGCCGCGCTACCGAAACCGTTCACCGTCCCCCTTCCGATCCCCCCGGTGAAACGACCGTCCCGGAGCACCCCCGACACGGACTACTACGACATCACCGCGCGAGAGGCGAGCGTCGAGATCCTGCCCGGCCTGCGCACGACGATCATGGGCTACGACGGGATCTTCCCCGGGCCGACGATCGCGGCCCGCCGCGGACGCGGGACCGTGCTGCGCTACCGCAACCAGCTCGGCGTGCCGACCGTGGTGCACCTGCACGGCGGGCACACCCCGCCGGAGAGCGACGGTTTCCCGACCGACCTCGTACTGCCCGCCACCGGCGGCGAGCGCTTCGCGGACCAGGCCGTCGGCGGTACGGCCATCACCGGCACCCGCGACTACACCTATCCGCTCGACCAGCGGGCCGCGACGCTCTGGTACCACGACCACCGGATGGGCTTCACCGGCCCCCAAGTCTGGCGCGGGCTGGCCGGATTCCTGCTCCTGACCGACGACGAGGAGCAGGCGCTGCCGCTGCCGCGCGGCGACCGCGACGTCCCGTTGATGATCACGGACCGCGCCTTCGACGCGGACGGCGCGCTCAACTACCCCGCGATGGATGCCCACTTGATCAGCATGGCCGGTGTCGACGCCGCGCACATGGCGGGCGCGGCCGGTGATGTCGTCCTCGTGAACGGCGCGCCCTGGCCGGAGTTGGAAGTCGACGCGGCCCGCTACCGGTTCCGTCTCCTCAACGCCTCCAACGCACGCCGCTACGAACTCGCGCTCGACCCGGCACCCCGGAGCGGCCCCTCGTTCACCCAAATCGGCTCCGACCAGGGCCTGTTGGCAGCGCCGTTGGAGCACACCGTCATCCCCGTCGCACCGGCCGAGCGCTTCGACGTGGTCGTCGACTTCTCCCGCTATCCGGTCGGCACCCGGGTGACACTCACCAACGGGGCGGGCCGGGGCGGCACTTCACGTGTCATGCGGTTCGTGGTCGCCCGCAAGGCGACCGACGACAGTCGGATCCCCGCCCGACTGTCCACCGTCGAGGCCCTGTCGACGGCGTCGGCGACGACCCGGCCGTGGATGTTCCGCAAGGGCAAGGTCACCAACATGGGCGCGAACACGGCCGGTTGGGTCATCAACGGCCGTGAGTTCGACCCCCGGCGTATCGACGCGGCTCCCCGCCTCGGCGAGGTCGAGATCTGGCGCCTCGCCACCGACGCCTACCACCCCGTGCACATTCATCTCTCGCCGTTCCAGGTGCTCTCCCGCAACGGCGGCCCGCTCGATCCGGGAGACCACGGGTGGAAGGACACCATCGACCTCCGCCCCAAGGAGTACGCCGACATCGCGATCCGCTTCGACGACCACGCCGGCCGCTACCTCCTGCACTGCCACAACCTCGAACACGAGGACATGGCCATGATGGCGACCTTCCAGACCACCCGCTGAGGAGCAACTCGTGTCCACATGCGCGCACTTCGTCCTGCGCCACCGCCGGTGGGTGATCGCGTTCTGGCTGGTCGTCCTGCTCGCAGGCGGCACCGCGGCCGGCCATCTCCCGTCCCGGCTCTCGTCGGACTTCTCCCTCCCCGGCCAGGAGGGCTCCGAGACTCAGTCCCAACTGGCCCGCAGCTACGGCATATCCGCCGACCTCGGTTACCTGCCGGTCCTCACCGCGCCCGCCGGACGCCCGATCGACCGCGCGGACGTCACCGCCGTGGCCAACCGCATCCGTACGATCCCCGGCATCCGCGTCCTCGACTACGGAACCACCGGAGACCCGGCCTTCCTGACCGAGGGCGGACAGAGCACCTTCCTTCTGGTCTACGGTCCCCAACCGACGGGTTTCACCGACCCGTTGGCAGTGACGGTCGACCGTACGGTCAAGACGGCCGCACGGCAACACGGCCTGACCGCCGCTGTCACCGGCTACAACCAGCTCGCGGCCGGCAGTACCAGCGGTGACGACGGCGGTCTCAGCGTGCTGGGCGAGACCCTCATCGGCGCGCTCGGCGCTCTACTCGTCCTCGCCTTCGTGTTCGCGTCGTTCCTCGCCCTGCTGCCGCTCGTGGTCGCGGGCGTGTCGATCCTGGCGACGTTCCTGGTCGTGCTCGGTCTGACGACCTTCACCGATGTGTCCTTCGTCGTGCAGTTCCTGATCGCGCTGGTCGGGCTGGGCGTGGCGATCGACTACTCGTTGCTGCTGGTCTCCCGCTGGCGCGAGGAGCGCGCCCGCGGCCGATCGAACGACGAGGCCGTGATCACCGCGGTGACGACCGCCGGGCACGCGGTGCTCGCCTCCGGGATCACCGTCGCGATCAGCCTCGTCGCGCTCGTCACGGTCGACGTGCCGCTGATCCGCAGCATGGGCTTCGGCGGCATGGTGATCCCCGTGATCAGCACGCTGGTCGTCCTCACCCTGCTCCCCGTCCTGTTGAGCCTGGCCGGCCCCCGGATCGACCGGCCCAGGATCCGTAAGGAGGCGCGGGTCTCCCGGGCCTGGGCGGCCTGGGCGCGCGGGGTCGTCCGGTACCGCTGGGCCGCCGCCGCAACAGCCTTGGGCGCGCTCGCGCTGGCCATCGTCCCGGTGTTCGGCCTGCAGATCGGCCAGGCCGGCTCCGCCTCCCTCGCCCACAGCGGCGTCGCCCACGACACCCTGGCCGCGCTCGACGCCGGCGGGGTGGGCAGCGGGGTGCTGACGCCCATGCCGTTGCTCGTCCGGTCGGGTCCGCAGGCGTCCGCCGTGGCGGCTGTCGCGCGGCGCGTACCCGGCGTGCGGATGGCGGTCGTGGCCCCGCCCGGACGCGACGGCGTCACCGAGGTGGTCGTCGTACCCACCCACGAGACGGTGGACAACTCCAGCGTGGCGGTGGTGAGTTCGGTCCGCGAGGCGACGAGAAACCTGCCCGGCTACATCGGTGTGACCGGCCGGGGCGCCGTCGTCCTCGACTACCAACGGGCGGTCTTCGACGACTTCCCCTACGTCCTGGGCCTGATCGCGCTGGTCACCTACGTTCTGCTGGTCCGCACCTTCCGCTCCCTGCTGCTGCCCCTGAAGGCGGTGCTGCTGAACCTGGTCAGCGTGGCCGCCGTGTTCGGGATGATCACCTGGTTCTGGCAGGACGGACACGGCTCCAACGCGGTCTTCGGGATCGCGGCGACCGGTGCCCTGACGTTCTGGCTGCCGGTCCTGATCTTCGCATTCCTGTTCGGACTGTCCATGGACTACGAGGTGTTCATCCTGGCCCGGATGCGCGAGGAGTACGACCGCACCGGCTCGACCGCGTACGCCGTGGAGCACGGCCTGGGCCGCACGGGCAGGCTGGTCACGTCGGCCGCCCTGATCCTGTTCTTCGCCTTCGCCGCGCTCGCCTCCGCGCCGGGCACCGACATCAGGGTCCTCGCCACTGCGCTCGGCGCCGGCATCCTGCTGGACGCCACCGTCGTCCGGGCCCTGCTGGTGCCCGCGACGGTCTCACTGCTCGGCAAGTACAACTGGTGGCTTCCCGCCGGGCTCGCCCGACTGCTGCGCGTCGAGCCGTCACCGCTGACCCCCGACACTCGACTGCGCGACGCGAACCACTCCTGAACCCGCCCGAGCGCCACACCTGGCCGATCTCGTCCGCTCACACGGTCACCACGTAGGCGCCGTTGGCCTCGCGCTTTCACGAGGCGGGTGTCCCAGGCTTGATCAAATAAGCAGAGAGTGCTCCTGAACTGCAATGCCGGTGATTTAGCGCATCGGTGCAGGTGGGACGCCATGCCGGTCGCGGTTTTGGGTGGGTAGGAACCTGAGGTGCATGAGGGGATTCGCCCCGATCTGGTGATGCGCCAGATGATCTCGGGACACGGCAACGGGGCTCCCGGTAGGACAGAAGATCGACCAAGATCCGACTGTCTGCAAGGGAGCCCCGTTGGGCGCTCAGTCTGCCATCGCTGCTGCTTCAATCGTCATGTCGACGTCCCGTCCAGTGCCCCCTCAAAGCTCCCGAAGGCGGTTGGAGCCGCAGTTCGGCGACCGGATCCGGCTCGGCGTACTCACCGAGGAGATCACCCCCGAAATGGTCGACGACGTACTGGAGTTGACCGGAAGGGCCGAGCGCCGCCGCAGGCTCCTGCCGGCCCGCGCAGTGGTCTACTTCGTCCTGGCTCTGTGCCTGTTCAGCAGCTCCGACAGCACCGGGCCGCCGGGATACCGGGTGGTCCTGCGGACCCTGACCGAGAAACTGCGGCACCTGCCGGGCGGCCTCGTCCAGCGCCTGCCCACCAGTTCGGCCCTCACCAGAGCCCGCCAGCGCCTGGGCGACAAGCCCTTCCAGGCGCCCTTCGAACGCCGGTGCGGCGCCCAGGCGACACCCGCGACCCCAGGAGCGTTCGCCTTCGGCCTGCGGCTGGTCGCCTGGGACGGCACCGCACTGGACGTACCGGACACCTCCGAGAACGCCGCCGCGTTCGGGTTCACCGGCCGCGACGGCACCAACAAAAGCGGAAACCCACAGGTCAGAATGATGGCCCTGCTCGAGTGCGGCACCCACGCCATCATCGACGCAGCCTTCGACTCGATCGCCGGATTCAGCGAGCACAAGCTCGCCCGCCGCCTGCTCGCCTCTCTGCGGTCCGGCATGCTGCTGTTGGCCGACCGCAACTTCGCCGGCCATGAACTGTGGGGCCTGGTCGAGGCGACCGGCTGCCACCTCGCCTGGCGGATCAAGAAGAACCTCGTCCTGCCACCACTGTGGGTGCTGCCCGACGGCTCGTACGTGTCCGTCATGCCCACCCCCGCCGAGGGCCAGCGCCTGGGCGACGCCCGCTTCCACGGCCGCACCACGACAGGGCTGCCGCAAGGACACCTCGTACGCATCATCGACTACACCGTCACCGTCCGGTCCCAGGACGTGCCGCCCCATGCCGAGAAGTTCCGCCTGGCGACCAGCCTGCTCGACCACCGACAGGCGCCCGCACGGCAGTTGGCCGAGCTCTACCACCAGCGCTGGGAGATCGAGAACGGCTTCGCCGAACTCAAAAACCGGCTGCGAGGCGCCGGCTTCATCCTGCGCTCCAAGACCCCCGAGCTCATCTGCCAGGAGATCTACGCACTCCTCACCGTCTACCAGGCACTGTCCGCGCTTAAAGTCCACGCAGCCGAACAGGGCGAGGTCGATCCCGACCGGATCTCCTTCACCACGACGGTGCAGCTCGCCCGGCTCACGACCGCCGGACAGACGGCAGCGACCCCGCAGGCCCTGCGCGCTGCCCGACTCGAAGTCGTCCAGGAACTCCTCAACGACCTCCTGCCTTCACGCCGCGACCGCCGTTGCCAACGACTGAAGAAACCACCGAGGAACACCTTCGAAGCCAAACGCCGGGACGAGCCCCGCCCTCCCAGCCGCGTCAGCTACTCACTCAACGTCACCCGGAACCCAACACACTAGCCTCAACTGCGAAAACACCCTAAATCACCGGCATTGTCCTGAACTGCAACGATGGGACTTGTCCAGGGTCCTGCGAGCGGCACGGAAAGAAGCACTCTCCAGGTGAAGAAGCGCATCGGGTCGTACCCGCGTGTGCGCATCGACGGCGGCGGCCGAACGGTGGTCTCGCGGGCCGGGGGCGTGCTGCTGGTCGAGACCGTCCGCAAGGCCGGCTTGGACACCGCGATATCAGTGGCACTGACGCCGTGGCGGAAGACCCGGGCGGTGCACGATCCGGGCAAGATCCTGCTGGATGTGGCGCTGGCGGCCGCGCTGGGCGGGGACTGCCTCGCGGATGTCGCCATGCTGTGGGCCGAGCCGGCCGTGTTCGGGCCGGTAGTTTCCGGCCCGACGGTCTCCCGCCTCGCCGACACCCTTGCAGTCTCCGGCGAGACGCCCCTGCGGGCCCTCCGTGCCGCGCGGGCTGAAGTCCGCGAACGTGTCTGGCGGTTGGCCGACCGCAAAGCGCCTGATGCCGGCGGAACGGTGACCGTCGACCTCGACGGGGTGCTGGTGATCGCGTACTCGGACAAGGAGGACGCCGCACCCACGTGGAAGCGAACCTACGGCCACCACCCGCTGATGGGGTGTGTCGACCACGGACCGGGCGGCACCGGTGAACCGGTCGCGGCTCTGCTCAGAGCAGGCAACGCAGGCTCGAACACGGCCGCCGACCACATCGCCGCCGCCCGACCGGCCGTGGCCCAGCCGCCGAAGGAGTACCGGCGCGGACGCCGGACGTTGATACGCACCGACTCCGCGGGCGGCACGCACGACTTCGTCGCCTGGCTCACTCAGCGGGGACGGTGGCTGTCCTACTCGGTGGCCATGATGGTCACCGAGGCGATCCACCAGCATGTGCTGAAGGTTCCGGCATCGGGACGGCGGCCGTCGAGGCGGACGGCGACATACGCGACGGCGCCTGGGCCGCCGAACTCACCGGCGACGCCCTGGACGGCCGGCCCAAGGGCATGCGGCTGATCGTCAGGCAGGAACGGCCGCACCCCGGAGCCCAGTCGCGGCTCACGGATGCGCACGCCATGCGGCCGACCTGCTTCGCCACCAACACCTTGGGCCGGCCCATCGCCGAACTCGAACTGCGTCACCGGCTGCGGGCGCGGGTCGAGGACCGCATCCGCGCCACCTGGGCCACCGGCCTGCGCAACGTGCCCCTGCACCGCACGGCCCAGAACCTGATCTGGCTGGAGATCGTGCAGTTCGCTCTCGATCTGCTGGCCTGGATGCCGATGCTCGCCCTGGCCGGCGAGGCCAGGCTCTGGGAGCCCCGCCGACCACGGCTCCGCTTGTTCACCGCGCCCGGACAGCTCGTGACCGCCGGCCGCCGACGGATCCTCCGCCTGGCTGGACACTGACCCTGGACCAGTTACCTCACCGCAGCCCTCGACCGGGTCACCCACCTGCCCGATCCTGGCTGACCAGCGGATTTCCCGTTCCTTCGACAGCACCTCAACACCCGGAGCAGTGGAATCCGGCGCCATCCCGAGACGGCACTCGGGTCTTCGGGATCGCGTCCCATGGGGTGGTGCGGCCGGGCACGGTCCCGGAACGCGCGGGTGTCTGCCCGGGGCGTGCACTGCTCGGTGCGGATGCCGCAGGCGGTGAGTTCGTGGATGCCGCGCCCGGTGAGGAGTTGCTGGAGGTTGGTGCTGGTGAAGGCGGTGTGCGAGGTCTTGTGGATCAGCGGTTCCGTGTCCCGGTGCTCCAGCCCCTCCATGAGCCGGACACGGCCGAGGGCGGGTCGAAGACGTCGCCGCTGCCGGGCGCCGTATGCAAGACCCACACCACGAGGTCCCGGCCCGGCGCAAGAGGCGGACCAGTCGGTCCATCTGGTCGGCGATCTCCGGGTTGGAGACGGTCTGCCACAGCGGGCGGACGCGGGAGGATTCCTGGACGTCGATGACGACCAGTGCTCGGGTCATGCCCCCAGCCCGACTGGCACACCCGGAGTGGCGACAGGCCTCATCAAGTCATGAACGGACCGATCCGGTCACGGCGGGAGTGACCGGGACATGTCGTGCGACGCAGGCCGTCGGGAGGCCGAAGCCGGCCTGTTCGTCGTCAACGACCACGGGCTGAACGTCAGAACGGGCACCTGGTGGTCCTGGCCGCCTGGCCGCCTGGCCGCTGTCGTACCTGGATCAGGTCATCGTGCCCGTTCGGGGTGACGTCGGCCACCGCTTCGAAGTGACGGCGGTGGTGCCGGCATCCGGCGACGCGGTGCCGGTGCACGACACCGGCCGCCGCTTGGGCAGGCTGCCCGCTCGGCGCCATCACGCCGATCCGAGCCCTGCCGCATGAGCCGGGAGTATGCCGCTCTGCGTGTCCTGGCAGGAGGATCAGCCGAACAGGCGCCGCTGGATCTCCCGCCGGTAGTCCTCCAGGGTCCGGTCCAGGTGTACGGCCGTGGCTTCGGCCGCTTCGTCGGGGTGGCCGTCACGGATGGCGCGGTAGATGGCTTCGTGCTCCTCGACCGCGGCCGGGGTGCCCTCGCCGAGGGTGCTGTGGATGCCGATGGCGCTGGACTGGCGCTGCAGCCGTCGGGCGTCGCGCACCGCGCTGCCGAGGAAGGTGTTGTGCGAGGCCGCGGCCACCGCCGCGTGGAAGTCGTCGTCGCCCTGGTTGAAGACCTCGACCTCACCATGGACGTACCCGTGCCGGCACTGCTGCATCGCGACCTCGATGGTACGCAGTTCGGCCGGCGTGGCGCGGGTGGCCGCGAGTCTGGCGGCGGCCATCTCCTGGACCCGGCGGAACTCGAACAGCATGAGGACGTGGTCCAGGTCCACAGGCCTGAAGAAGCCTCCCCAGCGACTGGTGATCAGCATGCCTTCGTCGTCCGAGACGAACAGCCCGCGTCCCTTGTGCGCCCGCACCCGGCCGAGCGCCGAGAGGATCTTCACGGCTTCCCGGACCACGGCCCGGCTGGTGTCCAGCCGCTGGGCCAGGTCGTTCTCCGTGGGCATCCGGTCGCCGGCTACCAGGCGCTCCTCGGCGATGAACTCGAGGATCCGCTCCGCCACGACCTCGTATCCGGGCCGGTAGTCGCGCCGCTCGTCCGCGCCGTTCACCACTGCTGGCACGGCGGGCGTGTCGTTCATGTGTCCTGCCTCCGGGTGACTGCGACGAAGGTGACCGATCTGGTGTGAAGCCGCACTCATCGTACCCCAGCCAAACATAAGTCGTACTCATTTTTTCCGAACTTGATCATGTGCTCCGCGTAATTTGCCCTCAATATGCCCATTTGCTCGGTTAGATGCGTCAATAGATCCACCTCATACACCCACAAGGCTCCGAGAAAAGCCGTACACACCCCTTGACGAACTCTCCAATATGGCGGCTAATTTCTTCCGCAGCGGCAATGACAGAGCCGTCAGCCTCACGCAAACCGAGTGGAGTCGCACATGTCCGTCTACAAGCCTTCGGTCACCCAGGAGCCAGGGACCAGCAGGAGACGAGCCGCGCTGCTGGCCGGCTGTGCCGCCACCGTGCTGCTCACCGTGACCGCCTGTGGCGGGGGCGGCGGGGGTGGCGGTTCGACCGGCACGACCAAGGACGGATTCGCCCAGGCCGCCCAGGACAAGGGGGCGTTGACCGTCTGGGTGGACGCGACCCGCATGGCCGCCGCGAAGCAGTACCAGGCGTCGCACCCGGACGTGAAACTGCACATCGTCAGCTACGACGGCGACGCCAACGGATCCAACTACCTCCAGACGAAGGTCCAGTTGTTCAACCGCACCGGCAAGGGCTGGCCGGACATCGTCTTCAGCTCCCAGAACAACGAGGCGAGCTGGGCCGTCCAGGCGGGCTTCGCGGCGCCGCTGAACAAGGGCCTGATCCCGGGCGCGACCCTCGGCGGGTTCGCCAAGGGCGCCAACGATGTCTGCACCGTCGACGGCACCCTCTACTGCCTGCGCAACGACCTCTCCCAGGCGGTGCTCTGGTACAACGCGCCGCTGCTGAAGAAGTTCGGCTACAAGGTGCCCACGACCTGGGAGGAGTACCAGACGCTCGGCGAGAAGGTCGCCAAGGAGCACCCCGGCTACCTCGTCGGCGACGCGGGTGACACCTTCACCCCCGAGATCTACCTGTGGGCGAGCAAGTGCGGCGCCAACCACATCACCGGTCCCAAGGCCGTCTCGGTCAACACCACCAGCGAGGCCTGCACCAAGATGGCCAAGCTGATGGACGTACTCATCAAGAACAAGTCGATGTCGACCAGCGGCGTCTTCAGCACCGACTTCGGCAAGAACAAGGCCAGCAAGGTCCTGCTCATGCCCGGCCCGGCCTGGTACGGCGGCGCGGTCTTCGAGGGCACCTTCAAGACCCCGGCCAAGCAGATCGCGGTGGCGCCCATCCCGCAGTGGCAGGGAGACACCTCACCCTCCACCGGCAACGTCGGCGGCGGCACCTGGCTGCTGTCCAAGCACTCCGCCCACATCAAGGCGGCCACCGACTTCCTGAAGTGGGTCACCACCGACAACGCCTACCAGGGCGAGAAGGCCCCCGGCTTCCCGGCGTACGCGCCGGCCGCCGACAACTGGCTCAAGGCGCAGTCCGCCTCCGGGTACTTCGCCGGGGACCTCACCGCCCTCAAGGACGCCGCCCCGCAGGTGTGGTCGGACTGGGGCTCGGGCCAGTTCAGCCAGGAGGCGATCTGGGCGGCCACCGTCAAGCCCGGCCTGACCCAGGGCAAGACCATCGAGTCGCTGCTGTCCGCCTGGCAGGACTCGATCGTCAAGTACGCCCAGGCCGACGGATACAAGGTCTCCCAGTGACCCTCACGCACTCCTCGGCCGGCTCTGGCCGGGGGCGCCCTCGCGGCACCTCCCGGCAGAGCCGGGCTGGCGTGGCATTCGTCGCCGGCTATGTACTCCTGCTGATCGCCTTCGGCGTCCTTCCGACCTGTTACGCGATCTACTTCGCGTTCACCAACGCCTCAGGCTCCTTCACCGGCATCTCCAACTTCGTCACCACCGCACAGGACTTCCGCTTCGCCGACTCCCTGAGTCACGTGGCCCTCTATCTGGTCTTCTGGCTGCTGTCGCTCGTGATGTTCGTGGTGGTCCTGGCCCTGCTCCTGCACCGTTTGTCCTCCGGGCCGCTCAGCCAGACGCTGCGCTTCCTCTACTACATCCCCGGGGCCCTGGCCGGTGCCGCGAGCGTCCTGGTGTGGCTGTTCATGCTCGACCCGACGGTCAGTCCGGTCAGCTCCCTGCTGGAGACGCTGGGCTTCCACACCTTCGGCGAGGTCATCGCCCCCGGCAACCTCGCGCTGCTGTTCACGATCATCGCGTTCTGGACCGGCGCGGGCGGCTGGATCGTCGTCATGTACGGGGCCCTGAACAACATCCCCAAGGACATCATGGAAGCCGCCCGCATCGACGGCGCGAACGGCTGGCAGACCGCCTGGCGGGTCCAGATCCCCATGCTCCGCAAGTGGATCGTGTACATGGTGATCCTGGCCTTCGCGGGCGGCGCGCAGCTCTTCGTCGAGCCGCAACTGCTCTCCCTCGCCAGCAACGGCGTGGCCGGCCGCGACTACTCGCTCAACCAGCTGACGTACGACTTCGCCTTCCAGATGAACAACATCAACGGCGCCGCCGCGGTCTCGGTGGAACTCCTGGTCGTCAGTGTGTCGGTCGCCGGTGTCTTCGTCGCACGATCGGGGTTCTTCGATGCCGACTGACACACGACCCACTCCCCCTGCCAACGCCCCACGCACGGAACGGGATCGGAGTGTCGTGATCCGTACCCGGCACGGACAACCACGGCAGCGCCGACGGACACCTCAGCACATGACTTCCCGGCTGCTGGCGGGCACCGTACTCACCGTGTTCGTGGTGTTCTTCGTGCTGCCGGTCCTGTGGCTGCTGCTCGCGGCGACCAAGACCGACCAGCAACTGGTCCACGACAACCCGTTGTCCTTCGGATCCTGGCACGCGCTGTCGACCAACTGGCACGCGCTGACCGCCTTCCAGGACGACGCCATCCTGCAGTGGCTGCGCAACTCCGCCCTCTACGCCGCCATCTCGCTGGTCATCACCCTCTGCCTGGCCATTCCGGCCGGATACGCCCTGGCGATGACCGAGTTCCGCGGCCGGCGCGCGCTGCTGATCGCGACCCTGGTCGTGATGCTGATGCCGAACGCCACGCTGGTGGTACCGCTGTTCCTGGAGATCAACGCGGTGCACCTGATCGGCACCATGTGGTCGATCATCCTGCCGTACTCGTTCTACCCATTCGGCGTGTACCTGACGTACATCTACTTCACCACCGCCGTGCCCAAGGACCTCCTGGCCGCGGCGCGGATGGACGGCTGCTCCGAGTTCGGTGTGTTCCGCCATGTGGCTCTGCCGCTGGCGACGCCCGTCATCGCGCTGGTCGGGTTCTTCAGCTTCGTCGCCAACTGGACGAACTACTTCCTGCCGTACGTGATGCTCCCCGAGAGCAACCAGATGCCGATCCAGGTGGGCGTCGGCAGTCTCCTCAGCAATGTGCCCTCGTTCAACCCGACCGTCGGCGACCTCGCGATCCAACGCCCGCAACTGGCACTGGCGACGCTGGTCGCCATCACCCCCGTCCTCGTCGTGTTCCTGTTCGCCCAGCGCTTCCTGGTCAGCGGAATGCTCGCCGGCGCCACCAAGGAGTAACCGCTCTCATGCCCTTCAGCCCCCACCCCGACGCCTCCGGCGACTCGATACCCGATGCCCAGGCCACGGTCCCCTTGCTCGAAGCCCCCGGCTGGGCCGTCGCACAGCGCGCCCTGTTCGACCTGCTCGACCACTCCTGGCGCCACTTCGAGGACGCCTTCACCGGCCCCGACGGACGACTGAACTACAACAACCAACTGACCACCCGCGACGGCGTGGACGACTTCTACGAGGTCTTCTTCAACTGGCCCCAGCTCTACCTCCTCGGTGGCGCCGACGACCTCCTGCCCGCCAGCGAGAAGCACTGGGAGGGCGTCACCCGGCAGCTGACCGAACTGAACATGCTGCACGACGAGTACGAACGCGGCTACGACTGGTTCCACCAGGGCGAGAGCCTGCTCCTGCTCTACTTCCTGTGCATGGCCGCCCCCGACCGCTGGCGTGAGCGCGCCCTGCGCTTCGCCGAGCTGTACGTCGACCCCGCCAAGGGCAACTACGACCCCGAACACCGCATCATCACCCGCCCCCACAACGGCAGCGACCCCGACCGCACCGGCCTCTTCGACGGCGACGTCTACCCATGGCTGCTCAAGGAGGCCGACACCTACGGCTACCCGCTCGAATGGCTCCCCGAGGCCCAGGACGGCCCGTACCCGCTCTCGGCGGACCCGCGCCTCGGCGACCAGATGCGCGACCGTACGGGCGTCGGCGACACCGCGCTCAACCTCGCCGCGGCCGGACTGGTCCTCAACGCCTGGATCCTGACCGGCGAGGAACGCTACCGCGACTGGATCGTCGGGTACGTGGGCGCCTGGCGCGAGCGCACCCAGGAGCACGGCGGCCTGATCCCGGACAACGTCGGCCCGGACGGAGTCGTCGGCAGCCTCCTGGAAGGCCGCTGGTACGGCGGCCACTACGGCTGGTCCTGGCCGCACGGCTGGCACAGCCTCGGGCACGCGGCCTGCGTGGCGGCGCTCGCGGCGGCAACGGTCACCGGGGACGACGACTACCTCTCCATGGTCGCGACCTCGCTCGACACCCTCATCGACCACGCCAAGGTCATGCCCCACACGGAGGCCGACTCCAGCCTGCCCTCCAAGTGGGCCGTCGAACTCGGTACGGACCGTGACACGCCCACGCTCCATCTGCCGTTCCGGCACAACGACTCGGGCTGGTTCGACTACAACCCGGCCACACCCCCCGTGCCGGTGGCCCTGTGGCACCACACCTTCTCCGAGTCCGACCGCGCCCGCCTGGAGCGGCTGCGCGAGGCCGACGGCATCGACTGGCGTACCGTGCGGCCCTTCCGCGCGAAGGAGGAGTCCGGGCACGAGAAGGCGTGGTTCGCCTTCCTCGCCGGCGACGACCCCGACTACCCCGAGCGCATCCTCGCCACCGCCCAGGCCCAGATCAGGCACCGACTGCGGCGTATCGACCGCTACCGCGACCTGGATGTCCCCGAGGCTGACATCCACGTCTGGCAGCAGTGCAACCCGGTGGCCACCGAGGCCCTGGTACAGCTGACCTGGGGCGGCCCGCAGGTGGTGTATCAGGGCGGTCTGCAACAGGCGCGGCTTCGCTACCACGACGCCGACGCCCGCCGCGCGGGGCTGCCCGCCGATGTCGCCGCCCTCGTCACCTCCATCGACCCCGACGCCACCACCGTCGAACTGGTCAACCTCTCCCCCGGCACCGACCACACGGTCATCGTCCAGGCCGGCGCGTTCGCCGAGCACACCATCACCGGCGTCCGCCACACGACCTGCACGGACGACAGCTGGATCGGCGACATGTACGACTACGGCCACACCGAGCCAGTCGTCACCGAGGCCGAGGTCCCGTGCGACGGCCCATACCTGACGGTCCGTCTGCCCGCCTCCACCCGTATCCGGCTCACCCTGCGGCTCGGGCTGCGCACCCGCACTCCCAGTTACCGGACCCCGTTCGACACCGTGGCCGAGCAGGCCCACTCCACCGACATGTCAGGGGAATCGGCGTGAAGCGCATCGCCCAGACCATCAGACTCCGCCCCGAACACCGCGAGGAGTACCTCCGGCTCCACTCCGCCGTGTGGCCGGGCGTCGAAGCCGCCCTCTACCGGGCGAACATCCGCAACTACAGCATCTACCTCCACGGTGACGTGCTGTTCGCCTACATGGAGTACCACGGCGAGGACTTCGAGAGGGACATGGCATCCATCGAGGCCGACCCCGAGACCCAGCACTGGTGGAAGCTCACCGACCCGTGCCAGGAACCCTTCCCCGACCGGGGCGAAGGCCGCCAGTGGAGCGAACTCCCCGAAATCTGGCACCTGAGTCCGCCCGGCGAAGACACCACCGGCTGACGACCCGCCCCGCACCAGCCCGACCCGACTTGGATCACTCCGTGAACACATCCGTGCTCGTCGACGCCCACCACCACCTGTGGGACCTCGCCCAACGCCCGCAACCCTGGCTCGACGACCCCGACGCGGCATCGATCCGCCGCACCTTCAGCCCGGACGACCTGCGCTCCACCGCCACCCACCCCATCTCGGGCCGGCGGCTGGGCGGCTCGGTGGTCGTCCAGTGCGTCGCGGAGGTCGCCGAGACCGAGGATCTGCTCGCGCTCGCCGATCGGGAGTCGCTGATCCAGGCCGTGGTCGGCTGGGCCGACCTGACGTCACCGGCCATCGGTGACGTACTCGACCAGTTGCAAACCGGTCCGGGCGGCGGGTACCTGCGCTCCTTGCGCCACCTCGTCCAGAGCGAGACGGACCCGAACTGGCTCCAACGCCCCGACGTGGAACGCGGATTGCGGGCGACCCGGGACCGCGGACTGCGCTACGACGTGCTCGTGCGCGCCCACCAGCTCCACCAGGCGATCCGGCTCGCGGAACACTTCCCCGACCTGCCTCAGGTGCTCGACCACGCGGGCAAGCCGGACCTCGCCCGACAGGACATCGCGGACTGGGAACGCGGGATCCGACAGCTGGCCACACACCCGCACGTGGTCTGCAAGGTCTCCGGGCTGATCACCGAGGCCGACCACACCCACTGGACCACCGCCGACATCCGCCCTGCCTGGGACGTGCTGTTTTCCGCCTTCGGCCCCGAGCGGCTGATGTTCGGCTCCGACTGGCCGGTCGCCAACCTGGCGGGGGGCTGGAACCGGTGGGCCGCCACCGTGGCCGAGCTGCTCACCGGCTGGAGCGAGAGCGACATCGACGCGCTCCTGGCCGGTACCGCCACCGCGTTCTACGGCCTTGCGCCCGTCGCCGCAAAGGGAGACGCCACGGCCCGGACGAGCTGAACACGCCCACCGAACATCGCGCCGAACCCGCGCAGCACACATCACCACGGATGCCGAGCCCCTGGCATCCGCCCCCGGTCTGCGCCGAAGGGAACCTGCCCCGTGACACTCGCAACCCGTTATCTGTCCGCCCGCATCCTCGACACCGCACCGGTCCTCAGCACACCGCCGGGCCCCGGCGAGGTGGAGCTGGCCCCTGCCTACGTCGGTATCTGCGGCACCGACCTGCACATCTTCCACGGCGACATGGACGCCCGGGTCACCGTGCCCGCCGTCCTCGGCCACGAGATGTCGGGCCGTGTCGTCCGAGTGGGCCCCGACGTCGAGGACTGGGCACCCGGTGACGCGGTCACCGTCATGCCCCTGCGCTGGGACGACACCTGCCCGGCCTGCCGCGCGGGTCACCAGCACATCTGCCAGCACCTGGACTTCATCGGCATCGACTCCCCCGGCGCCATGCAGCAGCGCTGGACCGTGCCCGCCTCCACGCTCATACGGCTGCCCGACACCCTCCCGCTGCACCGGGCCGCACTCGTCGAGCCCACCGCGGTCGCGGTGCACGACGTCGGCCGGGCGGGAGTGCGCGACGGCGAGCGGGTCGTCGTGGTCGGCGGCGGACCCGTCGGCATCCTCATCGCGCTGGTGGCCCGGGCCGCCGGGGCGGACGTCCGGGTGGTGGAGCTGAGCGCCCACCGGCGGCTGCTCGCCGAGGAGTTGGGGCTGACCGTGTGGGACCCGGCCGCAGCGGACCCGGCCGAGCTGGTCCGGGAGTGGACCGGCGACGCGGGAGCGGATGTCGCCTTCGAGGTGTCCGGCGCCGCGGGCGGCGTGGACACCGCGGTCGACGTGCTCGGCGTGCGCGGCCGACTGTGCCTGGTCGCGATCCACCCCCGCCCCCGCGAAGTGAACCTGCACCGCTTCTTCTGGCGCGAACTCACCCTCGTCGGAGCCCGGTTGTACGACCGCTCCGACTTCGAGAAGGCCGTGGCGCTGGTGGCCGACGGCATCATTCCCGCCGACCGGCTGATCAGCAAGGTCGTCCCGCTCGGGCAGGCACCGGCCGCCTTCGAGGCGCTGGAGGGCGGCGGAGACGTGATGAAGATTTTGGTGGACTGCACCGACGAGGCCCAGGAGGCCGCCGTATGAACGCCTTCGACCTCACCGGACGGCTCGCCGTCGTCACCGGCGCCCGGCGCGGGATCGGCCGGGCCATGGCCCGCGCGCTCGCCGAAGCCGGTGCGGACGTCATCGGGGTGAGCGCCACACTGGAGCAGTCCGGCAGCGCGGTGGAGAAGGACGTCACCGGCGCGGGGCGCAGCTTCGAGGCGATCCGCGCCGACTTCGCCGACCCCGAGGCCGTCCGGGCCCTCGGCGTCGACCTCGCGGGCCGGGAGCGGCCGGTGGACATCCTGGTCAACAACGCGGGCACCATCCGCCGCGCCCCCGCCTCCGAACACACCGATGCGGACTGGGATCTGGTTCTCCAGGTGAATCTGAGTGCCCAGTTCGCGCTGGCCCGGGCGGTCGGTGCGTCGATGGTGGCGCGGGGCCGGGGGAAGGTCGTCTTCACCGCTTCCCTCCTCAGCTTCCAGGGTGGCGTCACCGTCCCCGGCTACACCGCGGCCAAGCATGGCGTCGCCGGTCTCACCAAGGCGCTGGCGAACGAGTGGGCGCCGCACGGCGTCAACGTCAACGCCATCGCGCCGGGCTACATCGCCACCGACAACACGCAGGCGCTGCAGGACGATCCGGTGCGCAGCAAGGCGATCCTGGACCGGATCCCGGCCGCCCGCTGGGGCAGCGCGGACGACCTGGCGGGCGCCACGGTCTTCCTCGCATCGGACGCCGCCGCCTACGTCCACGGCACCGTCCTCCCGGTCGACGGCGGATGGCTGGGACGATGACCACCGACCTCACCGACCTCACCGACCTCACCGACCTCCTCGCCGAGGCGCGGATCGTGCCGGTTCTGACCGTGCCGGATCCCGTCACGGCCGCTCCGCTGGCCCGTGCCCTGGCCGCGGGCGGTGCGCGCTGCGCGGAGGTCACCTTCCGCACCCCCGACGCCGAGCAGGTCGTGAAGGCGATGGCCGCCCAGGGCGATCTGGTCGTCGGCGCCGGTACGGTGCTGACCGCCGAGCGGGCCGTGGCGGCCGGGGCACGCTTCGTCGTCTCTCCCGGACTGGACCACGAAGTCATCGCCAGGTGCCGGGAGTTGGGCGTCACCGTGCTCCCCGGCGTGGCCACCGCGACCGAGGTGATGAGCGCCCTGCGGGCCGGCCTCGACACGGTCAAGCTGTTCCCCGCCGAGCCGCTCGGCGGTACGGCGATGCTCCGGGCGCTCGCGGCGCCCTTCCCCGGGGTGCGGTTCATGCCCACCGGCGGGATCGCCGCCGCCGCCCTGCCCGGCTACCTCGCCGAACCCGCGGTGCTGGCCGTCGGCGGAAGCTGGATGGCCACCCCCGCCCTCCTCGCGAGCGGCGACTACGCGGAGATCCGCCGGCTGACCGCCGAGGCAGTGGAGAGGACTGCACTGTGACCGACGTGATCGCCCTGGGCGAGGTGATGCTGCGTTTCGACCCGGGCGAGGGCCGCATCCGCACCTCCCGCAGCTTCCAGGTGTGGGAGGGCGGCGGCGAGTACAACGTCGTACGCGGGCTGCGCCGCTGCTTCGGAGTGCGCACCGCCGTGGTCACCGCCCTGGCGGACAACGCGGTCGGACGCCTCGTCGAGGACCTGATCCTCCAGGGCGGCGTCGACGCCTCGATGATCTGCTGGAGGTCCGACGACGGCGTCGGCCGCACCACCCGCAACGGTCTCAACTTCGTCGAGCGGGGCTTCGGCATCCGCGGCGCCCTCGGTGTCAGCGACCGCGCCCACACCGCCGTCTCACAGCTGCGCAAGGGCGACGTCGACTGGGACACCGTGTTCTCGGCCGGGGCGCGCTGGTTCCACACCGGCGGCATCTTCGCCGGCCTGTCGGACACCACGGTCGACGTGGCCGACGAGGCGATGGCCGCCGCGCGCCGGCACGGCCTCACGGTCTCCTACGACCCCAACTACCGGCCCAGCCTGTGGGCCGACCGGGGCGGACCGGAGCGGGCCCGGGAGACCGACCTGCGGCTGGCCCGGCACGCCGACGTCGTCGTGGGCGCCCTGGGCCTGGCGGGCGAGCATCCGGGCGCCGTGCGGCTCTCGGCCGACGAGGTGCCGGACGCCCTAGCCGCCATGGCCGAGCTGCTGCCCGGCGCCAAGGTACTCGCGACGACCCTGCGCGAGGTGCCCTCGGCGGGCGTCAACGACTGGACCTCGGCAGCCTGGTCCGCCGACACCGGCTGCGTCACCGGCCCCGTCATGCCGGGGCTGCACGTCCTGGACCGCATCGGCTCAGGCGACGGCTTCGCCGCGGGACTCGTCTACGGCCTGCTCGCCGGCCACTCCCTGCAACGCGCCCTCGCCTACGGCACCGCGCACGGCGCCCTGGTGATGACGACTCCCGGCGATGTCTCCATGGCCACCCTCACCGAGGTCGAAGCTCTCATCACAGGCGCCACGGCCCACGTCCGTCGCTGAACCACCCTCTCAGGAGCACCTCTTGCACCGCCGGAAGATCCCTCACACCCCCGTCGAGGTCACCGAACTGGGCTTCGGCGCCTCCGTGATCGGCAACCTCTACCGGGTGACCGACGCCCATGTCGCCTCGGCCGCCCTCGACGCCGCCTGGGACGCGGGCATCCGCTACTACGACACCGCTCCCCACTACGGCCTCGGCCTCTCCGAACACCGGCTCGGCGCCGCCCTGCGCGACCGGCCCCGCGAGCAGTACGTCATCTCCTCCAAGGTCGGCCGCCTCCTCGTCCCCAACGACCACCCACAGGGCATCGACGCCGAAGGTTTCATCGTTCGCGACGACCTGCGCCGCCACTGGGACTTCAGCCGCGACGGCATCCTGCGCTCCCTCGAAGACACGCTGCAGCGCACCGGCCTCGACCACCTCGACATCGTCTACCTCCACGACCCCGACGACCACTGGCAACAAGCCGCCGACCAAGCCATGCCCGCCCTCGCCGAACTGCGCGACCAAGGCGTCATCGGAGCCATCGGCGCCGGCATGAACCAGTCCGCCCTGCTCACCCGCTTCCTACGCGAAACCCCCGCCGACCTGGTCATGCTCGCCGGCCGCTACACCCTCCTCGACCAGTCCGCCCTGGACGACGTCCTGCCCGCCGCGCAGGAACACGGCAAGGCCGTCGTCGCCGTCGGCGTCTTCAACTCCGGCCTCCTCTCCCAGGACCGGCCCGCCGAAGGCATGAAATACGACTACCAAGCCGCCCCGCCCGCACTCGTCGACCGCGCCCGGGCCATCGCCGACGTCTGCGAACGCCATGGCACCACCCTGCCCGCCGCCGCCATCGCCTTCCCCCGCACGCACCCCGCCATCGTCAACGTCACCCTCGGCATGCGCACTGCGGAGCAGGTCAGCCGCAACGCCGAACTGCACGTCCGGCGCGTCCCCGACGGGCTCTGGGACGAACTGCGCGCGCAGGGCCTCATCAGGGCCGACGTGCCCACCGCGAACGAGGAGCGGCACCCCCGCCGTTCCTGACCGGCACGGCGGCACCACAGCCGTCGTCCGAACACACCGTCTGGAGCCGCTCATGTTCACGTTCCCGAATGCCCGCGCCCCGAAGAGGGGCAGACACCCAGCCGCCCGCGGTCTGCGCTTCCTCCCGGCAGCGCTCACGATGGCGCTCTCGGCCACCGTGCTGGCCTCCCTCACCACGTCGACACCCGCCTCGGCCGCGACCCAGGCCACCTACTACGTCGCCCCCAACGGTGACGACTCCGACGCCGGCACGATCACGGCACCGTTCAAGACCCTGCAGCACGCCCGGGATGTCGTGCGCACGGTCAACAGCAGCATGACCGGGGACATCAACGTCTACCTCCGGGGCGGCACCTACCCGGTGAGCAGCACCATCGACTTCGCCTCGGCCGACTCCGGCACGAACGGGCACCGCGTCGTCTATGCCGCCTACCCGGGCGAGAAGCCGGTTCTGGACGCAGGCGTTCAGGTGTCCGGCTGGACTCAGGACAGCGGGAACATCTGGAAGGCCACTCTCAACCGCGACAACAAGCTCCGCGCGCTGTACGTCAACGGCAAGCGCGCTCAGATGGCGTCGAAGACGATCAACTCGGCCGGATGCTACGGGACCTACAGCGTCACGGCAGGCCAGGCTCCCTGGGCCTGGGAGTCGGGTTCGCAGTGCGACGGGTCCAAGTACAGCCTCTCCGACCTGCCGGCCATCGCCTCCAACCAGGACGACGTCGAGATCAAGTCGACGAGCACCTGGAACACGGCCATCGTCGGAGTCCGCGCGATCACCACGAGTTCGGACGGCGCCAGCCGCGTGGCCCAGTTCCAGGAACCTGGCGCGGCCATGGCCCAGGGATCGGCGTACGCCGGCTTCGTCGCCGGCAACGGCAGCCACACGATCATGAACGCGTTCGAGTTCCTGGACCGGCCGGGCGAGTTCTACTTCAACAAGAGCACCCACACGCTGTACTACTACAAGTCAGGCTCCGATGACATGACGACGGCGCAGGTCTTCGCGCCGAACAACCTCTCCACCCTCATCCACGTCGCCGGCACGTCCAGGACCGACCACGCGCGGAACATCACGTTCTCCGGGCTCACGATCGAGCACTCCGACTGGAACCTGGTCAATGTCGCGGGCTCCGTCTTCCGGCAGGGCCAGCAGGGCAACGCCAGCACGAACGTGTATGCCAAGCAGAACTTCCACGCGTACACCTACCGCAATGTCGACCTGCCGCCCGCGGCCGTGCAGATCGAGAACGCGGACGGGATCGTCCTGCAGGGCAACACGGTGCAGCACACTGGCGCCGACGGGATCACCCTGGCCAACGACGTGACGGACTCGCAGCTCACCGGCAACGTCACGAACGACATCGCCGGGTCCGCGATCACTGTGGGGCACCCCCAGCACGTGTACGTCGGGGACTACACCTCGACCAACCACGAGAAGTACCCGGTGGACGTCGAGGGTCTGTGCAAGAACATATCGATCACGGACAACTACCTCTACGACAGTGCGGTGCTGTTCGAGGGGTCCAGCCCGCTGTCGGCGTACTTCGTCGATTCCCTGTCCGTGCAGCACAACCGGATCGAGAAGTCCCCGTGGGCGGGCATCACCCTCGGCTGGGGCTGGTGGAACTTCGACGGTTCGACGAACTCCGTCAATCCCGGGAACCCGACCACCACGGCGAAGAACAACACCATCAAGTACAACGAGATCTTCGACACGATGCAGGTGCTCGGCGACTCCGGTCCCATCTACACGCTGGGCAGCCAGCCCGGTACGGAGATCAGCAACAACTACATCAGGGGCGTTCCGGCCGGTCACAAGTACGGCCTGCACCCCGATGAGGGCTCCGCCTTCATCAACGAACACGACAACGTGCTCGACGTCGACCGGGGCGTGTACTACGCCATCAACTCCGGCACCTGGGGCCGGCAGCACGACCTGACCCTCACCGACAACTACGGCACGGTCAACAAGATCGCCGGAAGGAACGTCCCGAACAGCACGATCACGGACGTGCGGGGCTACGGGGACGACGTGTGGCCGTCGCAGGCGTACAGCATCGCCCTCAACGCGGGTCTGGAGGATGCCTACAAGAACCTCGTCCCCCAGAGCAGAGTGGCTCTCCAGGACTACACCCTGCCCGCGAGCACATTCGCCGGCACGGGCGTGATGACCATCCCGGTGCGCAGCCCCAAGGACGCGACGAAGACGCTGTGGCTGGCTCCGGCCGGTACGACGACGTTCTCCGCCGGTCCCACGATGACCAGCGCGAGTGGCACCTCGACGAGCATCCGTGTCCCGCAGACGGCGGGTGACTACCGGCTCTACGTCGTGGACGCCCAGGGCAACGCGTCTCCCGCGTCGAAGGCCCTCGTGCGGCAGCGCTGGAGCCACGTCGACGACAAGGCCGCAGGCGTGACGTACTCCGGGACATGGTCGAACTGGAACGACACGAAGGACATGAACGGGTCCGAGAAGTTCACGAGCACCGCGGGCAACTACGCCGAATTCTCTTTCACCGGCACGGGCGTCCGATACCTCAGCATGACGCAGCCCAACATGGGCAAGCTGGACGTCTACATCGACGGCACCCTGACCCAGGCGGGCATCGACGCCTACGCCCCGACGGTGACGAAGCAGGTCCCACTGTTCGAGAAGACGAACCTGGCCGCGGGCCCGCACACGATCAGAGTGGTGTGCACCGGGACGAAGAACACCGCCGCCTCCAGCACCGTCTGCGCGGTGGACGCGTTCGCCTCCATCCAGTTCCCCACCGCGGGCGCCAACTACAAGCTGGTCAACAAGGGCAGCAACAAGGCGGTCGATGTGTCAGGCGGATCGCTGACCGCCGGAGCCGACGTCATCCAGTGGACCGACTCCGGAGCCGGGAACCAGAACTGGCGCTTCGTCCCGGTGGGTGACGGCAGCTACGAGATCGTCAGCCGCAACAGCGCGCTGCTCATGGACGTCAGCGGCGCTTCCACCGCGGACGGCGCGACCGTCATCCAGTCGGCCGACGCGAACGCCGCGAACCAGCACTGGACACCGGTCGCCACCGGAAACGGCTACTACAAGATCAAGAACGTGAACAGCGACAAGGTGCTCGACGTGTCCTCGGGAGGCACTCAGCTCGCCCAGAACACGGACACGAACGCCGACAGCCAGTTGTGGAAGGTCGTCGACGTCGGCTGATCCGCTCGGCAAGGGGGTGTGAGGGGCGGTGCCGGCCGAACGCGGACCGGCGCCGTCCCCGCCTACCTCCATCACCGCGCATTCAAGTCGAGCAGCGTCACCTCACATGTGATGACGCCCACCAGGGGACGGGACTTGTGGACATCACCAGACGACAACTCGGACGGCTCGCCCGGTCGGGACCGGGGCGCTCCTGCTGCCGGGTCTGCTGTCACCGGGCCCGGCGGAGGCAGCCGCACTGTCGGCCGGGAAGTGGGGCGACCAGGGCGACGGCACCTACGTCAACCCGGTTCTCCCTGGCGCTGGACAGGTTCTCGCCGCACAAGTACCCGAAATGTCCACGCCTGGGCTGCGGCCAACGACGTCGAGCCGGTCTTCCTGCCGACCTACGGATCCTGGCTTGCCTGGATCGAGTCCGAGTTCGCCGCCCTGCGCTCCTTTGCCCTCAACGGCACCGATCACCGCAGCCATGGCGGGCAGAACGCCGCCGTCAACAGCTACATGCGCCGACGCCGCCAACGGGCCGAACCGAAGACCGACTTCGCTCCAGATTCACCGATCCGCACTTGGGCCCACCACCCGACGAAGGCCGCATGAAGGCACCTCAGCGAGGCGACAACGCACGGATCACAAGACCCGGGGGATGCCCGGTTCACCGTCCGAGACGATCACCGAGCACGGATTTACGATCACTGGGCAAGTGTTCCACAGCTCCACCCCGGCAGTGATCAGCTCCAGTACCGCGCGTTGTTCGTCGGGAGTCCACGCGGCGGACTCGCCTCCGAACAGCTTCTCGTAGGCGCTGTTGTGCACAGCTCCCTGCAGGGGCAGCCGGTGGACCGCGTGGAGGCTGCGGGCCAGATCCTCGAAGAAGTTCCACGTCTCCAGCACCGCACCCGGCGGGACCTTCCGGCGCACAGGATCCTCCAGCCAGTGCTGGACACGGACAAGCTCCAGCGTGTTGGCCTCAGAGGTGGCCAGGCGCCGCCCGCGTCGACTCGCGTACACCCGCGCCTGCCGAACGGTCACGAACGCCGGCACTTGCCGGTGACCATCTTCTGTCGACGCATACACCTGATCGGGTTCGTCGCCCCGCCCACCGATCCACAGAACTACCGCGCTGCGGCCTCGCCCGCGCACCCGGTACGCATAGAGACTCCCACCTCCACGGCGGCGTCCGCTCGCAAACACATCTGCCATCTCGATCGTCGCCACCCCCACACACTGACACGACCTGCAAGATCCGTCGCGGCATTTCTCCGCAGGTCTGGCGGGATCGGAACTCCCAGAGAGGCCCGCTACCCGGCCGACGATTCGAGCAGAGCCACTAGCTCGCGGCGGCGGGGCCGGAAAGCCATGCCTTTCCGGCCCCGCCGTCTTCTGACCCTCGACGCGTCATCCGGTCACTGGATGGTCCACGCCTGGTTCGACTGGTTCAGCGCCATCCACTGGTCGATGGCGGCACCGTTGGCCGTCGAGCCGGCGCCGACCTCCAGGACCTGCTTGGTCTCGAAGTTGCGGATGACGTATCCGCCGCTGGTCGGCTCGAAGTACCAGAGCTGGTTGTTGCCGCCGTTGTAGGTGTACTGCTGCAGATTGGTCCCTCGGTAGTGAGTTGCGTTGTCGATGTCGAGGACCTTGCCGCTGTTCCTGTTGACGATCTTGTAGAGCTGGCCGCTGACCTGCACGATGTTCCACTGCTGGTTGGTGCCGCTGTTGGCCGGCCACTGCACGACGCTCGCGCCGTCGGCGGTGGAGGCCTGGTAGACGTCCGCCAGTTGGCCGCTGTTGACGTTCTTGATGGTGTAGTACGTCGACGGGTTGACGTTCGGTGTGCCGGTCGCGTCCTCCAGCGCACCGCCGGCCTGCTGCACGCTGAAGTCGGAGAAGAAGAAGTAGGCGCCGTCGGTCTTGGCGACCCGAACGTAACGGAACTTCTGGCGGACGTCGATGTTCCCCGTCAGCGTGGAGGCCATCGGCAGCGTAGTGGCTCCCTGGCGTCCCAGCACGGTGTAGGTGGCGAACGACGGGTCGTTCGAGGCGCGGATCTCGAAGTTGCTGCGCGTTTCGGGCTGGTCGATGTCCTGGCGCATCGTCAGGGAGTACTGGCCGAGCTGGTAGGGCCGGCCGAGGTCGACCTGCCACCAGGCCGAGGTGTCCGTCCCGGTCGGCGACCACCCGGTGGAGCTGTCGTTGTCGTTGCCCTTGGAGGCCGCCACGCCCGAGTTCAGGACCGTGGACGCGGTCGCCGGCTTGTTGTAGGCGAGGTTGAGCTTCACCGCCAGGGACTGGTACGCCGGCTCCAGCCCGGAGGCCTGCATCACCGAGGTGCCCGAGGTCGCGTTGCCGGACAGCGTCACATTGCTGCCGTTGGCGTTCTGGTTTATGAAACCGTCCGTGTGCGACAGCACGTTGTTGGACAGGGTCATGTT
The DNA here is from genome assembly GCF_016654115.1 of Streptomyces sp. MBT53. GTDB lineage: Bacteria > Actinomycetota > Actinomycetes > Streptomycetales > Streptomycetaceae > Streptomyces. The sequence goes on from NZ_JAEQAZ010000040.1 coordinate 41,140, forward strand.
GTTGGAGCCCTCGTCCAGGTAGAGCCCCGCCACCGCGGACCCGCAGGCGGCCGGCCCCCGGACCACGTCGTGCACGTAGTTGCCGTTCATGACGGTGCCCGGGTCGTTGGAGAGGTGGTAGATGCCGGCGGTGTCGCACAGCCGGTTCAGCACGTTGCCGATCCGGTTGTAGCTGATGCTGTTGTTGCCCTCGGCGTTGGCCGCGGACTGCCACCCCCAGCCGAGCGAGAGGGCGGCCCACGGGGCGTCGCTGATGTCGTTGTGGTTGATGGTGGTGCTGTTGACGAAGCCCGCGTTGATGCCGGCGGTGCCCAGGTAGTCCTCGCCGATCCGGGTGATCAGGTTGTCGTTGACGGTGACGTTCTTGACGACCTCGCGGGCGTCCTCCCCCGCCGGGGACGTGGGCGGGTTGTAGATGGTGTGGTACTCGACCGTGGGGTCGGAGAACTTGCCCACCATGATGCCGTTGCCCGCGATGTCGTACACGACGTTGCCGGTCGCGCTGCTGTCGTGGACGCCGTGGTCCAGGTCGAGGGCGGTGGACCCCATCTGCGTGAAGGTGTTCCCGGTGAAGGAGACGCGGTCGGCGTCCGCGACGTGGACCCCGGCCGGCGGACGGTCGATGTACTGGTGGTTCGAGGAGTCGGCCGACAGGTTGTAGAGGCCGCCCTGGCCGTTGAGCAGACCGTTGTCGGTGGCTTCCATCCAGGTGGTCTGGGCGAAGGTGATGCCGGAGAAGCGCAGGTCGTGGACCGGGGCGTCGAGGCTGGTGCCCTTGACCTCCACGAGCGTCGGCAGTGTGGGTGCCTGCACGGTGGCGGTGGACATGTCCTCGCCGGAGCGCGGCTTGTAGTAGACCGTCTGCGCGGCCGTGTCGACGTAGAACTCGCCAGGTTCGTCGAGGAACTCGTGGGCGTTCTCGAAGTGCAGGGGGGAGCCGTTGGACAGGACGGGGAAGGGCCGCTGGAAGAGGATGCCGGCCTCGTGGTCCTGGATGGAGACGTTGGCGGTGCCGCCCGCGGTGGTGAACGACTTCAGCCGCAGGTAGTTCTCCGCCCACTGCAGCTCGAGGACCATCTCGGTCCGGCTGAGGTTGCTCCAGTTGGAGATCTGTGAACTGAGCACCTGCAGCAGCTTGTTGGCCTTGTCGCTGCCCTGGAGCTGGAAGTCCGAGCCCAGGTCGGGATACCGGGCGCGGGTGGCGCGCACTCCGTTGACGTACAGCTGACGGAAGTTGAGGCTGCCCACCGAAGCCTTGTACTCGCCGTTCGAGGCGGCGGTCCAGCCGGTGATCGACCGGCCGCCGCCGATCACGGGGGTCTCGCCGTTGTAGGCCTGGTAGACGACCGTGTGGCCGTTCGTACCGGAGTCGCTCGTGCCCAGCGTGATCGGACTGGACAGGTTGTAGGTGCCGCCGCGCAGGTTCACGACGATGTCGCTGGACATGTTCGTGTTCGACGCGCGGACGGCGGCCTGGGCCGCCTGGATTGTCTTGAAGGCGGCGGCGGTGCTGGTTCCGGAGTTGCTGTCGTTACCGCCGGTGGGGTCGACGTAGAAGTTCGTCGTGGCCGCTTGCGCCGACTGGACCGGCACCAGGGTTGCGAAGACTACGACTCCGGCCGCGAGTGCCTTGGCCAGTCCGGAGCCTATGTGTAGGGGTCTCATGCGGGTGTCCTCTCCGAGCAACACTGCTCATGAGTTGCATTTATCGGGGCAGCTCCTAGCCTGAGTCAAGATGATAGGCAGGCACATTTTCCACTGAGGTGACACCAACCCTTGCAACACACCAGGTAGTTGCGACTAACACTCCGATCAACCCGACGGAACCGCTAATATTTTCCAGCACTTACAGACAGATATAAGTAGTACTCATTTTGTCTAACGTTGGCATCGGTTGAGCGGGACGCGCCAGGGCGCGATGCTGGACGCACCGCCCGTGACGTGTGGTACGGCGGGTCCGGCGTCATGGCAGGAAACGAGAGTGGGTCGTCCCATGGACAACCAGTCCGCCGTCTCCGGTGCGGCACGAAGCACCGGAGTACCCGAGGACTTCGCGGTCGTCATCGATGCCGAACTGAACGTCATGGCATGGAGCGCCGGCGCCCGGGCCCTGCTGGGGCACTCGCCGGACGACGCCGTGGGCCGTCCGGCCGCCGACCTGCTCGCCACGGACCTGCCCCACTCCGCCGGCCGACGCCTGTCCGCCGGAGAACCCTGGACCAGCGACGTGGCACTGCGCCACCGCGACGGCGACCGGGTCGTCGCACGGCTGCGCGGCACCCCGCTGCCGACCGGTGAGACCCGCCCGCTCTGGCTCGTGACGGGCGCCGCGGTGACGTACGCCTCCGGCCCGAGCACGGCCGACGCCGCCGAACTGTGGGACCTGACGCTCGCGCAGCTCCCGCTGTCCGTCGCCGTCTACGACCGCGGGGCCCGGTTCGTGGCATGCAACCAGGTGATGAGCCAGGCGATGGGCCTGACCAGCGACGAGATGAAAGGTCTGACCCTCACCGAGATACAGGCGAGCCACGAGCAGATGGACCTTCTCCAGCGGCAGGTCCTGCGCACCGGGGACGCGATCCACAGCGAGCAGCAGCCGGGCCGGGCCCCGGGCGAGGTCCAGGACCATGCCTGGTCGGTCTATCTCACCCCGCTCAAGGACCCGGGCGGCTCGGTGCGGGGCCTGTCGGCCCTGGTGATCGACACCACCGAGCAGTACTGGGCCAGACGCCGCCTTGAGGTGCTCAACGAAGCCAGTGCGCGCATCGGCAGCACCCTGGACGTGACGCGGACCGCGGAGGAACTCGCCGAGGTGGCCGTCACGGGAATCGCCGACTTCGTCGTCGTCGACCTTCTGGAGTCGGTCGTCCGCGGAGACGAACCGGAGCCGGTCCCGCCCACGGGACCGGTCGTCCTGTCCCGCTGTGCCCACGCCTCGGTGCTCCCGGGGTGCCCCGAGGCCGTGGTGCCGGTGGGCGAGACGGCCACCCGCCCCTCGCACTCCCCGGCGGCCTGGGCGCTGCGCACCGGCCGCGGCACCCTGCACCGCATGGGGGACCCGGTGCTCCGCGAGTGGCTGGCGGCGTCCCCGGCTCGCCGCGTGTCGGCCCGCCGGTACGGGATGCACTCGGTGCTGCTGGTCCCGCTGCGCGCCCGTGGCGTCACCCTGGGCCTGGTGTACCTGGTGCGGCACCGCACGCCGGAACCCTTCGGAGACGACGACCTGCTGCTGGCCGAGGAGATCGCCGCCAGAGCGGCCGTGAGCATCGACAACGCCCGGCGCTACACCCAGGAACGCCGCACCGCGCTCGCACTTCAGCGCAGCCTGCTGCCCGAGCGGCTGCCCTCCCCGACGGCCGTGGAGCTCGCCCACCGGTATCTGCCGGCGGGTTCCGCGAGCGGGGTGGGCGGCGACTGGTTCGACGTCATCCCCCTGTCCGGAGGACGGGTCGCCCTCGTGGTGGGTGACGTGGTCGGCCACGGCATCCACGCCTCCGCAACGATGGGCCGTCTGCGCACCGCGGTCCGCACACTCGCCGACGTCGACCTCGCCCCCGACGAACTGCTCACCCAGCTCGACGACCTCGTCGTCCGGCTCGACCGGGAGGAGGGACCCGACGCCCGGGGATCGACGAGCGGTGCGTCGGGCGAGGTGGGCGCGACGTGCCTGTACGCCGTCTACGACCCGGTCTCCCGCAGCTGCCGTCTGGCCCGCGCCGGTCATCCGCCGCCCGCCCTGGTGAGCCCCGACGGGACCGTGCGGTTCCTCGACCTGCCGGCAGGGCCGCCCCTGGGAGTGGGGGGCCTGCCGTTCGAAGCCGTCGAGGTGGAACTGTCGGAGGGCAGTGTGCTCGCCTTCTACACCGACGGGCTGATCGAAGCCGCCGACCGGGACATCGACAAGGGACTGGGCCTGCTGCGGGACGCGCTGAGCCATCCACCTTGCGGGCTGGAAGACATCTGCGACCACGTGGTCCGCAAGGTGATACCGACCGCCCCCGCCGACGACATCGTGCTGCTCCTGGCCCGCACGTCCGCACTCGGTGCCGACCGGGTTCACACCTGGCAGCTCCCCACGGACCCTGCCATCGTCGCCAGGGCCCGTCGGATGGCCGGCGATCAGCTGACGGCCTGGGGACTGGAAGAGCTGACCTTCGCCACCGAACTCATAGTCAGCGAACTGGTCACCAACGCCATCCGCTACGGCGGCGCCCCCGTCGAACTGCGCCTCCTGCGCGGCGACGCACTCGTCTGCGAGGTTTCCGACGGCAGCAGCACCGCCCCGCACCTGCGGCGGGCCCGCTCCTTCGACGAGGGCGGACGCGGGCTCCTCCTCGTCGCCCAGCTCGCGGACCGCTGGGGCAGCCGGCAGACGCCCACCGGAAAGACCATCTGGGCGGAGCTGCCGCTGCCGACGTGAACGTCCCCCGTTGTGTCGGCACTGCCGGGCTGGAGATCCTTGTGGCGGGTGGCGGCGTCAAGGCGTGCGCGGCGAGAGGCGAACTCCTGGGCGCCGACCATGGTCAACAGCGTCCCGATCGCCGACGGAAGGCCTCCTGCGACTGCGCGCACGTCGCCCCTCCTCGCGACCAAGGAGGTGGCTCAGGCGTCTGGTCGCAAAGAACGGCACTGGTGCTGGTACTCCAGTTGCACTTCTCCATGTTCCCTGGTCACGGGGCCCTTTCGGCGCCTGGTCGGCTGACGCCGCATCAGGCCGGTGGTGGTTCGTGACTCACTCGATCGGGGCGCGTGCGGCGCTGGCAGTGGCAGCGGCGGGCGATGCCTTGATGGCGGCGGCGCCAGCGGGACCACTCCAGCCGCCGCGCGGGCGACCGGTGCCGGGCCGAGGTATCAGCGACCTCGTCCTAGCGGGAGGACGCACGAGGAATCCGGCGCGATCGGTCGTGCTGTGCGCGATGTTGGCGATCCGCACGACGGAAGACCGCACTCCCTGCTCGGCGAGGCCGACCACGGCGGTTTCCACGACGTTGCGAGCCCGCAGGGTGCCCTTGTAGTCGTCGCCGCCGGGAAGGGCCGGGTCCTCCTCGGTGGCAGGCCGGCCCAGGTTACCTGGCGAGCCTATGCTCCCCGCCGCGACCAGCGGCTTTCCGGTTCCCGCCAGTGCCTCGCCGTACGCGAGCATGATCGGGAGCTCCGCGGCGGCCACGGCGTCGATCCCGCCGGAGAAAAGCAGATCCTGCCGGTGCGCGACGTGGACTACACCGTCGGAGTCCGCGGCAGCCTCCTTGAGCCCGTCGAGATCCTCGAGGTCGCCGCGGCGCACCTTCGCGCCGAGCGCGGACAACGCCGCCGCGGCCGTGTCCGAGCGGGCCAGGCCGGTGACCTCATGTCCGGCGGCGATGAGCTCGGGGACGATGTACGAACCGGAATGGCCGGTCCCACCGGTGACGAAAACGCGCATGGTGCTGCTCCTCCTGAGAGTAGGTCGAGTGGCTGCTTCTCCCCGTGCCGCAGATCCACTGGCGTGATGTGGCGCGAGACGTGGTGGTGCGGGTGCGCTCAGCCGCGAATGCTGACGCCGAGGAAGGTTCGGTGTGCCTGACGGAGTGTGCGACAAGGCCCAGTTGCGCCAGGGCGACGTCCTGCGGAGCTCGCGCCACTGGCGGCTGCCCGGTCTCAGATGCGCGTCGGCGGGGGCGGCCTCGGCGATCTCCTGCGCGCCGGAACTGCCGTCAGGGGTGGCAAAGCCCTGGAAACCGGGGAGACGGGGTTGGTGATGTCGATGATGACCTTGCCCTGCAAGTACGTCCCCGTACTCACTCACCACCGCCGCCTCGCCGACCCAGGGCACGGCGAGGACAACGATCTCCCCGGCCGGGTCACCCGTTGAACAGGGCGCACGGCGCCCTGTTCGCCGACTCCTCGGCCCAGGGGGCTCAGCCGGTGAATTCGTTGACGCCGAGGGCGAAGTCCCAGTGGCCAACCCCGTTGCCGGCGAGGCCCATGGTGACCAAGCCCATTCCTTCCAGCCAGTGCGCCATTTTCAGGCCGCCGACGTCCAGCGGGCGCAGCCCGAGGCTTTCGACGAATGCCCCCACGCCCGCCTTGGCCCGCGCACTGTCACCGGCGATGAAGACGTTGGGCCGGCCCTTGTCCAGGACATTGCGGAAGATGGTGTTGAAGGCCTTCACCACGCTGGCGCCGGCCGGGGCCACCTTGGCGACCTCCTGCGCGATCGAGGTCTCCTCGCCGTGGGCGAGTCCGTCGAACGCGGCGTTGAAGGGGTTGCTGATGTCGACGACGACCTTGCCCGCGAGGGCGTCCCCGTACTCGGCGACGACCGGAACGACACCGTCGTACAGCAGAGCCGTGATGACGATGTCCCCGGCCGGAACGGCGCCCCACTTGCCCGTCGTCGCGCCGCCGCCCAGAGCCTTGGCCAGGTCATCGGCCTTGGACTGATCGCGGCCCATGACCTCGACGGTGTTGCCGCCCGCCAGGGCGAGCGTGCCGATGGTACGGGCCATGTTGCCCGTACCGATGAGGGTGATGCTGCTCATGAGGTGTGCCCTCTTTCTGTGCTCAAGGTGTCGTTGTGGCGACCAGGGCGTTGCGGGATGCGCCCGCGGCATTCCTGGTGGGTGGGTCAGATGGCAGTGGTGCCACCGTCGGCGACCAGTTCCAGGCCGTTGACGTAGCTGGAGTCGTCGGAGGCGAGGAACAGGGCGACGGCGGCGATCTCTTCGGGGCGGCCCATCTTTCCGCGGGGGATGAGGGACTCGAATGCGGCCTTGGCCGCCTCGTCGAACAGTTCCTCCTGTTTGGCGGTGGCGACCTGACCGGGGGTCAGGACGTTGACCCGGATCCCGCGGTCGCGCAGTTCGTTGAGCCAGACGCGGGCCCAGGCCTGCTGGACGGCCTTGCTTCCCGCGTAGAGGCTCCAGTCGGGGAAGGCGCCGAGGGACGCATTGGATCCGGTCATGAAGATCGAGCCGTTGTCGTTGATCAGCGGCAGTGCCTTCTGCACGGCGAACAGGGTGCCGCGCGCGTTGAGCCAGAAGGCGCGGTGGAACTGGTCCTCGGTGATCTCGCCGAGGACGGCGGGTTCGCCCGTCCCGGCGCTGGCCCACAGCACGTCGATCGAGCCCTTTTCCCGCTTGACGGTGTCGTACAAGCGGTCCAGGTCGTCCAGTTCGGCCGCGTCGCCCTGTACGGCGGTGACATTGCGGCCGATCAGCTTGACCGCATCGTCCAATGCTTCCTGCCGCCGGGCCTGGATGAAGACGTGCGCCCCTTCCTCGACGAACAGTTTTGCGCCGGCCAGTGCCAAGCCGGTGGATCCGCCGGTAATCACCGCTACCTTGCCATCGAGCTTTCCCACGATCACTCCGTTGAATTAATGGGCATCCGAATCAAATTCACTGGGTACCTATTCAGGCTGCCATTGTCCTGAGTGGGTGTCCAAGACTTCTTTTGGTCGCGGTGATACCCTGAAGGCATCACCGGACTGGGAGACGCCATGGATCTGGACCTGCGCAAATTGCGCTACTTCGCCGCCGTGGCCGACCGGTTGCACTTCGGCCGCGCCGCCGAAGAGCTGCATATCGCGCAGCCGGTGCTCAGCCGGCAGATCCGCGCGCTCGAGCAGGATCTCGGCGCCTCGCTGTTCACCAGGGATCGCCACGGCGTCGCGCTGACCGACGCGGGCCGACAACTGCTGGTCGACGCCGGTCCGCTGCTCGCCTCCGCGCATGCGGTCCGCCGCCGGGTGTCCGTGGCCGCCCGCGGCAGCCGGCGGCTGATGGTCGGTTTCCGGGCCGGCATCCCCGTCATCCCGGCGGCACGTGCGTTCGAGGCCCGGCACCCGGACGTGGTCGTGGACGTGCAGCGGATCGAAGGGGACGACCAGGGCCCGATGCTTCTCGACGGCCGCATCGACATCGGCTATGTGCGGCTGCCCATCGACGAGGCCGGACTGCACGTCACGCCGCTGTACACCGAGCCGCGGGTGGCGGTGCTGCCCGCCGGCCACCGGCTGGCCGGCAAGGAGGAGGTCACCGAGGCGGACCTGGTCGGCGAACCCCTGGTCTGGCATGCCGACCCGGCCACTCAGCCCACCAGGCGCCCGCACCCCAACGCCGGATACCTGGCTCGCGGGGTGGACGAGACGCTCGAGCATGTAGCGGCCGGCCGGGGCATCTCGTTCCTGGCCCGTTCGGCGACCGTGTTCTACTCACATCCGAACATCATCTATGTGCCCATCCCGGAACTGACGCCCGACCAGGTGTGCCTCGCGGTGGCGGCATCGCAGACCTCGCCAGTGGTCGATGACTTCATCACCGCCGCTCAGGAGACGGCCGAGATCACGGCAGAATGTGGAAACTATGAAATGTGGCAGCCTGGAATCGATGCCGTTTCACAGCAGAGGTGAGCAGTCCGCCCGACTAAAACAGTGCCGACAGGGGTCACACACCCGCAGCAATTGCGAAGGCATTGAGCTCGGGGATGGAGCGAAGTAGGCGCACCGTGAGCATCAATATCGTCGCGCGACCACTTCTGGAATGATGAAAATCATGAACTCGTAGAATTCATCAAAGGAATTTTCGATCAATTCGGGCGCGGGCGACCTCATGCCGCGGTCCTACGGGTGTCGCGATGGGCCTGAGCCGCGGCGATCAGACCGTCGAGGGAGTCACGAGTGCCGAGAAGCTCCACGATGTGGGTGGAAAGCCGGTCACGTTCCTTGGCCATGCGTTCCAGTGCGGCGTCGGAGTTCTCGTCGCTGGGCGCGTCCCTGCACGGCATCAGTTCCAGGATGGTGCGGCTGGACAGCCCGGCCACGTACAGGCGCTGGATGAAGACGACCCGCTCGATGTCGCCGTCCGCGTAGTGCCGCTGCCCTCCGGTGCTGCGGGTGCTCGTGAGCAGGTTCTGCTCCTCGTAGTAGCGCAGTGAACGGACACTCACCCCGGTCCGCGCCGCGAGTTCACCGATCCGCATCTCACCCTCCCGGTGGTGCCCCCGCCCCAGGGGCTTGCCCCTCACACTGATGTCAGGTTCTAGCGTACCTGTCGGGCCCGCCGTTCCTGGGCCTTCCACCCGTACGAAGGAGATGTGGCATGACCGGCAGGACCACGCTGTTCGACCGCTACCGCCTGAGCGGTCTGGAGCTGCCCAACCGGGTGGTGATGGCTCCGATGACCCGGGGCCGGGCGGCGGCCGGGAGCCTTGCCACCCCGTCCATGGCGATCTACTACGCCCAGCGGGCCACCGCCGGTCTGATCGTCACCGAGGGCGTGCAGCCCAGCCTGGTCGGGCAGTCCAACCCGGGCACCCCGGGCCTGTACACCGACGAGCACGTGGCCTCCTGGCGGCCCGTCACCGACGCCGTGCACACCAACGGCGGGCGGATCTTCGCCCAGATCATGCACGGCGGCCGGGTCTCGCACCCCGAGACCACGGGCCTGCAACCGGTCGGACCCTCGGCGGTGGCGGCCGCGGGCGACGTGTTCACCCCGACCGGGCCTCGACCCGCGCCCGTCCCCCGCGCCCTGAACCTCTCCGAGGTGCCCGAACAGGCCCGCTCCTACGCCGAGACCGCCCGGCGCGCCGTCGACGCCGGCTTCGACGGCGTCGAACTGCACGGCGCGAACGGCTACTTGATCTCACAGTTCCTGTCGTCCAACGCCAATCTGCGCACCGACTCCTACGGCGGCCCGATCGCCCACCGCATCCGCTTCGCCGTCGAGGCGGTCGCCGCCACCGTCGACGCCATAGGCGCCGGCCGCACCGCGATCCGGCTCTCCCCAGGCGGCACCTTCTGGGGCGTCGAGGAGAGGGAGGTGCCGGAGCTGTACGGGGCCCTGCTCGCCGAACTCGCCCGCTTCGACCTCGCCTACGTCCACCTGGAGGCGACCGCCGAGGAGGAGGTGCTGGTGGGACTGCGCCGCGCGTGGCCAGGCAGCCTGGTCATGAACCCGGCGGTACCGATGGGCCCCAAGCAGGCCGACCGGGCCGCAGCCGACCGCTGGCTGGGCCTGGGCGCGGATCTGATCAGCTTCGGCCGCGCCTTCCTCGCCAACCCCGACCTGGTGGAACGGCTGCGTACCGGACTGCCCGTCGCGCCCGACGACCCGGCCACGTACTACCAGGGCGGCGACTCGGGCTATCTCACCTACCCCGCCTACCAGTACGCCGCCTGACCGACACGAAGGACGAGAAAGAACCATGAATGCGCTGAACAAGCCCCAGGAAGACGCCCGGACGACCGTCATCATCGCCGGCCGCGTCTTCGTTCCCGTCGAGGAGGTCGAGACGTTCGTCGCCGAGGCACGCGCGACCTCGTACCCGCTCGCCGCGGCGAATCCGGGGAACGTGCTGATGTCGTTCTGCGTGGAGGACGCGGCGACCGGAGCCGTCACGGTACTGGAGCAGTGGACGTCCCAGGAGGCCCTCGACCAGCACGTGGCCACACCGGAGATCACGGCGCTGCTCACCGAATGGGGCCCGCGGATACGCAATGAGGTGCGCAGGTTCGACGCCGACGAGAAGAATCGCCGATCCTGAGCCGAGCCGGGTCAGGCGGGTGACAGCGGCCGCCGCCGCGAACATGTCGGCGACCGCCACAACACCCGGGCGACCCCTTGAGGTGTCCGGCGCGAACCGGCACGTCGGTTGAGCGGGCCACGACCACACCGTCGTCGGCGGTGCCGTACATCCCCGCGGCGAGGTACAGAGGCGCGGATGCGCGGCGGCTTCCCTTGCCGATCGTGAGGCTGGGATGGTCCACCAGACCAGGCCCACTCGCGATCGCCGTGGCCGACGGGTGGAAACCGCGCCCACCGTCGTCGCTGCGCCACATCAGGACGGCGCGGCGGCCCCTGGGTGGCCACGACGCAGCACACGAAGGCGCGGCCACGGCTGTCGAAGGCCACGGCCGGATTGCCGTCGAAGTCCGGTACCAGGCCGGGCAACAGGCCTCCGGCCCGCCACGTGCTGCCGGTGTCGAACGACGCGTACGCGGCTGAGCCGATGCCGGATCCTACGAACACCCGGCAGACGCCCAGGAGGTTGCGCGGATCGAGTGGATTCACTGCGACGACCGGTTCGATGCACGCGGCGAAAGCATCATCGGTGACCCGTACGTTGCCCGGCGTCTTGTCTTCTTCTCGCCTCACCGGTGTCGCCCTTCGGGGTAGGTTGCGGGCCGCCATCCACGACAACACCGACACCGGGACGCCGGCGAAGGCCCGCCGCGACACCATTCGACCGAATGCCCCATGCCAAAGGTCCCTTCCGACCCGCCGATCGCCATCCCGGCGAGGGCATCCGGCGTGGAGCCGACCACCGAGTGGCCGAATGCAAGGAGCGCCCTCAGCCCACCGTTTCCAGCTGCTACCTCGTTGCGGACCAGGCAAGGAGTTCGGCCGTTGGCGGCTACGAGGGGCAGAGGGCGGCGGTCAGCAGGGCAAGGGCCGCGGGGCCGGCGTCGGTGCCCCAGTCGGTCCAGTCCACGGTGACCTGTCGGGTGCCGTCCAGTGTGTGGAAGGAGACGGTGCGATAGCCGGGAGTGCCGCCGCCGTGGCCCACGATCGTGCCGCAGGGGAGCGTGGCGATCTCCAGGCCGAGGCCCCAGCCGCCGCCGCTGGGGTCGGCGGTCATCTCCCGCAGTTCGGCCGGGCGCAGAAGGCCGCCGCTGAGCAGGGTGCGGAAGAAGCGGTCGAGGTCGGCGGTGCTGGAGATGATCTCGCCGGCAGCACCGGCGACGGACATGTTGACGGTGGTGTAGTCGACCGGGACGAGTGTTCCGTCCGCTTTCTCCACCGGTTCGTAGCCGTGGGAGTGGGGCCCGGTGAGGAAGGGGGAGGAGCCCGGCAGGCGGGTGTCCCGGAGTCCGAGGGGCCGGATGATGCGCTGGTCGATCTCGGTGCGGTAGGAGCGGCCGGTGACCTTTTCGATGATCATGCCGAGCACGATGTAGTCCGTGTTGGAGTAGTGGTGATCGGTGCCCGGCGGGAACAGCAGAGGGCGGTTCCCGGCGCCGTCCTTGACGGCCCGTCGGACCAGCTCGGCGGGGGTCCAGGTGCGGAAGCGGTCGCGGGGGGCGTCGCCGTCGAGCAGTCCGTCGGTGTACTCGGGCAGGCCGCTGGCGTGCTGGAGCAGATCCCGGACCGTGATCCGGTCGCCTCCGGGGGCGGGAACGAGGCCCGGGAGCCAACGCTCGGCGGTGTCTGACAGGCGCAGTCGTCCCTCACCCACCAATTGGAGCACCACGGTGGCGGTGAACGTCTTGGTGACGCTTCCGGCGCGGAATCGGCCGTCGACAGGCGCGGGCTGCCGACCGTTGAGCACGGACCTGCCGCTGCTGCCGCGCCATACGGCGCCACCCTGCCGAACCTCGGCGACCGCGCCGATCGCACCGGTTGCCGTCACCCGATCCAGCGCCGCCTGCAAAGCGGTTACGTCCGGTGCCGCGGCGGTCGGTGCGGCGACCGCACCGCCCGCCGCGGCGACCAGCGTGCACACCGTCAGCAGTGTCAACGCCCCGCATAGTGAGCCCCTCATCGTTCTCCCGCCCTCACTGTTCCCTGTGATCCCCGTCGTAGTGGCGTGGACGATGCTGCCCGTCTACGCCAGTTCGACAAATCCACCTCGGGGACGAAGGGGTTTCCCTGAACAACGGTCCGGCCACCCCGAGGCCGGGATCAGGGGTGTCCCTGACCTCGCCATGGCGGCCGGGCAGGGCGGCTGTCGTGGCGGAAACGCGAATGTCCTTGCCGACCTGGGGCGATGAACCTTGCTGAGGGGTTCTGTCAGTCCAGGCGGAGAGGACTTTTCCACGTGCGGGGTATCGGGTTGCGTCCCACGACCCAGGTCGGTGCCGATACTTCGGGGATGGTCGGACATGCGGAGGCGTGCCTGCTGGTGGATCTCGCGCCGATGTCACCGGCCCGACCGCCGCGTACTCGACGACGTTACGGCCGCGTCGGCCGCGCGGGGCCGGACCTGATCCAGGCAGGGTCGCCACCGACCGGGCGGTGATGCTCGTCGACGCCGGCGAAGTCGTCGCCGATCTGGCCGTACCGCGGGACCAGGCAGGGATGTTCAGCTCCGTCGCCTCGATACCGGCGGCCCGAAGGCTGCTCGCCAGCTGACGGGAAGGAACGGTTTGTCTGCCCCCGGCCCGCGCCCCAGCCCCGTGAAGTCGCCCGGCTGCGGGCCACCGGCCCCGGTGAGGGCGTCACCCCTGCCCGTCCGCGCACCAGTCGACGATCAACGACGTCTCCTCACCTCCGCCGAAAAAGCCGATTAGTCTGCCGGAATGGAGATCGTCGAGCGGTCGCCCGTCGTCGACGTAGGCCGATGAACGGCGTCGCGGGACACGTGTGGGCCCTCTCCCTCGTCGCGGCGGTCTGCGTCCTGATCACGGTCCGTCTGCTTGCCGTACGCAGGACCGCCGGTGCCTCCCTCACGGGAGCCGTCGTGCTCACGCTGGCCGTCGCCGCGGTCCCCGCCGTACGCGGTGAACCGCCGCACTACGTGGCGGGGGTCGCGCTGACGGCCGGTGGGCTGATGGCGGTCGTCTGGGCGACGGGCCGCTCCCGTCGGCAGCGGTCGGCCCGCCGGTCCGCGCTGGCGGACTACGAGGCCGGCACGGTGGCGGTCCCGCTGTTCGCGGCGCTGGCGGAACGGGACCGGCTGGCGGCGGAGTTGCACGACGTGGCCGCGCATCGGCTGACCGGGATCGTGGTGGCCGCGGGCGCCGCGCTCAGGCTCGCCGACCGGGAACGGACCGGTGACGCGCTGCGCCACGCCGACGAGGCGGGCCGCGAGGCCGTCCGCGAACTGGAACGCCTCACCGAACTGGACGCGACCGCGGCCGGCTTCACCGAGGTCGACGCCCTGGCCGCCGCGCACGCGGTGGACTACCGGCGCACGGTCGACAGCGCACCGGCGGGCAGTGCGGAAGCGACGTACCGGGTCGTCCGGGAGGCGTTGACCAACGCGGCCCGGTACGCCGACGGCGCGACCGTGCGCGTCCGGATCGAGGCGACGGACGACCCGGACGAGCCCGTGCAGGCCGGTGGCGGACACGTGTTCGTCGTGACCGTCACGGACGACGGCGGTACGGCCGTCGAGCCGGGCCTCGGGACCGGGCGCGGTCTCGCGGGGCTGGCGGCCACGGTCACCGCGGCGGGCGGGACATTCCGCGCGGGACCCGTGGGGCAAGGCCGTGGAGAGGGCTGGCGCGTGCGGGCCTCGCTGCCTGCGGCGACGGTTCTTCCCCGCCGCCGGTGGCCCCGGTGGCGTGGGACGGCCGCGCTCGACTACGCGCTGGTGGCCCTGGCGATCGCGCTGTCGCTCGGTGCGAGCCTGCTGTCGGCCGACGTACCGGCTCCGTTCGGCGGTCTGCTGCCCGCGCTGGTGACGGTCGTGCTGTCGGGCCTGCACGCCGTGCCGCTGGCCTGGCGTTCACGGGCGCCCGGCCGCGCGCTGGCGGCGGTGCTGTCGGCGCTGCTGCTGTGGTGGGCCTGCGACCGGGCGGGCTGGACCCAGCCGCCGGTGAGCGACATCTTCCTGGTGTACGGGTGGGTCGAACTGACGCTCGCCCACAGCGTCGGTCTGCGTCTGCCGTGGCGCCGAGGCCTGTTGGCGCCGCTCGCCGTGGCGGTCGTGGGCGGGCTCGCACTGGCGAGCGGCAGCGGCATCACCGGCAGCCGTACCGCGGCCTGGGCCGTACTGGCGGGCGTGCTGGCCCTCCCCGCCCTCGCCGTCTGGTCGTGGGGGCGCTGCACCGCCCGGCGGCACGAGCGGCTGCGGGCCGCGGATGCCCGGCGGCGGGTGCTGCTCGACGAGGACGCCGACGCGGCGGTGTCCGCGCAACGTCTGCTGTTCGCCACCGGGCTGCGGGACACGGCGCTCCGGCACGCGCGGGCGGTCGTCGCCGCCGCGGAGAAGGGGAACCTGCGGGCCGTACGGGAAGAGGCCCGCGCCGGACTGACCGCTCTGCGGGACCTGCTGTCCGCGCCGTGCGCGGGGGACGCCGCCGACGACGCCCCGCCGCCCACCGTCTCCGGGATCACCGCGCTGGCCGCGCGCTACGGCGCCGTCGTCCGCTACGCCGGGGCACGCCGTCCACTGCCCGCCGCCGTGGAGGTCTTCGCGTACCGGACCGCCTCCGCGCTCATGGCCGTAGGGGTCACCCTCACCGTGCGCACGCTCCCCGACGGCGTGGAGGTCTCCGGTCCGGCACCCGCCGCTCCCGGAGTGGAACGGCGGCTGCGCGTCCTCGCGGACGCCGCCGGCGGTACCCTCTCGACGACCGACAGCGGCGCGGTCCGCGTGTGGCTCCCGGAGGCGTTCCCATGGCGATCAGAGTGACCGTCGCGGACGACCAGGCCGTCGTACGCGCCGGGATCGCGGCGATCCTCGACGCGGAACCCGACCTGTGCGTCGTCGGGCAGGCGCCGGACGGCGACACGGCGGTCGAACTCGCGCTCTCGGCGCGACCCGACGTCGCGCTGATGGACGTCCGCATGCCGGGGATCGGCGGGCTCGCGGCGACCGCCGCAATCACCGAGCGCAGTCCCTCCACCCGGGTCCTCGTCCTCACCACTTTCGGTCTCGACGAGTATCTGTTCGCCGCGCTGCGCGCCGGGGCCGCCGGTTTCCTGCTCAAGGACGCGGAGCCGGAGCGGGTGATCGACGCGGTACGGGTGGTCCACGGGGGCGCCGCGCTGCTCGACCCGGCGGTCACCCGCAAACTGATCGACCGCTTCACGGACACGCCAGGCCCGCTGGACCCCGCCCGCCTCTCCCCGCTCACGCCGCGCGAGACGCAAGTGCTGCGGCACGTCGCGCGGGGGCTGTCCAACGCGGAGATCGCGGGTGTGCTGGGGGTGAGCGCGGCGACCGTGAAGGACCATGTGTCGGTCGTGCTGGGGAAGTTGGGGGTGCGGGACCGGGTGCAGGCGACGATCGCGGCGTATGAGACGGGGTTGATCAGGCCGGGTGGTGGAGGGTGAGGGCGGGGGTGGGTGTGTCGGCCGGGCGCGGGAGTCTCGATCCAACTGGCGGACGGCCCCTGACAGTTGTTACGGCACCGCGCCTGCCGTACCCGAGCCGGTTCCCCCGCCGTAAGGAGGGGACGACACCCCGCCGCACGGCGGCCCTCTCCCCCGCCGAAACCGTCCCTGAGCTGGACGGGAAGCGCGCGTCGGCTTCCTAGCCTCGAAGGCATGTCACGCATACTTCTCCGTCGTGTCGCCGGCGGTGTCCTGCTGTTCCTGGCTCTCCTGCTGACCCCTGCCGTGGCGGTGGCCGGTTTCCTCGCGGCGGCGTTCGTCACCGCGAGCGTGCCGGTGTTGGCCATCGTCGGTCTCGTCTGCGGCGCCCTGGCCGGCGGAGTGCTGGGCCGGGCGGCGTTCGCCCTATTCGGCCTCGCCCGCCGCCCGGCGCGGCGGGCGACCGCGTTCGTCACGGCCGGCCTGACCGCGGCCGTCGCCGTCCTCGCCGCCGTCACCGTCCTCCGTCCGATGCCCACCACGACGGCCGCCCCCACCCCGCCCGGCGTGCGGTTCTGGGATCTGCCGACCGGTTCACGCATCGCTTACGTCCACGCCCCCGCCTCGGGCAGGGCCAGACCGACCCCGGTGATCTTCCTGCACGGCGGTCCCGGCACCCCCGGCGAGGGCATCCCCACCGGGGGCCGTGAACTCGCGGCGGACGGCTTCGACGTCTACTCCTACGACCAGCTTGGCGCCGGCCGCTCCACCCGGCTGCGGGACGTCACCGGCTACACCGTCGCCCGCCAGGTCGCCGACCTGGACGCGATCCGGCGCACACTCGGCGCCGACCGGATCATCCTGGTCGGCCAGTCCTGGGGCGGATCACTCACCGCCCAGTACCTGGCCGCCCATGGCGGGCACGTCGCCAAAGCGGTCTTCACCTCGCCGGGCGCGCTGTGGGGCCGTCAATACCCCGGCTCCCAGGCCGGGGAACCCTGGAACCGCCTCTCCCCCGCACAGAAGGCCCGGCTCGACCGGCTCAACAGCGCGCCCCGCATCATCACGGCGAGCCTGCTCCTCCAGATCAACCCCGGCGCCGCCCACGCGCTGGTCGGCGACCGCGAGGTCGACCACTGGATGCACGAAGTCGCACTACAGGGCAAGGACAGCACCTCGTGCGACAACGCTCCGCCCGCCAAGGCGCACGACAACCCTCAGGGCTTCTACAGCAACCAGATGACCGTCAAGGACTTCGAGCGACTCCCCGACCCCCGGCCCCGCCTGCGCACCCTGCACGTCCCCTCCCTGATCATGCGAGGGGAATGCGACTTCATCAAGCCCGCCGTGACCGCCGAGTACCAGCACACCCTCGCAGGCTCCGCGTTGGTGACCGTCGAGGGAGCGGGACACTCCATCTCAGGCGAACAGCCCCGCCGCTATACCGCACTGCTGCGGGCGTTCCTCCTGGACGAACCGCTGCCGACGGGCACCGGCTGAATCCAAACCCGGTGGTCGGCTCGGCGGGAGCTTCGCGCGGGCCGACGGCACCTCCGGTCTCCAGGACCTGCCGGGGTCCTGGAGACCGAAGCGGTCGTCCGGTGTCCAGCCGAGGACGACCTGGACCCAACGGCCCCTGAGGGTCTTCGAGATGTACACCGGCCACAGCGGTGCCGGGGCCGTGTCCGACCGGCTTACCCGGTTCCGTCTCCAGGCCGTGATGATCGGCTCCATCAACGCCCACTGCTCGTCCGACAAGTCGCTCGGTCGGAGTCGTCTCCGAACCGAGGGGGAAGGAGGGGCCTGCCACAGCGAGAGCGGCGTCCGCCCAATCCAGCCGGAGGCCTGGAACTTTCGCGCAGCGGAGTCCCTTACCGACGCGATGGTGCTCCATCCCTTCTCCCGAGGTGGAGAAACATCCCTGACGTCAGGACGCGAGCTTGTCCACCGGACCGCTCATCGACCTGGGTCACATCGCGTCGACTGGACAGCCCAGGACATAGGACTTGTCGACCTCGCTGCGCTCCAGTTGCCCCTTATCGATGCGGGGGACACAGGCCTGGGTGACTCTAGCTCTGCGTGTTTACTTGGCTGGCCGCTTCATGTGCCTCAAGCCGCGCCAGCAATTCCTGCAGGGCAGCCATCCGTCGGCCCTGGCGCCGGCCGTCGGCCAGGTCGGCGCGCATTGATTCGACGTCCTGAACGCGAACCTTGCCCCCGTGCTGGAAGCGGCTGAACGCCTGATAATCCAGCGGCCGAACCTCACGTTCCAACTTGAGGTTCACGGAAGCCGTCAGGCGCGGGCCAAGAACCGCGGCCATCACTTTGCCGAGCAGGCCGTTCTGGGGCAGCGACATGATCTCGGCCTGCGCACGGCAGGCCAGCCGCCAGAGTTCCCTGTCCGCCACCACGGTGGAGAAGTCGTCGGGCCAGCCGGCGATCTCGCATGCCGAGAACATGGGGAAGAAGGCACTGGCACTGTTGACCAGGAACGGGTTCACCGCGCTGCAGCGCGAGACGCCGTTGCGATCGTAGAGTGCGGCGAACTGCTTCGCAGCCGCCTTGTTGCTGGCTCCGACGCGGAAACCGACCTTGTTCGCAGGATGCCTGTAGCAGACGCCGGCCTTGGCAACCAGTGCTGGATCTGTCGGTGCGTGGACGGGCAGCTCGGCGCCGGCCTGATGGCTGAGCATGCTGAGCATTCCGGCCAGCAACCGATCGTCGGGAATACGCATGACGTCCAGGTAGTGCTCGCGCAGCCCTTTGCCGATACCACACATGATCACTGTCGCGTCGGTGCCGCGGATCGCGTCGCCGAGGGCGCGCAGCAGGGCTGTGCCTTCGGCCGAGCGGCTGGTATGGCCGTCGAGCGTGACGACGACGAACTGGAATCGCGGCTCGACCAGTTCGTCGACGCCTTCGACGACGGTGTGGCCGGCGAACGTCTTGAGTGCGGCGTCGTCGTACGAATAGAGCTGTTGCGGGGCCGCGAATGCAGCTTTTCGTCCGGGACGGACGAGGAGTGTGATGTCAGCACCGGCCAGGCTCAGGTGGTAGCCGACCGCCATCCCTACGGCACCAGCGCCAACGATCAATACTGAGGGCTTGCTCATCGTTCTTTTCCTCCGGATGACGGGACAGAACCGGTACTGCGTCCAAGCACGAGCAGTTTCATGACGGGGAATTCTTTGCGTTCGGACTGGAGCAGGCGTGAGGTCCCGGCCACACCTGGCGGACGGTTGTGGGCGATCGATTCACGCGGCGGTGCGTCCGCCGTTCCTCCCGGCCAGTTGCCGGGCCCGCTCGTGTGCGTCGGCGAGGGACGCCTCGTGCAGCGCCATGATGGACCAGCACGGAAGGCCGTACAAAAGGAACATCGATGTCCGTACGGGACGGGGATGTGCGTCATGGAGGCCGCAGATCGACCGGATGCGGCCGGGAGCCGGGGCCGCCGTCGCCGCCGAGTGGAAGGACTTCGTCCGGCAGGTGCTGGACCGGATCGGCGACAGGAGCATGCCAGTGGGCTCCGTACTGGGGGGCTCCCCCGCGCTACCGCGATCCTGCAGCGCGAAACCCCCGGCGTCTCCCGTGATCAGGAACGTGACGAGCACTGGGCCCACGCTGCCGCCGCACACTGATGTCCGACAAGTGGGTTCGCTTCGAAGGCGCGACAACGTTTTGAGAGGCTTGTCCCCTCGACCGCCGGGTCCGGTCGGTCACCGCGCGTCGGCCGTACCAGAACGCTCTCGGTGCCGGCGGATCTCGTCATGGTGATCGGCGGCCCAGCCGATCATGGAGGCCACGATGTCGTTGAGGCTGGCACCCAGCGGGGTGAGCGCGTACTCCACGCGCGGTGGAACCTCGGCGTAGGCGGTCCTGGAGACCAGGCCGTCGTGATGGAGCTGGGCCAGAGTGCGCGAGAGCATGCGCTGCGAGATACCGGGGATAAAGCTCTGCAGCTCCTTGTAGCGCATCACGCCGCCGCCCCGCAGGCTCCCGATCACCATCAGGGTCCACTTGTCGCCGATCCTCTCCAGGACCTGGCGGATGAAGTCCGCGTGCTCGACCGGGACCGCGGTGCAGGCTGCCGGAAGTGCCGACATCTCCGGCGCGGTGTCATTCGCGTGGGCTGCTACCGCCTCCATTGCGGACCTTCCCCTCCGGTCGCGGACACGAGTGTTCCTCTTGTACGGCACTCCATACTGGCCCATGACTACGCTACGCACCAAGCGTAAGCATCCAGGTGAGCGCCCTAAAAGAAAAAATTCGGCCCGCGGCCACCTCCCTCCAGGACGCCCGGACGACCGGGGCCGTTCTAACGCGACCTGGCCGCCTCGCCCGTACTGCACTTCAGTGCGGCCGGCGTCTCGGCCGCTTCACCGACTCGCCCGGCAGACCCCGGAGCAGTCCGCCGCCACCGCCGCCCAGGACCAACTCGTCGAGGAGTTTCCCGGGGGAGCGCATATCTGTCACACGCCGTCGCGGTGGGGCCACGGTGGCCCACTTCGCCCAGCTCGCCGGAGTCAGCGTCGACTACTACGTCCGCCTGGAACGCGGACATACCCAAGGCGTCTCCGAGACCGTTCTGCACGCCGTGGCCCGCGCCCTGCAGCTGGACGACACCGAACGCGCCCATCTCTTCGACCTCGCCCAGCCCACAGCGGCCCGCGCCCGCAACCGGCGACCACCACCGCCGCAGCGCGTGCGCCCGGCCGTGTACCGGGCCCTGGACTCACTCGCCGTCCCAGCCGTGGTGCAAGGACGCCGCATGGACGTCCTCGCAGCCAACCGACTCGGCTACGCCCTCATCGCGGACTTCCAGTCCCGGCCCCACCGCGAGCGCAACGCCGCGCGCTTCGTCTTCCTCGACGACGCCGCCCGCGCGCTCTACACGGACTGGGAACGGGTCGCCACCGACTGCGTGGCCACACTGCGCCTGTACGCCGGCCGTCACCCCGACGACCCGCAGCTCACCGAACTGATCGGCGAGCTCTCTCTGCACAGCGACACCTTCCGCCGCCTGTGGGCCGACCATGACGTCCAGGCCCACACCACCGGCAGCAAGCGCCTCCACCACCCGCTCGTCGGCGACCTCACCCTCGACTACGTGGTTCTCGCCATCGAAGGGGACCCTGACCAGACTCTCGTCATCTACACCCCTGAGCCGGAGTCCCCCAGCGCGGAAGCCATCGACATCCTCGCCAGCTGGACCGACACCACCGCTACCGAGTCGCGCGCCGCCCCTGAAGAATCACCCGATCCCGCCGGCTGACGCGGCTCCGGGAGATCGGGGAGCCCACCAGCGAGTTCAGGTGCCCTCGAATAGGGACAACCCCAGCGTCCCCTCGACCTCCTGGCTGCGGCGGCTCCTTCCGGCAGCATTGAGGCACCACGCCCAGGCGACAATTTGATGACGAGGGAAACACCGCTTCCGGCGACAAGGACGGGGACCTCGACATGAACGGGACGTTCACGACGTCCGACAACGCCGGCTGAGCCTGGAGGAACGATCAGCGGGGCACGAGCTTGAGCGTGGTCCCGTGCGCCGACAAGGGGTCCGGCCTACTGGTCGCCGTACCGGCCGTACTTGCCCCGACAGGCCTCGTCCACCCGACCGTTGACGGCCGGGTCGCTCTCCGGCACCAGGGCTACGTCCCTGCCAACGCCGCTCGCGCCGATGTGGCCGGAGCCCTGCGCCCGGGCGGTGCGGTACCAGGAGCCGTCCGGGCCGCCGGGGCGCACGCCGGCAGTACCAGGAGGCCACGGTCCCGGCTGAGCCGTCGGCCGCTGTTGATTGCGGGGAGGTCCGTCCGCCGCTTGCCGGTATTCGTTGCCGGTCGAGGCACGCGTACCTGCACCTGTCCCGGTTCCCGATAGGGCAACGTATCGGGGCCCTCGAAGCGTGAACTGGTGGTCCGGGGTTCAGGATCCGGTGCGGTAGCGGGTGAGCATGAGGGCGACGGCTTCGTCCACGATCGTGGTGTCGGTGGGGTCGGGCGGGACGAAGTCGGTGCGTACGAGCTGGGGCCACAGGAGTTGACCGCAGATCATGCCGAGGAACTGTTCGGCCACCGCGGAGGCCGGCTGTGGCTGTCCGTTGGCCGAACGGAAGTCGAGGGTGCCGGCCTGTGCTTCGGCGTCCAGGTAGTCGCGGAGCCGGTCGAAGAAGGGTCCGCGGTCGATGGCGAAGCCGGTGCCGACGATGTCGGCGAGTTCCGGCATCTGGGGAAGTTCGGTGATGATGAGGCGGCACAGTGCCGCCGTGCCGGGCCGCGAGACCAGGCAGGCGTAGTCGCGGCCGATGTGGTCCAGACCGTACCGGGGATCGCCGGGCGGGGGCGGTGCGGCGTACTGCACGTCCAGTTGCCACTGCTCGGAGGTGACGGCCGCGAACAGCGCTGCCTTGGAGGGGTACCGCTTGAAGAGGGTGCCGGTGGAGACGCGGGCCTCCCTGGCGATCTGGGCCAGGGAGGTCTTGTCGTATCCCCGGGCGAGGAAGAGATCGCGGGCGGCGCGGATGATGCGCGCGCGGTTCTCCGCTTTGATCTGCGCGTGATACCCGGGCCGGCACGTATCGCCACCGGTTTCCGTTCGCTCACGGTCCGCCACCGACATACCCACGCCCTTCGCCCGTCTCCCAGCCGCGTTCTCGCTGTCAGAGAACGGTCTGGCCACCGTCCAGGATAAGGTCCTGGCCCACGGCGAAGGCGGCGGCATCGGAGGCCAGGTACACGACGGCTTCCGCGACCTCCTCGGGCAGACCCATGCGCCCGAGGGGAATGCCGGAGCTGATCGCCTCCAGAACCGCCTTCTGCTGCCCGGGATCCTCGATCCCGAGCTTGGAGCCGGAGTACAGCGGGGTGTCCACCGGGCCGGGGCTGACCGCGTTGAACCGGATGCCGTGCGACCTGAGAAGGTCCGCGTTCCACGACCGCATCAGGGAGCCGACGGCCGCCTTCGTCGCGGCGTAGGCGTTCGAATGCCCGTAGCCGCCGTGCGCGCTGTTGGACGCGTTGAGGATGACCGAGGAGGGGTTGGCCAGCACGGGCACCAGGGCCTGGGTGAGGAAGAAGACGCTCTTGACGTTGATGTCGAAGAGCCGGTTGTAGCTGTCCTCCGTGTGGTCCTCGAACGGCCGCCAGTCCGAGACGCCCGCGTTCAGGAACGCCACGTCCAGCTTCCCGAAGTGCTCGCGCACCCGTTCCGCCAGGCCGCGCTGCGCATCGAGATCGCGTGCGTCGGCCTGCACCACGGGCACCTTGTCCCCGAGGATCTGCCGCGCCCTGTCGATGCTGGCCGGGGTGACGCCTGTGACCAGCACGTCGGCACCCTCCGCGACAAAACGCTGCGCGGTCTCCAGACCGATCCCACTCGTGCCGCCGGTGATGAGGGCGCGCTTGCCCGCAAGACGATTCATGTGCATTGTTCCTTGCCAAGTCATTAGGTAAGTCGATTGACTCACCATCTGAAGGTAGCCTCCGCGCCACCCATGAGGCAAGTCGATCCACTTACCATCGTCGTGTCGGCCGGTCAGCCGCCTTGCCGGCGGGTGCGCAAAGCGGCCCAGTGGCGCAGGCGCTCGGTGATCTGGGCTTCGTAGCCGTTGCGGGTGGGCTGGTAGTAGGACTGGCGGTCCATGCCGTCGGGGAAGTAGTCGTCACCGGAGAAGCCGTCGGCCGTGTCCGGGTCGTACTGGTAGTCCTTGCCGTAGCCGAGGTCCTTCATCAGCCGGGTAGGGGCGTTGAGGATGTGGGCGGGTGGCATGAGTGAGCCGGTGTTCCGGGCTGAGCGGTGTGCGTCGTTGAAGCCGCGGTACACGGCGATGGACTTGGGGGCGGTGGCGAGGTAGACGACGGCCTGGGCGATCGCCAACTCGCCCTCGGGGGAGCCGAGTCGCTCGTACACGTCCCAGGCGGCGAGGGCCTGCTGGACGGCGTGGGGGTCGGCCATGCCGATGTCCTCGTTCGCGAAGCGGACCAGGCGGCGGGCGACGAACAGGGGGTCTTCGCCGCCGTCGAGCATGCGGGCGAGCCAGTACAGGGCCGCGTCCGGGTCGGAGCCGCGCATCGACTTGTGCAGCGCGGAGATCAGGTTGTAGTGGCCCTCCTGCGCCTTGTCGTACAGCGGGGCCCGCTGCTGGATGTGATGGGCGAGCCCGGCGGTGTCCAGGGCGGTTCCGGTGTCCGGGAGGGCTTGGAGCTGTTCGGCCATGTTGAGGAGGTAGCGGCCGTCGCCGTCGGCCATGGCGATCAGGGCGCGGCGGGCGTCGTCGTCCAGGGACAGACGGTGGCCGGTGAGCTGCTCGGCGCGGTCGAGGAGCGTGGACAGTGCGGCTTCGTCGAGGCGTTTGAGGACGAGGACCTGGGTGCGGGAGAGGAGGGCGCCGTTGAGTTCGAAGCTCGGGTTCTCCGTGGTGGCGCCGATCAGGGTGACGGTGCCGTCCTCGACGTAGGGCAGGAAGCTGTCCTGCTGCGCGCGGTTGAAGCGGTGGATCTCGTCGACGAACAGCAGGGTGCCCCGGCCGATGCTCCGCCGGCTTCGTGCGGCGGCGAAGACCTTGCGCAGATCGGCCACGCCGGAGAACGTGGCCGACACCGGCTCGAAGGCCAGGTTGCCGGCATCCGCGAGGAGCCGGGCGATGGTGGTCTTCCCTACGCCCGGCGGGCCCCACAGGATGGCGGAGCCGAGGCGCTGCTGGGCGACCATGCGGCCCAGCGGGGCGTCCGGCGCAAGGAGGTGGTCCTGCCCGACGACATCTTCCAGCCGGGTGGGGCGCAGGCGGTCGGCGAGGGGCCGGGCGGGCTCCTCGCCGAAGAGCGGCAGGGTCGGTTCCATAGGTCTCTCGGGTGGGAGGCGGGCGTGTGCGGACGTGGCGAGCCTTGCACGGAGCACTGACATCAGGCGTCGGCTCAAGTGTTCACGGGGAAGCTCGCGGTGCTCATCGGGCGCTGGGGCGGTCGCGTCGCGGCAACCGCCCGGCGACCAGGTCGTAGGAGTCCTCGACCGCGCCGGCGACCAGCCGCCCGGTGATACCGGGTCCCGGCCCGAGCGAGATCCAGTGGCGTTTGTCGAGGTAGCGGCCCGGTGTGATCGAGGCGTGGCCGCGTACGTGAGCGCGGGCGTGTTCGGGTTCGCACTTGACCGTGATGATCTGCTCGTGCGGGTCGTCGGTGACGATCAGGAACACCTTGCCGGCGACCTTGTACACGTCGAGTCCCGGGGTGAAGGGGTACCCGTGGCTGACGTCGGGGAGGGCGAGGGCCGCCCGGCGGGCGGTGTCCTGGAGCCGGTCGCCGGCCGCGCTCACCGGGCCGCCCGTGTGCCGGTGCCGTAGGTGTGCGGGTCGACGGGCCGCTCGGCCCTGGGGAGGTGGGCGACGACGAGCCGGTAGGAGTCGGTGACGAGCTCCCTGATGAACTCCTTGTCGACGCCTTCTCCGCTCTCCAGGGTGATCCAGTGCCTCTTGTTCATGTGGTAGCCGGGGGTGATGTGGCTGTACTGCTCCCTCAGGGCGTCGGCCTCGCCGGGGTCCGCCTTGAGGATCACGACGGGACGCCCCGGGACCTCGGTCATCAGCATGAACACCTTGCCGCGCACCTTGTAGACCTCCCAGTCGGCCCCGAAGGGGTGCTCCAGCTGAGCTCCGGGGAGTTCCTCCGCGCAGTCGGCGGCGGTCTTGTGCAGGGCCGATCCGTTCATGGGTGGTGAGCCTTCTCAGGTGGGAGGGACTGTGGCGTCGAAGGAGGAGGCGGCGGCGGGCGCGCCGCGCGGGCACGGTGGCACGATCCATCCTTCCGCCGCACCCGACGGGAAGGGCGGTAGGCTGCGGACACGTGATGGTCGACAAGCGACACTCCGGGTCGAGCGGGCAGGCCGGACCGGCCGCGGTTCCGCTCTACGGTTTCCAGCCCCCGGTCGGCACTCCGTACGGCCTCGAAGTGCATACCGTCGAGGATTTCTTCGCCCGGCACGACGACTGGCCGTGGAACCCGCCGCGTCCTGGGCGTGCCACCTTCCACTACCTGATCCTGGTCACCGAGGGTGAGTTGCGGCACGACGTCGACCACGTCACGCGGACCGTCGCCCCCGGGCAGTGGCTGTGGGTGCGTCCCGGGCACGCGCAGTGCTGGCATCCGCCGGGCGCGGCCCGCGGCCCGTTCATCCTGTTCGAACCGGATGTGCTGCGGCCCGACCTCGCCCGTCTCCTGGCCCCGCTCACCGCGCACGGGGCCCCTGCCGTGCTCACCCCGCACCCCGACGACACCGCCTGGCTCCAGCAGACGGCCCTCCAACTCCTCGACGAACACCGCGCCTTGGGGCGCCGCCCCCTCGGCATCCACCACGCCCTGCGGCGCAGCCTGCTCGAATCGCTGCTGCTGCGCCTGGCCAACTCCCCGGGCATCGCCCCCGTCGGCACGGCCACGGCCGGCACCGGCCGCGCCGACAGGTACGGGCGCTTCCTGGACGCCTTGGAACTGCACTTCCGCGAGCTCCACCAGGCCGCGGACTACGCCGAGTTGCTCGGCTGTTCGGTCCGCACCCTGAGCCGTGCCGCGCGGGACGCCACCGGCAAGGGAGTGCGTGAACTCATCGACGAGCGGCGCCTCCTGGAAGCCCGGCGCCTGCTGGGAGGTGAACGGTGGGATGCCCGGGCTGTGGCCGTCCACCTCGGCTTCACCGACCCCGCGAACTTCGGCCGCTTCTTCCGCGACCGCAGCGGTCTCCCCCCGGCCGCCTTCGCCGCCGGCGAGGCCACGAACGTCCCCTCTCCGCTGCCCGGTTGACGATCCCGGTGGTTTCCGTCAGGGTCTCAGTCGACGGCATCGATGGTGGCGTCGACCGTGCCGTGTACTTCTTCAAGGCATCGGCCCCCGAGCCGATCCCGCCCAGGATGACGATGCCGGGTTCGGGGGTGGACTGGCCGTCGGCAGGACGACGACGTGCTTGCCCGGCGTGGTGCCGGATTCGACGTCGGTCTGGGCGGCACG
Organism: Streptomyces sp. MBT53; assembly: GCF_016654115.1. Lineage (GTDB taxonomy): Bacteria > Actinomycetota > Actinomycetes > Streptomycetales > Streptomycetaceae > Streptomyces. Next base: position 68,093 of record NZ_JAEQAZ010000040.1, read on the forward strand.
GACCTGTTCCAGGCCGTGGTAGACCTTCGCGACCGGGACGGTGAGGCGCCCTGCGGCGATGGCCTGGAGCTGGTGGGCGAAGACGTCGGCCGGGAGGTCGGCGGCCTGACCGCCGTAGGACGTCAGCCGCACCCCGCCCGGGATCATGAACGGGGTGAAGTCGGGGATCGTCCACTGGCCCGCCAGGGCTCCGGTGAAGCAGACCGTGCCGTGGCGGCGGACGGTGCGGAGGGTGTCGGCGAGGACCGAGCAGCCCACCAGTTCCAATGCGGCGTCGACACCCTCCGGCATCAGGTCGCGCACCTGGTCGGCGATGGTGCCGTTGTCGACGAGGGGATGGTCGACGCCTGCCGCCCGCAGTTGCCCGGCCCTTTCCGGGCTGCGGGTGGTGGACAGCACGGTGGCTCCGAGATCCTTCGCGATCGTGGCCGCGCTCAGCCCGACCGTGGAGGTGCCGCCGCGGATCAGCAGGGTCTGCCCGGCCTTGAGGTCCAGGCCGGTGGTCAGCGATCCGTAGGCGGTCTGAAACATCTCCGGCAGCGCGCCGACGACCTCCCACGGTAGCCCGGTCTCGAACGGGATGACCTGCGCGGCGGGGACGGTCACGTACTGGGCGTAGGCGCCGTCGTACGAGCGGCCCATGCCGCCCATCATGGTGGCCACCTGCTGTCCCGGCCGCAGTCCGCTGTCCTCGTCGGCCTCGTCGACCACGCCGACGCCCTCGATGCCGGGCACCCGCGGGTAGGTGACCTGCGCGTCCGACTCGCCCTTGCGGGTGGTGACCTCGGACTCGTTGACGCCGAACGCCTTCACCCTGATCCGCACCCAGCCGGGCTCGCGTACGGGCACCGGCACGTCCTTGATCTCCAGTGCGTCGAGGCCACCGGGCCGGGTGACGACGACGGCCCGCATCGTCGTCGGCGCGGCGCCGTCGGCCGCTGTCGGTCGGCTCATGTCGAAGTCCTCACTCTGTTCGCCCCCTGGTGCGCTGTTCCCGATCGCCCGGTGGCCGTCAGGGGCGGGCGATGTTCTCGAACAAGTCGAGGACCACCTGGTAGTGGGTGCTGGGCTCGTAGGGAGGGTTGCCGACACTTCCCGAGACGGGCCGGTCCGTGACGGCGGGCCACATGCGGGTCCGCTCGCCGGTGACGAAGTCAAGGACGATGTCGCGGATACGCGTGTCACGCTCGGCCTGTTCAGGGCTGCGCCCTGGCTGTTCCTGGCCGACCAGGGCGT
>NZ_JAEQAZ010000411.1 GCF_016654115.1 Streptomyces sp. MBT53
GGCGATGACGGTGACCGGCGGGGTCAACTGCGCGGCCAGGGCGAAGTCGTCGAAGGCGATGAACGCGACGCCGGCGGGCAGCACCGGCAGGACGCCCAGCGCGAGGATCTCGTTGCCCGCGAGCACGGCCGTAGGCGGTTCGGGCGCGGAGAGGAGCGCGGTGACGGCCCGGGCGGCATCCGCGCCGGAACCGAGTCCGTGCCGGACGAGTGCCGGGTCGGCGTCGATGCCCGCGGTGTTCAGGGCCGACAGATAGCCGCGGTGGCGTTCGCCGAAGGTCCAGATCTCCCGCCTGTCGCCGAGGTAGCCGATCCTGCGGTGGCCGTGCGCGACGAGATGGCGTACGGCCTGTTGCAGAAAACGGTGGCTGCCCGCGGCCGGGGTGAGGATCAGGCCGTCGACGCGACGGGCGGTGAAGGCGGCGACGACCTCCCGTTCGCGGTGCGGGTCGGCGCGGCTGGAGCCGATCAGGACCATGCTGCCGCGCCGGTGCGCGATGTCCTCGATGGCCGAGGCGACGGCGGCCATGAAGGGGTCGGCGACGTTGTCCACCATCAGTCCGATGGTCTGGCTCAACTAGTCCGTACGGCGCAACTGCCGTGCCACGTCGTCGCGTTGATAGCCCAGCTTGCGGACCGCGGCCTCCACACGAGCGGCGGTGCGGGGCGCCACACCCGCCTCGCCGTTGACCACCCGGGACACCGTCATCACGCTCACGCCCGCTGCCGCGGCCACGTCCTTCATCCTGGGACGACCGGCCACGCCACGTCCTCCAGATCTCGTCGCGCGCAACGAGGCCGACGGGCCGATGACATGCGCCCGAACCGTGTCCGTCCCGACCCTTGACGCCCACTCATGGGCCTCCCAGAATCGACGAACTGTTAACGATACCAACCAGAAAGCACAGCATGGCCTCTGCAAGGGAACCACTTCTCGCGGCACATGGTGTGGTCAAGCGTTTCGGCCATGTCCAGGCGCTCTCGGGCGCCGACTTCACGGCGTACGCCGGTGAGGTCGTCGCACTGATCGGTGACAACGGTGCCGGCAAGTCGACGTTGGTGAACGTCCTTTCCGGTGTGCTCACCCCGGACGAGGGCGAGGTGCGCCTGGACGGGGTGCCGGTCCGGTTCACGGGGCCGATGGACGCGCAACGGCACGGAGTCGAGACCGTCTACCAGGATCTTTCGCTCGCGCCCGATCTGGACGCGGCGGCCAATCTCTACCTCGGCAGGGAACTCGTACGCGGGGGTCTGCTCGGCCGCCTCGGCGTTCTCGACCGGCCCACGATGCGGCGGGAGGCGATCGCGGCCTTCGGTGAACTGGGAGTCGAACTGAAAGATGTGACGGCTCCTGTGACAACGTTGTCGGGAGGGCAACGGCAGTCCGTGGCCGTCGCCCGCGCGGTCGCCTTCGCCAACAAGGTCATCTTCATGGACGAGCCGACCGCCGCCCTGGGCGTCGTCCAGCGCGCCCGTGTCCTGGAGACCGTGCGCAGGGTCGCCGACCGGGGCATCTGCGTCGTCCTCATCAGCCACAACATGCCCGAGGTGCTGTCGGTCGCGGACCGGGTCGAGGTGCTGCGGCTGGGCCGCCGGGTCGCCTCGTTCACCGCGGCCGACGCCACGATCGAGAAACTCGTCGGCGCCATGACCGGATCACTGGACGAGCCCGCTCAGAACGGGAACCACGGCGCGACCGAAGCGGAGGGCGGCCGATGAGCGCCAACAGCCAGGACATCAAGCCGACGGCCAAGGCGCCGGACGTGCCCCCGTCCGACGGCGGAAGGTTCGCGATACCGCCGTGGCTGCGACGGGCCGCCGGCATCAGCGAGTTGTGGACCTTCGTGATCCTCGTCGCGCTGGTCGCCTTCTTCACCATCGCGGCGCCGGGCAAGTTCTTCACCCAGTACGACCTCACGCAGATCGCCGTGAACGCGGCCATCTATCTGGTCCTCGGTGTCGGCATGACGTTCGTGATCATCACCGCGGGCATCGACCTGTCGATCGGCTCGGTGCTGGTGCTGGCGGCGGTCGCGGCGGGCGAGTACAACATCCACCACGGCGGACCCGCCTCCAGCTGGGGCACGGTCGCCGTCTGTGTCGTCATCGCCCTTGCGGTGGGCGCGGGTTGGGGCGCGTTGCAGGGGGCGGTGGTGGCGACCGGGAAGGTGCCGCCGCTGATCGTGACCCTGGGCGGTCTCGGCGCGGCGCTGGGCATCGCCGAACTCGCCACCGGCGGCCAGGACCCGGCTCCACGGGATGCCGGCCAACTTGCCGAAGCCCAGGCTGTTCTGGAGATGGGTGGCGGCGGCACCGCCCTGT
>NZ_JAEQAZ010000412.1 GCF_016654115.1 Streptomyces sp. MBT53
CCCCTCACCCCGCCTTCGCCTCTCCCCCGCCGTACTCGCCGTACAGAACCCGTGTCGCCGCCTCGTGGGTCACGCCGTGGTCGGCGAGCACCTCGCCCGGTACCCCGGGGAGGATGGTCAGGGCGAGGAGGAAGTGCTCGTCGCCGATGTGCCGGTCGCGGTGGGCCACGGCGATGCGCAGGGACTTCTCCAGGACGTTCTTGGCACCCCGGCCGAAGGTACGGCGGCCCGACCACCACTCCCCTCGCTTGCGGTCGCCGGACATCGCACCGACACCGTGCACCTCCTCGACGCGGGCGACGATCTCCGAGACGTCGATGCCGAGTCCGGCGAGGGCGTCGGTCTCGGACTGGGAGAGCCCGGCACGTCGGCGGGCGTCGCCCAGAGCCTGCCGTAGGGACTCCTTGCGTTCCTCGGTGGTGAGGCCGAGGGCGGTCAGGGTGAAGGAGGCACGGCTGCCTTCGCGGTCGAGGAGCGCGAGCAGCAGATGCTCGGCCTCGACGGAACCGGACCCCGACCGCTCGCTGTGTTCCACCGCGCCCTGCACCACGGCGCGGGCGTCTTTCGTGAACCGTTCGAACATCACTGCCTCCCGTACTTCTTGTGCACGGCCTGCCTGCTGACGCCGAGTTCCGCGGCGATCTCCTGCCACGACCAGCCCTGATTGCGCGCGCTGCGCACCTGCACCGCCTCCAGCTGCTCCACCAGCTTGCGCAGCGCGGAGACGGCACGGAGGCCGACCCGTGGGTCACGGTCGCCCGCGCGCTCGGCGAGATCCGTTGCTTCGGTCATGGTGTCAACCTACGTTGACGCGCACTCACCTGTCAATCAAAGTTGACAAACAGGTGTCGGCATACGGCTGCGGCCGGCCCGGGAAACCGGACCGGCCGCAGCGGAGACGTACCAGGGAGGGTCAGTTGTTGGTGAGCACGATCTTGCCGAACTGGCCGCCGGAGTCGAGGCGTTCGAAGCCCTCGCGGGCCCGGTCCAGCGGGAGTACCTCGTCGATGACCGGGCGGACACCCGTCGCGGCGCAGAAGGCGAGCAGGTCCTCCAGCTCGTCCTTGGTGCCCATGGTCGAGCCGACAACCTTGAGTTCGAGGAAGAAGATACGGGTCAGTTCGGCGTGCGAGGGGCGGTCGCCGCTCGTGGCACCGGAGATGACGAGCGTGCCGCCGGGTTTGAGGGACTTGACCGAGTGGGACCAGGTGGCCGCGCCGACGGTCTCGATGACGGCGTCCACGCGCTGCGGCAGCCGGGCCCCCGGCTCGACCGCCTCCAGCGCGCCCAACTCCAGCGCCCGCTTCCGCTTGGCCTCGTCCCGGCTGGTCGCGAAGACCCGCAGCCCGGCCGCCTTCGCGAGCACGATCGCGGCCGTGGCGACACCGCCGCCGGCGCCCTGGACGAGCACCGAATCGCCGGGCCGTACGCCGGAGTTGGTGAAGAGCATGCGGTACGCCGTGAGCCAGGCCGTGGGCAGGCAGGCGGCCTCGGCGAAGGACAGTTCCTTCGGCTTGGGCAGCACGTTCCACGTCGGTACGGCGACCTGCTCGGCGAAGGTGCCCTGGTAGTGCTCGGTGAGGATGGAACGGGGTTCCCTGGGGCCGACGCCGTGGCCGGTCTGGCCGATCACGGAGTGCAGGACGACCTCGTTGCCGTCCTCGTCGACGCCGGCGGCGTCGCAGCCGAGGATCATCGGCAGTTTGTCCTCGGCGAGGCCCACGCCGCGCAGGGACCACAGGTCGTGGTGGTTGAGGGAGGCGGCCCTGACATCGATGGTGCTCCAGCCCGGCCGGGCCTCGGGGGCGGGACGCTCCCCCAACTCAAGGCCGGAGAGCGGCTGGTCGCGGTCGATTCGGGCGGCGTAGACGGCGAACATGGCTTTGACCATAGGCTCCGCCGGTGGCGTGGGGAACTACCGGGCGGTGTGACACATGCCCTCTTGCGCACGCGTGCAGTGTTCCGGCTCACCCACGAACGCCCCGAACG
>NZ_JAEQAZ010000413.1 GCF_016654115.1 Streptomyces sp. MBT53
GACCCCGACCACCTCACCCGCCCGCACGGTGAACGTCACGTCGGTCAGCCGCCCGGGCACGGTCACTCCGGAGAGCACCACGGGCGGCGGCCGGTCCACCAACGACCTTTCCCTGCGCGGCGGTTGCTCCGGTCGGCCGCCCAGCATCGCCGACACCAGCTCCGGTACGTCCACTTCGGCCCGCTCCACGCCCGCCAGGACGACCCGCCCGTCCCGCAGGACCGTCACCCGCCGCGCGAAGCGCATCACCTCGTCCAGGAAGTGGGAGACGTACAGGACGGCGATGCCCCGGTCGGTCAGCGTGCGCAGGACGCGTTCGAGGCGGTCGACGGCGGTGGCCGGGAGTGCCGACGTGGGCTCGTGAAGAGGCTCAACTCCTGGGAGACGACGGCGATCCGGGTGTCCTTGGCCGACCGCACCGTCCCGCCGTCCGCGCCCAGCGTCCCCGACAGGATGCGCACCAGCGTGGACTTCCCGGCGCCGTTCTCACCGACCAGCGCGTGCACCTCGCCGCCGCGCAGCCGGATCGACGCACCGTCCAACGCCCGTACCCCGCCGTAGGACTTGACCAGTTCCTCCGCCACGAGGATGTCGTCGTGGACCATGTCAGCGGGCGTCCTTCAGCGGCTTGAGGTTGGCCGCCTGGTCGCCGAGGAGCTTGTCGATCGTCGGCTTGTACCAGTCGTAGGCCGCCTGCGCCGACTTCTGCCGGGCGATGATGTCGTCGATGTTGGACGAGTCGACGACCCCGCCGGGGGACAGGAACCAACCGTCCGGCAGCTTCCCCTTCTTGTCGCGTACGGCCTCGATCAGCATCGCCGTCGACAGGTAGCCCTTGAGGAAGTGCTGCGGGTCGATGGTCACGAAGTTGGAGCCGTCCTTCACGGCGTCCAGGGTCTTCGGGTCGACGTCGAAACCGGCCGTCAGCCACTTGCCGTGCTCCGCCTTCTTGATCTTGGCGAGGTTGTAGCTGTCCGCGTCACCGACGCCGAGGAAGGCGAGCGCGTCCGGGTGCGCGTTCACCTGCGCCGACCAGGAGCTGTAGTTCTGGCCGGGATCGCTGTACGTCTGGAACGGTCCCAGGACCTTGACGCCTGGCGCCTCCTTCTTGAACGTGTCGGAGATGCCCTTGGCCCGGTTGTCGAGCACCGGCGTCCCAGGGTTGGGCACGCCGATGACGATCTGGCCCTTGGGATTGGTGCCGAGCCGCTTCAGCGCCTCCTTGGCCATCAGCTCGCCGAGCGCGTAATTGTCGTTCCCCACATAGAAGCCGACCTTGCTGCCGTCGGTGGGCGAGGTGTCCAGGGCGACGATCGGGATGCCCTGGTCGACGGCGCGGGCGGCGGGCCGGGTGAAGATCGGCGGGTCGAGGTTCTCCAGGACGATGCCGTCCTTGGCGACCGCGGTGAGGTTCTGGAACAGCTGAACCTCCGCCGGGCCGTCCGTGTTGGGCGGTCCTACGGCCTTGAAGTCGACCTTCCCCGCGTGGCTCGCCGCGCTCTCCGCGCCGAGCACCATCTCGTGGGCGAAGTTCAGGGAGATGTTGGCGACCGAGATCCCCATCTTCAGCCGGCCGCCGCTGCCGCCGGAGTCACCGCTGCCGCAGCCCGCGGCGGCCAGCAGGACCAGGGCGCCGAGCGCCGCGGACCACGTACGTGAACGGGGGTGCATCACGGCCTCCAAAAGGCTGGACCACAGGGGGACTTGGAGCGGAGGGGGGTGGCTTGGAGCAACGAGGGGTTTGGGTCCAGGGGGACTCGGCGGACCACGGGAAGCTTCACCTGCGACGGCGTCCGGTGCGGCGCAGCGCGCTGTCGGCCGCGACGGCGACGAGGATCACCCCGCCGGTCGCGAACGACGTCCAGTTGATGGGTACTTCGAAGAACACCAAGCCGGAGGCGACGACCGACAGGATCATCGCCCCGGCCACCGCACCGACCACCGAGCCGCGGCCCCCGGCCAGCGGAGTGCCGCCGATGATGCACGCGGCGATCGCCTGCAACTCGTAGCCCTGGCCCAGAGTCGGATCCCCGGCGCCGTAGAAGGCGAGCGCGAGCGCGGCGGCGCAGGCCGTGGTGAGACCGGAAAGGGCCAGTGCCTGGATACGGGTGCGGACGACCGGGATGCCGCTGAACGCGGCGGCGTCGGGGTTGGACCCGATCGCCCGCACCCGGGCCCCGAAGCGCGTCCGGGACAGCACGACCGCCAGCACAACGATCACCGCGAGGAGCACCCACAGGGCGAACGGCACCCCGCCCGGATCCCCGCCCGCGAAGGTGAAGAACGAGTCGTTCAGGGGGAGATCGGTGATCTGCTTGCCGT
>NZ_JAEQAZ010000414.1 GCF_016654115.1 Streptomyces sp. MBT53
CCCCCACCCCGTCCCACCGCAGGAAGCGGTCCCTATCGCGTCGCGGCGCGATAGGGGCCGCCGGAGCCGTGGCCGCCGGGGCCGCCCTCACCCCCGTGGTGTTCGCGGCCACCGACTCCGATTCCGGCTCCGGCTCGGACTCAACCCCTGACACGACCCCGCCGGGCACGCAGCCGGAGACCTTCCCGGCCACCCGCACCGAGACGACCACCGGCACCGCCCCCACCACCACGGCCTTCGCCGCGTCCTACGTCGGCCTCCGCTGGACCGGCGACCAGGACGGCGCAGGCATCCGCCTCGCGGAGGGCAACTGGCAGCGGACCGGCACCGGTTGCGCGACGATCGACGGCGGCGGTACGGCGTTGATCGCGGCCGACGAGGCCACCACGTACGAGGTGAGGACACCGGCAGGCGCGACGGACGTCAGCTCCGTGGCCATCGACTGCACCCGAGGCCCGGGCCGCACCTTCCACGTACCGTCGGAGCCGACCCGCGTCCGTGGCGTCCGCTACCTCTCGCGCCCGGCCTGGGGCGCCGACGAGTCCAAGCGGTACAAGGACGGCAAGGTCAACACCCCCGAGGCGTACTACCCGTTGCAGTCGATCACGGTCCACCACACGGACACCCCGAACGCGGACCCGGACCCGGCCGCGACCGTCCGGGGCATCTACGAGTACCACGCGGTCACCCTCGACTGGGGCGACATCGGCTACCACTTCCTCATCGACGAGGCGGGTGTCGTCTACGAGGGCCGCTACTCCGGCGACGATCCCGTCCCGGCCTTCGACTCCGACGGCAACCTGGTCACCGCCTTCCACACGGCGGGCTTCAACTCGGGCAACCTGGGCATCGCCCTCATCGGCACCCTGGTGTCCCAGCCCCCGACGGCCGCGGCGAAGGCCTCCCTGATCCGCCTCATCAAGGTCATCACCCGCTTCAAGGGCCTCGACCCCCAGGCGAAGATCACCTACACCAACCCGGTGAACGGCGTGAAGAAGGACAACGAGACGATCAGCGGCCACCGGGACTGGCTCCAGACGGACTGCCCGGGCCAGACGATGTACGACCTGCTGAGCGAGGTCAGGGCTGCGGCAGCGCGCTGACCTGGGCGGATCGTCAGCCTCCCGCCGCGCATTACTCTGGGAGGCTGACCGTCCCCCCTGTCAGGAGAGAAATGGCCGTCAACCTGGTCAATGTCGAGAACGTCAGCAAGGTGTACGGCACCCGTGCCCTGCTCGACGGTGTCTCGCTCGGTGTCTCCGAAGGGGACCGGATCGGGGTCGTGGGCCGCAACGGAGACGGCAAGACCACCCTGATCCGGATGCTCGCCAAGCTGGAGGAGTCCGACACCGGCCGCGTCACCCACTCCGGAGGACTCCGGCTGGGAGTCCTCACCCAGCACGACTCCCTCGACCCGGAGGCGACCGTCCGGCACGAGGTCATCCGGGACATGGCCGACCACGAGTGGGCGGGCAACTCCAAGATCCGCGACGTACTGACGGGACTCTTCGGCGGGCTCGACCTGCCGGGCTTCCCGCAGGGACTCGACACCGTGATCGGCCCGCTCTCCGGTGGCGAGCGCCGCCGTATCGCGCTCGCGAAGCTGCTCATCGAGGACCAGGACCTGGTCGTCCTCGACGAGCCGACGAACCACCTCGACGTCGAGGGCATCGCCTGGCTCGCCCAGCACCTGCGCGAGCGGCGCTCCGCGCTCGTCTGCGTGACCCACGACCGCTGGTTCCTGGACCAGGTCTGCACGCAGATGTGGGACGTGCAGAAGGGCGACGTCTACGAGTACGAGGGCGGCTACACCGACTACGTCTTCGCCCGCGCCGAACGCGAGCGCATCGCCGCCACCGAGGAGACCAAGCGGCAGAACCTGGTCCGCAAGGAGCTCGCGTGGCTGCGCCGGGGCGCCCCGGCCCGTACGTCCAAGCCGCGGTTCCGCGTCGAGGCCGCCAACGAACTGATCGCGGACGTGCCGCCGCCCCGCGACACCAGCGAGCTGATGAAGTTCGCCTCCACGCGCCTGGGCCGGACCGTCTTCGACCTGGAGGACGTCACCGTCCAGGCCGGTCCCAAGGTGCTGCTGAAGCACGTCACCTGGCACCTCGGCCCCGGCGACCGCATCGGCCTGGTCGGTGTCAACGGCGCCGGCAAGACCTCCCTGCTGCGGGCCCTCGCGGACGCCGCCCGCAGCGACGGCGAGACGCAGCCCGTGGCCGGCAAGGTCGTCGTGGGGAAGACGGTGAAGCTCGCGTACCTCTCGCAGGAGGTCGCCGAACTCAAGCCCACGCTGCGGGTGTTGGAGGCCGTGCAGCAGGTGCGGGAGCGGGTCGATCTCGGCAAGGGGCGGGAGATGACCGCCGGGCAGCTGTGCGAGACGTTCGGCTTCAACAAGGAGAAGCAGTGGACGCCGGTCGGGGACCTGTCGGGCGGTGAGCGGCGCAGGCTCCAGCTCCTCCGCCTCCTCATGGACGAGCCCAACGTCCTCTTCCTCGACGAGCCCACCAACGACCTCGACATCGAGACGCTGACCCAGCTGGAGGACGTCCTCGACGGCTGGCCCGGTTCGATGATCGTGATCTCCCACGACCGGTTCTTCGTCGAGCGCACCACCGACAAGGTGTACGCCCTCCTCGGTGACGCGACCCTGCGGATGCTGCCGCGCGGCATCGACGAGTACCTGGAGCGACGCCACCGTATGGAGGAGGTCGCCGCCGCTGCCGTCACCGTCGTGGAGAAGGCCGCGCCCGCCGTGAGCGCCGCCGACCAGCGGGCCGCGAAGAAGGAACTCCAGAAGATCGAGCGGCAGTTGGACAAGGTCTCCGAGAAGGAGGCCAAGCTGCACACGCAGATCGCCGACAACGCCACGGACTTCGCGAAGGTGGCCGAACTGGACGCGCAGCTGCGGGACTTGGGCGGCGAGCGCGAGGAGCTGGAGATGCGGTGGCTGGAACTCGCCGAGGACGCGTGAAAGGTGCGTGAAGGCGCATAACGGAGGCATCACGGGCCGGTTCTCCCTTGGGTACAGGGGTGAACCGGCCCGTTGTCCATGGACAGCCGAGTGATAGAAAGGGCCGTCTGAGACCTGCTTGAACGCGCCTCCGGGTCCTCGCGAACTTCGGGGCGTGGCTAAAAATCAGTGAACGAGGGGGAGCCGCTGATGACTCAGCCGCCCGAACAGCCGCCGTCCGGCGGTTACGGAGCGCCGAAGCCGCCGGACGGTGGCTGTGGCGGTTGGTTCGGCGGCGCTCCGTAACCGCCGGA
>NZ_JAEQAZ010000415.1 GCF_016654115.1 Streptomyces sp. MBT53
AGCAGTTCGCCGGGTAGCTCTCGTTGGGGTACACCGTGCTGACGGCGGCGCAGGAAGTGGCCGCGCAGGAGCGGACGTTGGCCTGCGCCCAGGCGGTCACGGTGGTGCCCTGCCCGCCACCACCACCGCCGCCGGGCGTGCAGGGCAGGTTCACCCCGCGGTCGCGCAGATACGGCACCGGGTCGATACCGCGCACCGTGGTGGAGGTGCCGATCCTGACCCGCAGGTGCAGGTGCGGTCCCGTCGCCTCGCCCTCGCTGCCCATCAGGGCGATGCGCTGACCGGCTTGGACGTGTTGCCCGACGACGACGTCCCGCTGGTACATGTGCCCGTACTCGGTCACCGTGCCGTCGTCGTGCAGGATGCGGATCCACTGCCCGTAACCGCTGGCGGGACCCGAGTTGATGACCTCGCCGGAGCCCACGGCGTAGATCGGCGTGCCCTGGGCGTTGGCGATGTCGACGCCGTCGTGGCTGTCGCTGTACCCCTGGGTGATGACCCCGGCGGTCGGGCACGAGGCGGCGAACGCGGCCGGGGCGGCCGGTGCCGCGGCGGCGGGCAGGGCCGCCGTCAGCGGCAGCAGGACGGCGGCGGCCGTGACGAGTCCGGCGTACGGGAACAGACGCACGAGGCTTCCTCTCCGGTGACTTCTGGTGGACGGCACGGAAGCTATCCGCGCCTCCCCGGTCGGCGGCATCCGGAACGTTCCGGAATGACGCGACGGCGCGCGGCCGGATAGGGCTGGGGATCGTCAACCACACCGTTTTCCCGACCAGTTGGAGAGATGCGTCATGCGATCCACCACCAGACGACTGATACAGGGCCTGTGCGCCCTGCTGGTTCTGGGCGGGCTGCCGCCGGTCGCCGCCGCTGCCGCCGACGGCCCCGGCCACGAACGCCCCGTCGCGAGGCCGGCCACCGACTGGCGCATCGACCTCGCCGCCACCTCGGCCGACCAGCACAACATCGGCCATCGCAAGAACGGCGCGCTGACCATCGGCGACCGCCGCGCCCGCACCACGTCCACTCCCGGCAGGGCGTCCGCCGTCTACACCGCACCGGCCCGCAGCCTCGGACGGCAGGCCGACGCGTTCACGATCCGCCCGCGGGCCCAAGTACCGTCCGGAACACAGGTGTTGACCGAGGTGCGGGGAAGCGACCACCCCGGACGGTGGACCCAGTGGACGACCCCGGACCGCGCCGGTCGGCTACGGCTGGCGCAGGCCGTCTCTGTCGTCCAGGTGCGGCTGACCCTGTTCGGCAGCCGGACCGCCGACCCCGTGGTCTCGGCCGTCTCCGTGCACGCCGACCTCGCGCAGCCGGCTCCCCGGGCACCTCGCGCACTGACCGCGGCCTCCCCGACGTACCGGATCTTCGCCACCCGGGAGGGCCTGGCCGGGCAGACCACGGCCAACGGCCATGTCATCCAGCAGCGCGACCACTTCGTCGCGCTGCCGTCCCGGCGGATGCTCGCCTCCAACGGCGGCCACGAGTACCAGGTGCGGCTGTGCTACCAGCGCACGGGACGCTGCGAGACGGCACCGGTGTGGGACGTCGGCCCCTGGAACACCCAGGACGACTACTGGAACCCGTCCGCGCAGCGGCAGATGTGGGGTGACCTGCCGCAGGGCACGCCCGAGGCGCAGGCGGCCTACCAATCCGGCTACAACGGCGGCCTGGACGAGTTCGGGCGCCGGGTCGCCAACCCGGCCGGCATCGACGTGGCCGACGGCACCTTCTGGGACGGCCTGGGCATGACGGACAACGACTGGGTGGACGTGACCTTCCAGCCGTCCGGCGACTCCGGCGGGCAGACGAACGTCACGGCATGGATGCAGGCCAACGTCCGTTCCTGCGCGTCGACTTCGTGCAGCGTGGTCAGCACGGTGTACCCGAACCAGAGCTACCCGGCGAACTGCT
>NZ_JAEQAZ010000416.1 GCF_016654115.1 Streptomyces sp. MBT53
TGTCGGGGTAATCCTCACCCAACACGAGCCGCTGCCGATCCAGCGCGTCCTCACCCAGCTCCAGCGCCTCCCCCACCCGACCCACCGCCGCCAGATCAGCCGCAAGATTGGACGCGGAAGCCAGGGTGTCGGGGTGATCCTCACCCAACACCAGCCGACGGCGCGCCAGGGTGTCCTCACCCAACACCACCGCCTCCTCCACCCGACCCACATCCGCCAGCCGAACCGCCAGATTGGACGCCGTGATCAGGATGTCGGGGTGGTCCTCACCCAACACCAGCCGCTGCCGATCCAGGGTGTCCTCACCCAGTTCCAGCGCCTCGCCCACCCGACCCACCGCCGCCAGCCTATTGGCCAGGCTGGACGCAGCTCCCAGGGTGTCGGGGTGGTCCTCACCCAGTACCCGCCGCCGCCGGTCAAACAGGTCCCGCTGTAGGGCATAGGCGCGGTCATGATGTCCAACGGCAGTGGATGCCCAGGCCAAGTAGTTGACGGCCCACCACGTGTGAGTGGAGTCAGGGCCCAACAGAGTGATCCAGGCTTCGTAGAGGTCTTCAAGACGGGGCAGGACCGCTGCTGCGCTGCCGCGGTCCAAGAGGTAAACGGCTGCCTCGCATGCTGCGAAGCGGGCTTCCGCTGTGACCAGGTCGGTGGGGTCGATCGCCAGCAGGTGAGGCAGCAGGTGAGGCCAGCGAGCCCAGGACCCGGGATCCACCACCTCGCCCGGGAAGGCCGCAGCGAGCAAGATACTGGCGTTGAGCGCCGCGGCAACACGATCCTCGGTGGTGAGCTGGTCTTTGAGGACGGCTTGGGTAAGGCGGTGCAGGTGCAGGCTCCCGCCTGCCACTCGGGCCAGCCCATGCCGATGCAGTGCCGACAGGACACGGTTTCTGGTACGCCAGTCCGTCACCACTCGGCCCACAGACGACTCCTCACCAGCCTCCTGCTCAGTGCTGGTGGGCAGGGCAAACGGTTCCGGAGCCAGCAGCGCACAGGCGTTCATCAAGTCCGCCGCCTCCGGGTCCTGTTCCCGCAGCCTTTGCATGCTCAGTCGAATCTGCGCGGCCAGCGACCATGGGTAATCCCGCGGCCTGCCCTCATCGGTGATCTCGCTGGCCTTGCTGACCAGCAACTCCAGGTAGTCGTCCACGGCCGTCGTTCTCAGCACCGCAGCCGCCTGAACCAAAGCCAACGGCAGGTCATCCAACGCCTCCGCCACCCGCCCCGCATCCGCCTCCGTCAGCCACGGCGTCCGACTGCGCAGCAGATCGATCGACTCCCGTCGCGCCAGCACATCGATATCCAACGGCGCGGCCACACCGTGCCAGTCCGGGTTACGAGAGGTGATCAGCACATGCCCCGCCCCGGCTGGCACAAAGGCCGCCAGCGCCGCAGGATCCTCCGCGTTGTCGAATGCGACCAGCCACCGCGACCGCGCCCCCAACTCACGCCCCAACGCCCGCACCGCGTCCTCCACGGGCGTACCCGGCTGCGCAGCCCCTGTCTCCACCGCCAACGCGGCCAACTGCCCCGGAATAAGCGCCGGATCCTCAGCCCGCACCCACCACACCAGCTCGTACTCCCCGCAGAACCGGTGCGCGTACTCCGCCGCCAACTGCGTCTTGCCCACACCCCCACGGCCATCCAGCGCCACCACCGCCACCGGCCGACCGCCCGTCAGGCGTCCCCGCACCTCCACCAACAACTCGTCCCGGCCCACGAACCCCGCATTACGCGCCGGCACGTTCCACACCCCCGGCAACGTCCCCGGCAACCGTGGCCCGCTCACCCCACCCCTGCCCGGCGGAAACCTCGGAGCCACCAACGGAACCCCCGCCGGCCCCGCCACCGCCCCCAGCAGTACCTCCCG
>NZ_JAEQAZ010000417.1 GCF_016654115.1 Streptomyces sp. MBT53
GTGGGGCGTGAGGTGTGTTGCTTGGGCTCGGTGGGGCGTGAGGTGTGCTGTCTCGGCTCGGTGGGCCGAGAGGTGTGTGGCCTTGGCCGAGTGGGGCGTGAGGTGTGTTGCCTGGGCTCGGTGGGCGTAGGTGTGCTGTCGTTCGGTGGGTCGTGAGATGCGTGGCCGTGGCCGAGTGGGGCGTGAGGCGTGCTGCCTCGGCTGGCTGGGCGTGAGGTGTGCTGTCTCGGCTCGGTGGGCCGTGAGATGCGTGGCTTCGAGCCGGTAGGGCGAGACACGCGCTCCCTCGACTCGACTCGACTCGGTCGGCCAGCCGGCCGGCCGAGAAGCCTGCGCCCCGCCACAGTCCCGTGCGGAGTCGCCAGGTGCGAAAACCCTTGGCACGTGTCCGTGCTCCTCCCTCACCATCACCGACATGTCTCCTCCCGCCGCCCCGCCCGCCGTCGGCGTCCGTACGCCCTGGGAAGACCTGCCCGCCCATGTTCACGATGCCGTCGCGCGGTTGCTCGGATCGGTCGTGACTCGTGCTGTTACTCAGGTTGGCGGGTTTTCCCCGGGGACCGCCGCCCGGGTGCGGACCGTCGACGGGACTCGTGCCTTCGTCAAGGCGGTCAGTGGTGAGGTCAATCCGGACAGTCCGGGGCTGCATCGCATGGAGGCCCGTAATGCCGAGGCCCTCCCGGTCACGGTTCCCGCTCCTCGGCTTCTCGGTACGTATGACGACGGGACGTGGGTTGTCCTGGTCTTCGAGGAAGTCGTCGGGCGGCAGCCTCATGTCCCTTGGCGGGAAGCCGAGTTGGCGCGGGTGCTGCGTGCTGTGGAGGAGTTGGGGCGCGGGCTCACACCGTCTCCCGTGGTTGCCCCGACCGTGGCCGAGAGTCTTGGCGGCGCCTTTGGCGGCTGGCGGCGGCTGCTCGACGGGGACGTGGGTGACGTCGACGGGCGGCTCGACCCGTGGACGGTCGCCCATCTCGCCGAACTGGACCAACTCGCCGCCCCCTGGGCCGAGTCCGCGGCCGGTGACACCCTCGCGCATTCCGATCTGCGGGCCGACAACATGCTGCTCACGGACGACGGCGGGGTCGTCTTCGTCGACTGGCCGCATGCCGTCCTTGCCGCCCCCTGGTTCGACCTGCTGGTCATGCTGCCGTGTGTGCGGGCCCAAGGCGGGCCGGATCCCGAGGAGTTGTTCAGTCGGCATCCGCTTGCCGAGGGCGCGGATCCGGCCGGTGTCACCGCCACCCTGGCGGGGCTCGCCGGTTTCTTCGTCGAGCGCTCGCTGCGGCCACCGCCGCCCGGTCTGCCCACCCTGCGCGCCTTCCAGCGCGCCCAGGGCGACGCGGCCCTCGACTGGCTCAGGACACGGTGGGGGACGGGCCCGTCGTAGTGGCGACCGCGGACGCTGCGACCAGCGCCCGCATCACGCGCAGGTCCTCGCCCATCTCCGGGTGCCACTGCACCCCCAACACCCAGTCCGCGGACGGGAGTTCGACGGCCTCCACTGTTCCGTCCTCCGCCCAGGCCGAGACCACCAGGCCCGCGCCCAGGCGGTCCACGGCCTGGTGGTGGAACGTCGGGACCGAGGTCTCCTCCGGTACTGCTGTCGCGTACAGCGTCCCCGGGACCGGCTTGACCGGGTGGCGGCCGAAGACCCCGGGTGTCTTCGCGTGGCCGTCGATGTGCTGGACGAGGGTGCCGCCCACGGCGACGTTCAGGAGCTGCATGCCCCGGCAGATGCCCAGCAGCGGCAGGCCCGCCCTCGCCCGCGACGCCTGGGAACTCGCCCTGATCGAGGCCGCGTTGACGGCGGGCCTGCCGCTGCTGGG
>NZ_JAEQAZ010000418.1 GCF_016654115.1 Streptomyces sp. MBT53
AGCACCGCCAGCGCGGGCAGCGCGGGCAGCGCGGGCAGCGCGGGCAGCGCGGGGATACGGCTGCCGCCTCCGCGCCGAGGCCAGCACCGGCACCGGCACCGGCACCGGCACCGGCACCGGCATGGTGGCGACAGGCAGCGGCGCGACTGCCGCCGGCCCGCCCCCGGCGCACTGCTCACCCGCCGTGCCGTCGGAGCGGCGCGCGCCGCGCAATGTCCTGCCGCCCACGGCAAAGGAACGGCGGGGCTGCTCGACCGGGTCCTGACCGGATGGCGGGCGACCGGGGTCGCGGGCGGCGAGCCAGGAGCCGATCGCAGTGCCGAGCGCATCGCCGCCGATGCGTGGCAGGACCCGGCGCACGGTGGCCTCGGCCGGGGCGGTTGGGCCGCTCGGTCCACGGCTCGGTCCGCCGAGGGCGGTGAGCACAGTGGTCGGTGCGTCCGCGGCCCACGCTGCGATCGCGGTCAGAGATCTCGCGCCGGCCAGGACCGCGCAGGCGGCCACGGCGAGGACGAACGTGAGGGGAGGGCGACGGCCCCGGGGCGCGGATCGGGCACCGCGGCAAGGCAGTCCAGCAGGCCGGAGTGTTCCTCCTGTGCGGAAAGCCGGGCGGCAGCGAGCCGGCCCAGACCGGCGGAAAGGGGCGCTAACGAACGGCCAGGCACGGTCTTTCGTTGCGGTGATCAGGGACTCGACACCTCCTGTTTCACCCGGAGGCCGTGCCTGCTTCCCTTCCGGCCCGATCCGGGAACATCCCAGCCGGCTCAAGCGCATGAGCTGCCGTCAAGTCGGCAGACCGGCTGAACGACACCGCCCCAGCACTGAAGCCTCTACCGGCCGACCGTAAAGATCACGTGGCTTCCTGCGTCCGCTGCCCGCCGGAAGAAGACGACCAGGTCAGTGACGTTCGCCCAGGTGCAGACGAAGTCCCCGTGGCCGAAGTTCGGCCCGTAGTCTTCGATGTCGATGCAGTCCCAGCCTGCTTTCAGCGCCTCACGGCCGACATCGGCCATGGCACCGGCGACATCGCGAACCCGGTCCGGAGTGAGCAGGCCGACGATGTGATCGTCGCCTTCATGAAGCTGTACGCCGCCCAGGATCACGGCGTTCAGCGGGCAGATGCCGTTGTCGTAGCCAAGGTAACCGTCGGCCAGGCTGCGATGGATGGACTCCCCGGCTCATACGGCACACCGTCCAGGGGCGGCAGGACTCATCACCTCCAGCCGATCACGGTCGGCCGCGCACGCCTGTCGGACCGTCAGCCGCCCAGCGACAGCCAGACACTCATGCCGTACGACCAGGCCGGATGTCCTTCCCGACGGCCGCCCCTCACCTCCCCCGGCCTCACATGATCACAAAACGGGCAGACACACTGAACGACGCCGCCCTGGTACCCCTCCACGCGGACAGCCCACCGCACCGGGCCGTCGGACAGGCGCACAAGGCCCCCGGAACGGGACACCCCCGCAGACAATCCTTTCCGCACAACGCCGGGCCCGCAGGCACACGCAAACGGCCTCCGCCCCGGTCACCGCTCCCCCGGCATGCCTTCCCTCCCGGGTCTTCCGCACTCCCTTTCCGAGAACAGCCTGCCGAAGCGGCCCTCCCCGCGGCCAGGCCACGGACAGCCCCCGCAGACGCGGTCACCGCGGCACGCGACACGCCCTGACATGCGACGCGCCGCCGCACCGCCCTGCCCACCCCCCGAAGCC
>NZ_JAEQAZ010000419.1 GCF_016654115.1 Streptomyces sp. MBT53
AAAGGGAGTCCCTGTTCGATGTGTGCGGCGCGGGTGATCATTCGGACAGAGGTGCCGGTGGGGTCGCGGGCATGAAGAAACGGGCCTCCCGGTAGTGACGTGGTTGTTGAAGCCCGTCACGGTCAAGGAGACCCGTTGTCCGGACAGTTGACCATTTCCGCTGCGCCCGCGTCCATCACGGCCACTCCGGAGTGTGACTGCTACGTGCACAGGTTCGGTTCGATCGCTCCGGGGCGGCGGGCGCGGTGCTATCCGAGTGACATGACGGACGGGGAATGGGCCGAGGTCCGCTCCGCGATGCCGGTACCGGCCTGGCTGCTCAAACGAGGTGGGCGCCCGGAGGCGCACTGCCACCGCGAGATGCTCGACGCTGTGCGCTACCTCGTCGACAACGGCGTGAAGTGGATGGCCGTCCCGGTCGACTTCCCGTACTGGCGGGCGGTCTACGACTTCTTCCGCCGCTGGCGGACCTACAACTACGTACGGGAACTCTACGAGCGCCTGCGCCGGACGGCGAGGGAGCGCACGGGCCGCAATGCCGAGCCCAGTGCCGGGATCATCGACAGCCAGTCGGTGGACGCCTCCGAGACCGTCGGCGAGGACAGTCGCGGATACGACGGCGGTAAATCACGCGACGGGCGCAAGCGCCACGTCCTGACCGACACCGAGGGCCTGCTCCTGGAGGTCACCGTGACCACCGCGGACGTCCACGACTCCAAGGCCGCCCCCGCGCTGCTGGAGACATTCATGGAGCAGCCGGGCCGGCTGCTGAAACTGCTGTGGGTCGACAGCGCCTACCAGGGTCCGGCGCTGGCGAAGGCGTTCGCCCGCCACGGGGTCCGGGCCGAGGTCGTGCGCCGATCCGACGGGCAGCGCGGATTTGTTGTACTGGCCCGCAGGTGGGTGGTGGAGCGAACGCTGAGCTGGCTCTCCCGCTCACGCCGCCTCAACCGCGACCACGAACGCCGTGCCGATCACCACCAGCAGATGGTGTGGTGGGCCGCCACGATCAGGCTGTCCCGGCGCCTGGCCGGGGACGCTCCGCACTGGCCGGAGAAGCGTCCCGACCGACTGCTGCAGGCGCGGGCGTGAACCGTCCGTCCTTCTCCCGCACCAGCCAGCCCCGCCTCTCCAGCACGTAGGCACGGTGACGGATCTTCTCCACCTCGTTCTTGATCTCCGCCTCCCGGCCCACCGCCCGCGCCAGCTCCGCCCCACTCACCGGCTCCGAAGCGGCCACCACCGCGGCGAACACCTCCCGATACAGGCCGCTGAGCACCTCCTCACCCATGCCCGACCGCCACACCGGCGGCTGCTCGCCGTACCCCGCGCCGGAGCCACTCGATCCCACAGCGGTAACCACCGCACCACCGGACGGCACGGAAACCGGCGAACTCACCGTGCTCTCCTCGGCCAGCACCGACACGAGCTCCTCACGCCCCACCCTGGCCCGCTCAACTCGCTCCCGCGCGGCATCCACCTCCGCCTGAGCCTGCTCCAGGACCTCCGTCCAGGACTCCAGCTCCTGCCTCGCCCGCGCCTCACGCCGTTCCATCAACCCCAGCACCGACGGCATCGCACACTCTCCTCGATCAACAACAAGCCGCCCGCTGCCTGCCCCTACCCCTCCGCGCCCATGCCCCGCACACGAAGAAACCCCTGCTCATCGAACAGGGACTCCCTTT
>NZ_JAEQAZ010000420.1 GCF_016654115.1 Streptomyces sp. MBT53
GTGCTCGGCGGCGGACTGGTCCCCGGAGCGGTCGTCCTGGTCGCGGGCGAACCGGGCGTCGGCAAGTCCACCCTGCTCCTGGACGTGGCGGCCAAGGCGGCGAGCGACGAACACCGCACGCTGTACATCACCGGCGAGGAGTCGGCGAGTCAGGTCCGCCTGCGCGCCGACCGCATCAAGGCGATCGACGACCACCTCTACCTGGCCGCCGAGACCGATCTGGCCACGATCCTGGGCCACTTGGACGCGGTGAAGCCCTCCCTCCTGATCCTGGACTCCGTCCAGACGGTGGCCTCCCCGGAGATCGACGGCGCCCCCGGCGGCATGGCCCAGGTCCGCGAGGTCGCCGGCGCCCTGATCCGCGCCTCCAAGGAGCGCGCCATGTCCACCCTCCTGGTGGGCCATGTCACCAAGGACGGCGCGATCGCGGGCCCCCGCCTCCTGGAACACCTGGTGGACGTGGTTCTGTCCTTCGAGGGCGACCGCCACGCCCGCCTACGCCTGGTCCGGGGCGTCAAGAACCGCTACGGCACCACGGACGAGGTCGGCTGCTTCGAGCTGCACGACGAGGGCATCACGGGCCTGGCCGACCCGAGCGGCCTGTTCCTGACCCGCCGAGCGGAACCGGTCCCCGGCACCTGCCTGACGGTCACCCTGGAGGGCCGCCGCCCCTTGGTGGCCGAAGTCCAGGCCCTCACGGTCGACTCCCAGATCCCCTCCCCCCGCCGCACCACGTCAGGCCTGGAAACCTCCCGAGTCTCGATGATGCTCGCGGTCCTGGAACAACGAGGCAGAATCAGCGCCCTGGGCAAGCGAGACATCTACTCCGCCACAGTCGGCGGCGTAAAACTCTCAGAACCGGCCGCAGACCTGGCCATCGCCCTCGCCCTGGCCTCCGCGGCGAGCGACGTCCCGCTCCCCAAGAACCTGGTGGCGATCGGCGAAGTGGGCCTGGCGGGCGAGGTCAGAAGGGTCACGGGCGTCCAGCGCAGACTCTCCGAAGCACACCGTCTGGGCTTCACCCACGCCCTCGTTCCGGGCGACCCGGGCAAGATCCCGCCCGGCATGAAGGTCCTCGAAGTGGCCGACATAGGAGACGCCCTCCAGGTCCTTCCACGCTCCCGTAAACGAGAGGCCCCACGGGACGGCGAGGACCGCCGGTAGACTTTGCCCTGGTCTCGCCCGTCCGTACGAACCAACTGTGCGAAACGGGAGCGCCTGAAGAACCTGCGACCCGAGGAGTGCAGTGGCAGCCAACGACCGGGCGTCAGCTCCCGGAAAGTCCGGCGGGAGCTCCGGTGCCGATGGGCTGATGCGCGCCTCACTGAGCGCCGTGGCACCCGGCACGGCCCTGCGCGACGGCCTGGAGCGAATTCTCCGCGGCAACACGGGCGGACTCATCGTGCTCGGCTCCGACAAGACCGTCGAAGCCATGTGCACCGGCGGTTTCATCCTGGACGTGGAGTTCACGGCCACCCGCCTACGAGAACTCTGCAAACTGGACGGCGGAATCGTCGTCTCCTCCGACCTCTCCAAGATCCTCAGAGCCGGCGTCCAGCTGGTCCCCGACCCCACGATCCCCACGGAAGAGACGGGCACCCGCCACCGCACAGCGGACCGAGTGAGCAAGCAGGTGGACTTCCCCGTCGTATCGGTCTCCCAGTCCATGCGCCTGATCGCCCTCTACGTGGACGGCCAGCGCCGCGTCCTGGAGGACTCGGCGGCGATCCTGTCCCGAGCGAACCAGGCACTGGCCACCCTGGAGCGCTACAAGCTCCGCCTGGACGAGGTGGCGGGAACCCTCTCCGCCCTGGAGATCGAAGACCTGGTGACGGTCCGAGACGTCTCAGCAGTGGTCCAACGTCTCGAAATGGTCCGCCTGATCGCCACAGAAATCGCGGAGTACGTCGTAGAACTCGGCACAGACGGCCGCCTCTTGTCCCTCCAACTCGAAGAACTGATCGCGGGCGTACACCCGGAACGCGAACTGGTGGTCCGCGACTACGTCCCCGAACCCACCGCGAAACGCTCCCGCACGGTGGACGAAGCACTGGCGGAACTGGACGCCCTCTCCCACGCCGAACTCCTCGAACTCCCCACCGTGGCCCGCGCGTTGGGCTACACCGGCTCCCCCGAGGCCCTCGACTCTGCGGTCTCCCCCCGAGGCTTCCGCCTCCTGGCCAAGGTCCCGCGCCTCCCCGGCGCGATCATCGACCGCCTGGTGGAACACTTCGGCGGCCTCCAAAAGCTCCTGGCGGCAAGCGTCGACGACCTCCAGACGGTCGACGGCGTGGGCGAGGCAAGGGCAAGAAGCGTACGAGAGGGCCTCTCGCGCCTGGCGGAGTCCTCAATCCTGGAACGCTACGTCTAGGAACCAGGCACTAGTTGACGTCAGTCACTCGCCAGGACGAACGAGGTCTGCGCCTTGGCGAACCCGGAAGCAGCCGCCTCCACCAGATAGGTCCCCGCACCGGCCGACCCGGCCGGAGGAGTCGCACACTCAGGCGCACTCGGCTTGCGGTCCCACTTCAACGTGTACGAAACAGCGCCCCCGGCGGACACCCGGTAGTACACACTCCCGGAGCTCTTCGGACAGTCGGCGGAGGACCAGTAGTCGGCGGCACCCCCCGCCTCGGTGATCGTCAACACCGCACTCTTGGGCCCGAGATCAACCTTGCAGTCACTACCGGACGAGTTCTTGGCGGTCAGCACAAAAGTAGGCGTCTGATCCGGCGAGTAGGAGTTGTGCAGACTCCGCAGACTCAACTGCACAGCACTGGCAGTGCAGTTGGCCAAGGTCGAATCAGCAGGAACCGTGGTCCCCGTACTACTCCCCCCATTGGACCCCCCACTACCGCCACCGTCCCCGGACCCACCAGCGGAGCCACTGTCACCCGACGACCCGCCACTGGAACCACTACTGCCACTACTACTACTGCCGCTGCTGCCGCCGCTCGACTCATCGCGGCCGCCGGGGTGTTGACTGATGGCGGGCCCGGTACCGGACGGCCCGGCAGTGATCGTAGGGGCGGGAGTCCTGCCGTTCTTCGCCCCATCGGCACCGTTCTTGCTGCCCCCGCCACCCGAGGTGACGATCCAGGTGATCAGCAGCGCCAACAGGGCGACCACGGACACCATGAGGACCCTCCGACGCCAATAGATGGAGGAGGGAAGCGGCCCGACCGGATTGCGCAGAGATCCCACGGCTCAAACCTTACGAGACAACGGGGAGTTACCTCGCCCCACCCGCCGCTCCGGCCCCAACTTTTCCGGATCATCATCCCGGCAACCCCGCCTGGAACAAGGCGGAATGGACCACGAGCCCGCACCCGCCGACGCACGGGAGCGGGGCGTGGCGGTACGGC
>NZ_JAEQAZ010000041.1 GCF_016654115.1 Streptomyces sp. MBT53
CACGGCCGCCGAGGTCCGGTCCCTGGCCGCGCGGGTCAGTTCCCGCAGGACAGCGGGTGCATACGTTTCCTCCACCACCCGTGAAACGGGACGACCGAGGAGGCAGGCTCGTGACGGAAAGCCAGTTGGACACGTGTGTGATCGGGGCGGGGCCCGCCGGACTGGCGGTCGCCAGGGCGCTGGCGGAGCGGGGGCTGCCGTACACGCATCTGGAGCGGCACACCGGGGTCGGCGGGATCTGGGACATCGAGAATCCGGGCGGGCCGATGTACGAGTCGGCGCACTTCATCTCCAGCCGGACCCTGTCGGGCTTCAGCGGTTTCCCCATGCCCGATCACTTCGCGGACTATCCGCCGCACCGGCAGATCCTGTCGTATCTGCGGTCCTTCGCCGACGCCTACGGGCTGACGGACCGGATCGAGTTCGGCGCCGGGGTCGCGAGCGTCGAGAAGAACGCGGACGGCACCTGGACGGTCGTCCGCACCGACGGGCGGGAGAGTCTGCACGGGCAGGTGGTGGTGTGCACGGGCTCCCAGTGGCACCCCAACATCCCTGACATTCCTGGGGAGTTCAGCGGGGAGGTCCGGCACACCGTCGGTTATCGCAGCGCCGAGGAGCTGCGCGGCAAGCGGGTGCTGGTCGTGGGCGCGGGGAACTCCGGATGTGACATCGCGTGCGACGCGGCCAGGGCGGCGGACCGTGCGGTGATCAGCATGCGGCGCGGGTACTGGTTCATCCCCAAGCATCTCTTCGGGCGGCCGGTGGACACCATCGCCAACAGCGGTCCGCATCTGCCGATGTGGCTGGCGCAGCGGCTCTTCGGCGGTCTGCTGCGGATCGTCAACGGCGATCCGACGCGCCTGGGCCTGCAGAAGCCGGACCACAAGCTCTTCGAGACGCACCCGGCGATCAACTCGATGCTGATCCACCACCTCCAGCACGGCGACATCACCGCCCGGCCCGGCATCGCCCGCGCCGAGGGCAGCACCGTGCACTTCACGGACGGCACGAGCGACGACTTCGACCTGATCCTGTTGGCCACCGGCTTCGTCCACAAAGTCCCGGTCGCACAGCGGTACTTCGGCGACGAGCAGCATCCCGACCTGTATCTGTCGTCGTTCTCGCGCGAGCACCGGGGCCTGTTCGGGATCGGGTTCGTCGAGACCAACGCCGGGGCGTACCAACTCTTCGACATGCAGGCGCAGTTGATCGCCGGGTATCTGCACGACGCGCGCCACGGCCTGGCCGACGCGGAGCGGTTCACGCAGATGATCCGCGCCGACCGGCCGGATCTGTCCGGCGGGCTGAAGTTCGTCGCCTCGCCCCGGCACACCGGCTACGTCGACAGCGGGGCGTTCGTGAAGTACCTCGGCAAGGTGGCCCGGCAGATGGGCTGGCGCACCGAGGGCCAGGCGCCGCCGGTGCGGTCTCCGCGACGGGTGGAGACGGCGGCATGAGGCGGTTCGACTTCACCGACAAGGTCGTGCTGGTGACCGGTGGCGCGGGCGGTATCGGCAGTGCGCTGTGCCAACGCTTCGCGGCGGGCGGCGCGCGCTGTGTCGTCGTCGACATCGACGGGGCCCGTGCCGAGAAGGTGGCCGCCGCGCTGCCCGGTGCCGGGCACTCGGGCATCGGCTGCGATCTGACCCAACGCGCCCAGCTGGAGGGGCTGTTCGAGCGGGTCGGCGAGGTGCACGGCCGGCTCGACGTGCTGGTGAACAACGTGGGCATGACCAGCTCGGAGCGGTTCGACGCGCGCAGCGTCGAGAGCATCGAGCAGGAGATCACCCTCAATCTGACCTCCCCGCTGGTCGCCACCCGGATCGCGATCCCCCTGCTGAAGGCCTCGCGGGACGCCCGGGTGGTCACCACGGTCTCCCTGGGCGGGATCTTCCCGCTGGGCGAGACCCCGATCTACACGGCGTCCAAGTTCGGGCTGCGCGGCGCGATGCTCGCCATCGGCCTGGATCTGCGTGGCAGGGGCATCCTGGCGGGGTCGGTGCTGCCCTCGGCGACCGACACCCGGATGCTGCGCCAGGAGGCCGTGGACGGCGGCAACTCGATGCAGTTCCAGGACCGCCCGCAGCAGCCGGCGAACGTCGTCGCGGCCGTCGTGAGCCTGCTGGACAGGCCACGGCTTGAGGCATACCCCCGGTCCGGCGAGTCCCGTCTGGTGCGGTGCGCGATGCTCGTCCCGAACCTGCTGCCCAGGATCTTCCCCCTGTTCCGCAGGCGCGGCGACCGCGGAATGGCCCGCTATCTGGAGGACTTGCGCGGTCGCGGACTGGCCCGACAGACCGACGGGCGCTGGGAGTTGGTGGAGGAGGCATGACCAGGAACGAGAACCTGACCGTCGTCAACCCGGCCACCGGCGAGCCGCTCGCCACCCTGCCCGCCGCGAGCGCCGACGACGTCACCAAGGCCGCCGAACAGGCCCGACTCGCCTACGACTCCGGGGTGTGGTCGCGGCTGCCGGTCCGCGAGCGGAGTGCCGTACTGCTGCGGCTGGCCGACCTGATGGAACGGGACGCCGAACTCCTCGCCCGGCTCGACAGCGAGGACGCGGGCAAGCCGATCACGGAGTGCCGTACGGGAGATGTGCCGGGAGCGGTCGAGGCGATCCGCTGGTTCGCCGAGGCGGCCGACAAGGTCTTCGGCCGACTCGCGCCGAGCGGGACCGACGCGCTCGGTCTCGTCAGCCGCGAGCCGGTCGGTGTCGGCGCGGCGATCCTGCCGTGGAACTACCCGCTGGCGATGGCCAGTTGGAAGGTCGGCCCCGCGCTGGCCGCCGGCAACTGCCTCCTCGTGAAGCCCGCCGAGGCCACCCCGCGCTCGGCCCTCCACCTCGCCGCGCTCGCCACCGAGGCCGGCCTGCCCGACGGCGTGCTCACGGTGCTGCCCGGCTACGGCGCGGAGGCCGGCGCAGCCCTCGCCCACGACCCCCTCGTCCGGGCCCTCTCCTTCACCGGCTCGACCGCCACCGGCCGCCGCGTCCTCAGGGCAGCCGCCGACAGCAACTTCAAACGCGTCTCCCTGGAGATGGGTGGCAAGAGCCCGCAGGTGCTGATGGCCGACGCGCTCTCCTACGGCGACGAGCTGATCGGCGACGTGATCGAGGCCGCGTTCCTGACGATGGGGCAGAACTGCACCGCCGGCTCAAGGGTGTTGGTGCACCGGAGCATCGCCGAGGAGGTCGTGGAGCGGTTCACGGCGGCGGCGCGGGAACTCGTCGTCGGCGATCCGGCCGACCCGCGGACCCAGCAGGGGCCGCTCATCGACCGCGCCGCCTTCGACCGGGTCGCGGGTGCCGTCGACGCCGCCCGCGCGGCCGGGGCCCAGATCCACACGGCGGGACTCCCCCACGGGCTCCCCGCGCACGGCGCCTACTACCCGCCCACCGTGATCACCCGCGCTCCCGCCGAAAGCGCCGTACTCACAAGGGAGTTGTTCGGTCCGGTGGTCACCGTCGAGACCTTCGGCTCCGAGGAGGAGGCGGTCAGGATGGCGAACGCCACCGAGTACGGGCTCGCCGCCTCCGTGTGGACCCGCGATCTCGACACCGCGCTGCGGCTGGCCCGTGGCATCGAGGCGGGCGTGGTCTCCGTCAACTCCTACAGCGAGGGGGACATCACCACCCCGTTCGGCGGCTGGAAGCAGTCCGGGTTCGGCGGCGCGGAGAAGTCGACGAACGCCTTCGACCAGTGGACGCGGGAGAAGTCGGTCTGGATCCGCACCCGTTGACCCGGTTACTCGCGGTGCGCCGCCGCTTGGAGCAGCCGCTCCCGCAGCTGGACCGGGGAGGTGCCGTGCCAGCGGCGTACCGCGCGGCGCAGGGCGCGTTCGTCGGAGAAGCCCGCCCGGTGGGCGATGTCACGCAGCGTCAACTCCGGGCGCAGCAGCAGCTGTTCGACGCGTTCCCGGCGTACTCCCTCGGCCAGTGCCTCGTAGGTGGTGCCGCAGTCGGCCAGTCGGCGGCGCAGGGTCCGCTCGCTGGTCGCGTGCCGTCGTGCCTGTTCGCCGAAGGAGGGGATCACCGGGAGGCTCTGCGCGACGGACACCTCCAGCACTTCCAGGAGGTCCTGCTGTCCGGTGCGGGAGGCGAGTTGGGTGTCGAGCGTCTCCAGGGTCGAGGCGTATGTCACCCGGTCGCGGCCGGGCATCGGGGCGCGGGCCCACGCGGGGTCGATGACGATGCGGTCGGCCGGGGCGCGGAAGCGGACCGGACAGCCGAACACGGCGTCGTACAGGGCGTGTTGACGGGGTGGCGGGGCGGAGAACTCCACCACGCGCGGGGCGAAGTCCGGGCCGATGGCCAGTCGGGACACGGTGACCACTGAGGCGAGCCCCTCCTCGATGAGGAAGGAGGCCACGCTCGGGTCGACGGCGGGATCGGGGAGGTCGGCGCGCAGCACGAAGGCGCCGTCCTCGTCCACGCCGGTCGACCACACGGTCATCGCGCCGGAGAGGTTCTGGTACCGCACCCCGGTCTCGATGGCGTGGCGCAGGGTGTCGGCGGCCAGCAGCGCGAAGCCGAGCAGGCCCCACGCGGTGAGGTGCTGCGCCGCGCCGACCTTCAGGCCCAGCCGTTCGTCCCCGGTGAGCTCCACCGCGCGCCGGATCACCGCGCTGCCCTGCCGGTACGACACCCGTAGCGCGGCGGACCGCATCAGCGTCTCGTCCAGGCCGACCTGGCTCAGCAGGGGCCGCAGGTCGATGCCGCGTTCGTCGGCGACGGTGACGAGATAGCGCAGGATGTTCGGCTGGATCGTCGCCGATGTGCTGCGGCTCGTCCCGTGCGGGTCCGCCGGGGCCGGGTCGGGGAACATCGCACTCACCTCCTCGTGGGCGACCACCGTAAGCACCCGGGCCGCACCGGTCGTGCCCACTGGCCTCCGGAGTCCCCTCAACGGCCCCCGGCGTCCTGCGTCCGTCCCGCACCGCCTGACTACGGTCCCTGCATGTCAGTCAGCGCTCCAAGCCGGGCCGAGAGCGGGCGTCGCGCCCCCAGGGCGGGCGCCCGGAGGGTGGCGACGCTCGCGTTCGCCGCCCAGGGTGTGTCCGTCGCCGCCGTGTACACGACCGTCCCCGCGGTCACCGAGCACCAGGGGCTCTCCCCGCTCCTGACGACCGCCACGCTGGTCGCGGTCGCCCTGGCGGCCGGGTTCGGCAGCTTTCTCGGGCTGGCCGCGGTCCGTGTCGCCGGTCCGGTCGCCACGATGCGCGGCGCCCTGCTCACGGCCGCCGTCGCGCTCACCCTGATCGGACAGGCGCCCGGCCCGGGGACCACCGTCTGCGCCTACGTCCTCTTCGGTCTCGCGGTGGGCGGCCTCGACGTCGGGATCAACACCCGTGCCGCCGCGATCGAACGCGCCTACGGCCGCAGCGTGTTCGGATCCTTCTACACGGCGTGGAGCGTGGGCGGTGTGCTCGCGGCCCTGCTCACCGCCGGGGCGGCCCGTCTCGACCGGCCCGTGGGCGACGGCCTGGCCGTGCAGGCGGGCATCCTGCTGCTCGTCGCCTGCTGTCTGCGTACGCACGTCCTTCCCGTCGCCCAAGTGCCGTCTGCGCAACCGCCGTTGGGTCGTCGGCTGTGGCTGCGGCTGCTCCCCTTCGGTCTGGTCCTACTCGTCGTCTACGTCGTGGACTCGACGGTCTCCGCCTGGTCGGCGGTCTATCTGCGCCAGACCCTCGCCGCGTCGCTCACGGTCGCGCCGATGGCGTACGCGGCGTACCAGGCCGGCACGGTCGTCGGCCGCGCGAGCGTGGACCGGCTGGTGCAGCGGGTCGGGACGGTCGCCATCGTACGCACGGCCGCCGTGGTGGTGGCGGGTGCGCTGGCGGGCATGGCCATGGCTCCGAGCTGGCCGTTCGCCGTGCTCGCGGCCGGGGTGGTGGGCCTGGGGGCGTCGGTGCTCGCCCCGCTGTGTCTGGCCTCCGCCGCGCGGCTGCGCCCGGCCGCCTCGGAAGCGGTCCTGGCCCGGCTGAACCTCTTCAACTACGCGGGTGTCCTCACCGGTGGCGCGGTGAGCGGACTGCTCGGCTCCACCGGCGAGTTCCGGCTCGCGTACGCGGCACCGGCCGCCCTGGCGCTGCTCGTCCTGACCGCGGCCCGGCACTTCACCCGGCCACCCGCGACATCCCAGGCGTAGCAGGCAAGCCAGACAACGGGCCGACCACGACCAGTCCCGGCTCCCGCACACAGCACCAGCCCCCTGACACTGCCCATCCTGGCCGCCACCCGACACTTCACCCAGCCACCCGCGACGTCCCAGGCGTAGCAGGCAAGCCAGACAACGGGCCGACCATGACCAGTCCTGGCTCCCGCACACAGCACCAGCCCCCTGGCACTGCCCATCCTGGCCGACGCCTGACACTTCACCCGGCCACCGGCGACATCCGAGGCGTAGCGAACAAGCCAGGCGATGGGCGGGATATGGCCAGTCCATGGGCAGGCGGCAATCGGTCGTTCAACCGGCGCTGCCAGCGTCGCGCCCATGAACACTCCTCGCATGGGCCTTCCCGACCGGCTCGCCGACACCCTGAGCATGCCCGAGCAACACGAGTACCTCCGCCGCGCCTTCTCCCGGCGCGGTCTGCTGCGCGGTGGCGCGGTCGCCGCCACCGGTGTCGCCCTCGCGGGCGGCGGGGGTGTCGCGGCGGCGGCGACGCCCACGCTGGTGCCTGCTTCGACCACGTCTACCGTGCACGGTTCGCTGGTGGCGCCGTTCGGCAGGCACCTCGCCTACGGCGCCGATCCCCGGACCCAGATGCGGGTGTCCTGGCAGGTGCCTCTGCCGGTCAGCAAACCGTTCCTCCGGATCGGCAGAAGTCCCCTCGACCTGAGCCACCGCATACCGGCCGAGGTGCGCGACCTGTTCACACCGGCCGGGATCGGCAAGAGCGCCGACATCGACCAGTACTACGTGCACGCGGCGCTGGACAACCTGAGCCCCGACACGACGTACTACTACGGCGTCGGCCACGACGGCTTCGACCCCGCCGACCCGGGCGCCGCGCACGCCATCTACTCGTTCACCACCGCGCCCCGCACGCACAGCACCCGGCCGTTCACGTTCACCGCCTTCGGTGACCAGAACCCGAGTTACACCTCGATCGGCCTCAACGCCCTTGTCCAGGCGCAGAGTCCGGCCTTCCACCTGCACGCGGGCGACATCTGCTACGCCGAGGAGACCGGCCACGGGCTGCCCGGGGACGCGGGCAACTACGACGCCCGCCAGTGGGATTCGTTCCTGGCGCAGATCGAGCCGCTCTCCAGCCGGGTGCCGTGGATGGTGGCGTTCGGCAACCACGACATGGAGTCCTGGTACTCCCCCAACGGCTACGGCGGCAACGAGGCCCGTTTCACCCTCCCCGGCAACGGTTTTGACGCCTCGTCAGCTCCCGGTGTCTACTCCTTCGTCCACGGCAACGTGGGTGTGGTCTCGGTCGACGCGAACGACGTGTCGTACGAGATCCCCGCCAACATCGGCTACACCGCGGGCAAGCAGACCGCCTGGCTCGACAAGCGGCTCGGCGAGCTGCGGGCCCGTACGGACGTCGACTTCGTCGTCGTCTTCCACCACCACTGCGCCTTCTCCACCACCAGCTCGCACGCCTCCGAGGGCGGGGTGCGCGAGCAGTGGGTGCCGCTGTACGAGAAGCACCAGGTGGACCTGGTGGTCAACGGCCACAACCACGTCTACGAGCGCACCGACCCGGTCGTCCAGGACAAGGCCGTACGGTCCCTGCCGATCGGCGGCACCCACGAGCCTGCCAAGGGCGGTGTGGTGTACGTGACGGCGGGCGCGGGCGGCGAGAGCGTGTACAGCTTCCCGGTGGCCGACAGCTATGAGGGCCACGAGGACGCGATCGACTCGGTGCCGACGTACTGGACGGGCAAGGACGGCAAGGTCACCGAGAACGTCGACTGGTCCCGGGTGCGCTACACCGGTTACTCGTTCATCCGCGTCGACGTCGCCCCGGCCACACCCGGCCGTACGACGACGCTCACGGTCCGGGCGCTGGCCGCGACCGGCGCGGAGGTCGACCGGTTCACGGTCTCCCGCAAGGTGAAGAAGGCAGGGCACGGCTACTAGGCACGCTTTTGCCAGGAGGACACGGAGAGCGGCCACCGGCGTGGTGCCGGTGGCCGCCGTCCGCAGGTGGTGTCTCAACTCGCCCTGGCGAGCAGGGCCTTGGCGTGGCGGCGGGGTTCCAGGGCCGCTGCCACGAGGTAGCTGCCGCCGCCCGCGAGGGCGAGCACCCAGTACAGGGGTGCGCCGTGGAGGAAGAGCGCGGCGGAGGAGGTGAGGGCGAGCCAGGTGCCGAGGACGTACTGGAGGCGATCGCGGTAGACGGCACCTCCGGCGAGGTAGAGGAGTCCCACGACGAGCCCGGAGGCGGTGGGCCACATGAGGGTGTGCACCTTCTGCTCGTCGAGGGCCGCGCTCAGCGCGGTGATGATCAGGAACAGGGCGCCGAAGCCGATCGGCCAGGACGCGGCGAGCAGGTTCCCGGCCAGCGCGTCGGGGCCGCGGACTCCGCGCAGCGCCTTGGAGGTGATAACGCCGGTGACGACGACACCGGCGAGCAGGCCTACGACGAGCAGCGAGGCCGGTATCGCGGACGGCAGGTCCACGAGGGGATCGTCGCCGTGGGTGAGCGCGTTCACGCCGTGCCCGACGAGCCAGGCGAGGCCGAAACTGACGTACGACAGACGGTTGTCGAGGACGACGCTCACCGCGGACCGCTGCTGGTTGTAGGTGGTGTGGGACATGGTGGCCTCCGTGAAGTGCTCTGGTGGGGACGCGAGTTGGGGGGAACTCAGGGGTCGCGTCGGTTGGTGAGGACGAACGCGGGGACGAGGACGACGGCCGCGTACACCAGGCAGAGCACCAGCGCGGTGAGCGGGGTGGTGACGCCGTCGACGTGCTTGACGACGATCAGGGAGCGGCCGAGTCCGGTGAACGAGTAGGCGGCGACGCTGTCCTGGAGGGACTGCGGCACGATGGACGGCAGGATGCCCATGATCACGAAGACCACGGCCATCAGCACGGACAGCGCGCCCTGCGTGTGCCGGATCAACGCCCCCAGCGCGAAGCCGAACATGCCGATGAAGACCATGTAGAAGGAGGCTCCGAGCACGGCCCGCAGGACGCCCGGGTCGCCGAGCGAGACGCCCAGGCCCGTGGGGAGCGCGGCCTGTCCGACGAGGAACGTGACGAGCGAGACCAGGGTGCCCGCCACCGCGAACACCACGGTGAGCAGGCCCGCCTTGACCGCGATCACCCGGCCGCGGGCCGGCACGGCGGCGAAGGTCGTACGGATGAGGCCGGTGCCGTACTCGGGTGAGATGGCCAGGACGCCCAGCACACCGAAGGCGAACTGCACGATGGCCGTGCCCGTCAGGGTGTCGAGGGCGTCGTAGGACGGGTTGCCGAGCTGGTCGGAGCTCGTGTTGATCCCGATGAGCAGACCGGTCAGCGGCATCAGGACGAGGGCGGCGCCGAGCGCCCACCAAGTCGAGCGTACCGAGCGGAGTTTGAGCCACTCCGAGGCGATCACGTCACGCATCACACTGCCTCCTTCGCCCGGTATTCGACGGCGTCGTCGGTGAGGGCCATGTACGCGTCCTCCAACGTCGAGCGCTGGACGGACAGTTCGGTGAGCGGGATACCGCGGTGGTGGGCGAGCAGGCCCGCCTCGTGGGGAGTTGTGCCGCGCACGGCGAGCGCGTCGTCGGCGCGCGTCTCGACCTGGGCTTCCAACGCCCGCAGGGCGGCGGCCAGTTCGCCGCGGTGCGCGGGGAGGGTGCGGATGGTCAGATGGGTGCCGGCGGCGGAGTCGATGAGATCCGCGAGCGGCTTGTCCGCGATGAGCCGGCCGCGGCCGACGATGACCAGGTGGTCGGCGGTGTACTGCATCTCGCTCATCAGGTGCGAGGAGACGAAGACCGTACGGCCCCGCGCGGCGAGGTCCCGCATGAGGGTGCGGATCCAGTGGACGCCCTCGGGGTCGAGGCCGTTCACCGGCTCGTCGAAGATGAGGAGTTGGGGGTCGCCGAGGAGGGCGGCGGCGATGCCGAGCCGCTGCTTCATGCCGAGGGAGAAGCCGCCCGCCCGGCGTCCGGCGACGCTCGACAGTCCGACCTCGTCGAGGACGGTGTCCACGCGGGCGGCGCCGATGCCGTTCGAGAGGGCGATGGCCCGCAGGTGGCTGCGTGCCGAGCGGCCGGGGTGGAAGGCGGAGGCGTCCAGCAGGGCGCCGACCGTGTGCAGGGGCCGGGTCAGCGAGGCGTAGGGCCGGCCGTCGATGAGCGCGGTGCCGGAGGTCGGGCGGTCCAGGCCGAGCAGCATGCGCAGAGTGGTCGACTTTCCGGCGCCGTTGGGGCCCAGGAAGCCCGTGACCTGCCCGGCGCGCACGGTGAAGGACAGGTCGTTGACGGCTGCCTTCTCTCCGTAGCGTTTGGTGAGTCCGATTGCTTCGATCACGGTGGGCTCCTCCTGTGGGCGAGACGAGGCGAGGGGATGACATGGCGTGCCGCACGCACGCTTTTGCGCGACACTTCAATGCCGTTGTTATAGAGCGTAACTGTCACGACTACATCTAGCAAGATACCTTCGGGGGCACCCGGTACGGAACACGAAAGAGCCCCGCCGGCGATGGCCGACAGGGCTCGTAAGCGCTGGTCAGTAGTGGTGAGCGCCCGCGAGGGCGAGGGGGTCAGCGGAGCTGGAAGGCGTCCGCCAGGATCGTCGTCTGTACGTCGAGCAGGGTGGCGGGGTCGTGCCCCATGCCGGTGAACTGGCCCGCGGTCTCCAGGCCCACGGTGCCGTGGATCTGCGGCCAGGCCATGATCGCGCCGGTCAGCGCGACGGCCGCCGCCGGGTCGGCGGGGTCCCGGCCCGTCCACTGCGCGACCCACGCCGTCACGTCCGGCTCGTCGCGCAGCCAGACCTGGAACTCCGCGAGCAGCGGGTCGAGACCGGCCAGCGGCCGGCCCTCCGCGAAGACCGGCAGGAACGGCCCGAGGACCGACCGGGCCCGCAGCACGGTCTCGGGCGGAGTGGTGAAGCCCGCCACCGGGGTGCCCTGGACGAGCAGGTAGAGATGCGGATTCGTCACCGCCCACGCCCGATAGGCCCTGGTCAGGGCGTGCAGCGCCGCGCGTCCGCCGGCTTCGATGTCCACCGTGTGGACGGCCTGGGCGGCATCCGTGTAGGCGTCGAGGACCAGTTCGGCGAGCAGGTCGTCCCGACTGGCGTAGTAGCGGTAGAGCGCGGGGCCCGACATCCCGATCTCCTTGGCGATCCGCAGCAGGGCCACGCTCTCGAGACCCCCGGCGGCGAGCTGGCGTACGGCCACTTCCTTGATCTCCGAGCGGGTCTGCTCCCGGTACCGCTCCCGCGGACTGCGCGCCTGGGTTGCCATGCCCCATCCTCCTGGGATCGTCACTCATGTTCGCTACATACAATAACTAACGAGGTATACAGTAGCGCTCATCGGCATGACCGGCACGGCCATGGCCGACAGAGGAGGTCACCGTGACGACACGCATCCCCACCCCTCGGGAGCGCTTCAGGGAACGGACACGGTCGGAGATCAAGGAAATCGCGCTGCGGCAGCTGGCGTCCGGCGGATCGTCCGGGCTCAGACTCACCCTCATCGCCAAGGCACTCGGGCTCTCCGGACCGGCCCTCTACCGCTACTACGGCAGCCGGGACGCGCTGGTCGACGCCCTGGTCACGGACGCCTATCTCGACATCGCGCACGCCATCGACGACGCGGGCACCGGCTCCGCCCCGAGCGCGCCGATCGAACCCAGGGCCTGGCTGCACCGACTCGCCCTCGCCTACCGGTCCTGGGCGATGCGCCGGCCGCACCTCCACCAGCTCATCCAGGGCGCGCCGCTCCCGGGCCATGTCGCGACGCCGGGCACGTCCGGTGGCGCCCGGGGCGCACTCGGACCCTTTCTCGGTCTCTTCGTCGGTGCCGAGCCGGGCGCCGCCGTCGCGCCCCTCGTCGAGGAGATGACCGCGTGGGCCG
The DNA here is from genome assembly GCF_016654115.1 of Streptomyces sp. MBT53. Classification (GTDB taxonomy): domain Bacteria; phylum Actinomycetota; class Actinomycetes; order Streptomycetales; family Streptomycetaceae; genus Streptomyces. The sequence goes on from NZ_JAEQAZ010000041.1 coordinate 12,046, forward strand.
ACCGCGAGCCCGCCGTCCGCGACTGGGTCACGGCCCACACCGGGCTCCGTACCGAGCGCGCGGCCATGGGGATCGCGCTCGCCGGCACGGTCATGGCCTGGTCCACCCTGCACGGGACGGTCAGTCTCGAAATAGCCCTGCAGTTCGCCGGTATGGGGCAGCGCGGCGACACCCTGCTGACCGCCCACATCGAGAGCCTCGCCGAGGGCTTCCGGCTCTGAGCTGACCGACGGGACCATCACCTCTCGGACCCCGGGCCATAAATCTGCGGACACGTCCGATTTCGGCGGCGGAAATGCCACGAATCCCTTGCGGAGGCCGTGCGGAGATGTGCGGAGATGTGCGCTCGGGATATGCCGAACCCCTTGGCTGCGATATATTTCACGCCTCAACTGCCGTTGCCCGTAGGCGTTTTACCCTGCCCCCCGCCTCCCGCGAATTCCTTTCGCCGTGGGCGGGGGCCGCCCGTTTCCCCCTCCGTGATACGCCTCACCGAAAGCCCTCCGCTCCGTGGCCATGACCCTGCACGAGGACCGGCCGCCCGCCGGTCGCCATGCAGCCGTTCCGTCCGGCAGTCTCTTCCGACGGATCTACGCACCCCGCACCAGTGACGCGCTGGCGTTCTCCATGTCGACGTACGCCATGCCGCTCCTCGTCCTGACCATCACCCGGTCCCCGTCGCTGACGGGCCTGGCGTTCGCCCTGGAGTGGACGCCCCGGATCGCCGCGTTCGTGCTGGCCGGCAATGTGGTGGACCGGCGCGGCGCGGCCATCGTGTGCTTCCTGGCCTCGCTGCTGCGGGCCCTGGTGCTGGCCGGGGCGGCGGTCACCCTCGCCGTCCTGCCGCGCGGCACCGCGGAGACGGTGACCGTGCTGGTGCTGGCCGCGGTGACCGGCACGCTCACCCAGTTCAGTTTCGTGGCCAACGAGGCGGTGGGCGTGATCGTCACCCGGCGGGCCCAACACCGGCCGCACGGAGTGCAGTCGGTCCTCATCGGCATCGACCAGACCGCCATGCTGGTCGGCCCCCTGCTCGCGGGCTTCCTGCTGCTGGTGGGACCGGGCTGGATGCTCGGGTGCCTGACCGCGCTGTCCCTGCTGGCCGCCGTACTCGGTCTCCAGACCCCGCCCACCCCGTTGCGCTCCGCGCGGCCGGACGGCGAACGGACACCCGGTGGGCTGCGGACCGGGCTGCGGATGCTGCGCAAACTGCCCGCGCTGCGCTGGCTGGTGGCGGGCCTGGCCTGTTCCAATCTCGCCCTCGGTCTGCTCCAGTCGGCCAGTCCCGTGATCGTGGTGGAGAACTTCGGCCGCTCCTCCGCCGACGTCGGCACCCTGTGGTCCGCCGCCGCGGCAGCGACCCTGCTGGCGGTCACCTGCTGCCGCCTCGCGCTGAGCCGACTCGACCTGTGGGGCGTCGGGGTCGTGTGCGCGACGTTCGCGTCGGCGGCCTGCCTGGCTCTCCCGCAGGCCCCGTCCTACGCCGCCTACACGGTCCTCGTCGCGCTGTTCATGGCGGGCGACGGCGGCCTCACCGTCGTGCTGCGCACCCTGCGTTCCCTGGTCATCCCGGCCACGGCCTTCGGCACCACGCTCTCCCTGACCATGCTGCTCCTGCTGCTGCCGTTCCCGTTGGCCGGCATCCTCGTCGCCCTCACCCCGCCGGCCCACCTCGGCACGGCCGTCCTGGGCTGCGCCGCCGTCCAGGCGGTCGCCCTGGCCATCACCTTCGTACGCCTGCGCAACGAACCCACTCTGCGCGCGACCGCCGACGGGCCGCCGAGGGCCGTCCTCCCCAACGAGCCGTCGGCGACGGGGCGTTGACGGTCCGCTCACTTCGGCGACGCGCCCAGGAACAATCGCACCGACCCAATCCCCCGACCACTTCTCTATGTCGGTCGGGGAATTGCACCGGGTTTACGAAGAGGAAGAGCGAGGTGCCGCTCACGAAATCCTCGGTCTCGGATTCATGCCCAAGTCGGCTCCTCGATGGGGCTGGGCCCGTCCCACTGTGTCGCCATCCCGTTAACGCAGTGCCGATGTCGTCGTGAGACCTGCGCCGTCGCTTCGGCCAGAGGTGGCACGGTTTCGTCCGGGCCCACCGAGGATCCCCGGCACAAGGAGTCCGTCCCGCCATGACCTCCTCCCAAGCATCCGCGTTACTGACCGGACTGGCCGTCGTCATCGTCGCCGCGGCCCTGTGCGGGGCGCTCGCGCGCAGACTCGGGCAGCCCGCGGTCGTCGGCGAGATCCTGGCCGGCATCCTGCTCGGCCCGACCCTGTTCGACGGCGCGGTCTCGCGTGCGCTGCTGCCGACCGACATCCGGCCGTTCCTGACCGCGCTCGCCGATGTCGGGGTCGCCGTCTTCATGTTCCTGGTGGGCCTGGAGTTCGACCGCGGCATGGTGCGCGGCACGGGCCGTATCGCCGCCTCCGTCTCCCTGGCCTCGCTGCTGCTGCCGTGCGGGCTGGGCATGGCGCTCGGGACCTATCTCCTGCGCGACCATCCCAGCCCCGACCATCTGGGCTTCGTCCTCTTCATGGGCGCCGCGATGTCCATCACCGCGTTCCCGGTGCTGGCCCGGATCCTCACCGACCGCCACCTGGACCACACCCCGCTGGGTGCGCTGGCGCTGTGCTGCGCCGCCCTCGCCGACGTACTGGCCTGGTCACTGCTGGCCGTGGTGGTCGCGATCGTCGCACCGGGCGGCAACCCCGAACGGGCGCTGCTGTTCCTGCCGTATCTGCTGCTGATGCGCTACCCCGTACGGTGGCTGCTGGGGCGGCTGTTGAAGAGGCCGGGGGTGTCCGCGCAGCCGACGGCCGTCCTGCTGGCCACGGCGTTCGCCGGGCTGCTGCTGTCGGGGGCCGCCACCGAGTGGATGGGGCTGCACTTCATCTTCGGGGCGTTCCTGTTCGGGGCGGTCGTCCCGCGCCCGGGATCGGAGCGGCTCCGGGCCGATCTGAGCGAACGGGTCGGGCTCGTGAACAACGTGCTGCTGCTCCCCGTGTTCTTCCTGGTCGCCGGCCTCCAGGTGGACCTGTCCCGACTCGGCTGGTCCGACCTCGGCCAGCTGGCGCTGATCCTCCTGGTGGCGGTGGGCGGCAAAGTCGTCGGCGCGTACACGGGCGCCTACGCCAACGGTCTCGACCGTCGTATCTCCTCCGCCCTCGCCGTCCTGATGAACACCCGCGGCCTCACCGAACTGATCATCCTCAGCGTCGGCCGCCAACTCGGCATCCTGGACGGGCGGTTGTACTCCCTGATGGTGGTCATGGCGGTACTGACCACCGCCATGACGGGCCCCCTCCTCCAGGCGATCTACCCCCGCGCCCTCGCCCTGCGGGCCACCCCTCAGGACATGACCCGCAGACGCCGGGAGCCTGCGGCGTCCTAGGGTGTGGAGCGCATCGCTCTCCCCCAGCTCAAGGAGCCCCAGGCCGTGGACGTCGAGATACCCGCGCTCGTGCGAGACGCCGCCGCCCGGTTCGGGGCCGGTGCTCCCTACGCGTTGAAGGCCGTGGCCGGGCAGCTCGCCGACGACCCGGACATGGGGGTGCCGTCGCGGCTGCCCGGTATCCGTACCGTGCTGGTCGACGGTGAGATGTTCGAGGACTGTCCCTCGCTGTCGGTCGGCTACCTCCATGAGCCCGACCGCATCGAGATCCGGTACGTCGCCCTGGCCCCGTCCGCCGAACCCGACGACGTTCAAGATGCCGAGCAGGAGCGGGAGTTGGCCGCCGAACCCGATGTCACCGCGGTCACCGTGCGGGAGGTCGCGGACGCCTGGCACCGGATCACGCGCCGGCTCCGGGACAGCGCGCCCGACTCCTACGCGGCGCTCCGCACGGGCGCCGACCCGGCCGCCGTCGCCGCGCTGGAGAGCGGGATCGGGGTGCGGATACCCGTCGAGCTGACCGTCCTGTGGCTGCTCACTGCGGGCGACGAAGGGTCCGACGGACGGGGCTGCCTCCCGGGCAACCGGGCGCTGTTGCCGCTGGACGCGGTGGCCGTCGTACACCGGCAGAAGACGGAGGCCCAGGCGCACATGGACACCGCGTACGCCAGTCGTCCCGAGGAGGAGCGGATCATCGTGTGGCGGCCGGGCTGGATCCCGGTCGCCGCGGACAGTCCCGCCAACCGCGTCTCGGGGCTCTACCTCGACACCGAGACCGGGTTCCTCGGGCGGTGGTCGCGCTACGACGACCACCCGGACGACGAGCGCGACACGCTGGTGACCTACCTGGAGGAGGCCGCCGACGCGCTCGAAGCCCCGGCCCTGGCGCCCCGGGACGAACCCGGTCTGATCGGCGGGACGTTGGTGTGGCGCAGCGCCATCGACCCTGCGCTGGAGGACCGTTGGCAGCGGCTGGCCGACCTCGGGTCAGAGTGATGTCATGACGTGCTTGATCCGGGTGTAGTCCTCGAAGCCGTAGGCCGAAAGGTCCTTGCCGTAACCGGACTTCTTGAAGCCGCCGTGCGGCATCTCGGCGACGAGTGCCATGTGGGTGTTGATCCAGACGCAGCCGAAGTCGAGCGCCTTCGACATCCGCATCGCCCGCGCGTGGTCCCTGGTCCACACCGAGGAGGCCAGCGCGTAGTCGACGCCGTTGGCGTAGCGCACGGCCTCGGCCTCGTCGGTGAAGGACTGGACGGTCATGACCGGTCCGAAGACCTCGTTCTGGACGATCTCGTCGTCCTGGCGGAGGCCGGAGACGACGGTCGGGGCGTAGAAGTAGCCCTGGTCGCCGACCCGGTGGCCGCCGGTCTCGATCCTGGCGTGCTCGGGGAGGCGCTCGACGAAGCCGCTGACCTGGGCGAGTTGGCCCGCGTTGTTGAGGGGGCCGTAGAGCACGTCCTCGTCGTCCGGCCGGCCCGTCTTCGTCTCCGCGGCAGCCTTCGCGAGCGCGGCCACGAACTCGTCGTGGACCGACTCGTGGACCAGGACCCGGGTCGCGGCCGTGCAGTCCTGGCCCGCGTTGAAGAAGCCGCCGACGATCAGGTCTTCGACCGCCTTGTCCAGGTCGGCGTCCTCGAAGACCACCGCAGGGGCCTTGCCGCCGAGCTCCAGGTGGACCCGCTTGACGTCCTTCGCGGCGGACTCGGCGACCTGGATGCCGGCGCGCACGGAGCCGGTGATGGAGGCCATCGCGGGGGTGGGGTGCTCGACCATCAGCCGGCCGGTGTCGCGGTCGCCGCACACGACGTTGAAGACGCCCTTCGGCACGATCGAGCCGATGATCTCCGCGAGCAGGACGGTGGAGGCGGGGGTGGTGTCCGAGGGCTTGAGGACCACCGCGTTGCCGGCCGCGAGCGCGGGCGCGAACTTCCAAACAGCCATCAGGAGCGGGTAGTTCCAGGGCGCGACCTGTGCGCACACCCCGACCGGCTCGCGGCGGATGATCGAGGTCATGCCCTCCATGTACTCGCCCGCCGAACGCCCTTCGAGCATCCGCGCCGCGCCCGCGAAGAAGCGGATCTGGTCGATGGCGGGGGCGAGTTCCTCGCTGCGGGTGAGATGCAGCGGCTTGCCGGTGTCCCGGCTCTCGACGGCGACCAGTTCGTCGGCCCGGGCCTCCATCGCGTCGGCGATCTTCAGCAAGGCGCGCTGCCGTACGGACGGCGTCGTGTCGCGCCAGACGGGGAACGCGGCAGCGGCGGCGGCCATCGCCGCGTCGACGTCGGCCGCCCCGGAGAGCGGGGAGGTCGCGTAGACGTCACCGGTGGTGGGGTCCACCACGTCGAGGGTGCGGCCGTCCGAGGCGTCCGCGAACGCACCGTCGATGTAGTTGCGGAAGGTGGTGCTCATGGACGTCTCTCCTGGTCAGGCGGCGCTGCGGGCGGACAGATGCTCGTGTACGGCGACCCAGGCGCCGTCGTCCGCGCGGGCGAAGACGATGGTCTCCCGCTCCTGGACGGTCTCCTCGCCGGAGTGGGTGGCGATCCGCGTCTCCACGTCGTGGCTGAAGACGGCGGTGTCGCCGACGGGCTGGATCAGCTGGGCTGAGGAGGTGCAGCCGAGGATGCGGAAGCCGTCCTCGTCCACCCATCGCTGCCACAGCGCGCGGTACTCGGCGGTGGAGCCGAGCCGCTGCGGGGTGGTGTGGAAGACGAAGCTCGCGTCCGGGGCGAAGGCGCCGAAGTAGTCGTCGAGGCGGCCCTCGGCGAAGGCGGCGACGAGCGCGTCGGCGGCGGCCCGGACTTCCTGGACGGTGGTGCTCATGAGCTGCTCCTTGCGGGGGTTCAGTTGGCCGCGGCGGGCTCGGGGGCGGGTGCCTCGCTGCCGTCGCCGGTGATGGGCGGCACCGGTGCGTCGGAGGCCCGGACGAAGCGGGGTCCTGCCGGTCCGTAGACGGCGCGCGGCTCGGGGAACACGGTGAGCAGGGCCAGGTAGAGGACGACCGCGAGGGCGAGGCCGACCGGCAGGGAGATGTCGGTGCCGCCCGCGAGGTCGCCGAGCGGGCCGACGAACTGGCCGGGGAGGTTGGTGAACAGCAGGGCCACGACGGCGGAGACCAGCCAGGTCGACATGCCGCGCCAGTTCCAGCCGTGCGTGAACCAGTAACGGCCGCCGCGCTGACGGCGGTTGAAGACCTGGAGCGCGTCCGCGTCGTACCAGCCGCGCCGGGTGACATAGCCGAGCGTCATGACGATCATCCAGGGCGCGGTGCAGGTGATGATCAGCGTGGCGAACGTCGAGATGGACTGCGTGAGGTTCAGCGCGAAGCGGCCGACGAAGATGAACGCGATCGACAGGGCGCCGATGAAGAAGGTGGCCTGGACGCGGCTGAAGCGGGTGAAGACGCTGGAGAAGTCGAGGCCCGTGCCGTAGAGGGACGTCGTGCCGGTGGAGAGGCCGCCGATCAGTGCGATCAGGCACAGCGGCAGGAAGTACCAGCCGGGCGAGATGGCGAGGAGTCCGCCGACGTAGTTGGGGGCGGCCGGGTCGACGTACTTGGCGGCCTTCGAGGCGATGATCGACGCGGTGGCCAGGCCGAAGAGGAACGGCAGCAGGGTGGCGAGCTGGGCGAGGAACGCGGCGCCCATCACCCGGCGTCGCGGGGCCCCGGCCGGGATGTAGCGGGACCAGTCGCCGAGGAACGCGCCGAAGGAGACCGGGTTGGAGAGCACGATCAGGGCGGCGCCGATGAACGACGGCCAGAACAGCGGGTCGGCGGTGGAGGCGAAGGTGCCCGCGTAGCCGGGGTCGAAGTCGCCGGCGAAGGCGAAGGCGCCGAGCACGAAGAGGGCCGACGCGGCCAGCACCGCGATCTTGTTGACCAGCAGCATGAACTTGAAGCCGTAGACGCAGACGGCCAGGACGAGCCCGGCGAAGACGGCGTACGCGATGCCGTAGGTGACGTCCGACTCGGGGACGTCGACGAGGCGGTGCGCGCCGCCGACCAGCGCGTCGCCCGAGGACCACACCGAGATCGAGAAGAACGCGACGGCGGTGAGCAGCGACAGGAACGAGCCGACGACCCGGCCGTGCACGCCGAGGTGGGCGGAGGAGGAGACGGCGTTGTTCGTGCCGTTGGTGGGGCCGAACAGAGCCATCGGGGCCAGCAGCAGCGCACCCGCGACCAGGCCGAGGACGGTGGCGGCGAGGCCCTGCCAGAAGGAGAGGCCGAAGAGGATCGGGAAGGCGCCCAGCACACAGGTGGCGAAGGTGTTGGCACCGCCGAAGGCGAGTCGGAACAGGTCGATCGGGCGGGCCGTGCGGTCCTCGTCCGGGATCCGTTCGACGCCGTAGGTCTCGATTTCGGTGATCGAGGTCGTCACTGGCGCTCCACCTTCCGTTCATGCGGGGGGCCGGTTTCACAGTCTGTGGCCCTCGCGCGACCGGCGACAATTGTGCGAGTCACGGAGCAGTACGCTGTCTTTTGTGGCTGGAAACAAAGTGACCGTCGAGGATCTGCTCGCCTTCCCCGCGCTGCAGCTCTCCGTGAAGGCCGGTCGGGACGGGCTCGGCAGGTCCGTGTCCTGGGCGCACGCCAGCGAACTCACCGATCCGACGCCCTGGCTGCTGGGCGCCGAGGTGATCATGACGACGGGTCTCGCGGTGCCGCGTACGGCGGCCGGACAGCGCGCCTATCTGGAGCGGCTGGACGACGCCGGGGTGTCCGCGCTCGCCCTCTCCGCACAGCTGCACATGCCACCGCTGCACGAGGCGTTCTTCCGGGCGGCGGAGGAGCGGGGCTTCCCGGTGCTCGAAGTGCCGCTCGCCGTCCCGTTCATCGCGATCTCCCAGGAAGTCGCGGCCTCCGTCCAGGAGGACGCCGGGCACCGGCTGGGCGCGCAGCTCCAGGTCTTCGGCGCGCTGCGCTGGCTGGTCGCCGAGGATCTGGACACCCCGACCCTGCTGCGCCGCCTCGAAGACCTGTCGGGCTACGACGTCTATCTGTGTACGCCGCAGGGCCGCCCGCTGCTGCCCGGCGTCCCCGTGCCGGATCCGGCCGTTCTGCCCGCCTCGGTCGACGCCCCGCCGACCGTCCCCGGCGGATTCGTCCTGCCGGTGCCCGCGCCCGGCGGCCCGGCAGGCTTCCTCGTCGCCTACGAGCGGCAGGGCGCCCAGCCGGCCGGGCTCGCCGTCGCCCAGCACATCGCCACCGTGGCGGCGCTGCGCCTGGCGATGGTGCGCAACGAACGCGAGACACTGCGCCGCGAGGGCGCGGAGACCCTGGCCGAACTGCTGCAGGAAGTCCTCGACCCGGAGGCCGCGCGCCGCAGGCTCGCCCGGCACGCGATCGACGGCGACACCGTGCTCGTCGTCGTGCGGCACACCACCGACGAGGCGTTGCTGCGCTGTCTGGAGGACCACCCGCATCTACTGCTCACCCGGGGCGAGGACCGCTACGTCCTGGGCGCACCGGAGTTGACCGTAGCCATCGGTGAACTCCCGGGCGTGGCAAGCGGGATGAGCCGCCCCTTCCTGCCGGGCGCCGCGCTGCGAGTCGCCCAGCGCGAGGCGTTGTGGGCGGTCTCCAAGGCGGTGGAGTCGGGCCGGCCCGTCGTCCGCTACGGCGACGACGCGACCGGCCGCTGGCTGCCCGACGACCCGGCCGTCCTGACGGCACTGGTCGAGCATGTGCTCGGCGAGGTGCTGCGCTACGACGAGGCCCACGACTCGCAGTTGCTGGTCTCCGCCCGTACCTGGATGGAGCGGGACCGCCGCACCGACACGGCCGCGGCGGCCCTGCACATCCATCCGAACACCCTCGCCTACCGGCTGCGCCGCTTCGGCACGCTCACCGACCGCGACCTGACGTCGACGGGGGCGCTGGCCGAGGTCTGGCTGGCGATCCAGGCGGCGGGGGCACTGGGCCTCACCGACTGAGCACGGCCCGCGCTCAGGCCCAGGCCGTCACCGGCACGAACGAACTGTCCGTACGGAAGAGGTCCGTGCCGTCCGTCGGGTCCACCCGGAGTTGATAGTTGTAGTGGCGCAGGTAGTAGCCGGGGTAGTTGTACGACTCGAAGCGGAGCGAGCCGGTGGTGGCGCCGGTCCGGGCGTAGAACGTGGCGTCCTTCGCGAAGGTGGTCGTGCCGTCGTTGGCGTCGAAGCGGCCCCGGAAGTCGTAGTGGCGCAGGTAGTTGCCCGCGCTGTCCCGGAAGGAGAAGCCGGTCGCGTCGGCGAGGCCCGCGACGACGGTGAACGTGGACGCCTGCTTCAAGGCTGTGGTGCTGGAGCTGGTCACCACCGGCAGGTTGAGGAGAGAGGACACCTCCTGCCAGTAGCGGGTCGTGTAGTTGGCGGACTGGAAGGAGCGGGTGACCCCGGTCGCGAGGCTCGGGCCGCCGGACACGGTCTCCTTGATGACGGTGAAGTGGCGTGCCGTGCCGGAGAGCGTGGTGAGCGCGGTCGGCGCGGACCAGGTGGCGAAGGTGTCGTAGCTGTCGCTGTAGTAGTAGGTGCCGTCGCCGTAGCCGTCGAAGAAGATCCGCCAGCCGCCGTTGTCGAGCTGGACGACCGAGGGGCCTTCGCGGTAGCTGCCCCAGCCGGCCCAGTCGCCGGTCTTGGAGATCGTGTAGGGGCCCGTGAGGCTGGTGGCGGTGCCGTACTCGATGTACTTGGCCGTCTCGTTCTTGGTGAAGGCGTGGTACGTCGAGCCGATGCGCACGATGTAGGTGTCGATGTGGTTGGAGCCGATGCCGGACAGGGCGACTGGTGAACTCCAGTCGGTGAGCGCGGAGTTGGTGGCCTTCAGCCGGTACGGGGTGAAGATCCACTCGTCGTCGGTGGTCGAGCAGGACACGATGACGTTGACACTGCCGTCGCTGTCCACGAACCACTCGGGGGCCCAGGCGCGGGACAGGTTGGTGATCGGGACCGTGTAGTCGTACAGGAACGTCCAGTTGACCCGGTCGGCGCTGCGGGCGAAGCCGATGGTGGTGCTGACGTCCTCCCAGGTGTGGGTGGTGCACGTCAGGTAGTAGTAGCCGTCGGTGTGCTTGAACACGCTCGCGTCGCGGATGCGGTTGCTCGGCGGGGTGTACGAGGAGGCCTGTACGAGGCGGAAGTCGGTGGCGTCGTCGGACTGGTAGACGTTGACGGTGCCGTCGTCGCTGTTGAGGAACGGGACGATCGTGTAGCGGGTGGCGTAGCCGGCGGCGGGGGCGGCGGCCAGGGCCGTGCCGAGCAGTCCGGGGGCCTCGCCCAGGACGAGCGCGGAGGCGGGCAGGGCCGCCAGCGCGCGCAGCAGGGCGCGGCGGGACGGTGTGGGGGGACGTGTGGTCACGGGCGGCTCTCCCGGAGACTCGGACGTTCGCCATGTCGAACGCGGTTCGTGAATTCGGTCAGAAGGTAGGGGTGGGTCAGGAACACGTCAATGGTTTGCGCAGTGCTGGAAGATCTCTGTGGGAAGCCTGTGGCGGACCTGGTGGCGGACCGTCAACCGTCCACGCCACGCGGGAAGTTGCCGCATCCGCACCACACAGGACTCCCGGCCGTTACCGTTCGGTACACCACGCGTTCCCGGAGGTGCCGCCATGACGCCCGACCGCTCCCCCGGCCTCGCCGAGTCCGCCCGCGCGCTGGCCGCCGGCGAGGTGACGTCACGCACCCTGACCGAGCGGGCCCTGGCCCGGATCGAGGCAACTCAGGCCTCCCTGAACGCCTTTCGGGTCGTACGGCGGGAGGCCGCGCTCGCCGAGGCCGACGCGGCGGACCGCGAACTGGCCGCCGGTACGCGCAAGTTGCTGCTCGGGGTGCCGGTCGCCGTCAAGGACGACACGGACGTGGCGGGCGAGCCGACCGCGTTCGGCTGCCGGGGCGAGTTCCCGCCGGCCGCCGAGGACGGGGAGGCGGTACGACGGCTGCGGGCGGCCGGTGCCGTGATCGTCGGGAAGACGAACACCTGCGAACTCGGACAGTGGCCGTTCACCGAGGGACCCGCGTTCGGCGCGACCCTCAATCCGTGGAACTCCCGCCATACACCCGGGGGTTCGTCCGGCGGCTCGGCGGCGGCGGTCGCGGCGGGACTGGTCCCGGCCGCACTCGGCTCGGACGGCGCGGGTTCCGTCCGCATCCCCGCCGCCTGGACCCACCTCGTCGGCGTCAAACCGCAGCGCGGCCGCATCTCGACCTGGCCGCGCGGCGAGTCCTTCCAGGGCATCACGGTCAACGGCACCCTCGCGCGTACGGTCGCGGACGCGGCCCTGCTGCTGGACGCGGCCAGCGGCAATCACGCCCAGGACCCGCACCGGCCGGCCGCGCTGCGGATGTCCGAGGCCGTGGGCCGCGACCCCGGCCGACTGCGCATCGCGCTCTCCCTGAAGCCGCCGTTCACCGCGCTGCCCGCCCGGCTGCTCCCGGACGTACGGGCTCGGGTCCTCGAACTCGCCGAGAAACTGGCCCAGTTGGGCCACACAGTCGTAGCGGATGATCCGCCCTACGGCCAGATCGGGCTGACCTTCCTCCCCCGCGCCACCGTCGGTCTCGCCGAGCGGGTCCGCGAGGCACCGCACCCCGAACTTCTCGACCGGCGCACCCTGGAGGCGGCCCGCGTCGGCCGACTGCTCGGCGGGGCCCCGCTGCGGGCGGCCCGGCGCGCGGAGGCGACCCTGCACGACCGGTTCGGCGCGTTCTTCGGGAGGTACGACCTGGTCCTCGCGCCGACAACTGCCGCTCCCCCGACCCTCATTGGGGCAATGCTCGACCTGGACGGCCTGGCCACCGACCGCGCGATGATCGCCGCCTGTCCCTACGCCTGGCCGTGGAACATCCTCGGCTGGCCCGGCGTCAACGTCCCCGCCGGGTTCGTCGGGGACGGACTCCCGGTCGGCGCCCAGCTGTTGGGCCCGGCGAACAGCGAGCCGCTCCTGCTGTCGCTGGCCGCCCAGTTGGAGGCGGAGCTGCGCTGGCACGAGCGGTGGCCGGAGCCGATGGGCGCGGATTCCCCGGCGGCACAAACCCGTTCGGCCCGTACCCTGTGACCATGGAAGACGCTTCGATGGTCGGGCTGATGGGGCGGGTCACGGGGGCGGTCGGACCGGGGCTCGTCGGTGAGGTGATCGTCCGGGTGCGCGGCGGCGCCGAGCACTTCCTCGCGTACGCCGCCACGGGCACCGACCGGATCGAGCGGGGCACCGTGGTGATGGTCGTGGAATATCTCCCGCCACGTACCGTCTACGTAACAGCGGCGTACGACAGTTGAGCGTGCTCCCTCGCAGGTGAGAGCCGTTTCAAGGGTGTTCGCGTCAAGATTGCAACAAGGATCCGTCAACGTCTGTACCCCGGTGTCGCACAGGCGCACACTCCCTTCGTTCGGTGCCGAAAGGGCACCATCACTAGGGGGCGTATGCCGATGGTCATCGGCGTCGTAACGGGGGTGGCGGTTGTCGCCGTCCTCGTACTGATCGGTCTGTTCAAGTCGATGTGGCGGGTCGCCGAGCCCAACGAGGCACTCATCATCTCGGGCTCGAAACACCGTACCGAAGGCCTCGAAGAGGGCATGGGGTTCCGCATCGTCACGGGGCGCGGCACGCTGGTGCTGCCGGGTGTGCAGGCGGTGCGCAAGATCTCGCTGGACCTCAACGAGACCGAACTGCACGTGGATTGCGTCACCACCCAGGGCATCCCGCTCAAGGTGCGGGGTGTGGTCATCTTCAAGGTGGGCGACGACTTCGTGTCGATCGCCAACGCGGGCCGCCGTTTCCTCGACCAGCAGAAGATGATGTCGGAGCGCGTGCACAACGTGTTCGCCGGTCATCTCCGGTCCATCGTGGGCGGGTTGACGGTCGAGGACATGATCCGCGACCGCGAGAAACTGACCGGCCAGACCCGTGCCGCGTGCGGCACGGAGATGGAGAAGCTGGGTCTGATCGTGGACTCGCTGCAGATCCACGAGATCGAGGACCCGACCGGGTACATCAAGAACCTCGCGATGCCGCACGCCGCCGCCGTGCAGCGGGACGCGCGTATCGCGCAGGCCGAGGCGAACCGTCTCGCCACCGAGGCCGAACAGAAGGCCGCGGCACGGATGTCGGAGGCCACCCGGGACAGCGAGATCCTCCAGGCCGGCTACCAGGCCGAGCGCGACAAGGCGGCGGCGAAGGCCCGACAGGCCGGACCGCTCGCGGACGCCGCCGCCCGGCAGGACGTCGTCGTCCAGGAGACCCGGATCGCCGAACTCGACGCGCTGCGCCGGGAACAGCAGCTCCAGGCGGACGTCCGCAAGCCCGCGGACGCCCAGGCCTACGAGACCCGGGCCCGGGCCGAGGCCGAGCGTGACGCGCGGATCTCCGCCGCGCAGGCCAAGGCCAAGGAGACCGAGTTGGCGGCCACGGCCGAGGCGAGCCGGATCAAGACGGCCGCGATGGCCGAGGCAGAGGCGACCCAGGCACGCGGTGCCGCCGCCGCGACGGCCACCCGGGCCACCGGTGAGGCCGAGGCGGCAGCCGCTCAGGCGAAGGGTCTGGCCGCCGCCGAGGCGACCCGGGCCCAGGGTCTCGCCGAGGCGGAGGCCATCAAGGCGCGGGCCGCGGCCCTCGCCGAGAACCAGGAAGCGGTGGTCGCGCAGCAACTCGCCGAGAACTGGCCGGAGATCGTGAAGGCCGGCGCGTCCGCGTTCGGCAGCGTCGACAACATGGTGGTCCTCAACGGGGCGGACGGCATGGCGGAGATGCTGGCCAAGGCGCTCACGATGGGCGGCACGGGCCTGGGCCTGGCCCGTCAGCTGCTCTCCACGATGAACCAGAACGGCCAGACCCCGAACGGGACTTCGGCCCTGAACGGGACCACGGCACCACCGTCGCAGAAGGTGCCGGTGGAGAAGGACGAGAAGTGACGTCAACAGGAGGCTGACGCACGGATCGCGGGGGACACCCTCTAGGGTGCCCCCCGTGACCGCGTTTACCGATGAGAACGTCCCGGGCCGCTACGGCCCCTCCGCCACCACCGAGGCCGACCCGCGCGAGGTCGGCAAGGTGCGTACCGAGTACTCCCCCGCGCACGACGGGGATCCCGACCCCGGTGAGATCGTCTGGACCTGGGTGCCTTTTGAGGAGAACGACGGCCGGGGCAAGGACCGCCCGGTGCTCGTCGTGGCCCGTGAGCCCGGCGGGACGCTGCTCGCCGTCCAGCTCTCCAGCAAGCGGCACGACGCCGACCGCGAGTGGGTGGCGATCGGCAACGGCCCGTGGGACAAGTCGGGCCGCGACTCCTGGGTCGACGTGGACCGCATCCTGCGCCTGCACGAGGACGGCATGCGCCGTGAGGCGTGCGCGATCGACCAGATGCGCTTCAACCTCGTCCGCCACCGGCTGCACGAGCGCTACGGCTGGACCTGAGCGGCCACCTGCGTGAGCTGAGCGGCTACTTCTGGAGCTGACGCTCCGGAAAGGCCCGTACGAAGGCGTCCCGGACCGTGGCACCCGGTGTGCGGTCCAGGACGCCGAACACCACGTGCTCGAAGGCCCCGGCGAACCTCCCGCCCGGCCCGAGCAGTGCGTGGAAGGCGCCCGCGACCTGCGCCGGGTCGTTCCGGAACACTCCGCAGCCCCAGGCCCCCAGGACCAGCCGCCGGTAACCGTGCGCGAGCGCCGTCTCCAGCACCCGCTCCGCCCGTACGGCCACGGCACCCGGCAGCTCGGCCGCGCGCTCCGGTGCCGTACGCAGCACGACCCCCGCGTTCGGCGCGGCGGCCGTCAGGAATCCGGCGGTGTACGGCTCGTCCAGGAGGCGGCCCTTGTCGTCGCGGAAGACGGGGACGGCCGGTGAGTGGACGACCCGGTCCGTGTAGAACGGATCGCGGTGGGCGCGGTGGTGGTCGTAGAAGCCGCGGGCCTCGAGCAGGCAGGTGTACAGCGCGGAGGCGCGGCACAGGGCCTCTTCCTGGGCCTGGGCGCCGTTGAGGAAACCGCCGCCGGGGTTGCGGGCCGAGGCGAAGTTCAGCACGGCCACCGGGCCGGTGAGACGGCGGGCGGCCTCCAGGCTGCTCTCGCCCGTGACCTCGATGAACGTGTCCACCGGCGAGAACGCCGGTATGCGCACCGGTTCCGGTCCGTGCAGGCTCGTGCCCGCTCGGGCCGCCTCGGTCTCCGCGGCGATGGGCACCTCGCGCCCGTCCGCCGCGCGGTAGCCCCCGGCCGCGACGATCTGTTCGGTCTGCTGCGCGATACCGCGCAGGCGCGCGCTCATGGCATAACCCCCGTGTACGCCATGAGAGCGCGCCCCGCGATCTCCCCCGTGTTCTCCCCCGTCGTGCTCATACATGCATCGTGAGCGATGCTGGTCGTGCGGTGCAACGGAGTTTCCGGGCTCCGCGAACGGCCGGCGAACCGGAGATTACCGATCCCGAACGTGGCAATACGCACCCTTGTGCGACTCGCCGCGAGGGTCTTGGGTGGTACGAGTGTGCCGACCCGGGCCCAACCGAAACCGGGCCGGTGGCATGGTGGAATCTCAGGAGGATCCCGACATGTCCGATACGGCAAGTGACTGTAGCGACTGTACGGAGCCCCGTACCGCGGTCACCGAACCCGAGGTGGAGGCCCTGGTCAGGGGCATCTGCTTCAAGACCGGTCCGCCCCGAACCCTCGGGGTCGAAGTGGAATGGCTCGTCCACGAGCTGCGGCTCCCGCAGCTCCCCGTGACACCCGAACGACTCGAAGCGGCCTACGCCGCGTTGAAGACCGTGCACCTGAGGTCGGCGCTCACCGTCGAGCCCGGCGGCCAGCTGGAACTCAGCTCGTCGCCCGCCACCTCCCTGATGGAGTGCATCGGTTCCGTCTCCGAAGACCTCGACACCGTCCGCGCGATACTGGCCCGCGACAACCTGGGGCTGGTCGGCGTCGGCCACGATCCCTGGCACCCGCCGCGCCGGTTCCTGCACGAGCCGCGCTACGACGCCATGGAGCGCTGCCTCGACCGCACAGGACCCGCGGGCCGCCGCATGATGTGCACCTCGGCGTCCGTGCAGGTGTGCCTCGACGCCGGCTACGAGGAGCCCGGACCGCTCGGCCACGGGCGGCGCTGGTGGCTGGCGCACCAGCTGGGCGCGGTGCTGGTGGCCGCGTTCGCCAACTCCCCGCTGGTCGGCCGCAGCCCCACGGGCTGGCGTTCCTCCCGGCAGCTGATCTGGATGGAGATCGGCCCCGGCCGGGCGGGCGCGCCGCCGCTGGACGCGGAACCGCGCGGCGCCTGGGCGGAGCACGTGCTGGACTCGCCGGTGATGTGCGTCCGGCGCGAGGACGGCCCGTGGGACGTGCCCGAGGGGCTGACCTTCCGGGAGTGGACCCGTTCGTCCACGCCCCCGACCCGTGACGACCTCGACTACCACCTGACCACCCTGTTCCCGCCGGTGAGACCGCGTGGCCATCTCGAACTGCGCATGATCGA
This sequence comes from Streptomyces sp. MBT53, assembly GCF_016654115.1. Classification (GTDB taxonomy): domain Bacteria; phylum Actinomycetota; class Actinomycetes; order Streptomycetales; family Streptomycetaceae; genus Streptomyces. The sequence goes on from NZ_JAEQAZ010000041.1 coordinate 28,887, forward strand.
CGCGCAGCCCGGGGACGACGGCTGGATCGTGCCGCTCGCGGTGACGACGGCGCTGTTCGACGACCCGGAGGCCGCCGAGACCGCGTACCGGGCGGTGAAGCCGCTGGCCGAACGGTCCCTGGGCCTGCCCGCGCCGCACAATCCGCTGTGGATCGACGCGGCCCGCTACGGCCTGTCCGACCCGGAGCTGCACGAGGTGGCGCTCGTGTGCTTCGCGACGGCGCTGGAGGCGCTGCCCCGGCTGGGCGCGAGCGCCGAGGTCGTGGACGCCGTCCGCGCGTACTTCGACCGCTATGTCATCCGGGGCCGCTGCCCCGCCGACGATCTGCTCGACCGCGTGCGTGGCACGGACAGCCGCCCGCACGGGAAGGACATCCGCACATGACCGACGCCGACACCACCGTTGATGACATCGATATCGAGGCGCTCAGGGAACGGGCGCTGACCACCCTCACCACGGCCCGGGACCGCACGACGCTCCTGACGAGCTGCGTGGACGAGCCCGAACTCACCGCGCAGGTCTCGCCGTTGATGTCCCCGCTGGTCTGGGACCTCGCGCACATCGGCAACCAGGAAGAGCTGTGGCTGCTGCGCGCCGTCGGCGGCCGGGACGCGATGCGCCCCGAGATCGACGGCCTCTACGACGCCTTCGAGCACCCGCGCTCCGAACGCCCCTCGCTGCCGCTGCTGCCGCCCGCGGAAGCCCGGCAGTACGCGGCCGAGGTGCGCGGCCGGGTGACGGACGTACTGGCCGATTCGACGTTCCGCGGGACGCGGCTGACGGAGGCGGGCTTCGCCTTCGGGATGGTCGCCCAGCACGAACAGCAGCACGACGAAACGATGTTGATCACCCATCAGCTCCGCACGGGCCCCCAGGCGTTGACGGCTCCGGACCCGGAACCGGTACCGCTGTTCACCGGCCCGTCCGAAGTCCTCGTCCCCGGCGGCCCGTTCACGATGGGCACCTCCACCGAGCCGTGGGCGCTGGACAACGAGAAGCCCGCGCACCGGCGCGAGGTGGCCCCCTTCTACATCGACACGACCCCGGTGACCAACGGCGCGTATCTGGCGTTCATCGAGGACGGCGGCTACGACGACCCGCGCTGGTGGACGAAGGAGGGCTGGGCGCACATCCGCCGCAACTCCCTTGTCGCGCCGCTGTTCTGGCGCAAGGACGGCAAGCAGTGGCTGCGGCGCCACTTCGGCGCGACGGAGGCCGTGCCACCCGACGAGCCCGTCCTGCACGTGTGCTGGTACGAGGCCGACGCCTACGCCCGCTGGGCCGGACGCCGGCTGCCCACCGAGGTGGAGTGGGAGAAGGCGGCCCGCCACGATCCGGTGAACGACCGCTCGATGCGCTACCCATGGGGCGACGCCGACCCGGCCCCGGAACACGCCAACCTCGGCCAGCGCCACCTCCGCCCGGCACCCGCGGGCAGCTATCCGGCGGGTGAATCACCGCTGGGCGTACGGCAGTTGATCGGCGACGTGTGGGAGTGGACGTCGAGCGACTTCCTGCCCTACCCGGGGTTCAGGGCGTTCCCGTACAAGGAGTACTCGGAGGTGTTCTTCGGCCCGGAGTACAAGGTTCTGCGGGGCGGTTCGTTCGCCGTGGACGAGGTGGCCTGCCGGGGCACGTTCCGCAACTGGGACTACCCGATCCGGCGGCAGATCTTCTCCGGGTTCCGCACAGCCCGTACGGCTCGCTCGGAGGCCGTCTGATGTGCCGTCACCTGGCGTACCTGGGACCCGAGGAGCCGCTCGGCCGGCTCCTCGTGGACCCGGAGCACAGCCTGTACCGCCAGTCCTGGGAACCCCGGCGCCAACGGCACGGCACGGTCAACGCCGATGGTTTCGGGGTGGGTTGGTACGCCGAGGGCGACCCGGTGCCCGGCCGCTACCGGCGAGCCGTGCCCATCTGGGGCGACCAGTCCTTCGCCGACCTGGCCCGCGTGGTCCGCTCGGGGGCGCTGCTGGCCGCCGTACGGGACGCGACGTTCGCGGGTGCGGACGGGGAGGCCGCGGCGGCGCCGTTCGCCGCGGGCCCCTGGCTGTTCAGTCACAACGGCGCCGTCACCGGCTGGCCACAGACGCTCGCCGCGCTCGCCCGACGCCTGCCCCCGGTCGACCTGTTGTCCCTTGAGGCCCGCTGCGACTCGGCACTCGTCTGGGCGCTGGTCCTCGGCCGGCTGCGGGCGGGCGACGCGGAGGGCCAGGCGCTGGCCGACACGGTGGTGGAGGTCGCCCACGCGGCCCCCGGCTCCCGCCTCAACCTCCTTCTCACCAACGGCGATTCGATCGCCGCGACGGCCTGGGGCGACTCCCTCTGGTACCTCTCCGAGCCCGGCCGCCGCACGATCGTGGCCTCCGAACCCTACGACGACGACCCGCACTGGCAGGAGGTCCCCGACCGCACTCTGCTCACCGCGAACCGCGCCGAGGTCCTCCTCACCCCCCTGAAAGACCTCGCACCACCGAAGGAGCCCCGCACGTGAGTCCGTTCCTTCTCACCCGCACCCTGCCCGAGGACGCCACCGACGCGGCCCTGCGTGCCGACGTCCTGGAAGGCCTCACCCGCACCCCGAAGACCCTCCCGCCGAAGTGGTTCTACGACGCCCACGGCAGCGAACTCTTCGAGCAGATCACCGAGTTGCCCGAGTACTACCCGACCCGCGCGGAACGGGAGATCCTCGTCGACCGGGCCGGCGAGATCGCCGCCGCGACCGGTGCGCGGACGCTCGTCGAGCTGGGCTCCGGCTCCTCGGACAAGACACGCCACCTCCTCGACGCGTTCACCGACCTGGCTCTGTACGTCCCGGTCGACGTCAGCGAGAGCGCGCTCACCCAGGCCGGGCACGCCCTCATCGCGGAGCGGCCAGCTCTCGACGTACACGCCCTGATCGCCGACTTCACCGGCGCGATCACGCTCCCGGAGACACCGGGACCGCGCCTGCTGGCGTTCCTGGGCGGCACGATCGGCAACCTGCTGCCGGCCGAACGCGCCACGTTCTTCGCCGGCCTCCGCGCGCTGCTCTCACCCGGCGACGCGCTGCTGCTGGGCACGGACCTGGTCAAGGACGAACAGGTCCTGGTCAGGGCGTACGACGACGCGGCCGGGGTGACGGCCGCGTTCAACAAGAACGTCCTGACCGTGGTCGACCGTGAACTGGGCGCCGATTTCGACACCGACGCCTTCGACCACGTGGCCCTCTGGGACGCCGGCAACGAGTGGATCGAGATGCGGCTGCGGTCCCGCACGGACCAGACCGTGAAGATCCCGGCGCTCGATCTCGCCGTCGACTTCGCGGCCGGCGAGGAACTGCGCACCGAGATCTCGGCGAAGTTCCGCAAGGAGGGTGTGCGGAGCGAACTGGCGGCGGCCGGGCTGGAGTTGGCCCACTGGTGGACCGACCGGGAGGGCCGCTTCGCGCTGTCACTGAGCGTGGTGCGCTGACTTCGGGTGACGGGCCGTCTCGCGTACCGCCGCACCTTGGGGCACGGTGGAGTGACGCGTGACGCGCCCGTCACGGCCGAGAGGAGTACCCGCATGTCCAACCACACGTACCGGGTCACCGAGATCGTCGGCACCTCTCACGAGGGCATCGACCAGGCCATCCGCAACGGCGTGGCCCGCGCCGCGCAGACCCTGCGCAGCCTCGACTGGTTCGAGGTGACGCAGGTCAGGGGCCAGATCGAGAACGGGCAGATCGAGCACTACCAGGTCGGTCTGAAGGTCGGCTTCCGCATCGAGGACGAGGACTGACACACCTGACCTACCGCGGGCGCACCGCGTAGGTCAGGTGCGTCACTCGCGACGACGGCTGCGCGCGGACCGGCTCCAGCGCGATCCTGGACCGGTCCACGCCGTCGAACAGCCGGGTGCCGGTGCCGAAGAGCACCGGTGACAGCGTGATCGAGAACTCGTCGACCAGGCCCGCGTTCAGGTACTCCAGGATCGTCGCGCCGCCGCCCGCGATACGGACGTCCCGGTCGCCGGCGGCCTCGCGGGCCTGGTCGAGGGCGTGCTCGACGCCGTCGTCGACGAAGTGGAACGTGGTGCCGCCGGGCCGCTCCCACGGGTCGCGCTTCTTGTGCGTCACCACGAAGACCGGGGTGTGGAAGGGCGCCTCCTCCGGCCAGGACGCCTCACCGAGGTCGAACATGCGCCTGCCCATGACGCTCGCGCCGGTGCGCTCGAACGTCTCGCGCGCGATGTCGTTGTCGACGCCCTCCTCACCGCCCTCGCCCAGCTTCGCGTTCTCCCGGAAGAACCGCAGCGGGAACACCCACTGCTGCAGCTCCGTCCACTGCCCCATCCAGCGCTGCACGTCCGGGTCGTCCCGCCGTTCGGGCGCGAAGAGCGTGAGCTCATCGGGCACGGGCTCGGGTGCGACGAAGCCGTCCAGCGACATCGACACGCTGAAGAACACCTTGCCGGCCATCAGCCCTCCACCGCCTTCCGCGCGAGGTCGGTGACGTAGGCCGCGAGGTTGCCCAGGGTCTGCTCGCCGCCCTCGATCGCGTGGTACTTCTCGGCCGCCTCGTCGCGCAGTTCCTTGGTGGGGAACAGGGTGCGCATGACGAGCCGGGTCGCCGCGCCGTCCGCGGCGAAGGTCAGGACCGACCCGAAGGCGTTCGGGTCCTCGGGGGTCTCGCCGTGCAGCAGCTCGATCCGCTCCGGCGGGACGATCCGGGTCCAGCGGATCCACTCGGAGTAGTCGGTCCCGTCCGGCCCGTGGAGGACGAAGACCCACTCCCCGCCCTCGCGGAACTCGAAGGACCGCGTGGTGGTGGTGAACCCGTCCGGCCCCCACCACCGCGACAGATGCCGGACCTCGGTGAAGGCCTCGAACACCAGCTCCCGGGGCGCGTCGACGACCCGGGAGACGACGATCTCCCGTTCGGCCGTCGCCGACTCCGCTCCCGCCCCTGTTTCCTGCCTTGTCCCTGCCATCGGTCAGCCCTCCTGTCCTGTCTGCTTGAGCTCCTGCACATAGGTGTCGAGCCGGTCGAAGCTCTCGTTCCAGAACCGCTCGAACCCGCCGGCCCACTCGTGGACGGGCCGCAGCCCGCGGGCGTCCAGGCCGTAGAGCCGCTGCTTGCCCGCCTCGCGGACCCGCACCAGGCCTACCTCCCGGAGCACCCGCAGATGCTTGGACGCCCCCGGCTGGCTCATCCCCAGCTCGTGCGCCAGCTCGGTCACCGGTCGCTCACCCGCCCGCAGCAGCGCCAGGATCTCCCGGCGCTGCGGCTCGGCGATCGCGTTGAAGACGTCCGACGTCGTCGCTGCTCGTGCCATGCAGCCATCGTATGCCGATATGGGAATGCGTCAAGCCGCGCAGGAGCCGTGCGCGTCCTGTCGGATGACGCGGCTACGGCCCTCTCAGGTCCGGCCCCTTCAGGTCCGGCCCTCCCCCTCCTGCGCCGCCTCCAGCGCGGCGGATGGAACGGTCCAACGGGCTCGTACGACCCTGAACCCGGCCCGCTCGGCGTCGTCGCAGACCAACTCGTCGTCGTCCACGAGAACCCTGATGTCCCGGTCCCGGGCGAGCCGCTCGAGGATCTCCAGCTTGGTGCGGCGGGCGGGTCTGCGGTCGTCGTTGCGCCGCATGAAGACCCGCCCCTCGGGCAGCCCCTGCGCGGCGAGCCAGTCGAGCGTGTCGCGCCGGCAGCGCTCGGGCCGCCCGGTCAGATAGACGACCTCGCACTCCTCGGCACACTCCAGCGCGAGCGCGACGCCTTCCGCCAACGGCGGGTCCTGGGACGCGGCGCCGAAGAAGCCGTCCCAGTCGCGCGGCTTGTGCTCCAGGAACCGCTGCCGGTGGGCCGTGTCGGCGAGGGTGTTGTCGAGGTCGAACACGGCGAGGGGCCGCCTGCTGTCAGCTGTCACCGGGCCACCATAGACAGCCCCCGCACCCCGGCGGCGACCGTCCGAGGCCCTGGCCTCATGCTTCTCGTATGTCTGCCGCAACTCCCGCTCCCCGTACGTTCCTCATAGGCGCCGCCCGAGAACGGCCCTGCACCCTGGTCGTCTGCCGGGGCTGCTGCTGCGGCGACCCGCGCAAGCACCCGGGCACGGACCACGCCTGGCAGTTGGAACGGCTGCGGTCGGGTGGCGCCGAGCACGGATTCGCGGTGCGTACGACGGACTGTCTCGGCCCGTGCGACCAGGCCAACGTGATCGTGGTGCAGCCGTCGGCCGCGGGGCGGCGGGCCGGCGGGCGGCCGACCTGGGTCGGGTTCGCGATGGACGACGACTGCACGGAGGAAGTCCTGGAGTGGGCGGCGGCGGGCGGACCGGGGCTCGCGGAGCCGCCCGTGACGCTGGAGCTGCAGTTCATCGACCCGCCCCGGGACGCCCGCGTCCGGTCCCGGCGCTGAGCGCTCCGACCGGCCCGGGGAATGCCGAAGGCTCGCGGGCGTTGAACCTGATGTGAGTTCCTTGATCGCCTCGACCCCGTTCTCCGTGTTGGACCGTTCCCGCACCCGCGAGGGGCACCCGCCCGCCGAGGCGCTGCGCGACACCGTGCGGCTGGCGCGGGAGATCGAGGAGCTGGGCTATCACCGGTTCTGGGTGTCGGAGCACCACGGTGTGCCCGGGGTCGCCGGTTCGGCGCCGACCGTGCTGGCCGCCGCCGTCGCCTCGGCCACCCGGTCCATCCGGGTCGGAACCGGCGGGGTGATGCTGCCCAACCACCAACCCCTGGTCGTGGCCGAGCAGTTCGGGGTGCTGGAGTCACTCTTCCCCGGCCGGATCGACATGGGCCTGGGCCGCTCGGTCGGCTTCACGGACGGCGTGCGCAGGGCCTTGGACCGTGACAAGGACGACGCCGACGACTTCGCCGGCCAACTCGACGAACTGCTCGGCTGGTTCCGGGGCACCTCGCCGACCGGCGCGCACGCGCGGCCCTCGGAGGGCCTCGTCGTCCCGCCGTTCGTGCTCGCGATGGGCGAGGGCGCGGACATCGCGGCCCGGGCCGGACTGCCGATGGTGATCGGCGACCTGCGCAACCGGGAGAAGATGCGGCGCGGCATCGACCACTACCGCGCCCGCTTCCGCCCCTCCCCCTGGGCCGCCGAGCCGTATGTCGTCGTCTCGGGCACGGTCGCCGTGGCCGCCACCCCCGAGGCGGCCCGCCGGCTCCTCGTGCCGGAGGCCTGGTCGATGGCGTACTCGCGCACCCACGGCACCTTCCCGCCGCTGCCGCCCGCCGAGCGGGTGGAGCAACTGGCCATGTCCGACAAGGAGTTCGGCTTCTACGAGGCAGGGCTCACCGGACAGCTCGCGGGCACCGAGGAACAGGTGGCCCACGAGCTGGAGACGGTGCTGAAGGAGACGGGCGCGGACGAGGTCCTCGTCACCACCAGCACCTACGACCGCGAAGCCCTGCTGGACTCCTACCGGCGGCTCGCCTCGCTCAGGGGGTGAGCACCATCCGGAAGCGGGCCGCGCCGGACAGCATCCGCTGGTAGGCCTCGCCCGCCTGGTCCAGCGGCACGGTCTCCACCATCGGGCGGATGCCGTGCAGCGTACTGAAGGCCAGGGTGTCCTGGACGTCCTGTGCGGTGCCGGACGGATGCCCCCGAACCACCTTGCCGGGCATGATCAGTTGGAGCGGACTGATCCCCAACGGCGCGGTGTCCGCCCCGATGACGACGAGTTCACCGCGGTGGCGCAGCCCCTCCACGGTGGCCGACGCGGCGTCGGCGTTGCCCGCCGTGGCCAGCACCACCTTCGCACCGCCCAACGCCCGCAGCGCCTCCGCGACTTCGGTGTCCGCCGTGCTGTCGACGTAGTGGTGCGCGCCCAACTGCTTGGCGAAGTCGGCCTTTTCGGCGCCGCGCGCGATCGCCACGGTCTCGAATCCCATCGCGACCGCGTACTGCACACCCAGATGCCCGAGACCGCCGAGTCCGAGCACGGCCACCAGGTCGCCGGGCCCCGCCGCGCTGCGCCGCAGCCCGTTGAAGGTGGTCACGCCCGCGCACCCCATGGGCGCGGCGGCACTGGCCGACAGTCCCTCGGGGATCCGGGCGAGCGCGTCGACGGGCGCGATCGTCATCTCGGCGAAGCCGCCGTCGTAGGCCCAGCCGGGCACCTTCAGGTTCTCGCAGACGATGAAGTCGCCCTGCCGGCAAGGGGTGCAGTAGCCGCAGCTGCCGCCGAACCAGCCGACCGCCACCCGGTCGCCGACCCGCCAGCCCTGGTCCGAGGTGCCCTCGCCGAGCGCGTCGATCCGTCCGGCGATCTCGTGCCCGGTGACGAGCGGGAACCGCACGCCCGGCACTCCGGCGTCGACGAAGAAGGTGTCGCTGTGGCAGATCCCGCACGCCTCCACGGCGATCCGTACATGTCCGGGTCCCGGCTGCCGCACCTCGCGCTCGACGACCTCGAACTCGCCGCCGGCGGCACCGACTTGCGCGACTCGATAGCTGCTCATACCTGTCTCCCGGAGGGCTGCGAATACGGCCTGGTCGGACGCAGGACGGTGGGCACACGCGACTCCGCGGCGACCTCTTTCCGTGCCTTCCAACGTGGCACAGCACGGACACCACCGCACCCCCGCAGGTCAGCGGGCGTCACAGGGCGGGTTCGCATAGACTCGCCGGGTCATGCACAGCCCCCACGACCCCTACGTCCGCGTCCGCGGCGCCCGCGAGCACAACCTCCAGGGCGTCGACGTCGACATCCCGCGGGACGTGCTGGCCGTGTTCACGGGCGTTTCGGGCTCCGGGAAGTCGTCCCTCGCCTTCGGCACGATCTACGCCGAGGCACAGCGCCGCTACTTCGAGTCGGTCGCGCCGTACGCCCGCAGGCTGATCCACCAGGTCGGCGCCCCGAAGGTCGGCGAGATCACCGGCCTCCCGCCCGCCGTCTCGCTCCAGCAGCGCCGCTCGGCCCCCACCTCCCGCTCCTCGGTGGGCACGGTCACCAACCTCTCCAACTCTCTCCGCATGCTGTTCTCCCGCGCCGGCGACTACCCGCCCGGCGCCGAACGTCTCGACTCGGACGCCTTCTCCCCCAATACGGCGGCGGGCGCGTGCCCCGAGTGCCACGGCCTCGGCCGGGTGCACCGCACGAGCGAGGAGTCCCTGGTCCCCGACCCCTCCCTCTCGATCCGCGAGGGAGCGATCGCCGCCTGGCCGGGCGCCTGGCAGGGCAAGAACCTGCGCGACATCCTCGACACCCTCGGTCACGACGTCGACGTGCCGTGGCGCGAACTCCCCGCCGAACAGCGGGAGTGGATCCTGTTCACGGACGAGCAGCCGGTGGTCACGGTCCATCCGGTCCGGGACGCCGACCGCATCCAACGCCCGTACCAGGGCACCTACATGAGCGCCCACCGCTATGTCATGAAGACTTTCTCGGACACGAAGAGCGCGACCCTACGGGCCAAGGCGGAACGCTTCCTGACCAGCGCCCCCTGCCCGCTCTGCGCAGGCAGCAGACTGCGCGCCGAGTCCCTGGCGGTGACCGTCGCGGGCCGCACGATCGCCGACCTGGCCGCGCTGCCGCTGGCGGACTTGGCGGACACGCTGGGCGGCACCTCGGAGGTCGCCCGCGTCCTCACCGAAGACCTCAAGTCCCGCATCGTCCCCGTCCTCGAACTCGGCCTGGGCCATCTGAGCCTGGACCGCGCGACCCCCACCCTCTCCACCGGCGAGCTGCAACGGCTGCGCCTGGCAACGCAGTTGCGCTCTGGTCTCTTCGGTGTCGTCTACGTCCTGGACGAACCGTCCGCCGGACTGCACCCCGCCGACACCGAGGCCCTGCTCACGGTCCTGACGCGACTGAAGTCGGCGGGCAACTCGGTGTTCGTGGTGGAGCACCACCTCGACGTGATGCGCGCCGCCGACTGGCTGGTGGACGTGGGACCGCTGGCCGGCGAACACGGCGGGCAGGTGCTGCACAGCGGCCCGGTGGCCGACCTGGCGAAGGTGAGGGAATCGGCGACGGCCCGCTACCTCTTCGACCGCACCCCCGCACCGGCCCGCGAAGTCCGTCCCCCGCAGGGCGAGTTGAAGGTCGGCCCGATCACCCGGCACAACCTGCGCGACGTGACAGCCGATTTCCCTCTGGGCGTGTTCACCGCCGTCACCGGCGTCTCGGGCTCCGGAAAGTCGACCCTGATCGGCGAGATCACCGAGGAACTGCCGGGCGTGGGACGGCTGGTGTCGGTCGATCAGAAACCGATCGGCCGCACCCCGCGCTCGAACCTCGCCACCTACACCGGCCTCTTCGACGTCGTCCGCAAGGTGTTCGCCGCCACCGACGAGGCACGGCAACGGGGTTACGGCGTCGGGCGGTTCTCCTTCAACGTGCCGGGCGGGCGCTGCGAGACCTGCCAGGGCGAGGGATTCATCAGCGTCGAACTCCTCTTCCTCCCGAGCACCTACGCCCCCTGCCCGGACTGCGGCGGGGCCCGCTACAACCCCGGTACACTCCAAGTGACGTACCGGGGACGGAACATCGCGCAGGTCCTCGACCTGACGGTGGAGGCCGCGGCGGACTTCTTCGCGGAGGCGGACACCCCGGCCGTGACCCGCAGCCTCACCACACTCCTGGACGTCGGCCTCGGCTACCTCCGACTGGGACAGCCCGCCACCGAGTTGTCCGGCGGCGAGGCCCAACGCATCAAGCTGGCCAGCGAGTTGCAACGCACCCGACGCGCCCACACCCTCTACCTCCTCGACGAACCGACCACCGGCCTCCACCCCGCCGACGTCGAAGTCCTGCTGCACCAACTCCACGGACTGGTCGACGCGGGCCACACCGTGGTGGTGGTCGAACACGACATGGCGGTGGTGGCGGGCGCGGACTGGGTGATCGACCTGGACGCCGGCCGGATCGTGGCAGCGGGCCCGCCGAGGAAGGTGGCAAGGGTGGCGGGAAGCACGACGGCACCGTACTTGAGCAGGGCGCTGGCGACGCCCTGAGTGCCTTTTTCCTGGACAAGGGTGCGTAGTTCCCATTGAATATGCGTGATCTTGGTCGTGAGCATGCCTGGGGGCGCCATGAGAGACTCGACCACCGGTTTTGTTCTGTCGGTCATCTTTCAGATGGTGGGTTTCGGTGCGGCGGTCTCCATGATCGGCATCTTTATGACCTATCGCCGTCTGCGGAATCTGGCGCGGCACGGCGTCGAGGGCGGAGCCGTTTCCACGGCCCAGGAATACGCCGGCGGCGGACGGTACCGCGTCTCCTACGAGGTCCGCCTGCCCGAAGGTGAACCCAGGGCCGAGTTCCGCGAGGACCAGCCGGGGATGGTGGACCTCGGCGTGGTGGTTCCGGTCGTGTACGACCGGCGGAAGCCAGGGCGTGGGAAGACGGGATTCCTGAAGGACATCGACTACCGCACCGACCAGCTCGCCGTGTTCGTCTTCGGTTACGGAGGAGTGGCGCTGTACGCCGTGGGGATCATTCTGCTGATCATGGTCAAAGGGTGGTGACTGAAGTCGAGGGCTCCTCGCCCGACAGACCGGCGACCAAGTCACGGGGCAACCCATGCGTGTCGTGCAGGTAGTGATAGTCCTCCTCGCTCAGCGGGCCCCGGAACTCCGGCCGCGACAACACCCGCCGCCCCCGCTCAAGGAGTTGACCGAACCGCCGCTCCTCGTCCATCAACACGTCTCGCACCGTGTCGACACCGAGCGACTGCCGAAAGTGGTCGAGCGTGTGCTCGACAAGCTCCACCGGCAGATCAGTCAGCGTGCGCGAAGGCTCATCGCGCCGCAGAACCGTGAGCAGCCGACGCACCAGCCGCCGTAGGACATACCCACGACCGGTGTTGGACGGCCGCACCCCGTCGCCGAGGACCACGATGCTCGATCGCAGGTGGTCGCAGACCACCCGTACCCCGTGCTCGTCCAGATCCCACAGCGGTGGGACCAGCCGCATCCACGGCTCGAACAGGTCCGTCTCATAGACCGACCGACGTCCCTGGAGGACGGAGACGAGCCGTTCCACCCCCATGCCCGTGTCGACGTTGACCTGCCGCAGCGGCACGAGTTCGCCGTCCTCGCCGCGTTCGTAGCGCATGTGGACGTGGTTCCAGATCTCCACCCAGCGCGAGTCGGTGGTCGGAGTCCCCTCCGGCGGGCCGTCGCCGGTCCAGAAGAAGATCTCGGAGTCGGGGCCGCAGGGGCCGGTCGGTCCGTTGGACCACCAGTTCTCGTCCTGGGTCGGCTCCACGGGGAGGCCCAACTCACGCCAGGTGTCCAGGGATTCGAGGTCGGTGTCGAAGACGGTGACGTACAGCTTCTCGGGCGGGATGCCGAAGCCGTCGCGGAGGAGTTCGTATCCCCAGCGGAGGCTCTGTGGATGGTCGTAGTCGCCCAGCGACCAGGAACCGAGCATCTCGAACACGGTCAGGTGGGTGGGGTCGCCGACCTCGTCGAGGTCGGTGGTGCGCAGACAGCGCTGGACGTTGACCAGGCGCCGCCCCTGCGGATGGGGGCGGCCCTGGAGGTACGGCGTGAGCGGGTGCATGCCGGAGGTGGTGAAGAGGACCGGGTCGGAGGGCGGTGGGAGCAGGGTGCTGCCGGTGATCGGCTCGTGTCCGCGTTCGCGGTAGAAGTCGAGGAACGTGCGGACGGTGTCGTCGGTGTTCATGGCGGTGGGTCCTTCAGGTCGGGTGGGGACCGGAAAGGAACCGCGGGGAGGCCTGTGAGGGGGCTGGAAACGACACGTCCCGGCGGTCCGTTTCCGGCCGCCGGGAGAGGTGGTGAGGTCAGGCGTCGGCGGCCGGCGAGCTGGTCGCTCGCGCGGTCGCGGTGCCGGTGTGCCTGATGATCCTCATGGCCGCGACGCTAGCAGGACGCCTCCGCATCGTCCTGCGAATTTTCACCGGGGTCCGCGCCACCGAGGTGCAGTGGTCCGGGTGGTGGGCCCGGCCCGACACCCCGGTCTGGGCCGCGTGGGCGAGGGAGCGGCGGTCGGGGTGGCTGCCGGGCGCGATGGTCTCCCCCACCTCGACCTCGGCGACCAGTCCGCGCGCCGACACCACCCGCCACACCGAGGTGAGCAGTGAGTCGCTGCCGACGAAGGCGGGGGCCGTGCTGGCCGTGCCGCCGTCGGTGAGGTAGTGCAGGCCGACCGGTTGTACGGGTACTCCGGCGTCGAGCGCGGCCTGGAAGACGGCCCGCCGGAAGTGGCCCTGGGCCAGTCCGCACCAGGTGCTGCCCTCGGGGAAGACGGCGACCGCTCCGCCGGCCCGCAGGGCGCCCGCGATGGCGGCGACGGTCTCGGGCAGGGCCCGCAGCCGGTCACGGTCGATGAAGAGGGCGCCGCTGCCCGCGGTGAGCGTCCCGGCGACGGGCCAGTGCCGGATCTCGGCCTTGGCCAGCATGCGGGCCGGGCGTACGGCGGCCATCAGCGGGATGTCCAGCCACGAGATGTGGTTGGCGACCAGCAGCAGTCCGCCGGTGGGCGTCGTGCTGCCGGTGATGCGGAGCCGGATGCCGGCGGCCCGGACGATCGTCCGGCACCACCAGCGCACCGCGCGAGCAGGGATGCGCCCGCCGATGGGGGTGAGCGCGGCCCCTGCGGCCACCACGACCAGTACGGCCACGAATCGCAGCACGGCGCGCGGTACGGCCGTGACGGACCCCGTCGACCCGATGCACGTCCTGGGGGTGCAGGGCGCGCTGGGCAGCCAGACGCTCATCAGGCCGGGACGAGCGAGAGGAAGTGCCGCAGATAGCGCGGGTTGACCCGGCGCATCGACAGCAGCACGTACAGGTCGGCGACCCCGAAGTCCGGGTCGTGGGCGGGCTCGCCGCAGACCCAGGCGCCGAGGCGGACGTATCCGCGCAGCAGCGGCGGGAGTTCGACGCGGTCGGTGGGGCGGGTGACGCCGTCCGGGCTCCAGGGGAGCAGGGGGCGTACCCGGAACTCCTCGGGGGCGAGGTGCTTGGCGCTGACCCGGTCCCAGGTGCCGGCGGCGAGGGCGCCGCCGTCGGCGAGCGGGATGGAGCAGCAGCCGGCCAGCCATTCGTGGCCGCGGTCGACCATGTAGCGGGCTATGCCGGCCCAGATGAGGCCGATGACCGTGCCGTCGCGGTGGTCGGGGTGGACGCAGGAGCGGCCGACCTCGACGAGGCCCGGGCGGATCGAGTCGAGGGGGGCGAGGTCGAACTCGCTCTCCGAGTAGAGCCGTCCGGCGACCGCGGCGCGCTCCGGCGGCAGCAGCCGGTAGGTGCCGACCACCTGCCCGGTGACCGTGTCGCGGACGAGGAGGTGGTCGCAGTAGGCGTCGAAGGCGTCCACGTCCAGGCCGGGCTGCGGGCTGGACAGGTGGGCGCCCATCTCACCGGCGAAGACGTCGTGCCGCAGCCGCTGCGCGGCACGTACGTCGTCCTCGTCACGGGCGAGAGTGACGGTGTAGCGGGTCGGCGCGGCGGGCTGCGAGGGACGGTCGAGGGTGGAAACGCCGGTCATGGCTCTCCCTGATCACGGGCCGGGTTCGGCGGAGGAACTGGCTGGCCGGTTCCGTATGTCCGGTCGCAACAGTTCTTCCGATGCCGGGCGTCCTGCGCGTGACCTGTGCCCGGAGCAGGGATGTGGGGTTGTTGAACGGCGTCCCCACACCCGGTCCCTCAGGGTGTGCCGCTCACTTCGGCGGGGCGCACCGCCCCAGCCACTCGCGGGCCTCTTCGGCGCCGAGCACCCGCTCCAGCACCAGGTCACCGGTCATCCCGGGGAAGAACCGGCCCGCGGGCCACCCTCGCTTGTACGGCGGCGGGTCGAGGACCACCACCCGTACGCCTTCAACGACCGGGATGTCGGTGGGAGTTCCCTCGTTCCACACCCATTCGCCGCCCGGGGTCACGAGGTTGAAGGCTCCGGTGGTCGGCACCTGCCCCGGGGCGTCCCGGCACACGGCCGCCTCCTGCGCGGAGGGCGCCTCTCCGGGCACGTGTCCGCCGCCGATGAGGACGTCGGCGAGGAGGGTGTGCAGCTGGAAGGTGTCTCCGATGCCGGTCATCCGGAGCAGGTAGCCGGTGCCGGTGGGGCGGTGGAGGGCGAGGAGGGGTTCGTCGTCGAGGACGAGGAGGGCGTAGTGCAGGCATTTGAAGTCGTGGCCGGACGCCTCCTGTACGACGCGCAGGGCGTCCAACAGGCCTGTGCGCAGGGCGGGTTCGAGTGACGTGCGTACCTCGGGGCGGTTCAGCATCGCCACTGTGGCCATCTCCCAGCGGGGCAGCAGCCACCAGCCCAGAGCGGCGTCCCGTCCGGCCCGTTCGAGTACGGCGGGTTCCGGGTCGCCCGAGTCCGGATCGGGCAGGTCTCCTCCTCCGGTCGCCGCCCAGCGCTCGCAGAACTCCCCGGCGGAGCCGAGGGCCGCGGCGAGCCCGGCGAAGACGTGCGGACCGCACAGTGTCGCGTCGGCGCCCCGCTCGACACAGGCGCCGACCGCCACCGCCGTCAGGGCGCGCGGCCCTTCGGGCATGTCCGGCAGCAGCGCCGCGAGACGGGGCCCGGCGGCTATGAGCTCGTGCTCCGCCGCCTTGTCGAACCGGCCGTACATGTCCTGGAGCAGGCGCTGGGCCCGCTCACCGTCCCGCTCGCGCACAGCGGTCTCGAACGCCGTCACGGCGTCGAGAAACCGCTCCTTTCCCCTGCCTGTGAAGATCATGCGCGCAGCCTACCGAGCGCCACGATGCCTGGCGGGACCGGGGATGAGCACCACTCCCGGTCCCGCCCGTCCGCATCTTGTCGGCGAACGTTCTTGTCCCGTAAGGGAGTTCGTGCGGGTGTAGATACGGCTGTTCAGCGCTTGGCGACCTTGCGCGTGGCGCGCAGCCACTCCTTGTTCATGCTGGTGATGGAGACCAGCGGGATGCCCTTCGGGCAGGCGGTGGCGCACTCGCCGGCCAGGGTGCAGCCGCCGAAGCCTTCATCGTCCATCTGCGCGACCATGTCGAGGACGCGGGTCTCGCGCTCGGGGGCGCCCTGCGGGAGGACGTTGAGGTGGTTGATCTTGGCGGAGGTGAACAGCATCGCCGCGCCGTTCGGGCACGCGGCCACGCACGCCCCGCAGCCGATGCACTCGGCGTGCTCGAAGGCGAAGTCGGCGTCCGGCTTCGGCACCGGTGTGGCGTGGGCCTCGGGGGCCGCGCCCGTCGGCGCGGTGATGTAACCGCCGGCCTGGATGATCCGGTCGAAGGCCGAGCGGTCCACCACGAGATCCTTGACGACCGGGAACGCCGAGGCGCGCCACGGCTCGATGTCGATCGTGTCGCCGTCCTCGAAGGACCGCATGTGGAGCTGGCAGGTGGTGGTGCGTTCCGGGCCGTGCGCGTCGCCGTTGATGACAAGGCTGCACGCGCCGCAGATGCCCTCGCGGCAGTCGTGGTCGAACGCGACCGGGTCCTCGCCCTTGAGGATGAGTTCCTCGTTGAGGGTGTCGAGCATCTCCAGGAACGACATGTCGCTGGAGATTCCGTCCACTTGGTAGGTGGACATGGCGCCTTGGGCGTCGGCGTTGCGTTGCCGCCAGACGCGCAGGGTGAGCTTCATGCGTAGCTCCGCTGAGTGGGGTGGACGTACTCGAAGACCAGGTCTTCCTTGTGCAGCACGGGAGATGAGCCCGTACCGGTGAACTCCCAGGCGGCGGCGTAGCCGAACTCCTCGTCCCTGCGCGCCGCTTCGCCGTCCGGGGTCTGCGACTCCTCGCGGAAGTGGCCGCCGCAGGACTCGGCGCGGTTGAGCGCGTCGAGGCACATCAGCTCGGCGAGTTCGAGGTAGTCGACGACGCGGTTCGCCTTCTCCAGCGACTGGTTGAACTCCTCGCCGGTGCCCGGGACCTTGATCCGCCGCCAGAACTCCTCGCGGATCTGCGGGATCCGCTCCAGCGCCTTGCGCAGTCCGCTGTCGGTGCGGGCCATTCCGCAGAACTCCCACATGAGTTCGCCGAGTTCACGGTGGAAGGAGTCCGGGGTACGGTCGCCGTCCACTGCCAGCAGCAGGTTGATGCGGTCCTCGGTCTCGGCCAACACCTCCTGCACGGCGGGGTGTTGGATACCGATCTCCTCGTGCCCGGGGTGCCGCGCGAGGTAGTCGTTGATGGTCGCCGGGAGGACGAAGTAGCCGTCGGCGAGGCCCTGCATCAGCGCGGAGGCGCCGAGCCGGTTGGCGCCGTGGTCGGAGAAGTTGGCCTCGCCGATCGCGAACAGGCCCGGGATGGTGGTCTGGAGGTCGTAGTCGACCCAGAGGCCGCCCATCGTGTAGTGCACGGCGGGGTAGATCCGCATGGGGACCGTGTACGGGTCCTCGGCGGTGATCCGGGCGTACATGTCGAAGAGGTTGCCGTACTTCTCCTCGACGGCCTTGCGGCCCATCCGCGCGATGGCGTCGGCGAAGTCGAGGTACACGCCCTGGCCTCCAGGGCCTACTCCCCTGCCCTCGTCGCAGACGTTCTTCGCGGCGCGGGAGGCGATGTCGCGGGGCACCAGGTTGCCGAAGGACGGGTAGATGCGCTCCAGGTAGTAGTCGCGCTCGTCCTCGGGGATCTGGTTCGGCGGGCGCTCGTCACCCTTCGCCTTCGGCACCCAGATCCGGCCGTCGTTGCGCAGCGACTCGCTCATCAGGGTCAGCTTGGACTGGTGCTCGCCGGTGCGCGGGATGCAGGTCGGATGGATTTGCGTGAAGCACGGGTTGGCGAAGAGCGCGCCGCGCCGGTGGGCCCGCCAGACGGCGGTGGCGTTGGAGTTCATGGCGTTCGTCGACAGGTAGAAGACGTTGCCGTAGCCGCCGCTGGCGAGGACGACGGCGTCCGCGAAGTAGGTGTCGATACGGCCGCTGATGAGATCGCGGGCCACGATCCCGCGTGCCTTCCCGTCGATGACGATCAGGTCGAGCATCTCGGTGCGCGGGTGCATCTCGATGTTCCCGGCGGCGATCTGCCGGGACAGCGCCTGGTAGGCGCCGAGGAGGAGTTGCTGCCCGGTCTGGCCGCGGGCGTAGAAGGTGCGGGACACCTGGACGCCGCCGAAGGAGCGGGTGTCGAGCAGGCCGCCGTACTCCCGCGCGAACGGCACGCCCTGCGCCACGCACTGGTCGATGATCTCCACCGAGATCTGCGCGAGGCGGTGGACGTTGGACTCGCGGGCCCTGAAGTCGCCGCCCTTGACGGTGTCGTAGAAGAGGCGGTGGACGGAGTCGCCGTCGTTGCGGTAGTTCTTCGCCGCGTTGATGCCGCCCTGGGCGGCGATGGAGTGGGCGCGGCGCGGGGAGTCCTGATAGCAGAACTGGACTACGTGGTAGCCCTGTTCGGCGAGTGTGGCGCCCGCGGAGCCGCCCGCGAGGCCGGTGCCGACGACGATCACCGTGTGTTTGCGCCGGTTGGCGGGGTTGACGAGTTTGGCCTCGAAACGGCGGGTGTCCCAGCGCTCGTTGATGGGGCCGGTGGGCGACTTGGTGTCGGTGACGGGTTCGCCGGTCGTGAAGTCCGCGTATTCAAGGGCGATTTCAGCTTCAGGGGCCATTTCAGCTCACCACTCCGGTCATGACGCCCACGGGCACGGCGATGAAGCCGGCGGCGAGCAGCAGTGCGAGGACATTGGCTGTCGTCTTCAGGGCGCGGTCGCGGCTGCGGCTGCCCGCGCCGAGGGTCTGGGCCGCGCTCCAGAAGCCGTGCCGGACGTGCAGGCCGAGGGCGAGCATCGCGACGATGTAGATGGTGTCGCCGTACCAGGTGGAGAAGGTGTCCACGACGTTCTGGTACGGGTGGCCCTCCTGGAAGCCGCCGGAGTGCACGGTGCCGGTCGTCAGGTCGAGGATGTGCCAGACGATGAACAGGGCGAGGATGATCCCGCCCCAGCGCATGGTGCGGGTGGCGTAGGTCGCCCGGGGTTTCTTGTGCACGTACTTGCTGGGGCGCGCTTTGATGTCGCGGCGGCTGAGCTGGTACGCGGAGACGGCGTGCGCGACCACGGCGACGACGAGGACGATCCGGATCAGCCAGAGCGTCCACTCGTAGTGCATGAAGGGCTCGCCGACGGTGCGCAGCCAGTGGGCGTAGTGGTTGAACTCCCCCGCGCCGAAGAAGATCTTCAGGTTCCCGATCATGTGGACGACCAGGTACAGCAGCATGATCAGGCCGCTGACCGCCATCACTGTCTTCTTGCCGACGGAGCTGTCCCACACCGTGCGCGCCATCGACGGCCGTCGGTCCGTCCGCGTTGCCAGAGCCATGTCTACGGACGTTAGGCGGCGGGAGGTCGATCGGTCCAAGACATGATCCGCCTGGATTCCATAGGCTACGACTATCATGGCTGCATGCAGTTCCAGCAGCTCCAGTACTTCGTGGCCGTCGCCGAGACCCGGCACTTCACCCGGGCCGCCGATCTCGTCCATGTCGCCCAGCCCTCGTTGTCCCAGCAGATCAAGGCGCTGGAGCGGGAGTTGGGGGCCGATCTGTTCCTGCGGGCGCGGGGCAACATCACGCTCACCGACGCGGGCGAGGCGCTGCTGCCGCTCGCGCGCCGCATCCTGGCGGACGCGGACACGGCCCGGCACGAGGTTCTCGAACTGGTCCAGCTGCGCAGCGGCCGGGTCCGGCTGGGCGCGACCCCGAGCCTGTGCACGGGCCTGCTGCCGGACGTGCTGCGCGCCTTCCACGACCGCTATCCGGGCATCCGGCTGCTGATCGAGGAGGGCGGTTCGCACGATCTCGTACGCGAACTCGCGCGCGGCGCCCTGGACTTGGCCCTGGTGGTGCTGCCGCTGCCCACCCCGTCTCCGGCGCTGACCACGGTGGAGCTGCTGCGCGAGGACCTGGTGGTGGTGTCGTCACCGGAGGCGCCGGTGCCGGGGCGTGGGCGTACGGTCCGGATCGCCGATCTGGAGGGCGAGCGTCTGGTGATGTTCCGGCACGGCTACGACCTGCGCGAACTGACCGTCGCCGCGTGCCGCGCCGAGGGCTTCGAGCCCGACTTCGCGGTGGAGGGCGGCGAGATGGACGCGGTCCTCGGCTTCGTACGGGCGGGGCTCGGCGTCGCCGTAGTCCCGCGCATGGTGGCGACGAAGTCCGGGCGGGGGCTGCGGGTGACCCCGCTGGCGCGGCCCGGGCTGCACCGCACGATCGCGCTCGCGCATCGCAGCGATGTGGCTCCGCCGCGGGCCGCCAGAGAACTGCAGCGGATGCTGCTGGAGCGCTGACCGTCCGTACGATGAACCCTTCGCGTACGAGGGGGGAACCAGGAATGCGGAGAACATGGCCGGTCGGGGTGGCCGTGCTCGGGTTGATACTCGCGGGCTGTACCGGCGCCTCCCACGCCGACTCGGGGTGGCGGGCGTGGACCGCGTCCTACTCCAAGGAGGGGGGTCGCTGCGAGGCGGCGGCTCATCTGGTCGTGTGCCGCACCGGTTCCGGTGGCTTCGTCGGGCGGTCGCAGGCCACCGGCAAGGTCAAGTGGACCGTCCCTCCGGCCGAGGGCGGCAAGGACGCCGACCTTGTCGTCGACTCGTCCGCCGAACGGGCCGTGACCAGCTCCGGCGCGACACTGCGCGCGGCCGATCTGCGCACGGGCAAGGCCGCGTGGACGCGTCAGCTGACCTACGGCTCGGCCTTCCCGGTGGTCATCAGGGTGGCGGGCGGGACCGTCTACGTGCTCGAGTCCCCGACGGAGGGCACGAAGGTCATCACCCTCGCCGCCTTCCGGGTGTCCGACGGGAAGCCGCTGTGGCACCGCGGCGTCGCGGCGGATCCGTACGGGGACATGGCCGTCTTCGGGGGCCGCGTCTACACCAGCGACGGCACCGAGGTCACCGCGCGCGACACGCGTACCGGCGACACCGTGGCGACCAGTCCCCAGGGCGTCGAGTGCGACTACCTCATCACCGGCGGCCACTACCTCGTGTGCACCGGCAGCCCGTACTCCGCGGAGGACACCTTTCCGCCGCTCCGGCGCCTGGACCCGGACACGCTCCGGCCGTTGAAGACGGCCGAGGACACGGGGGACAAGCCCGAGCGCGGTGTGATCTCGTCCGACGGTGTGCTCGTGCTGTACGAGGACAGCGCGGAGGACCCGGGCGCCGGCTCCTGGAACGCGTACGACCTCGTCCACCCCAAGAGGCTGTGGAGTTACGACAACACCACGGAGGAGGCCGAGTTGGCGGGTGACCGGTTCCTCACCTTCACCCAGGGCAACGACGACGCCGTCCGGGACCGGGTGATCTCGATCGACCTGCGCGCCGGTCCGAAGGGGACCGGCGACGCCGCGCCGCACCTGTCCCCGCGGTACTCACAGGCGAGGGGCGGGGAATACCCCAGGCTCGCCGTGCCGGGCGGCGACCCTGACCATGTCGTCGTGCAGGCGGGCACCCATCGCAGCCTGCGGTCGATCCCGCTGCCCTGAGGCAGCGGTCGCTCAGCCCGTCGCGTCGACCAACGCCAGATCGTGCAGCCGCTCCGGCGGGCCGGGGCGGGCGTAGTACCAGCCCTGGGCCGTGTCGCAGCCGAGTATCCGCAACTGCTCGGCCTGCGCTCCCGTTTCGACGCCCTCGACCGTCACCGCGAGGTTCAGGCTGTGGGCGAGGGAGACGATGCCCTCGACGATCTTGAGGTCGACGGGGTCGGCCGGGAACTGCTGCATGCCCTGGGTGAAGGAACGATCCAACTTGAGGATGCTCACCGGCAGGCGGCGGAGGTTGGCGAGGTTCGAGTAGCCGGTGCCGAAGTCGTCGAGGGCGATGTCGACGCCCATCTCGGCGAGGCGCCGTAGCGGCTTGAGGAGGTCGTCGTCGGCGCCGATGAGCGCGGACTCGGTGACCTCCAGGCAGAGCGCGTCGGGGCTGACGCCGGCGCGCTCCAGGATGTCTACGGTGTCCTGCACCAGGCCGGGGTGGCTGAGCTGGCAGGGCGAGAGGTTGACGTTGATGCGCAGCGGGCCGGTGGCGTCGTTGCCGCCGTGTCGTTCCTGCCACTGCTTGGCCTGCCGGACGGACTGGTCGAGGACCCAGCGGCCCAACGGCACGATGAGACCGGTGTGTTCGGCGAGCGGGATGAACCGGTCGGGGCCCAGGACGCCGTGCTGCGGGTGCAGCCAGCGGACCAGGGCCTCGGCGCCGCGCACGCTGCCGTCGCCGAGGTGGACCAGCGGCTGGTACTCGATGAAGAACTCGTTGCGGTCCAGGGCGGCCGGGAGTGCCGTCGTCAGACCGTGGCGCGTGATGGCGCGGGCGTCGGCCTCGGGGTCGGCGAGTTCGAAGCGGTTGCCGCCCGCCGACTTGGCCCGGTACATCGTGATGTCGGCGCTGCGCAGCACCTCCGCCGGACCGCGCTCGCCGGCCGGTCCCTCGACGATGCCGATGGAGCCGCGCACGGTGAGGTCACGGCCGTCGATGCTGACGGGGGTGATCAGCGCGTTCATGATGCGGCCCGCGAGCTCGTCGACCTCGCGCTCGGTGTCGGGGCCCGTGGTCAGCGCCACGAACTCGTCGCCGCCGAGCCGGGCGACCATCTCGCCGGGCGCGGTCGCGCAGGACTGGAGCCGGTCGGCGACCTCGACGAGCAGCCGGTCGCCGGCCGCGTGGCCGAGGCTGTCGTTGATGGTCTTGAAGCCGTCGAGGTCGAGGTAGCACAGCCCGAACCGCTGGTTCTCGCCCGCGCCGAGCGCCTTCTCCAGGCGTTCGAAGAACAGGGTGCGGTTGGGGAGGCCCGTGAGGGCGTCGTGGGTCGCCTCGTAGCGCAGCCGCAGGTTGAGCAGCCGCCGCTCGGTGGTGTCCTCCATGAGGGCCAGCTGGTACTGCGGGTTGCCGTCGGCGTCGCGCAGCAGGGAGACGGTGAGGTTGGTCCACAGGACCGTTCCGTCAGGTCGGTAGAACGCCTTCTCGACGTGGTAGTGCTCGCGTTCGCCGCGGACGAGTTCGTCGTAGAGGGTCCAGGTCTGGGGCGCGTCGTCCGGGTGGGTCCACTCGCGGACGTTGCGGCCGCCCATGGTCTGGTCGGAGATCCCGAACATGCGCAGCAGCGCGCCGTTGACCTGGAGGATGTTGCCTTCGAGGTCGGCCATGCCGATTCCTATGGCCGCGCCCTCGAAGACCGCGCGGAAGCGGGCCTCGGTCGCGTGCAGGGCCTGGGCGACGACACCCTGGGCCTGGAGGGCGGCCACCGAGATGGCCTCCTGCTCGGCGAGGGTGCGCTCGCGCAGCTCCTGGGCGAAGCCGGCGGCCATGGCGTGCTGGAGGCGGGCCGAGCGGATCCGCAGATCCTCCTGGGAGCCGTCGCCGCCGCAGTAGAGCACCAGGTAGGCGTCGACGCACTCCAGGGTGCGGCTGAGGGCGTCGGGGTCGGTGCAGTGCGCGGCGACGAGGGCGGCGCCGACCTGTTTGCCCTCCTCGGCCTCGAAGGTCCGGGCGCGCAACGCGTCGCTCAACCGCCGCGCCAGCGGCAGGAGCAGCTCCTCGAACTCCGGGCGGGTCAGCGAGGTCGAGGTCGCCGGGAACACCGCCCGGCTCCAGATGGTCGCGAACCTGCGCAGTCTGTCCTCCGGCCCGTCCGGCTCCGCGATCACGCCGTGCGTCCTACGCCGGCGAATCCGGAGAAGGAATACGGATCCTCGTCCTCCGGTGCGGTGTCGGGCCGCCAGTCCGGCATCGGCACCAGTCCGGGTTCCACCATGTCGTACCCCTCGAAGAACCGCGCGATCTCGTCGCGCGAGCGCATGATCAGCGGATTGCGAATGTCCTTGTACACGTCGACCGCGCCCTCCGCCCGCTCCGGTGGCAACGGGATTCCCTCGTACGAGGCATGGGTGAGGATCAGCAGGCTGCCGGGCGCGAGTGCGTCGCGCAGCTGTGCCACCGCTCCGTACGGGTCGTCCACGTCTTCCACGAAGTGCAGTATGGCAACGAGAAGCAAGGCCACTGGCCGATTCACGTCGATCAGGCGCTGAACCTCGGCGCTCGCCAGGATCTCCTGGGGCTTGCGGAGGTCGGCCGCGACGACGCCCGCGGTCTCGTTGCCGGCCAGCACGGCCTGGCTGTGCGCGACCGCCACCGGGTCGTGGTCGACGTACATCACATGGGCGCCGGGGCTGGCCTCCTGGGCCACCTCGTGGACGTTTCCGAAGGTGGGAATTCCGGAGCCGATGTCGAGGAACTGGGTGATGCCCTCGGCCGCCGCGAAGCGGACGGCGCGACGCATGAACGCCCGGTTCGCCTGCATGATCTTGGGAAGTCCCGGGAGGAACTCCATGGCCTTGCGGGCCGCTTCCCGGTCGACCTCGAAGTTGTGCGAACCGCCCAGGTAGTAGTCGTAGATACGCGAAACGCTCGGCACCGAGATGTCGATGCTTCGTGGTGCCCAGGCGGGACGCTCCATGTATCTCTCCAAGGCGTAGGCGATCCGGTGTTCGAGCTGAGGCTACTGATCGCCCGCCAAAGGAGCGAGCGGAAACGGAAATTGACCGTCCGTTCCCGGTCACTGCCTGCGGCACGTGCCGAATTGACGTGCGGGGACACGCGGAGAGGCGCGCAGAATGCCGGAATTGGCGTAAGGGAAATGCCAAAGCGGCCCGCCCCCTCCGTGCGGTGCGGAGGGGGCGGACCTGTCGTCGTACGCGCTGCTGTGTTCGGCACTCTTGTCGCTTGCCCGCGTCCCTCCCTTCCGCGTATCCGTTGCCGAGTGGGCGGGGGCGATCAACCCTGGGGAGGTTCTCGCTACGCCGCGGGCGCGCCGACCGCTTTCCCTTCAGGGGAGACGGCGTACCAAGTGCCGCCCACGCCCTGACCGTTGGTCTGTCCGGCGGCCGTGTCACCGGAGAAGGTGTAGATCGGCCAGCAGTCGACGGTCATCTGCTTGGCGCCGTCGGACCGGGTGAAGCCCATGAGGCCCTTCTTCTCGACGCCCTTGGTGTCGTTCGCCGAGACGATCCCGACGGCCGGCCACTTCTCCGCGCAGGCACCGACGCAGTTCGAGACGGACTTGGGCCATGCCTTGTCCTTGAGGAAGCGGTAGACCGTGTGGCCGTTCTTGTCGACGACGATGTCACCGAGCTTGGCGTCCTTGCGGACGGAGAGGCCGGGCAGCGAGGCGAGGGTCGCCTTCTTGCCGTCGGGGGCGAGCGCGTACCACTTGCCGCCCACGCCCTGGCCGTTGACGTCACCGGCGTTGACGTCCTTGGCGTAGCGGTAGGCGGGCCAGCCGCCGATGGTCAGCTGCTTGGTGCCGTCCGTGCGGGTCACCTCGCCGATGAGGGACTTGTCGATACCGGCACCGGCGGTGGCGTCGTCGGCGGGAACCGGCGGCCACGCGGTGGCGCAGTCGCCGTCGCAGTTCGACTTGGGGGGATTGGCCGTGTCGGCGTCGAAGCGGTAGAGGGTGAGACCCGCTCCGTCGCTCAACACCTTGCCGAGGTCGGGGTTGTTGGCAACGGTCAGCTGGCCCGCGGGCTCGGCCGCCGCGGCCTGCTGGCCGTCGGCTCCGTAGCCGTTGCCCGCGGCGCTGGGGCTCGACGTAGCGGCGCCGGTAAACGCTGCCATAACCTCCGGCCGCCGCCGTGGCACCGACGTTCTGTGCCGCAGAGGAAGGTGTGGTCACATTTTCCGAACCGCACGCCGCCGTCAACGCCATGACGGACACGGCCGTCGCCGCGAGTGAGGCGCTCCGCCAGGAGGTCTTCATCGTCAACTCCCCATAATCACCTGGATGTTGCAGCGCCCGTCTGTGCCGCCGCACGGTCCTAGGTACGGGTGGGGACCACGGAAGTGTTCAACGGCCGCAGAAAAATCTTTCCGACTCCTGTGTCACGGCAGCCACTTCGCATGTACGTACGCATCCGGCCACCTCCGGGACCCGGTTCGTCAAACCGCCGTACAGCGCCTTCCACTCCTTCGGGGCATTCCTTCCGCGCCCCGGCGCGCCCGGGCCCGCGAGGCTTCATGATCTGCGTCGTGCATGGACCCGAACCGACCCGAACCGCCCTCGCCGCAAGGGTGTTGACCCTGGTGACGCTGACCTGGCTGCTGGCGGGCGCACCGGCGGGCCTGGCAGCGGCCGACGCGTGCGCGTACGCCTCGACGGGGCCGGACGGCACGGAGGCGGTGGCGGTCGCCGGCAGCGGCTCCTGGCCGACGCCCCCGGCCTGCGAGAAGCCGACCCCGAAAC
>NZ_JAEQAZ010000421.1 GCF_016654115.1 Streptomyces sp. MBT53
TACAGGGGTTTTCTGCGTTTAGGCTCAGCGGTATGCGCTACGACCTCGTGATCTTCGACAACGACGGTGTCCTCGTCGACAGCGAGCCCATCTCCAACAGGCTCCTGGCCGGCTATCTCACGGAGCTCGGGCACCCGACCTCGTACGAGGAGTCCCTCCGTGACTACATGGGCGCCGCGATGCACCGCGTCCACGATCTTGTCGAGGAGCGGACCGGGCAGCGGTTGCCGGACGACTTCGACGATGTCTTCCACGCTCGCGTGTTCGCCGCGTTCGAGCGGGAGTTGAAGCCGGTCGCCGGGGCCGTCGACGTGTTGGAGAGGCTGGTCGCGGACGGGGTGCCGTACTGCGTGGCGTCGTCCGGGAGTCATGCGCGGATTCGGACGGGGCACCGGGCGACGGGGCTGGACGAGTGGTTCGAGGAGGCGTGGGTCTTCAGTTCCGAGGACGTGGGGCGGGGGAAGCCTGCGCCGGATCTGTTCCTGTATGCCGCCGAGCAGATGGGTGTGGCGCCGGAGCGGTGTGTGGTCGTGGAGGACAGTCCGTTGGGCGTGCGGGCTGGTGTTGCGGCAGGGATGGATGTGTACGGGTTCACCGCCATGACGCCTGCTGAGCGGCTTTCCGGGGCCAACCAACTCTTCGGTGACATGCGGGACTTGCCTGACCTGCTCGTCTGACATTTGTCATGCCGAGGACCGGACGATCGGTTCTACTGGCGGCCGGGGGCTCTCCGGCAGTCTGAATGCATGACGACGAACACGGGCTCCACGAAGAAGAACCTCGCCCCGCTCCTCCTGGACGTGGCGATGCCGATCGGGTCGTACTACCTGCTGAAGAGCGGGTTCGGGATGGGGACCGTGGCGGCGCTGGGGTGGAGCAGTGTGCTGCCGGCGGTGCGGACGGTGTGGGGGATAGCCGTCGAGCGGAAGGTCAACGCCTTTGCCGCGTTGATCCTCTTCGTGAATGTCGTCGGGCTGTCGCTCAGTCTCGTCGCCGGTGATCCGCGGCTCATGCTGGCCAAGGACAGCGGGGTCAGCAGCGCGATCGGGATCGGGGTGTTGGTGTCGGTGGCGATGGGGCGGCCGATGATGACCGCCGGGATGAAGCCCTGGCTCGTGAAGGGGGACCCGGAGCGGGAGGCCGCCTTTGAGCGGCTGTTGATAGGGTCGGCGGCCTTTCGGCGGGCCGAGCGGCGGTTCTCGGTGGTGTGGGGTGTGGCGCTGCTCGGCGAGTGTGTCGCCCGGATCGTCGGGGCGTACACCCTGCCCGTGGACACCATGGTGTGGCTGGGCACGGTCGTGATGATCGGGACGATAGGTGTGACGGCCGTCGTCAGCGGTGGTCTTGCTGCTGGGCCCATGGCGGACATGATCGCCGGTGAGGTGAAGGGCGGGCATGCCCCCGCACCTGCGGTTCTTCCCTCGCTGGTCGTCGCTCGGTAAAGGTGAGCCGAATTCATCTTTGGCTGGATCTACCCACGAGTACGCCGGGACCCTTACGCTCGCCGCCATGACAGATGTGCTGCGGCGCGGTAGGGCCTCGCTGGCGTTCAGCTTTTTCGCTCAGGGCGCCACCTTCGCGCTGCTCGTGACACGTATCCCCGCGATCCAGGACCGGTACGGGGTCTCGGACGGGTTGCTGCCCGTCTTCCTGGCCGCCGTGCCGATCCTCGCCGGCGTCGGGAGTGTGACCACCGAGCAGCTGGTGAAGCGAATACGGCCCAGCGTGCTGTTGCGCTGGTCCCAGCCGGTCGTGCTGCTGGCGCTGCTCGGGGTCGGGGCGGGCGACAGCATGGCCGAACTGGCGGTCGCGCTCGGGGCGTTCGGGCTCGGGGTGGGTGCGCTGGACGCGTCGATGAACATGCTCGGGGTGAGTCTGCAGCGGACGTACGGGCGGAGCATCATGCTCAGCTTCCATGCCGCGTACAGCCTGGGCGGGATCGTGGGGGCCTCGCTGGCGTGGGCGGGGGCGCACTGGCATCTCGCGCTGTGGGTGTCGTATCTGCCCGTGGTGGCGGTGCTGCTGCCGGCGGCCTTTGTGGGGAGTCGGTGGTACGTCGACGGTGGTGCGCCCGACGCGGAGGGTGAGGGGGCCGAGGCGGGGCCACTGGTCTTCAAGTTGCTGCTGCCGCTGTGTCTGGTGATGACCTTCGCCTATATCGGGGACTCGACCGTCTCCAACTGGAGTGCGAAGTATCTGAAGGACGTGCTGGGGAGTTCTGAGCAGGTCGCGACCGTTCCGTACAACGTCTACATGGTGATGTGCCTGATCGGGCGGGGGATCGGGGACCTCGGGGTGCGGCGGTTCGGGGCTGTGGCCGTCGTACGGCTGGGGGCGGTGGTGGCCGCGCTCGGGTTTGCGGTGGTGGCCGTGGCGCCGGGGGCCGGGGTCGGGATGCTCGGGTTCACGTTGCTGGGGCTCGGGCTGTGTGTGCTGGTGCCGCAGACC
>NZ_JAEQAZ010000422.1 GCF_016654115.1 Streptomyces sp. MBT53
CGGCGGCGAGGGCGGCGAGCATCGTGAGGGCTTCGATGCGGGGGGTGATGAGGGAGTCGTTGACGAAGAGGGAGGTGAAGCCGAGGTGTTCGGCGCTGCGGCCGAGGGTGATCAGGTCGCGCGGGTCGTCGTTCTTGGACCATTGGGCGGTTCCGGTGGGGAGGAGTACGCCTAGGCCGATGGGGCTGGCGGCGGTCGAGGGCAGTGCGCCGGTGTTCATGGGCTCGATCGTCGTCGGCGGCGGGTATCGCCTCAATTCCCTGCGCGGAATGGCCGGTTGGGGTGGGGCGTCGTAGAACTGGTCCGTGGACTTTTCCCAGGTGTTGCGTGAGCGTCGTGCGAGTCGTCGGCTGAGTCAGCTGGAGGTGGCTTCGCGGGCCGGGACCACGCAGCGGCATCTCAGTTTCATCGAGTCGGGGCGGTCGGTGCCGGGGCGGAACATGGTCGTACGGCTTGCCGAGTCACTCGAACTGCCGTTGCGGGAGCGGAACGAGCTGTTGTTGGCGGCCGGGTTCGCGCCGGTGTACGCGGAGAGTCCGTTGGAGGGGCCGGTGCTGGCTCCGGTGCGGGCGGCGATCGGGCACATCCTGTGCGGGCATCTGCCGTATCCGGCGGTGGTGGTCGACCGGAAGGGTCAACTGGTCGACGCCAACAGCGCGTTCGGGGTGATCACGGAGGGGGCGGCGGCGGAGTTGGTCGGGCCGGGGGCGAATGTGTACCGGCTGGCGTTGCATCCGGACGGGGTGGCGCCGCGGATCCTCAACCTGGCCGAGTGGGCGAGGCATGTAGTGGCGCGGCTGGGTGGGTTGCCCGAGTTGCGGGCCGAGTTGGCCGGGTATGTGCCGGAACTGGATTCGGGGGAGGGGCAGTTGGGGTTCGCGGTGCCGCTGCGGCTGCGGTCGTCGTACGGGGAGTTGCGGCTGATGACGACGGTGACGACGTTCGCGACCGCGGTGGATGTGACCCTCGCGGAGCTGAAGTTGGAGGCGTTCCTGCCGGCGGACGCGGCGACGGCGCAGGCGTTGGCGGCTGCCGCGGCGGCGGGGGATCAGGCTCCGGGGAACATGTAGTCGGTGCGGATGCGGCCGTCGGTGTCTAGTCCGAGCACCTCCAGCCCGCCGCCGACCACTTCGCCGTCGGCGACGGTGATCGTGTCCCAGTGGAACCGGACCAGGTCGTCGAGGCGTACGGCATCGGTGCGCGCCCGGAACGTGAACTCGCCCTTCTCGACGAAGCGTTGGTAGCTCCGTGTGACGCGGGTCTCGATCGCGTCGTGGCCCTGGGCCCGCAGGGTGGGGTGGTCGAAACCGAGCCCTGCGGCGAGTTCGCGGATCTCGGCGGGCGGCTGCAGAACGTGGGCGCCGTCCTCGGCCCAGAGACTCTCGATCGCCGCCCGGCGGCGGGCGGGATCCGGTTCCGTCCACTGGGCGATGTAGCGGGCGGCGAGGTGCTGGGGGTCGGTCGTCCCGGTCATCCGTGGCTCCTTCGGGCGCTGTGGTCGGTACGGGCCCGATCGTGCTGCGGGCGCGGACGGGGGGCAATTCCCGGCAAGGAGTGGGCGACGGGGGTGGAGCCGGTCTCGGCAGGGAGTGGGCGGGGAATGCCTGGCCGGGAATTGCCCCCCGTCCGCGCCCGCAGCACGATCGGGCCCGTACCGACC
>NZ_JAEQAZ010000423.1 GCF_016654115.1 Streptomyces sp. MBT53
CCCGGACGTCCGGGTCGCCGTCAGCCAGGTCTCCGCGAGGTGCGTCCAGCGCTGCGCGGCGGGCTGCTCCAGCCACTCGTCGTAGGCCGGGGTCGCCGCATACCGTTCGTCCGCCTCGCCGTCCGACGCCAACAGGCCCGCGGCGTAGGCGAGTTCGACCCAGAACGCGGCGACCGGCTCCGCCAGGTCCAGTGCGACGGCGGTCCGCTTCAGGTCGCGGATGCTGAGGCCACCGGCCCGCAGCACCGTCGGCCCGCCCTCGTCCCAGTCCTTCAGCAGCTCCTCGACGGTCGCCAGCGCCGTGTACGCCTGCCCGGCCGCCGCCGCGTCCACAACCTGTGGACGGTGCGTCGCCTTCGCCTCGACCGGCGGCGCCACCGGCTCCGTCTCCCGGTGCGCCCGCCCGGCCCGCAGATACAGAGCCACCTCACGCGGCAGTACGACCGTGCCGGGCGCCGTCGGCAGCAGCAGCCCCCGGTCGATGAGCCAGCGCAGCCGGGCCGCCGGATCGGCCGTCACCTGCCCGTACGGCGGCCCCCACACCAGCCGGTTCAGCACCTCCAGCGACTCCTCGGGGGCACCGGCCAGCAGCGTCTTCATCCGCCGCCGGGCCGTGAACAGCTTGGTGAGCGCCGCCACCGCCGACACCGGGTCGTGCGTGGAGGGCAGGCCCGCCGCCGTCACGATCTCCTGGATCCGGCCCGGCGACATGCCCGCCGTGGCCTCCGCGACCGTAGGACCGAGCCCGGTCGGCGACGGATGCTGCGGCGCCGGCGCCAGCAGCTCACGCGCCGTCCGCACCAGCCGCAGCCGGTCCTCCCCGCCCCACACCAACGCCTGCTCGCGCAGCGCCGCGACGGCGCGCGGCAACACGTTCGCCACCGCCGGATCACGCGCGTCGCCCGCCATCAGCCCCAGCAGTTCGTCGTACGGCGCCGGGTCCGCCGCCACGGCCAGCGCCTGCGCGGTCTGCAGCGTGAAACGGTCCAGCCGCTCCAGCGCCCGCACCACCGAAGCGCGCGTTCCGGCCCTGGTCGCGAGCTGGGTGAGATCGGTGGGCACGGGCGTGATGAGGTCGGGGCGGCTGCGCAGCAGCGCGGCCAGGGAGGCGTCGTCCCTGGTTCGGAGTGCCTCCGCGAGCGAACGGGGCGGCGTGGCCGGAGTGCTCATCCGACCCACGGTAGCGGGTGGGTGTGACCGTGGGGGAGCGTGCACGACGTGAGGTTCCCGGCACCGGGCCCGCTGGCGGTAACGTCTGCCACCACGGGGTATCCAACGCACCCGCCCCGGAGGGGACTTCGTGGGTATCGAGAGCGACCAGGTCGTCTACGAGTATCTGAGCCGCGTCGGTGACGTCGCGCAGCAACGCCAGCTGCCCTCGGTCACCCGGATGCGGCTGGTGTCGGAGCTGCGCAACGAGATCGACCGGCGCCGCGCCGGAGCCACCGCCGACACACCCGCCGCCGTCCAGCGCATCCTGAAGGGCCTCGGCACCCCGGACGAGGTCGTCGCCGCGGCCGGCACCGGCGCCGGTGTCCCCCGGGCGCCGTCCACCTCCGTACCCGTACAGCGCGACCACGAGGACGATCTGCGGCCCAAGGGCCTGCGCCGGGTCGTACCGCGCCCGCGCCCCGCCAAACCCGCCCCCGCAC
>NZ_JAEQAZ010000424.1 GCF_016654115.1 Streptomyces sp. MBT53
GTACGGCTGGGGGCGGTGGTGGCCGCGCTCGGGTTTGCGGTGGTGGCCGTGGCGCCGGGGGCCGGGGTCGGGATGCTCGGGTTCACGTTGCTGGGGCTCGGGCTGTGTGTGCTGGTGCCGCAGACCTTCGCGGCGGCCGGGCGGTTGTTCCCGGGGGCGTCCGACACGGCCATCGCACGGCTCAATGTCTTCAACTACGTGGGGTTCCTGATCGGTTCGCCGTTGGTGGGGGCGCTGGGTGACGCGTGGAGTTATCGCGGGGCCATGCTCGTGCCGATGGTGTTGGTGCTGGTGACGTTGGTGTACGCCCGCTCGTTCGCGCCGGCGGAGGGCCGGTACGGTGACGGGCATGAGCGGGCGCGCACAGCTGATGTGGGACGAGGCAGTAACGGGCTATGACTTCGGCCGGGACCATCCGATGGACCCGGTCCGGCTCGCCCTGACCCGGAGACTCGTCGATGCCTTCGGGCTCGACAAGGACGTGGATGTGGTGGCGGCGAAGCCTGCCGGTGATTCGACGCTGCGGCTGGTTCACCGGGAGGACTACGTCGAGGCGGTGAAGGCCGCCTCGGCGGATCCGGAGTCGGCGGACGGGGCGTATGGGCTGGGGACGATGGACGACCCTGCCTTTGCCGGGATGCATGAGGTGTCGGCTCTTATTGCCGGGCAGTCGGTGGGGGCTGCCGAGGCGGTGTGGGGCGGGGATGTGTCTCATGCCGTGAACTTCGCCGGTGGGCTGCATCATGCGATGCCTGGGGCCGCTTCCGGGTTCTGTATCTACAACGATGCCTCGCTTGCCATTGCCCGGTTGCTGGAGTTGGGGGCCGAGCGGGTCGCGTACGTCGATGTCGACGTGCATCACGGGGACGGGGTCCAGGCGGCGTTCTGGGAGGACCCGCGGGTGCTGACGATCTCCCTGCATGAGCATCCACGGACCTTGTTTCCGCAGACCGGGTGGCCTGAGGAGACCGGGGCGGGGGCGGGCGAGGGCTCGGCGGTCAATGTGGCGTTGCCGGCCGGGACCGGGGATGCGGGATGGCTGCGGGCCTTTCATGCCGTCGTGCCGGAGCTCATCGCGGACTTTCGGCCGCAGGTGTTGGTGACTCAGCACGGGGCCGATACGCATTTCGAGGATCCGCTGGCTCATCTCGCGGTGTCGTTGGATGCGCAGCGGGCTGTGCAGGTGGCGTGTCATGAGCTGGCGCACGCGTACGCGGACGGGAAGTGGGTCGCGTTGGGTGGGGGTGGGTACGCCGTGGTGGAAGTTGTGCCGCGGTCGTGGACGCATCTTGTCGCGATCGCTGCGGGGCGGGAGATCGCGCCGGAGGCGGTGATTCCTGAGGGGTGGCGGCAGGAAGTGTTCGCTCGGACGCGGGAGTTGGGGCCGCAGCGGATGACGGATGGGCGGTGGCCGGTGGCCTACGCGGAGTGGGAGTCGGGGTACGACCCCGCCGATCGGCTTGATCAGGCGGTGGTGGCTACTCGGCGGGCGGTGTTTCCGTTGCGGGGGTTGTTGGCGTAGGGATTTTTCGCCCCCGCCGCCCCTACCCGTCCCGTCACTGGGGGCTGCCGCCCCCAGACCCCCGCTTCGGACTGGACGGCCTCGTCCTCAAACGCCCGACCGGCCGGATGGTGCCGGCCC
>NZ_JAEQAZ010000425.1 GCF_016654115.1 Streptomyces sp. MBT53
CTCCCTCTCTCGTGTCGACCCCCGCCAACTCACCGACGG
This sequence comes from Streptomyces sp. MBT53, assembly GCF_016654115.1. Lineage (GTDB taxonomy): Bacteria > Actinomycetota > Actinomycetes > Streptomycetales > Streptomycetaceae > Streptomyces. The sequence continues at coordinate 40 of NZ_JAEQAZ010000425.1, forward strand.
CGCGCCCGCGTTGCGCGACGCGGACCTGTTCCACCCCACAGGCAACGTCCCGGTCTACGGCTTCGACGCCTGGAGCCAGCTGTACACCGCCCTCGACGAAGTGGCCCCGACCACCGGCAGCGGCTGGCGATCCCTGCCGGCCTCGACCTCCGACGAGAACGCGTCGGTACGGCTCGGCGAACTCATCCAGGCCGGCACGCTCTCCCTGGACACACCCCGTCAGGTCGGCGGCATGCTGCCGACGATGCCGGGCGCGTTCCCGTTCCGCGACGCCCCGGACCAACGGCCCACCCTCACCGTCTCGTTGTACCGGCCCAGGGCGGTCACCGACGGCGGCGACGTGACCCTCGACCGGCTCCGGATCAGCTCGGAGAACAGCGGCACGGTCTCCGGCGGCGACACCAACAGCGGGCTGTCGCTGCCGTTCGTCCTGAGCGCCGACGGCCCCGACCGCAACCTCTTCGGCGTGACCCCGCCACTGCTCCAACGTCCCCTGCACGCAAGCAACTTCGGCAGCACCGTCTCCGGCGGGCGCCGCGACTGGCTCAAGACCGGCAGCACCAGCCTGCCCGCCGACGGCCGCGGCACCCGCAGCTACGAGGTCCGCGCCGACGTCCACATCGAGGTCTCCGGCCCCGACGGCGTCCGCCATGTCACCGGTACGGCCACGATCCGCGTCGAGGAACGCGACGCCCTCGGCCACGGCATCACCGACCCCCGTCCGGTACCCCATGTCTACGACCTCCCGGCCCTGCTCACCGCGGGCACCGGCATCGCGCCGGAGAACTGGGCGACGACACCGCTGCGGGACGTGGTGCCCCTCCTGACCAGGGGCGTCGACCCCAAGGACAAGGGATACCAACTCTGGGTGGCCACCGGCCCCGACCCGGACGGCTCCCGCCTGACCCTCGCCCTCTACGGCGCCTCGCGGGTGGCACGGTTCCACGGACACCCGGTGGAACTGGTCACCCGGGGCCCCGAGGGCCTGCGCATCTGGACCTTCGACCCGGACGGCACGCTCACCGGGCCGGGGACGGGGGATGCCACACCGGGTGCCACTACCGGAGTCGCGGCCCTGGACCAGGCATGGACCTCTTTCGAGAACGCCGCCGAGGTGTTCGACGAGGCCGAGCACGACCACGCCGCGGCGCTGCACGACGAGGGTGCGCAGCGGGGGCTGCGGGGCGAGGCACAGGCCGCCCTGGACGCGGCAACCGCCGAACTGAGTGACGCGGCCACCGAAGCCGACCGGACCGACGCCGCCGCGACCACCGCCGCGCAGCAGGCGGACCAGGCCGAACAGCACCTCCACGACCTCAACACCCGCATCGGCACCCTGGTCGGTGCGATCTCCGACGCCCGCCGCACGATGGACCCGCTCCGCAACGCGGTCGCCGAGGGCGAGCGCGGGGAGATCCGCCTCGCCGCCCAGCTCAACACCGCCCACCGCAACCTGACCGACCTCACCACTCGCGCCGCAGCCGTTGCCACTGCTGCCGCAGCCCCGACGCCGACGGCCTCCGGCCCGGGCTCCACGGAGAACGCCCCGGCACCGGGCGATCCGGTCACCATGGACGCCACCCCCGCCCCCACCCCCGCAGTG
>NZ_JAEQAZ010000426.1 GCF_016654115.1 Streptomyces sp. MBT53
CGTGGCCGACAAGCTCTCCCGCAGTCGCCGCGAGATCCCGGACACGACCTGCTGGGTGGACGCCGACGCGACCGAGCTGATGCGCACCCGCGCTGCCATGAACGCCGTGGCCGGGCCCAAGATCTCCGTACTGGCCCTCCTCGCCCGGATCTGCACGGCCGCGCTGGCCCGGTTCCCCGAGCTCAACTCCAGCGTGGACATGGAGGCGCGGGAGATAGTCCGGTTCGACCGGGTGCACCTCGGGTTCGCCGCGCAGACCGAACGCGGACTCGTCGTCCCCGTCGTACGGGACGCGGGGACGCGGGACGCGGAGGCGCTGAGCGCGGAGTTCGCCCGGCTCACCGAGGCGGGTCGGTCCGGGACGCTGACCCCCGGGGATCTCACCGGCGGCACCTTCACGCTCAACAACTACGGGGTGTTCGGCGTTGACGGTTCCACGCCGATCATCAACCACCCCGAGGCGGCGATGCTCGGCGTCGGCCGGATCGTCCCCAAACCGTGGGTGCACGAGGGCGAGTTGGCGGTACGCCAGGTCGTGCAGCTCTCGCTCACCTTCGACCACCGGGTCTGCGACGGCGGTACGGCGGGCGGTTTCCTGCGATATGTGGCGGACTGTGTGGAACAGCCGGCGGTGCTGCTGCGCAACCTGTGATCACGGAAGCCCGCACAAGTTCCCTGTGATCAGGGCGGCCCGCATACTCGGGGGGTGACCGCGTACGAGCCCCCCGACTCCGCGCCCGGCGACGCGTACGACGCCGTCGTGCTCGCCGGTGGTGTCGCCCGGCGGCTCGGCGGTGCCGACAAACCCGGGCTGCGCGTCGGTGGCCGGGCCCTGCTCGACCGGGTGCTCACCGCTTGCGCCGACGCCCGCACCACCGTCGTGGTCGCCGACCCCCGGCCCACTCCCCGTGCGGTGCGCTGGGCCCGCGAGGAGCCGCCCGGCGCGGGCCCGGTCGCCGCGCTCGACGCCGGTCTGCGCCACACCACGGCCGACACCGTCCTGGTCCTCTCCGCCGACCTGCCGTTCCTCGAACCGGCAACCGTACGGCGGCTGTTGACCGCACTGCGGACGGGCGGCACCGAAGGCGTGCTGCTCACCGACGCCGACGGACGCGACCAGCCCCTCGTGGCCGCGTACGGCGCGCAGGCACTCCGCCGCGAGCTGACGGCACTCGCTGACGAGCACGGCAGCCTCACCGGGCTGCCCCTGCGCCGGCTCACCGCCGCCCTCGACCTCACCCGCGTCCCCGACCCCGTCGCGTCCTTCGACTGCGACACCTGGGACGACCTCGCCATCGCCAGGGCACGCATCAGGGAGCATGGGCACGTGTTGGATGAATGGATTTCCGCAGTCAAGGACGAACTGGGCATCGACCTGGACGTCGACACCGGCATCCTGCTCGACCTCGCCCGCGACGCCGCCCACGGAGTGGCCAGGCCCGCCGCCCCGCTGACCACCTTCCTGGTCGGCTACGCGGCGGCGCAGGGCAAGGGCGGACCCGAGGCCGTCGCCGAGGCCGCCCGCAAGGCCGCCGCCCTCGCGCTGCGCTGGGCGGACGAGGACACCCCCGGGACCGCGACCGGGACCGGGACCGGGAC
>NZ_JAEQAZ010000427.1 GCF_016654115.1 Streptomyces sp. MBT53
CCCGGCGTGCTGGCGAGACGTAGACGCGCATCCGCTCCGCCGGGTGCGGACGCAGCCGACGTGAAGGGGGGACGTACCTGGGACCCCGTTCTTCCGGGCCGCTCGCTCGCTTCTCAACCGGGCTGGAGCGGACCTAGTCAAGGGTGGAGCGCAGCGGAATCGCCGTAGGCGACGCGTAGCGAAGCGGAGCGCCCTTTACTCGGTCCGTGGAAGCCCGACACTGACAAGAAGCGAGTGGCCCAACGCCCGCATACGCCTAAGGCCCAACCCCCGCAGCCTCCTGCACAACCTCCCGCTTCACCTTCCCCCGCCCCACCTGAGTCCGCACAGCCCCCATACTCGCCCCGATGACCAACCCAATAGCCAAGGCTTCAGAGACAGACAGCGCCTGGTGAAGGATCAGGAAGCCCGCAGTCGCCGCGATGGCAGGCTCCAGGCTCATCAGGATGGCGAAGGTGGAAGCAGGCAGCCGTCGCAACGCCAGAAGTTCGAGCGTGTAGGGAAGAACGGACGAAAGAACCGCCACCGCCGACCCGAGCGCGATGGTCACAGGGTTCAGCAGCCTCGTACCGGACTCCGCGACACCGAGCGGCAGAAACACCACCGCCGCTACGACCATCGCCAGCGCCAGCCCATCGGCCTGCGGGAAGCGGCGCCCCGTACGGGCACTGAAAACTATGTACGTCGCCCACATAGCGCCGGCGCCCAGCGCGAAGGCCACGCCTACAGGGTCCAGGCTGCTGAAGCCTCCCCCGCCCAGCAGGAACACGCCCGCAAGGGCGAGTCCCGCCCACACCGCGTTCAGCGCACGCCGCGAAGTCAGCACAGACAGGGCGAGCGGGCCCAGTACCTCCAGGGTCACCGCCGGGCCCAGGGGGATGCGGGCGAGTGACTGATAGAAGAGCCCGTTCATCGCGGCCATCGTGACGCCGAAGACGACGACCGTCCCCCAGTCCGTACGCGAGTGACCGCGCAGACTCGGGCGGCAGACCACGAGCAGAACCACCGCCGCCACCAGCAGGCGAAGCGTCACGACACCCAGCGATCCCGCCCGCGGAATCAGCGTCACCGCGAGCGCACCGCCGAACTGCACCGAGATCCCCCCGGCCAGCACGAGGCCCACCGGACCGAACCGACGAGGGGCGGCAACGGGGGTCGCCGCCACGGGGGTGGTCGTCGATGTACTGGGGATGCTCACGGCGCTTCCAGGGGATCAGCTCGGGATTCGTCCATCACGATGCACTGCTCAGTCCATGGTAGTGGACTGAGACAGGTGTGAGAACCCTTTATGCAACTGTCCTGGACTCAGATGCCGCTCCAGGGAACCTCGTCCCGGAACAGCGGCCGACCGTCGGGGAGGGTCGCGGGCATGGGCCCGAAGAGCGGATCGGAGGCGTACTCGGCCTCGACGTACGCAGGTTGATACATCTGCTGCGCCTGCTGTGCCTGTTGCACCTCCTGTGCCGGATACGTCTGATACCCCTGATGCCCCTGATGCCCCTGCGGCTGTGGTGCCCAGCTCTCGACGAAGACCGGAGGCGCCGCGGCGTACTGAACCCCCGCCGCAACCCCTGCCCCCGTC
>NZ_JAEQAZ010000428.1 GCF_016654115.1 Streptomyces sp. MBT53
GAGTCGGCCGTGGTCGACGTCGACCGGGTGCACGAGATCCCCGGGAACCTGGACTTCGCCCAGGCAGTGGCCATGATCGGAACAGGCCGTACGGCCATGGGAATCGTGCAGTTCAGCGAGCTGGGCCCGGACTCCGTGGTCATCGTCCCGGCAGCCGCCGGAGGCCTGGGCACCCTCCTGGTCCAGTACGCCAGACACGCCGGCGCCACAGTGATCGGCCTCGCGGGCGGCCCCGAGAAAACAGCGCTCACCAGGGCGAACGGCGCCCACCTGGCGGTCGACTACACGGACCCGGAGTGGCCGCAAAAGGTAAAAGCCTGGCTCGACGGCCGTCACGCGACGACCGTCTTCGACGGAGTGGGCGGCACGGTCGCCCGCGAGGCGACAGCCCTGCTCGGCCCCACCGGCCGACACATCGTCTTCGGCTGGTCGAGCGGAGAGCCGTACGCCCTCGAAGGGACATCCGTACAAGTCCTGGGCCCCGCGATGATGCAGAAGGCCGGCGGCCCGAGCCCCATCCGCACCCTCGAACTACGGGCCCTCACCGAGGCGGCCGAGTCCCGACTGGTACCAGCGATCGAACGTTTCCCCCTGTCCGCCGCAGCAGAAGCACACCAGGCACTGGAGACCCGCCAGACGACCGGAAAGGTGGTGTTGGAACCATGACCACCCCCAAGCACCCACCCGAGCCCCCACCCGCGGATGCAATACATACCGATTCATCGTGAACATCGCGCTCCCCTCCGCACAGCGTGACCTGGGCATGTCCGACGGCAACCGCCAGTGGGTCATCACCGCCTACACCCTCGCCTTCGGCGGCCTGCTCCTGCTCGGCGGCCGAATAGCCGACCTCGTGGGCCGCAAGCGGACGTTCATCATCGGCCTGATCGGCTTCGCGGGCGCCTCCGCACTGGGCGGCGCGGCCACGACCTCGGGCATGCTCTTCGGCGCCCGCGCCCTCCAGGGCGTCTTCGCCGCCGTACTGGCCCCCTCCGCCCTCTCCCTCCTCACCACGACCTTCACCGACCCGAAGGAACGCGGAAAGGCCTTCGGGATCTACGGCGCACTCGCGGGCAGCGGTTCGGCGATCGGCTTCATAGCGGGCGGCCTGCTCACCGAGTACCTGAACTGGCGCTGGTGCCTCTACGTCAACATCCCCATCGCGGTCGTCGCCGTCTTCGGCGCCGTCGCCCTCCTCCACGACCGCCCGGGAAACACCGGCGCCCGCCTCGACGTACCCGGCGTCATACTCGGCTGCGGCGGCCTGGTCGCGATCGTCTACGGCTTCAGCGAGGCAGAACCCCGAGGCTGGACGGACGCCAGGGTCCTGACCCTGTTCGCGGCCGGTGTGGTGCTCCTCGTGACCTTCGTCTGGTGGCAGACGAGGGCCCCCAGCCCCCTCCTCCCCCTCCACATAGTCAAGGACCGCAACCGGGCCGGCTGCTTCCTCACCATGGCCCTCGCCGTGATCGGCATGTTCGGCATGTTCCTCTTCATGACCTACTACCTCCAGGTCATCCTCGACTACTCCCCCGTGAAAACGGGCATGGCCTTCCTCCCCCTCACGGTCGCGATCATCATCGGCTCGACCCAGATATCCGCCCGCCTGATGCACCACGTACCACCGCGCACCCTGATGGTGCCGGGCGCGATCCTGGCCGCAGGAGGCATGTCCTTCTTCACCCGCCTGACGGTCACGTCGGACTACGCGACCGAACTCCTCCCCGGCCTGATCCTGATGGGCCTCGGCATGGGCCTGATCTTCATGCCGGTCTTCGCCACAGCCACCGCGGGCGTGGCCCCCCAGGACTCGGGCGTGACGTCCGCGACCGTCAACACCTCGCAGCAGGTGGGCGGTTCGATCGGCACAGCGTTGCTCAACACGATCGCCACCACCAGCAGCACGGCCTACATCGCCGCCCACCTCCACACCCCGGCCGAGAAAGCCCTGATCACCAGCAAGGGCATCGTCCACGGCTACACGGTCGCCATCTGGTGGGCCGTAGCCGTCATGCTCACGGCAGGCCTGGTGGCGGGCCTGATGGTCACAGCAGGAGCACCGAAGCACAACGCACCGGCACCGGCGAACGAGCCGCAGCAGGTGACCTGATCACCCGCGTACGGCGCGAAGGTGACGTGTCGGGGGGTGTCCGCCCGCAGCGGTTGGCGCGTCAACGCGCCCCCGATCTTGAGTGACCGATTCCGCGCCGTTCCGAGGACGGACACCCCCCGACACGGCACCGACCCACACCCGACGCAGGGCGAACCACGACGCACCCGCACCTCTCAGTGCCGCCCGGCCACCCGATCGGCGATCCGCGCCAACCGCGAAGACTCCGCCCCATGCCCGACGAGTTCACGCCGGTCCGCCGCGCGATAGGTCGCGTACATCCCCTGCACCCCCAGCCAACGAAACGGCTCCGGCTCCCACTTCCGCACCTTGTGGTCGACCCACGGAAGGCCCGTGAGATCAGTGGCGCCACCCTGCCCGGAGTCCAGCCGAACCAGATCCCGCAACGTCCGAGCCGCGAGGTTGGTCGTGGCAACCCCGGAGCCGACGTAACCCCCCGCCCACCCCAGCCCCGTAGCCCGGTCCAAGGTCACCGTCGCGCACCAGTCCCGAGG
>NZ_JAEQAZ010000429.1 GCF_016654115.1 Streptomyces sp. MBT53
TTCGACGGGGCGTCGGCGCGGGGCGAGCATCTTGTGGGGGGTGAGGGGGGTGGCTGGAGCGTTGCCATGAGTCTGCTCGGGTTTGAGCGAGGAGTTTCCACCCTCGCCCAACAGATCGGGTTCGCACGGGAGTTGGGGCGGGTCGTCGAGGCCGCTGTCGCTTCCGGTGCTGTGCTCGATCCCGTCGTACGTGATCGACTCGTGCGGCAGTGGGCCGAGTTGCGGACCATGCGGTGGAACGCCCTGCGGACGCTCGGGCGGGCCGGGGACGCCGGGGCGCCCAGTGTGGCCAAGCTGTTGTGGGGCGGGTGGCATCAGCGGCTCGGGGAGCTGGCGATGTCGGTGCGGGGGGCCGCGGCGGCGGTGGGGCCCGTGGACTGGTCGCCGTCGCTGTCGTACGAACTCGACCTGCTCCAGCACCTGTTCCTCTTTTCGCGGGCCGACACCATCTACGGCGGCTCGGACCAGGTTCAGCGCACGATCATCGCCGAGCGGGTGCTCGGTCTGCCCAGGGAACCCAAGGGGGTCGTCTGATGCGCGGTGTGGTCTTCGACGGGAAGCAGATCCAGGTCGTGGATGACTTGGCGGTGCGGGAGCCCGGGGCGGGGGAAGTGCTGGTCGCCATTTCCGCTGCCGGGTTGTGCCACAGCGATCTGTCCGTGATCGACGGGACCATACCCTTCCCCGTTCCCGTGGTGTTGGGGCATGAGGGGGCCGGGGTGGTGGAGGCCGTGGGTGTGGGAGTGACCCATGTGGCGCCCGGAGATCATGTGGCTCTGTCCACGCTCGCCAACTGCGGTACCTGCGCCGACTGCGACCGGGGGCGGCCGACCATGTGCCGGCAGGCCATCGGGCGGCCGGGGAAGCCGTTCACGCGGGGCGGGCAGCCGGTCTACCAGTTCGCCTCCAACTCCGCCTTCGCCGAGCGGACCGTGGTGAAAGCCGTACAGGCCGTGCGGATACCCAAGGACATTCCGCTGCCGTCCGCCGCGCTCATCGGGTGCGGGGTGCTGACGGGGGTCGGCGCCGTGCTCAATCGGGCGCGGGTCGATCGTGGGGACAGTGTGGTGGTGATCGGGACCGGGGGGATCGGGCTCAACGTGATCCAAGGGGCCCGGATCGCGGGGGCGTCGCGGATCGTCGCGGTCGACGCGAACCCGGCGAAGGAGGAGGCGGCGCGGAAGTTCGGCGCGACCGACTTCCTGACGTCCACGGAAGGCGTCCGGGACCTGCTGCCCACGGGGGCGGACCACGCCTTCGAGTGCGTCGGGCGGGTCGAACTGGTCCGGCAGGCCGTCGACCTCCTCGACCGCCACGGCCAGGCGATCCTGCTCGGCACGGCACCGGCGACGGCGGAGGCGTCCTTCCTCGTCTCGTCGATGTTCCTGGACAAGTCGATCCTCGGCTGCCGGTACGGATCGTCACGACCCCAGCGGGACATCCCGCTGTACACCCAGCTCTACCGCCAAGGGCGGCTGCTGCTCGACGAGTTG
>NZ_JAEQAZ010000430.1 GCF_016654115.1 Streptomyces sp. MBT53
GGGGTGCCTCTATGTCTTTCGTCAAGCGAGGCGTGGGGCTCTGGGTTCGTAGAAGGTGCCGTCGCGGAGCATCGCGAAGAGCACGTTGATCCGCTGGCGGGCCAGGCGGAGAAGTGCCTGGGTGTGGGTTTTCCCGCGGGCCCGGCATCGGTCGTAGTAGGTGCGGGAGGCGGGGTCGTGCAGGGCGGCGAATGCGGACAGGAACATCGCGCGTTTCAGTTGCCGGTTGCCGCCTCTGGGCGCGTGTTCGCCGTGGATCGAGGTCCCCGACGACTTGGTAGTCGGGGCGAGGCCGGCGTAGGAGGCCAGGTGAGCGGCGGTGGGGAAGCTGGTTCCGTCGCCGACGGTGACCAGCAAGGTGGCGGCGGTCCTGACCGCGACCCCCGGAATCGAGGTCAGGACCGGGGAAAGAGGGTGAGCCTCCAGCAGCTGCCCGATCTGCGCTTCCAGAGCTCGTCGCTGTTCGTGGACGGCCGCGAGCGAATGGGCCAGGGACGGGATCACGATGTCGAGGGTGCCGGTGCCCGGGACCACGACGGTCTGCTCGTCGAGCGCGTCGAAGACCTCGTCGACCAGCCGGGCAGCCATGCGCGGAGCCTTGGGCCGGATCACCTCAACGAGCCTGCGACGACCGGCCTTTCGCAGCGCGGCCGGGGATCCGAAGCGTTCCAGCAGCCAGGTCACGGCCTGATGGTCCAGACGCGGCCCGAGAACGCGCTCCAGGCTGGGGTGGAACTGGGTGAGCAGGCCGCGGATCCGGTTGGAGGTGCGGGTCGCCTCGGCCGCCAGGTCCTGGTCGAAGCCCACCAATACGGTCAGTTCTGCGGTGATCTCGTCGGTCGGCTGAAGCGAGCGCAGGGTGTGCGGCATGGTGCGGGCTGCGTCCGCGATCACCGCGGCGTCCTTCGCGTCGGTCTTCGCCTCGCCCGGGTAGAGGTCGGCGATCCGCCGCATCGCGAGTCCGGGCAGGTAGGCGACCTTGCAGCCGGCGTCCCGGGCGACGGTCAGGGGCAGGGCTCCGATCGAGGCGGGCTGGTCCACGATCACCAGCACGGTGCCGAACTTCGCGGCCAGCTTGTCGAAGACGGCCCGCAGTTTCGGCTCGCTGTTGGGCAGCTGCTTGTCGAAGACCTTCTTCCCCGCCGGGGTGAGCCCGTGCCCGTGGTGGGCGCTCTTGCCGACGTCCAGACCGAGGAAGACGCCTATCTCGTCGCTGTCGTTCAAGCCGTCCTCCTGAACGGATGTCATACGTGCTGGCCTGGGCGTTGGCGTCGTGCGCGCATCCACGTTATGCAGACCTGCCACCCACGAAGGGCCGGGCATTGCGCCAGGCCAGGTGGTAGTCGGACCTCTCATCAGCGTCTCCAACGGCGCCTCTCGGGCCCGGTGGCACCACCCCCCAGGTCATCCGTTCGACAGGGGGGAACAGCCATGCCGGGCCCGGAGGCCAGCGGCCCCATTGCAGGACCGCGGAAAACATAACGGGGG
>NZ_JAEQAZ010000042.1 GCF_016654115.1 Streptomyces sp. MBT53
TGCAGTCGCAGCTGTCGTAGCCCCGCGCCCCCGCCCGCGCGGTGCTACGACAGCTGCGACTGCACCTGGGACGAGATCAGCTCCAGGTGGTCCAGGTCGTGGAGGTCGAGGATCTGGAGGTAGATGCGCCGGGAGCCGGTCTCGGCGTAGCGGCCGATCTTGTCGACGACCTCGGACGGGGAACCCGCGAGGCCGTTGGCCTTGAGTTCGTCGACCTCGCGGCCGATCACGGCGGCGCGGCGGGCGACCTCCTGGTCGTCCTTGCCGACGCAGACGACGAGGGCGTTGGAGTAGATCAGGTCGTCGGCCTTGCGGCCGGCCGCCTCCACGGCGGCGCGGACCCGGCCGAACTGCTGCTCGCTGTCCTCGATCGAGGCGAACGGCATGTTGAACTCGTCCGCGTACTGCGCGGTCAGTCTCGGGGTACGGCTCGCGCCGTGGCCGCCGATCAGCACGGGGATCCTGGACTGCGCGGGCTTGGGCAGCGCGGGCGAGTCGGTCAGGTCGTAGTACGTGCCGTGGAAGTCGAAGGTGTCACCGGGCTTGGTCTCCCACAGGCCGGTGACGATGGCCAGCTGCTCCTCCAGGCGGGCGAACTTCTCCTTGGGGAAGGGGATGCCGTACGCCTTGTGCTCCTGCTCGAACCAGCCCGCGCCCAGGCCGAGTTCGACCCGGCCGCCCGACATCTGGTCGACCTGTGCGACCTGGATGGCGAGGACACCGGGGAGACGGAAGGTGCCGGCCGTCATCAAGGTGCCGAGGCGTATCCGCTTGGTCTCGCGGGCGAGGCCGGCGAGGGTGAGCCAGGCGTCGGTGGGGCCGGGCAGGCCGTCGCCGGAGCCCATGCTCAGGAAGTGGTCGGAGCGGAAGAAGGCGTCGAAGCCCAGATCCTCGGTGGCCTTGGCCACGGCGAGCAGGGTGTCGTAGGTGGCCCCCTGCTGGGGCTCGGTGAAGATGCGGAGATCCATGCCTCCATCCTGCACACAGGCCCACCGGTCAACCCCACCGGTCCCTCCGGCCCCACTCCTGCCCGGTCGGGTGAAAATGCGTCAACCGTGCGCACGGGGACTGCCCGTGCCAGTGACCGGCCACGGTGATGATCGTTGGCTCGGGCGGAGCCGGACCGCCCGGATTCCCGCACCGGCAAGGCGACGTCGGGGCGTCACCCGCATCGGCCTCCGCTCTCGGAGGCCACGGGCCGAGGAGGCCGTCATGTCCGAAGAAGCCGTGCCGCAGCAGGGCGGGCCTGCGCAACCGAAGGGGTTGTTGCAGCAGATGGAGGAGCTGATGGCGTCACTGAACGCCGACCTGTCCGCTCTCGACGCGGATCTGCAGTCGGCCGGAAGCACGGGGTCGGTGTCCGCCGAGGAGGGCGGCGCGACCGCCTGACGCTTCTGCGGCGCCGGAGGCGGACGTCTCTCTCACCCCGCCTCCCGCTCCGGTATCTCCGCCCGCTCCCGGTCCGCCAGTCTTCGCAGCATCTCCAGGACCCGGTCCCGCGACTCGTCCGCCGCGTCGATCGCCTCCATGCACTGCCAGTACGTGCCCTCGTCGTCCGCCGCGCAGGCGATGCCGACCAGGGCGATACCGACCTCGCCGAGCAGGCCGCCGAGGCAGAGGAGCGCGAGGCGCGCGTCGCCCAACTCCGTGAGCTGCGCCGCCCGTAGGTCTTCGACCGCGAGCACCGGGGTGTCCAGGACGCCGCAGCCCCGGCCCGCCAGCTCCGTCAACCCCAGTGCCTCGCCGCGCAGTTCGGGCGGACCGAAGACCGCGAGGCGGCTGCCGATCGCCTGGGCCAGGGCCTGTGCCTGCCACACCTCGGTCATGGTCCCCGGCACATCCCCGCTTCCGGCCAGGGCGCGCCTGCTCGTCACGATGAGCCGCATCGCGTCCATGCACTGCCCCCGTCATATCCCGACGTGCCGGTCGCACGTCCGCCCGAACTCCCTTGTCCACTACCCAGAGTGAGAGTCCCTGAGACGAAAAGCCAGAGGAAGGCGGAAATCTGTGGACAACAAATCGGTTGCGGACAGATGAATGACTCCGGAGAGTGAAAATGGACGCGCTCGCTCCCCCAACTTGTCCATTACGGCCGCTACGGCCGGGGGAACCTGTCCTCGTTCCGGTCGATCTTCGCCTCCAGCGCGGCGAGCGGGTCGACGCCGAGCACCTCGCACAGCTGCAGCAAGTAGGCGAGCACGTCGGCGACTTCGTCCCGCACCCGGTGTGCGCTGTCCGGATCGTCCATGACGCGCGCGGACTCCTCGGGGGTCAACCACTGGAAGATCTCGACCAGTTCGGAGGCCTCCACGCTGAGCGCGGAGGCGAGGTTCTTGGGGGTGTGGTAGGGCTGCCAGTTCCTGGCGGCGGCGAACTCGGCCAGTCTGCGCTGCAGTTTCGCCACGTCGAGATGTTCTGTCACGGCACCAGGTGTACCACCGTGACCCCTTCGATCCGGTCGGCCCAGGACGCGTCGCTCACCGCGCCGACCAGCCGGATGTGTCCGCGCTCACACATCCGGGCGGCGAGCCGCAGCAGTTCGGCCCGTTGCCGTACGTCCAGCGCGCGGTCGAGGCCGTCGGCGAGGACGGTGAGGGTCTGCATCGCGGCCGGGACCTCGCCCGGCGGGTCGACCTCCAGGACGCCGGGGCCGGTGAGGAGCACCAACGCGAGGGCGGCGTACCGGAGTTCACCGTCACCGAGCCGTTCGAAGCCGGTGCGCGCGCGGTCGCCCCGGTCGAGCACGGCCCTGATCAGGCCGTCGCCCAGCGGTTCCGCGAGCACGTCCGCGACGGCTCCGGCGCATCCGGTGCGGACGGCCGTGACGAGTTGGGCGTGCCGTCGCCCGCACTCGCTCCGGGTGCGCCACAGCACGTCGGCGAGGTTGGCGCAGTCCCGCAGCAGCCGCCCGTCGCCGATCGGCACGGGTGCGCGCATCCGCTCGGGCGCCGGGTCGCAGGCGAAGACGGAACGCAGGGCGACCACCATCTGCTCGGCGGCGGCGAGGACTTGGCGCTGTCCGTCCGTCTTGCCCGCGACCCGCAGCGGCAGCAGGGCGGTGCCGAGCCGGTCGTCGGGCAGCGGGGCGCGGGTGACCGGTGACGAACCCGCCGTGTGCCAGGCGGCCTGCACCGAGCGGCGGGTGGGGTCGCGCAGGGCGGTCTCCAGGAGGACCAGGCCGCCGGACGTCAACCGCTCGCCCACGATGCGCAGTTCGGGCTCGGCCTGGACGGCGACGTCGAGCCGTACCGGCCCCTCGGGCCCGTCCGCCGTACAGCCGATGCGGAAGCCGCGCCGGCGCTGGGCGTCGGGCCGGGCCCGGTCCGGGACGCAGGCGACCGGGTCCGGGAAGACCTCCCCCACCTCGCCTCCGCCGCCGAGCCGCGCGAGTGCCTCGTACGCCCGCAGCGCGCTCGTCTTGCCGCAGCCGCTGGGCCCGGCGAAGAGGGTGAGCGGCCCGAGCGGGAACCCGGCGCCTCGGTGCGTGGCGAACGCCGACAGGCGTAGCTCGGTGAGGTGCGGCCGGCCAGGGAAGGACTCGGGGCTCCCGGGGCTCGCCGATGAAGGCCGGGGTAAGGCGGCCTGCGGCGACTGTGCCTGCGGCGGCACGCGGGGCTCACCCGGCGGAGCGGACTGTGGGGACTGTGGGGACTGTGGGGACACGGCCATATCCGGACCGTAGGCCTCCGCCGTCAGGCGAACCGTTCCGTCCCCGCGACCTTCCTACGATCGAGGGACCGGCCCGCGCCACCCCCGTCACCGGACGGACTCACACGCCCGGAACCCCCGCCCCCTCCATCAGCCCCCGCACTTCCGTCCCGGGCGGTGTGAGCAGGAACACATTCCGGTCGACGCGGGTCATCCCGCTCGACAGGCCGAAGACGACGCCCGTGCTGAAGTCGAGCACCCGCTTGGCGACGTCCGTCTCCGCGCCGGTCAGGTCGAGGAGCACCGGTATGCCCGCCATCAGGGTCTCCGCGACCTCGCGGGCGTCCCCGAACACGTTCACGCGGAGGACGACGAAGCGGCGGCGGGGCTCGGTCTCGGGTTCGGGTATCGCACGGTGGCTCACGGCGGACGGCCAGGCGTCACGCCCCCGCAGCGGCACTACCTGCGCGAGCCCCTCCCACTGTTCGTCGGTGACATCGTGGCTGTTCACCGGCATGCTCCGTCCTGGGTCGCGCTGGCAGTCTGCATCCGGCAATTGTTGCGCACTGTCACCCGTTCGGCCCAACAGCGACACACTCCGCGACAAGATCGGCCGCATCTCACACCGGCCCCCGGCCGGTTGTGCAGCGCGCGTAACCCCTCATGATCGAGCCGCGTGACATCGGCGTAACGGGCAATTCGTACGGTCTACGGCATGACGACGAGCCTTCGGACGCAGCAGGTACGAACGGTCTGCTCGTACTGCGGTGTGGGCTGCGGCATGCTGCTGGACGTCGGGGCGGGTCCCGACGGCAGGCGTACGGTCCTGAAGGCGTCCGGCGACAAGGCGCACCCGGCGAACGCGGGACGGCTCTGCACCAAGGGCGCGACCACGGCCGAGATGCTCGCCGCGCCGGGCCGGCTCACCAGCGCGCTGGTCCGGGACGACCGGGGCGCGGAGCCGACGCCCGCCCCCGTCGCGGACGCCGTCGCCGAGACCGCGCGCCGGCTGCGGAGGATCGTCGACGAGCACGGGCCGGACGCGGTCGCCTTCTACGTCTCCGGGCAGATGAGCCTGGAGGCGCAGTACTTGGCGAACAAGCTGGCCAAGGGGTTCGTCCGGACGAACCAGATCGAGTCCAACTCCCGCCTGTGCATGGCGAGTGCGGGTGCCGGCTACAAGTCGTCGCTGGGCGCGGACGGGCCGCCGGGCTCGTACGAGGACTTCGAGCGGGCGGACGCGTTCCTGGTCATCGGCTCGAACATGGCCGACTGCCATCCGATCCTCTTCCTGCGGATGATGGAACGGGTCAAGGCGGGCGCCAAGCTGATCGTCGTCGACCCGCGCCGCACCGCCACGGCGGCGAAGGCGGACCTCTTCCTGCAGATCGCGCCGGGCACCGATCTCGCCCTGCTCAACGGCCTGTTGCGGCTGCTGCACGAGAACGGGCACACCGACCCGGAGTTCATCGCCGCGCACACCGAGGGCTGGGAGGCGCTGCCCGAGTTCCTCGCGGACTACGCGCCCGACGCGGTCGCCGCCCTCACCGGCCTCGCCGAGGACGACATCCGTACGGCGGCCCGGCTGATCGGCGAGGCGGGCGAGTGGATGAGCTGCTGGACGATGGGGCTCAACCAGTCCACGCACGGCACCTGGAACACCAACGCCCTCGTCAACCTGCATCTCGCGACGGGCGCCATCTGCCGCCCCGGCAGCGGGCCGTTCTCCCTCACCGGTCAGCCGAACGCGATGGGCGGCCGTGAAATGGGTTACATGGGACCGGGGTTGCCGGGCCAGCGGTCCGTACTGGTCGACGGGGAACGGGAGTTCACCGAGGAAGTGTGGGGTCTGCCGCCCGACACCCTCCGCGCGGACGGCGTCGGCCGGGGCACCGTGGAGATGTTCCAGAAGATGGCCGACGGCGAGATCAAGGCCTGCTGGATCATCTGCACCAACCCGGTCGCGTCGGTCGCCAACCGGCGGACCGTCATCGAGGGCCTGGAAGCAGCCGAGTTCGTCGTCACCCAGGACGTCTTCACCGACACCGAGACCAACGCCTACGCCGACGTCGTCCTCCCCGGCGCCCTGTGGACCGAGTCCGAGGGCGTCCTCGTCAACAGCGAACGCACCCTCACCCTCGCCCGCCCGGTCGTCGACCCGCCCGGCGAGGCCACGTCCGACTGGCGGCTCATCGCGGCCGTGGCGTGCGCGATGGGCTACGAGAAGGGCTTCTCCTACGACAGCGCGGAGGAGGTCTTCGAGGAGATACGGCAGTTCTACAACCCGCTGACCGGGTGGGATCTGCGCGGGGTGACCTACGAGCGGCTGCGATCCACGCCGGTGCAGTGGCCGGCGGCGGAGGACGGGCCGGACCGCAATCCGATCCGGTATGTGGGCGGCGGTGAGCTGCGGTTCCCGACGGCCAGTGGACGGGCGGTGTTTCACGCCCGCCCTCACATGCCGGCCGCCGAACTGCCCGACGACGACTACCCGTTCGTGCTCAACACCGGACGCCTTCAGCACCAGTGGCACACCCTCACGAAGACCGGCAAGGTCGCCAAACTCAACAAGCTGAACCCCGGGCCCTTCGTCGAGCTGCACCCGCGGGATGCACGGGAGTTGGGGATCGCGGAGGGCGACTCGGTGGAGGTCGCGTCACGGCGGGGGCGGGCGGTGCTGCCCGCCGTGGTGACCGACCGGGTGCGGCCCGGTGACTGTTTCGCGCCGTTCCACTGGAACGACCTCTTCGGCGAGTATCTGAGCGTCAACGCCGTGACGAGCGACGCGGTCGATCCGGTGTCGTTCCAGCCCGAGTTCAAGGTGTGCGCGGTGTCGCTGGCGAAGGTGGCGAGCGCGCCACCGAGTCCGACAGACGTACAGCCCAAGGCACTTGAGCCGACTTCCGTGACCCCGGGCGCGAATCCCTTCGGGCTCGATCCCGCCCCGCCGCCCGTCCTCACCGCGCAGGAACGCCTCTATCTGACCGGCTTCCTCGCGGGGATCGAGTCCGGCGCCCCGGGTGTGCCGACGCTTCCGCCGGACGCGCCGTTCAGCGCCGAACACGCCTTGTGGGTCAACGGTGTTCTCGCCGGCATGTATTCGAGGTCGACGACCGCTCCCCCACAGGAACGGCAGCAACAGCCGCGGGCCGGGCGGCAGATCGTCGTCCTGTGGGCCTCACAGACCGGCAACGCCGAGGAGTTGGCGGCCGCCACCGCGGAGCGCCTCGGCTCGGCCGGACACCGGGCGAGCCTGCTCGGGATGGACCAGGCGGACGCCGGCACGCTTCCGGCCGACGCCGATCTGCTCTTCATCACCAGCACGTTCGGCGACGGTGACGCCCCCGACAACGGCTCGGGCTTCTGGGACACGCTCTCCGGCGAACAGGCGCCCCGGCTGGACGGAGTGCGGTTCGCGGTGCTGGCCCTCGGCGACTCGTCGTACGACGACTTCTGCGGGCACGGGCGCCGACTGGACGCGCGGCTCGACGAGTTGGGCGGGGTGCGGCTGGCCCCGCGCACGGACTGCGAGCCGGACTTCGAGCCGTCGGCGGACGCGTGGCTGGGCCAGGTGATCACGGCGCTGGGCGCCGAGCCCGAAGTCCCGCAAGCACCGCGCCGCGCCCCCAAACCCGCCCCCACGCTCGCCCGGCTCGTCGGCAACCGGCTGCTCAGCCGGCCCGGCGCGGGCAAGGAGGTCCGCCGGTTCACCTTCGACACCTCCGGCACCGACCTGACGTACGAGACCGGTGACGCCCTGGGCGTGCGGCCGGTCAACTCGCCCTCCCTGGTGGACGAGTGGCTCGCCGCCACCGGCACCGATGCCGCAACCGTCGTAGAGGTGGCGGGTGTCGGCGAGTTCCCTTTCGCCGAGGCGTTGCACCGGCAGCTGGACATCACCCGGATCACCCCGGACCTGCTGCGTTTCGTGGCCGAACGGGCGCGGGACGACCGGGAGTTGCGCAGGCTGCTGCGGCCGGACAACAAGGACCGGCTGGCGCAGTGGAGTTGGGGGCGGCAGGCGGTGGACGTACTCGCCGAGTACCCGGTGAAGGCGGCCGCGGAGGACTGGGCCGGAGTCCTCAGGAAGCTTCAGCCGCGCCTGTACTCGATCAGCTCCAGCCCGCTCGTCGACCCGCACAGCGTCTCGCTGACGGTGTCGGTGGTGCGTTACGAGAATCTCGACGGCCGTCCGCGCGGCGGGGTCTGCTCGCCGTTCCTGGCCGATGCCGAGGCAGGCACGGAGGTACCCGTGTTCGTGCAACGCGCACCGCACTTCCGGCCGCCCGCCGACGCGGCGACGCCGATGGTGATGGTCGGGCCGGGTACGGGAGTCGCGCCGTTCGTCGGGTTCCTCCAGGAGCGGCGCGCGCTCGGGCACGCGGCGCCGAACTGGCTGTTCTTCGGTGAGCAGCACCGCGCGACGGACTTCTACTACGAGGAGGAACTCACGGAGTTGCTCGACGAGGGCACGCTCGCCCGGCTCGACACCGCCTTCTCCCGGGACCAGCGGGCCAAGGTGTACGTGCAGGACCGGATGCGTGAGCACGGGCCGGAGTTGTGGCACTGGCTGCAGCAGGGCGCCCACTTCTATGTGTGCGGTGACGCCTCGCGGATGGCGAAGGACGTGGACCGTGCGCTGCGTGACATCGCGGTCGCGCACGGCGGTCTCGACGAGGCCGAGGCGGCCTCGTACGTGAAGCAACTGGCGGCGGCGAAACGGTATGTGCGCGATGTTTACTGAATGAACTGATGGCTTCGGCCAGTTGAACAATGACGTTCGCTTTTGCTGCTTTCCTGCCACAAAACCGGACTTCTTACCGCCCTCACACCCGACTCTTCACGATGCGCGAGACCCCGCTCACCAGCGCCGAATAGCCTCCTGTGTCGTGCACTTGGCAGAAACACCTCAGGTGACACCCGGTCGGCGGACACAGTCGGCGGTGTCCGCCCCGGAACCTCCCGCGCAGTGGCATCGCATCCTCACCCTGCTCGCCGACATCAGTCTGTTCATCGGTGTCCGCCCGGTGTGGACGCAGGCCGCCAGCCACCGGCTCGTCGTGGCGGCGGCCGTCTCCCTCTGCTACGTCTCGATCCTGGTGTGCGGCGTACTGGCCCTGGTGGTGCGCCGGTCGCGGTCGCTCGCCCGGATCGATCTCGTCGTCCTGGTGACGGCGGTGCTGCTGACGCTGTCCGCCTGGTCCGTGTTCCACAACGGCGGCGACGAGGCGGTCCTCACCACCCAGGCCGCCAAGGAACTGGTCGCCGGGCACCCGATCTACGGACAGCCCTGGCCGTGGCTCTTCCACTCCGGCCAGGGGGTCGCGCTGACCCCGACCGTGACCGGCGGCTACGACTACACCTACGGATATCCGCCGCTGGAAACGCTGTTGACGGCGCCCCTGCTGTGGATCGGGCACGGCGGAGCCCCCGCGACGGCCGTCGCCACCGCCGCGCTCATCGCGGGCGCGGTCCTCATGTGGCGGCTGCTGCCCACCCAGTGGCGCTCGGCGGCCACCATCGCCTGCCTGGGCCTCGGCCTGCTGCCGACCTACGGTCGGCAGGGCTATCCCGCCGTCCTGGCCATGGCGTTGCTGATCTCGGTGGTGATCCGCTGGCCCCGGATCGGCAGGGGCGGCCGGCTCGGCCCGGCCGGGATCGCCCAGGCCGCGTGTCTGGGAGCGGCCTGCGCGGCGCAGCAACTCCCCTGGTTCCTCACGCCGTTCCTGCTCGCCGGGATCTACGCCGTGCGGCGCGGTGAACTGGGCGCCAGGCAGGCGGCATTGATACTGCTGCGGATCGTCGGGGTCGCGCTCACCGTGTGGCTGCTGATCAACACGTACTTCATCGTGCACGAGCCGAGCACCTGGATCGCGGGCATCGCGCTGCCGCTGACCCAGGGCGCGGTGGTGCACGGCCAGGGCCTGGTGGACATCTCGCTGTACTTCACGAACGGCAGCGACCGGCTCGACTGGTACTCCCACGCGAGCATGCTGCTGGCGGCGGGACTGCTCGCGGTGTTCATGCTGTTCGTACGGCGGCTCGGCCCGGCCGCGACCGTGCTGCCCTGGTGCGCCTTCTATCTGGCGACCCGTTCGCAGGACGGCTACTACCTGATGATGACCCCGCTGTGGCTGGCGGCGGCGGTCACCACACCGCTCTCCGAGTTCCGCGACGCGTGGCAGCCGCGCCCCCGGGCGCTGTCCGGCCCGCACCGCCGCCGGGTCAGGGTCGCGGCGGCCGTGCTGCTGCTCACGCCCGCGCTGGCGAGCGCCGCCGTGGCGGCGACGGGCGCACCGCCGATGAGCATGAAGCTCGCCGGGGTGCGGCGCGCCGGGCCCGCCGTCGTGACCCGGCTGACCGTCCAGGTCACCAACTCGTCCGGCAGCGCCCTCTCGCCGCACTACATGCTCACCACGGGTCAGGGCATGAGCAGGTTCTGGTCCCAGGTGGGCGGCCCGACGACCCTGCCCGCGCACAGCACCCGGCGCGTCGAACTCCGGGCGCCCGGGGGGAAGTTCACCCTCCCCCACAAGAAGGTCCGGATCCGGGTGCGCGCGTTCACGGCGACCCCGCAGACGCTGTCCAGCTCGGACGTCCGGCTGCAGCCCGCGGGTTGACGGTTCGTCAGGCGGCGGTACGCAGGAAACGCAGCGTGGTCGTCACCGTGGTGAGGCCGCGCAGCATGCCCATCTGGTTCCAGCCCAGGCCGAACTGGTCGCGGTCCACGGTGAATTCGGCGTCCAGGGTGAGCGCTTCGGCGCTCGCGTCCTTGAGGCGGGCCGTGAAGGTCTGCGGGCGGCTGATGCCGTGGACGGTCAGCTGACCGACGACGTGCACGGTGTCGCCGGTCAGCTCCGCGCTGCGCACCGCGAAGGTGATCTCCGGGAACTTCTCGACGTCGAACAGGTCGGCGGAGCGCAGATGCTTGTCGCGCTTGGCGTTCTTGGTGTCCAGGGAGGCGGCGGCCAGGGTCAGCGTGCCGATCGCGGACCCGTCGGGCCGTACCTCGCCCTGACCTGTGACGGTGCCGAAGGTGCCCTTCACATTGACCAGGCCCCACATCGTCCTGTGGCTGATGCCCACGGTGGAGGCGGCCTGGTCGAGCTGCCACACCCCGGTTTCGACGGCGACGGTCATGATCTCTCCCGCTGGTTCCAGTAGTCCAAATTTGAATGAGCCACACGCTAGCCCATTATCCAAAAGTGGACAACCACCTACTCCAAAATTGGACAACAGGTAGACTCGGAACCATGGCCGACCCTGTTGAGCACCCTGCCGACCAGCCCGGATGTCCCTCCTCGCAGGGCGGCGGGCTGCTCCCGCCCGAGCTGCGCGCCTGGATGCTGCTGCTGGCGGCGACCGGCGCGGTGGAACAGGAGCTGCGCTCGGTCGTGAAGGGGAACCTCGACGTCTCGCACGACGAGTTCCTGGTGCTGTGCCTGCTGGCCGAGCAGCCCGAGGGGCTGCGCATGACCCGGATCGCCGAGCTGCTCGGCCGCCCGAAGACCCGGCTGACGTATCAGATCGCCTGTCTCCAGCACGCGGGCCTGGTCACCCGCAAGTCGGTCTGCGGGGACAAGCGCGGGGTCGAGGTCGCCCTCACGGAGAAGGCCCGACGCCTGCTGACGGAGGCGTCGGAGACCCTCTCCGAGACGGTCAAGCGGGCCCTCACCCAGTTCGTCGGCCCGGCCCAACGCGAGGCGATGTGCGCCCTGTTGCCGGATCTGGCCGCCGACGCGCAGGGCTCATCGGCTTCGGCATGAGGCGCCCTCCTCCGTCAGCAGGTCCAGGAGCGTGGCACGCGCCCGGGCCACCCGTGAACGGACCGTGCCCACAGGGCAGTTGCTGATCTCCGCCGCCTCCGCGTAGGGCAGACCGAGGAGTTGGGTGAGGAGGAACGCCTCACGGCGGTCGTCCGGCAGCAGGTCCAGCAGATCGAGCAGCGCCACCCCGTCGTCAAAGCCGGGCAGGCCCCGGGGCTGGGCGAGTTCGACGGCCAGTTGCCAGTCCTGCACGTCGGACAGACGGGGGCGGGTGGCGGCACGGCGGTAGCTGTCGATCACCGCGCGGCGGGCTATGGCCAGCAGCCAGGTGCGGGCCGAGGACCGGCCCTCGAAGTGGCGCAGGCTGCCGAGCGCCCGCAGGAACGTGTCCTGCGCGAGATCGTCCACCGCCTGCGGATCGGCACCCAGATGGGCGACATAGCGCCGGACGTCGCGGTGCAGGGCGCGCACGAGATGCTCGACGGCGACGGGGTCGCCGTGGCGGGCGGCGAGCGCCCAGTTGGTCACCGACTCGTCGCTCGACTCCATCGAATCGGGCACGGCGGGCAGGACAGGAGTGATCACCAGAAGTCCTTCTCGATCATCCGCGAAAGGGGATCCGGCCGTCCTGCGGCGCCGGGAAAGGGCGCGGGGGTACGGCCGGGCCCGAGGCGCGCGGGAGCGGCCCCGGGGTGCCGGCTGTCGTCAGACGACAGCCGTCCCCAGGGGCGGGCCCCGAGAGGTGATCGCGTGGACGAGAAGGAGAAGCCGCGGCGCCCGGTCGGAACGGGGGCGGCGCGGACGCAGCCGCGGGCGGTGCGGCGGCGCGGGCAGTGCCAGCAGCAGTCGTAGCGGAGCCGCGAGGCGGGTGGCCACGGCCCGCAGCAGGCGGAACGCGGCGCGTTCGCCGTGGGCCAGCCACAGGCCGCAGAGCAGGGCGGCGAGGAGGTGGGCGGTGAGCATGCCGGGCGAGGACGTGGCACTGGTGGTGGGGGCCACCGACATATGGCCCATATCCATGGAGTCGGCTGCACCCATATGCATGGAGCCCATGTCCATGGCCGTCCGCTGTGTCGCGGGCTGTGCCAGGGAGAAGGCCGAGTGGAGCGCGGCCTGGGTGGCGACCACGAGGGTCACGATCAGTGGGAGGCCGCGTTCACGGCCCGCCAGGGACCAGGCGGCACCCGCGGTCACGGCCAGTCCGGCGGCCAGTGCCCACGCGGGGACATGGCGGCCGGACATGAGGACGTGTCCCAGGGCGGCGAGCACCACACAGACGGCCGCGAACACCGCGGACCGTACCGTGCGCGCACCCCACCCTGCCGTCATGGCGCCTC
The DNA here is from genome assembly GCF_016654115.1 of Streptomyces sp. MBT53. GTDB lineage: Bacteria > Actinomycetota > Actinomycetes > Streptomycetales > Streptomycetaceae > Streptomyces. The sequence goes on from NZ_JAEQAZ010000042.1 coordinate 12,752, forward strand.
ATCCTGGCATCCGAACCTGGGTCTCAGCCGTGGGTACGGAATGTACAGGCGCGGTACTCAGCCGGTCCTACTCCTCGATCACAAGGCCCTTCGCCGCCAGCACCGGGGCGAGGCCGCACATCTCGATCACCGTCCTGCCCGCCCGGTACGCGGCGATGTACCCCGCCTCGGCGTCGACCCGTTCCTGCGAGGCGGCGGCCGCCTCGGCGGCGTCCTCGCGGCGGACCACGACCACGCCGTCCGCGTCGCCGCGCACGATGTCGCCGGGGCGGACGAGGACGCCGCCGACGGTCACCGGCTCGCACATCGGGCCGACGGTCTCCTTGACCGTGCCCTTGATGGAGACGCTGCGGGAGAAGACCGGGAAGCCGAGGGCGCGCAGATCCTCGGTGTCGCGGACGCCCGTGTCGGTGATCAGACCGGCGAGGCCCTTGGACTGGCAGGCGTTGGCGAGGACGTCGCCGAAGGAGCCCGCCTCCTCGTAGTTGCCGGCGGACACCACCACGACGTCGCCGGGGCGGGCGTAGGCGATGGCGGTCTGGAGCATGAGGTTGTCGCGCGGGGCGCACTGGACGGTGAAGGCGGGGCCGCACAGGGACATGCTGCGGTCGACGGGCTTGATGGCCGAGTCCAGTGCGCCGAGGCGGCCCTGTGCCTCGTGGACGGTGGCCGAGGAGAAGGCGCTGAGCTGCTTGACGAGGGCCGGCTCCGGCCGGTCGAACTTCGTGCTGACGCGGATCATGACGACCTTTCGGACTGGCTTTCAGGCGGAGGGGGCGTCGGTCAGTGCGGCGCAGGCCGTCGCGATGCGTGCGCAGGCCTCGGTGAGGACGTCCGTCGAAGTGGCGAAGGAGATACGGAAGTAGCCGGGCGCGCCGTACGCGGCTCCGTGGATCACCGCCACCTGCTGGCTGTCGAGAAGGTGCAGGGCGAAGTCCTGGTCGTTCTCGATCCGGGTGCCGGAGGGGGTGAACTGCCCGATCGCCGTCCGGCAGTTGACGAGGACGTAGAAGCCGCCGTCCGGGACCGTGCAGCTGAGCCGCGGTACATCGTTGACGAGCTTCACGGTCTCGTCGCGGCGGGCGCGGTAGACGCGGACGGTGTCGTGGACGAAGTCCTGCGGTCCGGTGAGCGCGGCGGCAGCGGCGGCCTGGCTCACCGAGGACGGGCACGAAGAGGTCTGCGACTGAAGGGTGTTGATCGCGGTGACCAGGTCGGCGGGGCCCACGCCGTAGCCGATGCGCCAGCCCGTCATCGCGTACGTCTTGGAGACACCGTTGGTGAGGAACACCCGGTCGGCCAGGCGGGGTTCGACGGCCGCGAGCGACGGGGCGTCCTGGTCGCCGTACCAGATCTCGTCGTAGATCTCGTCGGTGAGGACGCCGACGTGCGGGTGGGCCAGCAACACCTGGGCGAGAGCGCGGAGTTCGGTGGTGGTGTAGGCGGATCCGGTGGGGTTTCCCGGGGTGTTGAGGACGAGCCAGCGGGTGCGTTCGGTGATCGCCGCCGTGAGGCGTTCGGGCGTGAGCTTGAAGCCGTCCGACTCCGGGCAGTCGACGATGACCGGGGTGCCGTCGTTGGCGCGGACCATGTCCGGGTACGACACCCAGTACGGGGCGGGGACGACGACCTCGTCCCCCTCGTCCAGAGTGGCCATCAGGGCGAGGAAGATGACCTGCTTCGCGCCGCCGCCGACGGTGATGCGGGAGTCGGGGACCTCCAGGCCGTGGCGCTCGCGGAGTCTGCCGGAGATCGCCGCGCGCAGGGCCGAAGTGCCGTTCACCGGCGTGTACTTGGTCTCGCCCGCCTCGATGGCACGGATCGCGGCGGCCTTGACGTGGTCGGGGGTGTCGAAGTCGGGCTCACCCACGGTGAGGTCGAGGATGGTGAGGCCCTGGCTCTTCAGCTCGCGTACGCGCTGGGCCGCCGCCGTGCTGGGCGAGGGCTTGATGCGGTGCAGGCGCTCTGCCGTCTTCATGTGATCAGCCCTCCCTGCGCTCGAAGTTGAGACCGCCGGGCACCTGGAAGGTGGGCAGGATCTCGATGTGGCCGATGTTGACGTGCCGGGGCGCGTCGACGGCGAACTCGATGGCGTCGGCGATGTCCTCGGGCTTCAGGGACTCGTAGCCGTCGTAGAACTCGCGCTGGGCGGCCTCCATGTCGCCGAGGAGGCGGCCGAAGATCTCCGTCTCCACCCGGCCGGGGCAGATCTCGCTGACGCGGACCCGGCGGCCGTAGCCGTCGACGCGGAGCTGGCGGGAGAGGGTGTGCACGGCGGCCTTGGTGGCGTGGTAGATCGTGTTGCCGCCGAAGTTGTAGACCCCGGCGATGGAGCTGATGTTGACGATGTGGCCGAGGTCGCGCTCGACCATGCCGGGCATCAGCAGGCGGACCAGGTGCAGGACGGCCTGGATGTTGACGGCGATCTGCTCGTCGACGGCGAACTCGTCGGCGGTGAGGATGTTGCCGGTGCGGGAGACGCCCGCGTTGTTGACGAGGACGTCGATCTCCAGGCCGTCGAGGACGGCGGTGAGCGCCTCGGTGTCGGTGATGTCGACGGCGTGGGGGATGCAACCGGTCTCGTCCGCAAGGGTGTTGAGCCGGTCGGCGTTGCGGGCCACGGCGTGTACTTCGAGGCCGCGCTTGGCGAGCCGTTCGACGACCACGGCTCCGATGCCGGTCGACGCTCCGGTGACGAGGGCCGTCCTGTAGTCGGAGATGGGCATGCTGAGGTGCTCCTTGTTGTGCGGGGTGGGGGGTGCGACGGACGTGCGGGTGCGGGGAGTCCGTGGGGCTGTCAGGCGTCGCGCAGGGGCAGGTGCGCGCGGTCCTTCACCTTGGACACGGCGAGGAGCGTGCCCAGGGCCGTGATCACGGCGTAGAAGGCCGGCATGTTGACGTTGCCCGTGCGGTCGATGAGGTACGTCATCAGGAGCGGGGCCGTGCCGCCGAAGAGGGCGGAGGAGACGTTGTAGCCGAGGCCGTAGGCGGAGTAGCGCACCCGGGTCGGGAAGAGTTCGACGAGGAGGATGTGGATGACGCCCGTGTGGCCGGCGAACACAACTGCCATGACGCAGGCGCCGATCACGGCGAGGCCGACGTTGCCGGTGCCGATCAGCAGGTAGCAGGGGATGCCGACGATCGCCATCCCGACGGCGGCTCCGGCGAGGACCTTCTTGCGGCCGACGCGGTCGGAGAGGCGGCCCATGTAGGGGATGGCGATACAGATCGCGACCAGGCTGGAGGCGGTGACGAGGAGGCCCTGCACCTTGCTGAAGTTCAGCTCGCTGCTCATGAAGGTGGGCATGTAGCTGAACAGGACGTAGTAACCGGAGCCGTTCATCAGGGGGATGAACAGGGCGAGCAGCATCGCGCGGCGGTGCTCGGCGGACGCGAAGGCCTCCTTGAGCGGGTTCTTGGAGAGGCCGTCCTCTTCTTTCAGGCGCGTGAAGTTGGGGGTGTCGCTGATGCGCTTGCGGATGTAGATGCCGGCGATGCCGAGCGGCACGGCGAGCAGGAACGGGATGCGCCAACCCCACGACTCCATACGGTCGTTGCCGAGTCCGCTGGTCATCGCGGCGGCGACGAGCGTGCCGGTGAGCAGGGCGAGGAACGAGGCGATCTGCGCGTAGCTGGTGTAGAGCCCGCGCTTGCCCTCGGGGGCGTGCTCGGCGAGGAAGCTCATCGCGCCGGAGGCCTCGCCGCCGACGGAGAAGCCCTGGGCGACGCGGAGCAGGATCAGCAGGGCGGGGGCGGCCACGCCGATGCTGGCGTAGCTCGGCAGTACTCCGATCGCCGCGGTCGCGGCGCTGATGAGGAGGATGACGAAGACCAGCATCCGCTGGCGGCCGATGCGGTCGCCGAGGTGGCCGCAGATCACCGCGCCGAGCGGGCGGAAGAAGAAGGAGACGGCGTAGCCGAGGAAGACGAGCTGGACGGCGTTGTCGGAGCCGGGGAAGAAGACGGCGGCGAGGGATCCGGCCATGAAGCCGAAGATGCCGTTGTCGTAGAGCTCGGCGAAGATTCCTACGCAGCCCGCGAGGGTGACCTTGCGGGCGGTTCTGGGGTCGACCGTGTTGGGGACGGGTTGAGCGGCCACGGTACTCATGGCTTCTCCTGTCTGAGCGTTGGCAGCAGGCGGGGGATGCTTCAGCGGGTGAGCGGGTGCGGGTGGGTTTCTTCAGGCGTTAGTTGCGGTTTGGTGTGGCGTGCGGGTCGGTTGGGGCTGGGCGCGCAGTTCCCCGCGCCCCTTTAGGGCTGACCCGTGTTGGATACGCAGTGCCTCGAAGGCTGTGCGCACCCTCGTTCTCAGGGCGTCGATCGCCTGGCGCTGTGCGCGGTGGGCCGTGATCGCCTGGTCGAGGGTGCGGTGGCGGAAGTGGATGGTCTGGCCGGGGCGGACCTGGCCGAGGGCGGACAGGCCGGTGGCGGTGACCACGGCCAGGACGGGGTAGCCGGCCGTGACTCCGCGGCCTCGGTGGAGGACGAGGAGTTCGTCGCCTGCGGGTACCTCCACCGCCCCGATGGGGACGCCCCGGGAGAGCACCTCGCCCTTCGTGACTCGGCGGGGTACCGCCCCCTGGAGGCGCAGGCCGATGTGGTTGCTTCTCGGGGTGACCGTGAAGGGGGCGTCGAACAGGCGCCGGCCCGTGTCGCCGAACTCGGCCCGGTCGGGGCCGTCGGTGACGTCGATGGTCCAGCTGGTGGGGAACGGGGGGACGGGTGCGTTCAGGCGGAAGAGCGGTATCCGCGAGAAGGGGTGGTCTATGGGCGGGCAGGCCGTGCGCAGGGCGAGTTCGTCGCCTGCGCGCAGGGGCGGGGCGAAGCCCAGGATCGTGTCGGGGGCGCAGCTGCCCTGGAGGAAGTCCGCCTTGAACGAGCCGAGTACGGCCAGGTAGACGCGGAGGCCCTGGCGGATGCCGGTGACGCGGACGGTTTCGCCGGCCCGGACCGGGACCGGTTCCCACTGCGGTCGTACGACACCTTCGACGGTGACGTCTGCGGGGGCGCCCGTCACCGCGATCAGGATGTCGCCGGACGGAACGCACGCGAAGTCGAGGGCCGTGATCTCCAGCAGCGGGGCGCGGTCGTCGTTGCCGCACAGGACGTTGGCGACGCGTGCCGAGTGCTGGTCGGCGGCACCGTTGGCGGGCAGGCCGTAGCGGGAGCGGCCGACGCGGCCGAGATCCTGCACGGTGACGAGACCGGCGGTGCGGATGGTGAGGGTGTCAGCCATGGCCGACCACCAGGTCCGGTGCATCCGCGCAGTCCCCCAGGGCCAAGTCCGCGTATTCGTCCCACTGTTGGGGCTCTATGGACACGAAACGGAACGTGTCGCCGGGGCGGTACGCGGTGATCGGGTCGCTGTGCAGGTCGAGGACGCGTACCGGGGTGCGGCCCAGGAGGGGCCAGCCGCCGGGTGACGGCATCGGGCAGATGACCGCCTGTCGTCCGGCGACCGCGACGGAACCGGCGTCGACGCGGGTGCGGGGCGATGCGAGGCGCGGTACCGGTTTCGGGAAGGGCGGGCCGTCCGTCATGGGGGCTCCGGCGGGTGCGCCGAGGCAGCGGACGGTGAGGTCGGTACCGGAGTGCAGGGCGACGATCTCGCCCTCGGACAGGCCGAGTTGGGCGGCGACCTCCGGCAGGTCCGGTCCGTGCTCGCCGCCGTAGACGACGGGGACCACGAAGCGGCGCGGGGGTGTGGTCGGCGCGGGGTGCGGGCCGAGGCGGGCCGCCTCGTGGGCCAGGACTCGGCGGACGGTGGCATGGTCGGTGGTGGCGCAGTCGAACTCGACGAGGAGGGCGTCGTAGGTGGGCACCACGTCGTGAACACCGGTGAGTTGTACGGCGTTCAGGGCGTCGGCGAGGGCGTGGACGAGCCGCCAGGCGGGTTCGGCGTCCAGGCCGACGGCCCTGGCGACGAGGGCGGAGTCGCCGCAGTCGGTGATCGCCACATTGCCGTTCATGTCAGGCGCCCTTGCCGGTCAGGACCTTGTCCAGCGAGGTGATCTCGACGCCCGCGGCGAGGAGTTGCTCGCGGATGCGGCCGGCCAGGGCGATGGCGCCGGGGCTGTCGCCGTGCAACAGGACGGTGTCGCAGGCGACTTGGACGTCCGTGCCGTCGGCGCTGCGGATGACGCCCTCGGTGACCATGCGCAGGGTGCGGCGGGCGACCTCGTCCGGGTCGTGGATCACCGCGCCGGGTTCGGAGCGCGGGACGAGGGTGCCGTCGGCGCGGTAGGCGCGGTCGGCGATGCCCACGATGCCGACCCGCAGGCCGCGGGCGCGGGCCGCGTCGGCGAGTTCGCCGTCCTGCGCGAGGACGAACAGCGACTCGTCGAGGGCGGCCACGGCGTCGACGACGGCGCGGGCGTAGTCGGCGCGGACGGCGACCAGGTTGCCGAGGCGGCCGTGCGGGGCGATGTGGTGCACCCGGGTGCCGTGGGCGACGGCGAAGGCCTGGAGGGCGCCGATCTGGTAGAGCACGTCGGTGCGGACCTCGTCCGGGGTGAGGTCCATCGCACGGCGGCCGAAGCCGACCAGGTCGGGGAAGCTGGGGTGGGCGCCCACGGCGACCTGCTTCTCCACACAGGTCCGCACGGTCGCGTCCATGATGCGGGGATCGCCGGCGTGGAATCCGCAGGCCACATTGGCGGAGGTGAGCATCTCCAGCAGGGCCGCGTCGTCGCCCATCGTGTAGGCGCCGAATCCCTCGCCGAGATCGGCGACGAGATCAACCATGGGGGTCATGACGTCCTCCGGGAGAGAATGCGGGAACGGGGAACTCCGAGAAAGGGAATTCCGCGGGAGGGTAATTCCGGTATGGGGATGCCCTGGATGTTCCGCACAACTTATTCCGCCCGTCGCGTGATCGCCAATATCCGTTCGGTCTGGCGTTATCGCGAACCGCTATGACTCCCCTCACACCCGCCGCTCACCGGGGCTGTGCTTCGGGATGATCCCTCCCTACGATGAGGCTTCGCTCCACCCGGAAGGCCCCGCGCATGGACACCAGACGTCTCTACTCGTTCATCAAGATCATCGACGCGGGGAGCATCACGCGCGCGGCCGACATCCTGCACATCGCCCAGCCGGCGCTGAGCCAGCAACTGTCCGCTCTGGAGGCGCAGTTCGGGCAGCAGCTGCTGATCCGCAGCAAGCGTGGGGTCGCCCCGACCGAGGCGGGCCGTGCGCTGTACCGGCACGCCCAGCTCATCCTGCGGCAGGTGGACCTCGCGCAGGCGGCCGTGGACGTCTCCGGCCGCGCGCCCGCGGGCAGCGTGTCGGTGGGCCTTGCGCCGTACAGCCTGGGCGCGGCCCTCGCGTTGCCGCTGCTCAAGAGCGTGCGCGAGCGCTACCCGGACATCCTGCTGCACATCAACGAGAACTTCGGCGGGGTGATCAGCGAGGCGATCATGACGGGCCGGATGGACATGGCGTTCATCTACGGCGCCGGGCCGCTGCGGGGTGTGCAGTTCGAGCCCGTCCGTACCGAGGATCTCTTCCTGATCGAGGCGCCCGGTGACACGGCGCCACAGGGGCGGGGCGAGGTGCGGCTCGCGGAACTGGCGGATCTGCCGCTGCTGTTGCCCAGCCGGATCCACACGATCCGGCAGGTGGTGGACGCGGCCTTCCAGCAGGCGTCGCTGCGGCTGAACGTGGTGGGCGAGGTGGAGTCGGCGCTGACCCTCGTCAACGCGGTGGACGCGGGCCTCGGCGCGACGGTCCTGCCGTGGTCGGCCGCCCGCGCCATTCTCGATGTCCGCGCCCTGTCCGTACGACGGATCGTGGATCCCGTCACCACGGTGAAACTGTCCGTGGTCACCTCGGACAATCAGCCGCTCTCGGAACCCGCGCTGGCCGTGCACGATCTCTTCCTGGAGCTGATCGACAGCGACAAGAATAAGGACGACCAATAGCGTCACACAAATCCGTTATTTGTTTCCGGTGACCGCCGGGGCTAGCTTTTTTCGAAATGTCTTGGCAACCCCTTCGAAATCGTTCGCCCGGTCGGTAATACACGGCTCGTCACTGGAGAATCACATGAAGAAGCGTGTCCTCGCCACCCGTGAGAACCTGCCCGGCCGAGGTCTGGACCGTCTCTCCGAGAGCGCGGAACTGGTGGCCTGGCCCGGCGCCGACAAGCCCGGACCCGCCGACCTCGCCGGCCTCGCCCCCGGGGTGAGCGGCGTACTGGCCCTCGGCAACGACCCGGTCGACGCCGCCCTGATGGACGCGGCGGGCCCCTCGCTGCGCGTGATCGCCCTGGCCAGCATGGGCTTCGACAACGTCGACCGGGCCGCCGCCGCGGAACGCGGCATCGTCGTCACCCACACGCCCCGCGTCCTCGCGGAGACCACCGCCGACCTCACCTTCGCGCTGATCCTCGCCGCCCGCCGCAGGCTCGGCGCGGCCGGGGCGAGCCTCGCGGAGGGCTCCTGGGGACTGTTCCGCATGCACGACTACCTCGGCCTGGACGTCCACGGCGCCACCCTCGGCCTGATCGGCTACGGCCAGATCGGCCGCGCGGTGGCCCGCCGGGCGCACGGTTTCGGGATGCGGGTGATCCACCACGACCCGTACGCCCCCGACGACGACCTCTCGACCTCGGTCGGCCTGGCCGCGCTGCTGGCCGACGCCGATGTCGTGTCGCTGCACGTACCACTCACCGAGGAGACCCGCCATCTGATCTCGGCCCGCGAGCTCGCCGCGATGAAGCCCACGGCCACACTGGTCAGCACCTCGCGCGGCGGAGTCGTGGACGAGGCGGCGCTGCTCGACGCGGTGCGCGAGGGACGGCTGCACTCCGCCGGGCTCGACGTCTTCGAACGCGAGCCGATGGGGCGGGAGTTGTCCCCGCTGGTGGCCGAGCCGAACGTGATCGCGCTCCCCCACATCGGATCGGCCACCGAGGCGACCCGGGCGGCGATGGTCGACCTGGCGGTGGACAACATCCTCGACGTGCTGGCCGAACGGCCCGCCCGTACGCCCCTTCCGGGCAGTACGGGGGTGGCGGGCACGCCGCAGCTGAACGCTCACCCCGCCTGAGTGCTGCTGAGGCCCGCCCACTGCAACAGGAACCGCAGCGCCTCCTGCGAGGCCGAGTCCGGCGGCGCGGTGTAGGCGACGAGCAGCTGCTCGGGGTGGGTGTCGACGGTGAACTGCTGGACGTCGAGGGTGAGTTCACCGGCGACCGGATGGACGTACGTCTTGGTGAGCTGCCGCGGTCCGCGCACCTGGTGGCCGGCCCACCAGGTACGGAAGTCCGGGTCGCGGGCGCCGAGTTCGGCGACGAGGGCGGTCAGCGCGGGGTCCTGCGGGGTGCGGCCCGCCTCCATGCGCAGGACGGCGACGCACTCGCGGGCGGCCCGGGGCCAGTCGGCGTACAGCGCGCGGAAGTCGGCGTCGAGGAAGGTGAGCCGGATCAGGTTGCGCTCGGCCGGGGGCAGCGCGCCGAAGTCGGTGAGGAGTGCCGAGGCCGCGCGGTTCCAGGCGAGTACGTCCATGCCCCGGTGCAGCACCATCGCCGGGACGTCGTGCATCGTGTCCAGCAACTGCCGTAGCCGGGGCGCCACTTCGGGGCGTCCGGCCGGGCGGGCGAGCGGGCCGGGGGCGACCTCGGCCAGGGTGAAGAGGTAGGCGCGCTCGTCCGGTGCGAGGTGCAGGGCGTCGGCGAGCGCGTCCAGGACCGCGCGGGAGCCCCGGCGGGTGCGGCCCTGTTCCAGGCGGACCACGTAGTCGACGCTCACGTGCGCGAGGTGGGCCAGTTCCTCCCGGCGCAGCCCGGGTACCCGGCGCAGCCGGCCGTCGTCGGGGAAGCCCGCCTCGTGCGGGTCGCGTTCCGCGCGGCGGGCGCGCAGGAAGTCGCCCAGTTCGTTGCCGGAGAGGGACGCGTCGGGGTCTGTCATGCCTCCAGTGTCGTCGGGGCCGCGTGCGCGTGCCTGGTACAGAACCGCATAGGCAGAGCCGTCCCTGGTGGCACCGGGGCGGGCGGGCCGACGGTGGGGGCATGGCCGTAGAACGGCTTCCCTCCTCTCCGACTGGAGTGCTCCCCATGCGTAGTGACGTCGTCTTTCCCAGTGCCGGTCTGAAGCTCGCCGGTCATCTGTACCGCCCGGCCGGGGTTCCGCAGGCCGCGATCGTGGTCGGTCATCCCGGTGGTGGGGTGAAGGAGCAGGCCGCCGGGCTGTACGCGCGGCGGCTGGCCGAGCGGGGGTTCGTCGCGCTCGCTTTCGACGCCGCGTATCAGGGTGAGAGTGAGGGAGAGCCGCGCGGCCTGGAGGACCCGGGCCAGCGGGTCGAGGACCTGAAGGCCGCGGTCTCCTTCCTCGGCAGCCTGGACGGGGTGGACCCCGATCGCATCGGGGTGCTGGGCATCTGTGCCTCCGGTGGGTACGCCCTGGCGGCTGCCGCGACCGACCCGCGTATTCGGGCGGTGGCCACGGTGAGCGCTGTCGACATCTCGCGGCAGTTCCGGCTCGGTGCGGACGGCGGGCAGGACCCGGCCGTCGTACGGGGTCTGCTGGCCGCGGCGGCGGAGGCGCGGGGTACGGGCGTCGAGCGCTTCCCTCTCTTCCCGGCCACCGAGGAGGAGGCGCGGGCGGGCGGCCCGCATGTCCACGAGGGCTGGGAGTACTACTGCACTCCGCGCGCGCGGCACCCCCGCTCGGCGAAGTCCCTGACCTGGTCGAGCGTCGACCGCATCGCCGGCTTCGACGCGTTCTCGTCCCTCGGACTGGCCGCGCCGCGTCCCGTGCTGCTGATCGCCGGGCGAGCTGCCGTGACGTCCTGGATGAGTGTGGAGGCGTATCAAAAGGCTTATGGGGACAAGGAGTTGGTCTGGGTCGAGGGTGCCTCGCACGTGGATCTCTATGACCGGGACGAGTACGTCACGCCCGCCGTCGAGAAGCTGAGCGGCTTCTTCGGCGCGCGGTCGGGGATGTGATCCCGCAGACATGTGATCCAGTAGACAGTCCAAACTGCACAAGTAACTTGGCGAAGTTACTTGTGCAGTTTTACGGTGGGGTCATGAACACGAACCCCGGGCCGCAACCGACCGTCGCCACCGCGCAGCGGCTCAGCGACGCGATCATCCGGCTGCGGGCACGGCTGCGGACCGAGTCGGGGCAGCACGCGACCGGTCTCACGCCCACGCAGCTCGCCGTGCTGGGGAGCGTCGTACGGGAAGGGCCCGTCACGGCGGCGCGGCTGGCCGCGCTGGAGCGGGTCAGCGCGCAGTCCATCGCGCAGAGCCTGGCCGTGCTGAAGGCCGCCGGGCTGGTGCACAGCGAGCCCGACGCGCGGGACGGCCGCAAGAAGCTGATGAGTGCCGATCCGTCCGCCGCCGAGCTGATCGACAAGCTGCTGCGGGGCCGCGCCACCTTCCTGGCCAGGGCCATCGACCAGTTGGTAGCCCCGGAGGAGCGGAAGGACGTGGACAAGGCCATCGAGCTGCTGGAGCGTCTGGCCGGGGCCGAGCTGGACGACGGCCGCATATGAGCGCCGACGCCACCAAAGCCGTCGCGGCGCGCGACCTCGCGCGCAAGCCGTTCGCCTGGACCTTCACGACCCCGCTCTATGTGGGCGCGAGCCTGAACCCGGTCAACAGCTCCATCATCGCGACCGCGCTGGTGCCGATCGCCACCGAGCTGCATGTCTCGGTCGGCAGCACCGCCGTACTGGTCTCCTCGCTGTATCTGGCCAGCGCGATAGCGCAGCCCACCGCGGGCAAGCTGGCGGAGGTGCTCGGGGCGCGCCGGATCTTCCTGGCCGGGATCGTGCTGGTGCTGCTCGGCGGTGTCGTCGGCGGTCTCGGCCAGAACCTGGCGATGCTGACCGTCGCCCGTGTCCTGGTCGGCATCGGGACCTCGGCCGCGTTCCCCTGCGCGATGGTGCTGATCCGGCGCCGCGCCGAGGACGCCGGTCTCGACGGGCCGCCGGGCGGGGTGCTCGGCGGGATCGCGATCGCGGGCATGGCCACCGCCGCCGTCGGACCGCCGATCGGCGGGCTGCTGGTCGGCGCGGCCGGCTGGCGCTGGGCGTTCCTGATCAACATCCCGGTCACCGCGATGGCGATGGCGATGGCGGTGCGCTGGCTGCCCAAGGACCCGGTGCTCGACCGCGCGGACCGGCGGTTCCGCAGGGTCGCCGACCGGATCGACCTGCTCGGCATCCTCGGTTTCGCCGTGACGATGAGCGCGCTGGTCATCTTCCTGACGGCCCTCCCCCGGCTCGACTGGATCGCCCTCGCCGTCTTCGCGCTGACCGCCGTCCCCACCGTCCGGTGGGAGCTGCGCAGGACGGCACCGTTCTTCGACTTCCGCGGCCTCGCCGCCAACGGCGCCCTCACCCGCACCTATCTGCGCCAGGGGCTCACCCTGCTCGGCACCTACTCGGTGATGTACGGCATGACGCAGTGGATGGAGGCCGCGCACGGGTACTCCACGGTGACGGCGGGACTTCTGCTGCTGCCGATGGGAGCCGTCTCCGCGCTGCTCTCGCGCCCGCTGGCCAGCCGCAATCTGGTGCGCGGCCCGCTGATCGCCTCGGCGGTGACCATGCTGATCGGCTCGGCCGGGATCATGCTGCTCACCTCGGACAGCCCGGCCGTCGCGCTCGTGCTGGTGTCGTTGGTCTTCGGCGTCACCTCGGCCGCCACGACCGTGGGCAACCAGACGGCCCTGTACCTCGCCGCGCCGCCCGACCAGATCGGCACCGCCTCCGGGCTGTTCCGCACCTTCGGCTACCTCGGCACCATCACGTCCGCCGTGATCGGCGGGATCGTCTTCCGCGACGGCGCGAGCGACCACGGCCTGCACATCCTCGGCCTCGTCCTGGTCGGGGCGGGCGTCGTGGTCCTCCTGCTGACCGTCCTGGACCGCCGCCTGATGGGCCGCGACACGACCAACTCCCCCGCACATATGGAAAACCCCACCAAGGAGAACCCCTCGTGAGCACCACCCCCCTCCCCACGATCGACCCCGCGCGGACCGCCCTGCTGGTCATGGACTTCCAGAACGGGATCGTCCCCGCCGTGCCCGACTCCGACGCCCTCGTCGAGCGGGTCAAGGACTCCATCGCCGACGTCCGCGCGGCCGGCGGCACCATCGGCTACGTCCGCGTCGCCTTCACCGAGGACGACTGGACGGCCGTCCCCGAGCACAACCCGACCTTCAGCGGCGTCGCCGGGGCGAAGATGCTGCACCACGAGGACGCCTCGACCCAGATCGACGAGCGACTCACCCCCGAGGACGGCGACGTCGTCGTCCGCAAGATCCGCTACGGCTCCGCCTCCACCACCGATCTCCACCAGCAGCTGGACGACCGCGGCATCGACACCCTGGTGCTCGCCGGGATCAGCACCAGCGGTGTCGTCCTGTCCACCGTCATGGACGCCGCCGACCGCGACTACCGCGTCCTCGTCCTGTCCGACGGCGTCGCCGACCCCGACGCCGAGACCCACCGGGTCCTGGTCGAGAAGGTGTTCCCGTCCCGGTCCCAGGTCATCGACACGGCGGCGCTACGAGGGCTGCTGGGCGCCGCCTGACGGCTTCCCCGGGAAGACCACCCGGAGCTTCCGCACCCGCCCGTCCTCGCGGAACATCAGCCAGGCGAGGCTGGGCGGGCAGGGGTTGGAGATACCGGTGGGGTTGACGGCCTCCATCTCCCAGATGGCGATGTCGCGGCTGGCCACGACATGGAGCAGATGCTGGGTCACGCCCTTGGTGCGGGTCTCCTGCATGGCGGGGAAGGGGTGGACGCGTCCGCCCTCCTTGTTGAGGACGCCGACCAGTTCGGTCTCGGCCGGCCACAACTCCAGGATCTCGCCGGGCAGTTGACCACGCATGGCACCGTCCAGGGTGACCTCGGCCTCCTGCCGGCTGTCCTCGGTGATCGCGGCGGCGTCCTCGTGGCCCTGCGTCCGGGTGGACAGCAGCACCTTGGCCATCTTCGCCCTGGCCTGGTTGAGCCGGCTGCGCACGGTGCCGACCGGCACCTCGCAGGCCTCGGCGATCTCCTGGTACGAGGTGATCCCGCTGAAGTGCCGCAGCATCAGCACCAGCCGCTGCTGCTGCGGCAGTTCCTCCACCGCGTCCCAGATCCAGTCCCGCATCGCGTGCTGCTCGATCAGCCGCTCGGGGTGCGACGGCTCGTCGTCCCGCAGCCGCAGCTGCTCCAGCCCGTCGAGCCCGGGCAGCTCCCGGTTGGCCCGCAGCCGCATCCGCGCGGAGTTCCGTACGATCGCCCGCAGCCACGCCCCCACGGCCGCCGGCTCCCGCACGTCACCGATGCGCCGCAGCGCGGTCAGCGCGGCATCCTGTACGGCGTCCTCGGCGTCGGGGCCGTAGCCGAGCAGGCTCAACGCGACGGCGCGCATGGGCGCCTGATGGCGTGTCAGCAGAAGTCCCAGGGCACCGGAGTCGCCCGCCTGGGCCCTGCGGGTGAGTTCCTCGTCCGTGGGGTGGTTGAGGGGCACCATGAGTCCGAAGCCTCCATGACGACGCATCGCGAACGGTGTGCTGCCAGGGCCTCGCGCATCGGGTCGAGGGGCCCTTGCCGAGGAAGATACGCCGGAGCGGCTCCTCGGCAAGGGCGTTCTCAGTCCTCGGACCGGCTGCCGGCCTCGGGCAGCCAGCTGCCGTGGAAGCCGGACGGGACCGGGTACGGCAGTTCCACGACCGCCTGCACCGAGAGGTCCGCGGCGTCGAGGACGAGGAGTTCGCCCGCCGCGCCGTCGTCGTCCGAGAGGAGCGACAGGAGCCAGCCCTCGTCCTCGTTCGTGCCGTCGGCGGCCGGTACGAAGACGGCCTCGCCGGAGTAGCGGCTGCCGGGCGTCTTGTGGACGTCGTCGGTCCTGCGCGCGAGGTCGTGCTTGGCGATGCCGTCGCCGTTGACGGTGTAGAGGTAGCGGTTCGGGCGACCGGTGAGGGTCTCGTTGTGGGTGGGGAACTCGGCCTCGCGGTCGTCGAGTTGGGACTCGAAGACCCGGCCGGCCACCGGGTCGAGGATCCACCGGTACAGCACGGAGGGCGCCTGGGTGTGGCCGGGTTCCCGCACCCCGACCTGCCCGTTCGGGACGCCGGGGGTGCCCTGGCCGGTGGGTCCGCCGATGTCGCCCCAGACCTTCCGGAACCCGGCGTCGTCGTAGCGCACCGCGTCCAGCACCACCCGGCCCTGCGCGTCCTCGTAGGCGTTGCCCACATGGAAGACGTAGCAGGGATCGACGTCGAACCAGCGCACCTCGGTGACACCGGGCTCGCGCGACATGATCCCGATCCGGGCGCCGTACGCCTCGGCCCAGCGGTACGGCATGCCGCCGCGCCCCGCCAGTTCGGCGTCGAAGACCACGGGCAGGTCCATCCACACGATGTGGTGCTCGGTGATCGCGAAGTCGTGCATCATCGTCGGCCCCGGCACGTCGATCGGCCTGCTGTCGAGCAGCTCGCCCTCCGGGGTGACCCGGTGGTAGGTGAGGTACGGCGGCGCGAACCCGGTCCCGAACAGGTGGAGTTCACCGGTGACCGGGTCCTCCTTGGGGTGCGCGGTCATCGCGGTGGTGAGCTTCCCGCCGAAGTCGTACGGCCCGATGGTGTCCAGCTCCGGTGTGACCCAGTAGGGCAGGCCGACCTCGCACAGCGCGAGCACGGTGTCGGCGTGCCGGATCACATGGGTGTTGGCCGGAGTCGCGGCCAGGTCGATGCTGAAGTCCTCGCGGACGAACGGGTGCCCCTCCAACTCCCTTGTCCGGACCCACCTGTTGCGGTACCACTCGGCGCGGCCCTCACGCAGCCGGATGCCGTGCAGCATGCCGGGGCCGGTGAACCAGTGGCCCTTGTCCTCGCCGGGCAGCGGGTTGGGGCCGTTGCGCAGATAGCGGCCGTCCAGCTCGGGCGGCAGGGTACCGCGCACGGTGAGCCGCGCGGCGGTGTGCTCCTCGGGGACCGGGGCGAAGCGGCCCCGGAGATACAGCGGAGTGGTGGTCTCGTCGGTCATCGGTGCTTTCCTTGTCGAGCAGTGCACCCGAACCGCGTTGGTCCGGGCGGGAGTTGGCCGCGGCGGCGGACATCTGCGGGGCGTCCGCCGCCGCGGTTGCGACGGCCGCGCTGAGCACCACGGCCGCCACGACTGCCTGCGCGGAGGCCTCACGCGGTGGTGCCGGTCGCCGCCTTCCCGATGAACGCGGCGACCTCGGCGGGCTTGGACACGTACACGGCGTGGCTGCCGCCGGTCTCGGCGACCGTGGCCCCGGCGCGCTCGGCCATGGCCCGCTGGGCGGGCGGCGGGATCATGCGGTCGTCGGTGGCGACGAGGTAGTGGCTCGGCTTGCTACGCCACGCGGGCCGGTTGACCGCGCCGCCCAACGCGTCCAGTCCCCACGGGACTTGGGAGTCGGCGAGGAACCGGGCGTCGGCCTCGGGCAGGTCCCCGGCGAAGGACGCGGCGAACTTCTCCCGGTCGAGGAAGAGGAAGCCGTCGACGGGCGGCAGGATCGGCGGGACCGGGGCCCCGGGCGGCGGGTCGGCGATGAGGGTGTTCACGGACTCGCCCTTGTCGGGCGCGAAGGCCGCGATGTAGACGAGCGCCGACACGTTCTCGTGGTTCCCGGCCTCGGAGATCACGGCGCCGCCGTAGGAGTGTCCGACGAGTACCGTCGGGCCGTCCTGGGCGTCGAGGACCCGTTTGGTCACGGCGACGTCGTCCTCGAGGGACAGCGTGGGGTTCTGGACGACGCTCACGCGGTAGCCGTCGGCGCGGAGTGCGTCGTGGACGCCCCGCCAGCCGGATCCGTCGACGAATCCGCCGTGCACGAGGACGATGTTCTTCGCGATGCTCACCATGCGTCAACTCCTTTGTGGGGTGGGTGCTTCGGTGCTGGTCCGCGGGGTCACTGAACGGCCCGCACCGGCGGTCGGGCCTGCGCCAGGGCCATGAACCTGGCCTGGACGCGGGCGGGATAGACCTTCGTGAAGACGGCGGGGGCGACCAGGCCGACGACATGGGCGGTGATGCCCACCCAGGCCGGGGCGTCCACCGCGTTCGAGACGGCCAGGCTGACGGCGATGAAGGTGAAGCCGACTCCCCAGGCGCTGGTGATGAGGTTGTTGACCTGGACGAACTCCGGCATGTCCCAGTACTCGCGGGGGGTCTGGCGCTTGGCGATCCCCAGCGTGAAGGGGCTGCGGAGCAGCAGGCTGCCCCAGGCGGTGCCGCCCAGCCAGACGAAGGAGATGACGTCGGTCTGGCCGGACAGGGAGGAGTCCGGCTTCGCGACGGAGACGGCGCCGATCACCACGAAGTAGGCGAGGGTGCTGATCTCCAGGACCAGGGCGTCGAAGCCGACCCCGCGGCGCCGGTCGTTGAGCATCATCAGCAGCCCCGTGACGAGACCGCCGAGCGCGCCCCAGCGCCAGTCGAAGGACGAGAGGACGCCCGCGACGATCCAGGGGGCGAATCCGGGCAGATAAGCCAACATTGATTGTTCCTCGGTGGAGTGGAGTGGACGCCGACTAGATGCGCGGCGGCCCCCGAAGTTCGAACCTCGCTTTGTGACGCTCGTCACGTGACGACCGATCCCTAACCGGATAGATCTATCCACTTAATGTAGGGTGGTGCGCCTGACCTATCGAGAGGAGTCGTGATGTCACGCAAGAACCGGCTGCCACTGGCGGCGGCCGTCCTGCTGCTGAACGCGGTGCAGTGGGTGGTGTCCGAGGCGGTCGCCGCGGCCGCCTGGACCTCACCGCCGTACAGCTACGCCACGAACTACATCAGCGACCTGGGCGTCCCCGAATGCGGCACGCACTACCAGGGCCGCACCATCTGCTCGCCCGATCACGCGCTGATGAACACGTCGTTCATCGCGCAGGGCGTCCTGTTCGCGACCGGCGCGATCCTGCTGGCGCTCGCCCTGCTCACCGGCCGCGCACGCCGGGTCGTCATCACCCTCGCCGCGGCGCACGCGGTGGGCTTCGTGCTGGTCGGCCTGTTCCACGGCTCCCCGGACGGCCCGGGCTACAGCCTGGCGCTGCATGTCGGGGGCGCGGCGGTCGCCATCCTGTGCGCGAACACGGTCGTGATCCTCGCGGGCTCCCTGCGGAGCCTCCAACTGCCGTACGCCTACCGGGTGTTCAGCATCACGGTCGGCGCCCTGGGACTGCTCAGCGAGGCGTTCGTGGGGGCCTCCACGAGCACGGCCGGGATCTTCGAGCGGGGCGGGGTCTACTCGTGGCTGCTGTGGAGCGCCGTCACCGGCGTCTGCGTCCTGGTACGGCACCTGCGCCGACCGGTCGGGGCGAGGATGCCGGAGAATGTCCCGGCGTGAGCCCCGAAACACAACGCCCGCTGCGCGCGGACGCGGAACGCAACCGCCGCCTGATCATGACGACGGCCGACCGCCTGTTCGCCCGACGCGGGACCACCGTCCCCCTCAACGAGATCGCCCGCGAGGCGGGCCTCGGCGTCGGCACGGTGTACCGGCGCTTCCCGGACCTCCAGGCACTGATCGACGCCCTGTTCACCGAGCGGTTCACGGTGTTCCTGCACCTCGCGACCACGGCCGCGGAGCAGCGGGACCCGGCCGGGGCGCTACGGCACTATCTGCTGGCGGCGGCGCGGCTGCGGGCCGAGGACCGCGCCCTCGAAGTCGTCCTGGCCAACGCCGACTTCACCAAGGGGACGACCGCCCGGACGCGTGACCAGCTCGGCCGGCTCGTGGACGGTCTGGTGGCCCGGGCGGTGGCGGCGGGCGCGGTCCGCGAGGACTTCGCCAGCGCCGACGTGTACGCCTTCCTCTACATGATCGGCGCCGTGGCCGACCGCACGAACGAGGTCGCTCCGGACGCCTGGCGTCGCTACGCGGAGGCCCTGATGGTGGGCTTCGGCCTCGATCCGTCACCGGCCCCGCACCCGACCGCCATGACCGACGACCAGCTCCTCGACAGCTGGCCGAAGCCTTCGGGCGGGCAGGGCTAGGACCTGCCTGGCGGTTCCTGTCACAACGCGGGGGCCCAGGTAGAGCGGTGCCGTTCAGGCGAGGGCCGGTACGCCCGTCCGCTCGATCACGGCGAACCGCTGCTGGCGCCGGGCGAGGACGATCATGACGGTGGGGATGAGCAGGTCGTAGACCAGGACTCCCCCGGTGTTGCCCGGGGCGTGGTCGCCGTGGGCGAACCACTGGTAGAGGTGGCCGATCACCGCGCCCCAGAGGAACATTCCGGCCCCCAGGCCGATGGTGACGCGTTCCCGGGCGGTGGCCGAGGACGAGGCGGCGCGCAGGCCCATGACGGCGAGCCCGAGGTTGGCGAAGGCGATCTCGAACTCGAACGGCGTCCGCCGGAAGCCGATCGCGGTGGCCATGGTGTCCGGGATCCCGAGGAAGGAGACCGTCATCCACAGGCTTCCGCAGCCCAGTGCGCCGATCGCCCACCACCGCTGCCAGGTCTCCAGCCCGGCCTGCGGGGAGGGACTGTGCCGGGTGCGGATCAGTGCGCCGGTGACGGCCACCAGCAGCCAGAGCATCGGGAGTGCGGTCTTCGCGAGGTACGAGGCGTTGTCCATGACATCGAGTCTTGCATGGTTAATATTAACTTTGCAACATTGAGGTACGCTGCACGAATGGACGACGGACTCTCAGACCTGCTGCACCGCGTGGTCTCCCTGCTGGGCGATCTCGCCCGCCGGAACACCGACCCCGACGGCGGCCTCAGCTACAGCCAGATCAGACTGCTGGGCGCGCTCGAAGACGTGGAACCGGCCACCCAACACCGGCTCGCACAGGCCCTGGGCGTCTCCGACCCGGCGATCAGCCGCGCCCTGCGCCCCCTGGAGGAGGACGGCCTGGTCCGCGTCACCCCCGACCCGCAGCACGCACGACGCCGCCTCGTCGAACTCACCACCACCGGCCGCGCGACCTACCACGCCAACGGAAAACCCCTCGCCGACACCCTCCGACGCGGCCTGCAGGAACAGGACTTCCCCTACGACCGCTACCTCGCCGACACCCTCAGACTGGCCGAGATCCTGGAAACCGCACGAGCGTCCCGCCCCTGAATCGGTATCCGGCCGATGCGACCGATGCGACCGTCTCGGTGAACCTCTCCGTGCCCCGGCTACGTGTCCGGTGCAGTGCCCGCGGCGATCCCGCGGGCCCACCGATCGTCGACGGACAGGAACGGATGACTCAATGACGAGATCCACGACCGCGACCCGACCCCCGCTCGACCGTCCCACCCGCTCGCTCACCGGACGGGCCCGCACGCTGGGCGCGGCACTGGCCCTCGGCGCGTTGCTGGCGTCGGGAGCGACAATGACCCTCGCCGCTCCGGCAGTTGCCGCGACGGGAGACGTCAAGTGCCCGTCCGCGGACTGCGTGCGGATCGCCCCGGCGGCCGGCTCCCCGGTCGCCATCGCCCCCGACAACGCCGGCTCGGTGTACCTGGCGTACTCGGGCAGCGACCTGCTCAAGCTCGACCTGGCCAGTGAAGCGCTCAGCACGGTCACGACCGGTCTGGGCAACCTCCGCGGAGTGGCCGTCGCCGACGGCAACGCGTACATCACCAACTTCGACGGCACGCTCCAGCAGGTCTCCCTCGCCACCGGCAGCCGACGCACCCTGGCCGCCGGCCTGCCCTCCCTCTTCGGCGTGGCACGATTCGGCACCACGACCTACGTCACCGACGGCAACGGGGAGATCGTCGCCGTCCCGGACGGCGGCACCGCCCACGTGGTGGCCACAGGCCTCGGCTTCTCCTACGGCCTCGCCTTCGACAGGACGGGCCTCGCCTACACCGCGGACATGGGCCAGGGCCGCATCCTCCAGACGAACGTGACCACCGGCGCAACCCGGGTCCTGGCAAGCGAGGCCTACGAACCCACGTCGATCTCGGTCGGCGGCGACGGCCTGGTCTACTTCCAGGTGAGCGACGAGGTGAAGCGAGTGAACCCCACCACCGGAGTCCAGTCCCACGTCACCAACCTCCTCGGGATAAACGCCTTCAGCTTCTCCCTGGCGGCATCGGGCGACGCGTACACCGCGAGCGACGGCTTGTGGCGGATCAGCGGGCTTACTTCGCGATGAGGAGGTAGGCGGTTCGTGACGGGGGGAGGGTGCCCGGTCGGACACTCTCCCCTTCACGCAAAACCGCGGTGCGGAGTGGCCTGCTCCAGCGAACATGCAGTTCAGAGGCGACTTCCTCGCCCGACCGAAGCCCTCCCAGAAGCGTTCGTGCGAGCCTCATGTGTCGTCGGTGCTCAGAGTCCTCACGTCCCCGCCACCGGTTCCGGCCCCCAGGGGTCGATCTTCAGCGCGCGGAGCCGCTTCGCGTCGCGGTCGTGCACGAATCTGCAACCGTCGTACGGCAGGTCGAAGGTCCATACCCCGGGCAGATCACGCGCAGCGTAACGACAGAGGAACTCCGACATGCCGTAGTCGAACCGATCCCAGGACAACCATTGCCGGCGCCAGACCACCGTGGTCCACGCGTTGGGGTCCGGTGACTCCCCCCACCAGCACAGCAGGTCGGCGTCCACCGTCGTTCCCCATCCGATCAGCAGCTCAGGGCGATCGAAGTCCGTCTCCTCGGCCGTGTACTGGGCGTCGGCTGTCTCACCGCGGACGGTCGCACTGGCGTCGAGCGGATATACCTCCTGGACCGGCGGCTCCACAAGCAGAAAGCCGTCGAAAGCCCCCTGCCCGTATACGTCCATGAATACGCGGTAATCGTCCGGGAAACCATGGGGGTATTCGGCCGCCACGACAGACCAGTCGACGCTGTTCCCGCGCTGGGCGGGCGGGGCAACCAGCGCCGTCAGACGCCGGATCGGATCAAAGGAGGCCGAGTCCTCTTCCGCACGTCGCCGATCGTAACTTGATGACGTCACCGAGATTCGCCCCTGTCAGCAACCCCATCGACCACTCGCGTGCAGAGACCAAGACCCTGTTGGGCACTCCGCACACATGGCTGAACACCGCTTCTGGCGTCACATACCGCGCACGCGCAAAACCCCAGGTCAGGACACCTTGGCCACCGGTTCAAGGATCGCGACGCACTCCACATGATGAGTCATAGGAAACAGATCGAACGCCCGCAGAGTCCGCACCCGATACCCCCCGTCCCGGAAGTACCCCAGATCCCGGGCCAGCGCCGCCGGATCGCACGCCACATACGCGATCTTCCGCGCCCCCAGTGACGACAGGTGCTCCACGGTCTTCTTGCCGGCTCCGGAGCGCGGCGGGTCGAGGACGATGAGGTCGACCTCGCTGATGCCCGTCTTCGGGAGGACGCTCTCGACCTTGCCCTGCTCGATCCGCACCCGTTCGAACCCGGCGAGGTTGTGCCGCGCGTCCTCGACGGCACGCTTGCCGGACTCGATGCCGAGGACCGCGCCCTTGTCGCCGAGGCGGTCGGCGAGGGCGCCGGCGAAGAGGCCGACGCCGCAGTACAGGTCCAGCGCCATGTCGCCCTTGCGCGGCAGCAGGCCCTGCATGACGGCCTTGACGAGGGTGTCCGCGGCCATCGGGTGGACCTGCCAGAAGCCGCCGCTGCCGACCCGGTACGTACGGCCGTCGGCCCGCTCGCGGACGAACGCGCGGCCGTGGACGCGGTGGATGCCGCCGTCGTGCTCCTCGACGCGCATGACGGAGACGGGGCGGTCGAGTTCGACCAGGGGGAGGCGGGCGCCGGGACGCGGTTCCAGAATCACCATGCGGTCCTGGGAGCCCGTCGCCGCGATCGCGTCGACCGACGCCATGCCGGACCAGTCACGCTCCTCGATGCCGAGCTCGCTGATCCCGGGCGCCGCGATCATGCAGTGCTCGACGGGCTCGACCTCGTGCGAACGGTGCTTGCGCAGACCGGCGTTGCCGTCGACGTCGACCGCGTACTGGACGCGCGTGCGCCACTGCGGGACCTGTCCCGCGGGCAGCTTGTCGCCCTCGGCCGGCATCACCGTGCCGTCCCAGCCGGCCTCCTCGGGTGTGAGGCCCGCGAGCCGCTGCAGCTGCTCGGCGATGACCTCGCCCTTGAGGCGGCGCTGGGCGCCGGGCTTGGCGTGCTGCCAGTCGCAGCCGCCGCAGCGGCCGGGGCCCGCGTAGGGACAGGGCGCCTCGACGCGGTCCTTGGACTCCTCCAGGATCGTCACGGCGTCGGCCCGCAGGAACCGCGCGCCTTCCTCGCCGTCGGTGACCCGCGCGATCACGCGCTCACCGGGCAGTGTGTGCCGGACGAACAGCACCTGGCCCTCGGCCGTACGGGCGATGCAGTGCCCGCCATGGGCGACGGGGCCCACCTCGACCTCGTACTCCTCCCCCACCAGCGATTTCTTCGGTTCTGCCTGCATGGCGGGGTGACTCCACAACGTCAAAGGGGGAACGGCCGGACAACAGCCCACCAGTCTACGTGGGCCCTGCCCGACCGTTCACCACAAAGCGAGCCACACATCGAGCTACAAAGCGAGCCGCGAAGCGCTCAGCCCTTGGTGTCCGAGGACTCCCTGTGCCGCTCCTCCGCGGGCCCCCGTCGCACCGCACCCGGCGCGCTCCACTCCTGCCGCTTGCGGGCGCGGTTCTTCGCCGCCTCGGAGGACTCCAGCTGGTACGGCACCGACGTCACCATGACACCCGGCGTGAACAGCAGCCGGCCCTTCAGTCGGAGTGCGCTCTGGTTGTGGAGGAGGTGCTCGTACCAGTGGCCGACGACGTACTCGGGGATGATCACGGAGACGGCGTCCCGCGGCGATTCCTTCCGCAGGCCCTTCACGTACTCGATGATCGGGCGCGTGATCTCCCGGTACGGCGAGTCCAGCACCTTCAGCGGCACGTCGATCCCGCGCCGCTCCCACTCCTCGCGCAGCGCCTTGGTCTCGGCCGGGTCCACGTTGACGCTGAGCGCCTCAAGCGTGTCCGAGCGCATCAGCTTGGCGTAGGCCAGGGCCCGTAGAGCCGGGCGGTGGATCTTGGAGATCAGGACGACCGAGTGGACGCGGGAGGGGCGGAGGCTGTCGTCGCTGGGGCCCTCGGGGGCCGCGATCTCCTCGGCGACCCGGTCGTAGTGCTTACGGATCGCGGTCATCGTGGCGTAGAAGATGCACATGCCGAGCAGCGCCACCCAGGCGCCGTGCGTGAACTTCGTGACCAGGACGACGACCAGGACGAGACCCGTGAAGAACGCGCCGAACGTGTTGATCGCGCGCGAGCGGACCATGTGACGGCGCTTGGCCGGGTCCTTCTCGGTGGCGAGGTGGCGGTTCCAGTGCCGGACCATGCCGGTCTGGCTGAGGGTGAAGGAGACGAACACGCCCACGATGTAGAGCTGGATCAGGCGGGTCGAGTCGGCGCCGTAGATCGCGATCAGCAGGGTGGCGGTGCTGGCGAGCAGCACGATGCCGTTGGAGAAGGCCAGGCGGTCGCCGCGGGTGTGCAGCTGACGCGGGAGGTAGCGGTCCTGGGCGAGGATCGAGCCGAGGAGCGGGAAGCCGTTGTACGCCGTGTTGGCGGCCAGGAACAGGACCAGCGCTGTCGCCGCGGCGAGCACGACGAACAGGAAGCTGCCCTTGCCGAACACCGCCTCGGCGACCTGGGAGATGACCGGGTTCTGGACATAGCCAGAGCCGATCGCGACGCCGTTGTGGAGGAGGTCGGTGGCGGGATTCTCGGCCATGCGGACCTTGGTCGTCATGGCCAGCGCGATGATCCCGCAGAACATGGTGACGGCCAGCAGACCCATCGCCGCGAGGGTGGTCGCCGCGTTCTTCGACTTGGGCTTGCGGAAGGCGGGGACGCCGTTGGAGATCGCCTCGACGCCGGTGAGGGCGGCACAGCCGGAGGAGAAGGCGCGCAGCATCAGGAAGACCAGCGCGAAGCCCGCGAGGCCCTGGTGCTCGGCCTTGATGTGGTAACTCGCGGTCGGGGCGCGCATGGTGTCGCCGAGGACGAGTCCGCGGAAGGCGCCCCACGCGATCATGACGAAGACGCCCGCGACGAAGACGTACGTCGGGATCGCGAACAGCGAGCCGGACTCCTTCACCCCGCGCAGGTTCATCAGGGTCAACAGCACCACTACGGCGACCGCGCAGATCACCTTGTGCTCGACCACGAAGGGGATCGCCGAGCCGAGGTTCTCGATGCCGGAGGCGATCGAGACGGCGACCGTGAGGACGTAGTCGACCAGCAGGGCGCTGGCGACGGTGAGGCCGGCCTTGGGGCCGAGGTTGGTGGTGGCCACCTCGTAGTCGCCGCCGCCGCTGGGGTAGGCGTGGACGTTCTGTCGGTAGGAGGCGACCACGGTGAACATCAGCACCACGACCGCGAGCGCGATCCAGGGGCTGAAGTGGTAGGCCGACACGCCCGCGATGGAGAGGACCAGCAGCACCTCGCCGGGCGCGTACGCGACGGAGGACAGCGGGTCGGAAGCGAAGACGGGGAGTGCGATGCGCTTCGGCAGGAGCGTTTCGCCCAACCGGTCGCTGCGCAGTGCGCGCCCGATGAGGATGCGCTTGGGCACGTCGGTCAGTTTGGACACAACAGAGGATCGTAGGCCTTCGAACAGGCGATCCTCTACTCGCCACCTGCCTGAGCCATGTCATCTGCCTCTCATCTGCCTCACGGGTGAAATCGGTGACGAGTGGAGTTGCGGATTCCGTCGGGAGTGGCGACTCCGTGTCTATATGACAAAACCCCGCTCCCGCCCGCCCCCTGGAGGTTCCATGTCCTCGACCGCAGAGCTGATCGGTGCCCTCGCCGCCCTGGCCGGCCTCGGAATCCTCACCCTGGCCAGTGTGCGCAGCATCGGGCGCCGCTGACGCACAGGGGTGCCCCGGAAGGGCCGGACGTGTGTACTTTGGCCTCGGTCTGAGACCCTGATGGGGCTGAGCATTGATTTCAGGACACCGGAAGGACGGTCGTGCACATCGTCATCATGGGCTGCGGCAGAGTGGGTTCCGCTCTCGCCCAGACCCTGGAGCAACAGGGGCACACGGTCGCCGTGATCGACCAGGACCCCACCGCCTTCCGTCGGCTGGGCCCGGGATTCGGCGGCCGCCGGGTCACCGGGGTCGGCTTCGACCAGGACACGCTGCGCGAAGCGGGCATCGAGGAGGCGGGCGCGTTCGCGGCCGTCTCCAGCGGTGACAACTCGAACATCATCTCCGCGCGGGTGGCCCGCGAGATGTTCGGCGTCGAGAACGTGGCGGCCCGTATCTACGACCCCCGCCGTGCCGAGGTCTACCAGCGCCTGGGCATCCCCACCGTGGCCACGGTCCGCTGGACCGCCGACCAGATGCTGCGCCGGCTGCTGCCCTCGGGCGCGGAGCCGCTGTGGCGGGACCCCACCGGCGGTGTCCAGCTCGCCGAGGTGCACGCCTCGGCGGCCTGGGTCGGCCACAAGATCAGCAAGTTGCAGGAGGAGACGGGCGTCCGCGTGGCGTTCCTCACCCGTCTCGGCGAGGCGATGCTGCCCTCTTCGCAGACCGTGTTGCAGGAGGGCGACCTCGTGCACGTGATGATGCGCACGGACGAGGTCGACAAGGTCGAGGCGGCGTTCGCCAAGGGTCCCGAAGAGGAGGGCGGTCACTGATGAGGGTCGCCATTGCCGGAGCCGGCGCGGTCGGACGTTCGATCGCCGGAGAGCTCCTGGAGAACGGTCACGAGATCCTTCTCATCGACAAGGCCCCGACCGCGATCTCGGTCGAGCGGGTCCCCCAGGCGGAGTGGCTGCTGGCCGACGCCTGCGAGATCACGTCCCTGGACGAGGCGGCGCTCCAGCGCTGCAACGTGGTGATCGCCGCGACCGGCGACGACAAGGTCAACCTCGTCGTCTCCCTCCTCGCGAAGACGGAGTACGGCGTCCCGCGCGTCGTCGCCCGCGTCAACAACCCCAAGAACGAGTGGCTCTTCAACGAGTCCTGGGGCGTCGACGTGGCCGTCTCCACCCCCCGCCTGATGTCGGCCCTGGTCGAGGAGGCGGTCTCGGTCGGCGACCTGGTCCGCCTGCTGCGCTTCAGCCACGGCGACGCCAACCTGGTGGAACTGACCCTCCCGGAGGAGTCGGCCCTGGCCGGCACCCAGGTCGGCGACGTGGAGTGGCCCGAGGACACCTCCCTGGTCACGATCATCCGCGGCACCCGCGTCCTGACCCCGTCCCGCGAGGACTCCCTGGAGGCGGGCGACGAACTGCTGTTCGTCGCGGCCCAGGCGCGCGAGGAGCAGCTGGAGGACTTGCTGTCGGTGCGCCGGGACGACGCGGCGAGCTAGTCCGGTTGTTCTACGACGATGAGGGCGCCCCGAGATCTCGGGGCGCCCTCATCGTCGTAGCGGAAGCAGCGAAGGTTAAGCGAAGGTCATGCGTCGCGACGGTGGCGTCCCGACGTGACGTCCTGGCTCTCGCCGGAGGCCTCGGCCGCCGCCTTGCGTTCCTTCTCGGCCTGTTCCTCCGCCTCCATCTCCGCGAACACGTCGATGGGAGCGGGTGCCTTCGCGAGGAAGACCCAGGTCAGCCAGACGGCCAGCAGGAACGGCGGGATCTTCAACGCGACCAGGACCCAGCCGAGTTGGGCGGTGTTGGCCCACCAGTAGAGCGGGAACAGGATCGCGCACTTGGCGAGCAGGATCAGGCCCCAGGCCCAACTGGCCTTGGCGTAGGCCGTCTTGCGGCCGGGGTTGCGGGTCCGCCAGGAGAGGTTCTCCTTGAAGACCGGGCCGAGGATCAGGCCGATCAGCGGGACGCCCGCGAGGGTCGTGATGATGTAGGCCAGCGCCAGGCCCAGCGTGTAGAGCATGCCGGGGAGGTAGAAGTTCTTGGCGTTGCCGGTCATCATCGCGAAGACGACACCGAAGGCGACGCCGAAGACACCGCTGAAGGCGTGCTTGACGGTGTCGCGCTTCACCAGGCGGACCACGACCAGCACCAGGGACACGGCGAGGGCGGCGATCGCCGACCAGTGCAGGTCCTTGTTGATCGTGAAGATGGTGACGAAGAGAAGGCCGGGCAGGACCGTTTCGATCATGCCGCGCAGCCCGCCGAACGCCTCGAAGAGGGCCGCCTCGGTCACCGCCCGGACATCCTGCTCGCTGTCTTCGGCGTCCACGGTCTCTGTGGTCGGCTTGTCGAGCGACGTCACCGGCTACTCCCGTCCGAGGGGTCTCAGTTCGTATTTCGGGTTGAAGAGCACCCGGCGGCCTCTGCTCATGGAGATCCGGCCGGACGCGATCAGCTTGCGCCCCGGTTCTATGCCCACGATGGAACGCCTGCCGAGCCACACCACGTCCAGGGCGGCGGAGCCGTCGAACAGCTCGGCCTCCAGGGCCGGGACTCCCGCCCGGGGGCGCAGCGTGACCGTGCGCAAGGTACCAGTAACCGTCACGATCTGTCGGTCGTGGCAGTCGCCGATCCGGACACAGCCCTCGGTCTCGGAGTCCTCACGCAGCTCCTCGGACTCCAGGTCCTCCTGCGAGGAGGACAGCCGGTCGAGCATGCGCCGGAACCGGCCGGCCGGCTTTTCGGAACGGGAGACAGCGCTCATATCTGAAGCGTACCGGGGTCCACCGACAGTGACGTACCCGCGTCGTCAGCGCTCGAACCGGTAGCCCATCCCGGGCTCCGTGATGAAGTGCTTCGGGTGCGCGGGGTCCGTCTCCAGCTTGCGCCGCAGCTGTGCCATGTAGACGCGGAGGTAGTTCGTCTCGGTCCCGTAGGACGGCCCCCACACCTCCTGCAGCAGCTGTTTCTGGCTGACCAGTCGCCCGGTGTTGCGCACCAGCACCTCCAGCAGATGCCACTCCGTGGGGGTCAGCCGTACGTCCCGGCCGTCGCGCTGGACCTTCTTGGCGGCCAGGTCGACGGTGAACTCCTCGGTCTCGACCAGGACGTCGTCCTCGCCGCCCCCGGTGGGCTCGGCCCGGCGCACGGCGGCCCGCAGCCGGGCCAGCAGCTCGTCCATGCCGAAGGGCTTGGTGACGTAGTCGTCGGCGCCCGCGTCCAGCGCCTCCACCTTCTCGTCCGAGGAGTGCCGGGCGGACAGCACCAGGATCGGCACCCGGGTCCAGCCGCGCAGCCCCCTGATCACCTCGACGCCGTCCATGTCGGGCAGCCCCAGGTCGAGGACGACCACGTCGGGGTGGCGGGAGGCGGCGAGATCGAGCGCGGTCTTCCCGTCGGCCGCCGCGTCGACCTCGTACTTCCGCGCCTTGAGGTTGATCACGAGGGCCCGCACGATCTGCGGCTCATCCTCGACCACGAGGACCCTGGTCATGAGACCTGCCTTTCCGGTTGTACGTCTTTCACGTCATGCCCGTCGTGCCCGTCATACGCGTCTTCCACGACGCCTTTCGCCGCGCGGAGCGTGAGGACCATGGTGAGGCCGCCGCCGGGTGTGTCCTCGGCGTTCAGGGTGCCGTTCATGGCCTCGGTGAAGCCACGCGCCACGGCGAGGCCGAGCCCGACTCCGGCACCGCGCGGGGCGTCGCCGTAGCGCTGGAACGGCTCGAATATGCGGTCCTTGGCCTCGTCCGGGACTCCGGGGCCGCGGTCGACCACCCGGACCTCCACCCGGTCGGCGATGGCGCTGGCGGACACCAGGACGGGTCGGTCGGGCGGGCTGTACTTGACCGCGTTCTCGACCAGGTTGGCCACCGCCCGCTCCAGCAGCCCGGGGTCCACGGCGACCATGGGCAGCGTCTCCGGGATGTCGAGTTCGGCGCTGCCCTCGGGGACCCCGACCAAGGCCATGGGCACCACCTCGTCGAGGTCGATCTCCCGGACGATCGGCGTGACTGTGCCCGTCTGGAGGCGGGACATGTCGAGGAGGTTGCCCACGAGGTGGTCGAGCCGGTCGGCGCCCGCCTCGATGCCCTCCAGCAGCTCGGCCTGGTCCTCCTCGGACCAGGCCACGTCGTCGGAGCGCAGGGAGGAGACGGCCGCCTTGATGCCGGCCAGCGGGGTCCGCAGATCGTGGCTCACGGCCGCCAGGAGGGCCGTACGGATGCGGTTGCCCTCGGCGAGGGCCCGGGCCTGGTCGGCCTCCTCCCGGAGGCGTCTGCGGTCCAGTACGACGGCGGCCTGCGCGGCGAAGGCGGCGAGCACCCGGCGGTCGGAGGCGGGCAGTACGCGGCCGGTCAGCGCGAGGGCCATGTGGTCGCCGACCGGCATGTCCACATCGCCGTCCTCGGGCCGCTCCAGCGGCACCCCGACGCCGACCCGGCCGGCGCAGGTCCAGGGGTCGACGTCGCTCTTGCGCTCCAGCAGCGCCACGGACTCCATGCCGAAGGTCTCCCGGACCCGCTCCAGGAGCGCCTCCAGGCTGGTCTCGCCGCGCAGCACGCTGCCCGCGAGGAAGGACAGGATCTCCGACTCGGCGCGCAGCCTGGCGGCCTGCTGGGTGCGCCGCGCGGCGAGGTCGACGACGGAGGCCACGGACACGGCGACGCCGACGAAGATCGCGATGGCGACGATGTTCTTGGGGTCGGCGATGGTCAGCCGGTGCAGCGGGGGCGTGTAGTAGTAGTTCAGCAGGAACGACCCGAGGGCCGCCGAGACCAGCGCCGGCAGCAGCCCGCCGAGCAGCGCCGCCGCGACGGTCAGCGACAGGAACAGCAGCATGTCGTTGGCGAGCCCGAGGTGGATCGCGTTCAGCAGGAGCGCGAGGCCCACCGGCCCGACGACACCGACCACCCACCCCGAGACGATCCGGGCCCGCCCGAGCCGCGCGCCCCGGGCCACCGGCAGTCCGCGCCCCTTGGCGACCTCTTCGTGGGTGACGATGTGGACGTCCAGGTCGGGACCCGACTCGCGGGCGACCGTGGTGCCGACGCCGGGCCCGAAGACGTACTGCCAGGTCTTGCGGCGCGAGGAGCCGAGCACGATCTGGGTGGCGTTGACCCCGCGCGCGAAGTCGAGCAGCGCGGCCGGGATGTCGTCGCCCACTACGTGGTGGAAGGTGCC
This sequence comes from Streptomyces sp. MBT53, assembly GCF_016654115.1. Lineage (GTDB taxonomy): Bacteria > Actinomycetota > Actinomycetes > Streptomycetales > Streptomycetaceae > Streptomyces. The sequence continues at coordinate 43,687 of NZ_JAEQAZ010000042.1, forward strand.
GCCGAGGTCCTCGATCAGGGTGCGCTGCTGGGCGAGTTCCTTCGGGGAGGCGGAGGTCAGGCCGTCGCTGCGGGAGATGTAGACGGCCAGCACCTCGCCGCCGGCCCCCTTCTCGGCGAGCCGCGCGGCCCGCCGTATCAGCGTCCGCCCTTCCGGCCCGCCGGTCAGTCCTACGACGATCCGCTCGCGGGAGCCCCAGATGGCCGAGACCTGGTGCTCGCTGCGGTACTCCTGGAGGTATTCGTCGACCCGGTCGGCCACCCACAGGAGGGCCAGTTCCCGCAGGGCGGTGAGGTTGCCGGGGCGGAAGTAGTTCGAGAGGGCCGCGTCGACCTTGTCGGGCTGGTAGATGTTGCCGTGCGCCATCCGCCGCCGCAGCGCCTGTGGCGACATGTCGACGAGTTCGATCTGGTCGGCCCGGCGGACGACCTCGTCCGGCACGGTCTCCTGCTGGCGTACTCCGGTGATCGACTCGACGACGTCGCCGAGGGACTCCAGGTGCTGGATGTTGACGGTCGACACCACGTCGATGCCGGCGGCGAGGAGCTCCTCGATGTCCTGCCAGCGCTTGGTGTTGCGGGAGCCCGGGATGTTGGTGTGGGCGAGTTCGTCCACCAGGGCGACGGCGGGGGCCCGGCGCAGCACGGCGTCGACGTCCATCTCGGTGAAGACGGTCCCCCGGTACGCCAGCTCCGCGCGCGGGACCTGCTCCAGGCCGTGCAGCATCACCTCGGTGCGTGCCCGGCCGTGGTGCTCCACGAAGGCGACCACGCAGTCGGTGCCCCGCTCCACCCTGCGGTGGGCCTCGGACAGCATGGCGTACGTCTTGCCGACGCCCGGTGCCGCACCGAGGTAGATCCGAAGCTTGCCGCGTCCCATGGCCCCATTGTCTTCCCGTCACACCCGTGTACGCAGCGTCGACTTTACGGCCAATAAGTCCGACAAAAGGGGTGGCGAGCCTGGTCCAGGACGTCTTTGACACAACCCTGATGCCCGTACGGCACGGTACGGGCATCAGGGCGTGGCGGTGCTCAGTTGGGGTTGTCGCCGTGGGTGAGGGTCTCCCAGGCCACGAAGAGGTTGTTGGTGCCGGCCGGGCGGTTGTTGAGCGTGAGGGTCTGGGTGTTGGTCATCGCGATGCCCAGACGGTTGTGCAGGGCGTTGTAGCCGACCTCGGTGACCGGTCCGAGCCCGAGGGTCAGCGACCCGCCGCACAGCCAACTCGGCACGGCCGTCCCGAGCTGGTACTTGGCCTGGAACCCGAGCGCCTGCCGCAGCCGCTCGCCGACGTCGGTGCCGTAGAGGTCGGTGCCCTGGATGCGGCTGGTCTCGGCGACGTGCGAGATCGAGGAGAGGCCGTACCCGGTGTGCGTGAAGTCGCGGCACGCCTCCTGGGTGAGCCCGGTGACGAAGGTCGACTGGCCCTGCCAGTAACTGACGATCTTCGCCGTGGTGTCGAGGTTCTGGCTCGGCACGGTCTTCGGCACGCTGCCGTCCGAGGCGAGGTAGATGTACGCGGCCGTGCGCGTCCGGAAGAGCGCCATGGCCTTGTCGTACGACGTCCTGTCCTCGAGGAAGACGGAGATGCCGATCGCCGCGTCCATCATCGTCAGCTCCCAGTTCCCGTTGGAATTGGAGCCGTTGATGATCTCGGGGAGATAGACGTTGCGGAGCATGGTCGCGAAGCGCGCCGAGTTGGTCCAGGTCCCGGTGTACGTGTACTTGATGATCTCGGCGGCCTTGGGCCAGGAGGCGCCGGCCCAGCCGGTCTGCAGGGGCGCGTTGCTGTTGGTGTGGCTGGTGATCGTGGCGGACCAGGCGTCCATGATCTCGATGGACTTCTGGGCGTAGCGCGCGTCCTTGGTGATGTACCAGGCGAGCGCGTCGGTGTAGGCCGCTATCGCGTCCTCGCGTTCGTCGGTGCAGCCGTAGTTGGGGTTGGAGTACGAGCCGCACTCGACGACGGCTCTGGGCTTCGGGGTCCGGCTCAGACTGGCGTAGGAGCTGGCCATCATCTGGTCGTAGGCGCCCTTCCAGGGCTGGGCGCCGGCGAGGACCTCGGTGCGGGCGAAGTCCAGTTGGCTCCTGGAGACGTCGACTCCGGGGTGGACGAAGGTGGCGGGGGCCGCCTGGGCGGTGACGGTGGCGCCGGGCTGGGCGAAGAAGCCCAGGACCAGCGCGGTGACGACAGAGAGCAGGGCAGCGCGGCGCACGGTGACTCCGTTCTTGTATGTGAACAAAGAGCACCCTGATGAACGTGGGCGTTGAGCCGAGACCATAGGTACAGACCAATACGCCGTCAAGAGCGCACGCACGACGAAGGGCCGCACCCCCGGAGGGGTACGACCCTTTCGTGTCTTTCTGTTCCGGCTAGCGCACCTCGGTAATCTCCGGTCCGCGCTGCAACTGGCCCATGCCGCCGGAGAAGCGGGAACCCGCCTCCTCCTGCTGGACGCCCTCGGGAACCATCTGGGCGTCGTTCGGCAGCTTCAGGACGATCGGGTCGCGGGGCGCCATCGGGCCCTCGCCGCGCACGACGACCGTGTCCCGGAAGATCTGCTCCAGCAGACCGGCCGCCTGCGGCTGCACCGCGCCCTGCCCGGAGATCACCCCGCGCAGGAACCAGCGCGAACCGTCCACACCGACGAACCGCACCACCTGGAAGCCGCCCGTGCCGTCCGGCAGCTGCACCGGAACCTGCGCGCGCAGCTCCCAGCCCAGCGGCCCCTCGACCTCGTCGACGATTCCGCCCTGCTGGGTGATGCCGCTGGCGATCTCCTCGCGGACCTCACCCCAGATGCCCTCGCGCTTGGGGGCGGCGAAGGCCTGCAACTGGATGGCACTGTCCTTGAGGACCACGGTGGCGGCGACGATCGCGTCACCCGCGACCTCGACCCGCAACTCCATGCCGTCGACTCCCGGCACGAACAGACCGCCCAGGTCCACCCGGCCCTCGGCGGGATCGCCGACCTCCGAGTCGTCCCAGGGTCCGTCGGGGCGGGGCTCCGGTTCGAGCCTCACGCGCTCCACCGCGTCCGCCTCAGTGTCGACGTCGTCGACGACCTGCTCGGCCTCGCTCGCCGCGTCCTCGGCGGCAGTGCCCTTCTTGCGACGTCCGAACACGTCACTGTCCTTCCCGGTCGGATACGACCGAAGCGTATCGATTCCCACCCGTGGTGCCGCCCACGGCGGCGTGACCGCCGGTGGACCCGAAGCCCCCCTCGGCCCGCGCCGAATCGGGAAGTTCCGCGACCTCCTGGAAGCGGACCCTCTCGACCTGCTGGACGACCAGCTGGGCGATCCGGTCGAAGCGCTCGAACCGTACCGACTCGTACGGGTCGAGATTCACCACGATCACCTTGATCTCCCCACGGTACCCGGCATCAACCGTCCCCGGGGCATTCACTAGGGCGACACCGCAGCGGGCGGCGAGCCCCGAACGAGGGTGCACGAAGGCCGCGTACCCCTCCGGGAGCGCGACAGACACCCCCGTGGGCAGTACGGCCCGTTCACCCGGCTTCAGTTCCCGGCCCTCGGTGGTCCGCAGATCGGCGCCCGCGTCACCGGGGTGCTCGTACGACGGAAGCGGTACGTCGGGGTCGACGCGCCGGATCAGTACGTCCAGGGGACTACGGCCACTGCTCACGGGTTCACCTCGAAGGCACGGGTACGCCGGACCTGGTCCGGGTCGTCCATGGCGGCCCGGATCTCCTGCGGGCGGCCGTTGTCGATGAAGTGGTCGACCTTCACCTCGATGAAGAGCGCGTCCGCGCGGACGGCGACCGGCCCGTCGGGAGCGCCGATGCGTCCCGTGGCGGTCGAGTAGATCTTCCGGCCCGCCACGGCCGTCACCTCGGCCTCCAGGTACAGCACGGTGTCCACGGGAACCGGCCGCACGAAGTCGGTCTCCAGGCGGCCGGTCACGGCGATCGTCCGCAGCAGCCAGTTCAGCGAGCCGAGGGTCTCGTCCAGCGCGCTGGCGAGCACTCCGCCGTGCGCGAGGCCCGGGGCGCCCTGGTGGGCGGCCCGCACGGTGAACTCGGCGGTGATGGTCACGCCCTCGCCGGCCCGCGCCGCCAGATGCAGCCCGTGCGGCTGGTCGCCGCCACACCCGAAACACTGTTCGTAGTGGGCACCCAGCAACTCACCGGGCGCGGGCGCGTCAGGGTGCCGCACCGGTTTCACGGCGTCGGACGGAGGCTTAAGAGCTGGAGAAGTACCACTCACAGCCGCAGACCTTACCCGCCCGCCCGTCACCCACCGCCACCCTGCCTGACAGCGCTACGCGCTGGCCCCCCTGCTCCCGGTACGTTCCCGACACCGTGCCAAGCTTGGCTCCATGCAGCTTTCCGCCTCCCCCTACGACGAGCGCCTCACCGCCCCCCGTTCGTGGTGGTTCATCTCGTTCCTGGTCGGCGTCTCCTTCGCCCTGATCCTGCTGCCCTTCGGCACCCTGCCGCTGCTCGGCGGCCTGGTCGGCGGCACCGCCTTCGCCGCGGTCACGGCCAGCTCCTACGGCTCGCTCCGCATCCGGATCGTGGGCGACTCGCTGATCGCCGGCGAGGCGAAGATCCCGGTGACGGCCCTGGGCGAGGCGGAGATTCTGGACCCGGAGGAGGCGCGCGCCTGGCGCACCTACAAGGCCGACACCCGCGCCTTCCTGCTGCTGCGCTCCTACATCCCCACGGCACTGCGCGTGGAGGTCACCGACCCGGCCGACCCAACGCCGTACCTGTACCTGTCGACGCGTGAGCCGGAGCGGCTGGCGGAGGCGCTGAAGGCGGCACGGGCGGCAGCCGTCTAGGACCGGCCATCCGGCCGGCCCCCTCCGGCCGGGCCCCTAGCGACCCAGTTCCTTGGGGATCTCGCCCATCCTGAGCGGGTCCGGCGGGGTCTCCAGGGGTGGCAGTTCGGGCAGCGCGTCCCAGGGCACCTGGGCCTTGCGCAGGTCCTTGCGGATGCGTTCGGCGAGCTTCTTGGTGTCCCGGCGGTTCATGACCGCTCCGACGGCGGCGCCGACCATGAAGGGCATCAGGTTCGGCAGGTCGCGGACCATGCGTTTCATGATCTGCTGGCGCAACTCGCGCTTCATGTGGCCGTTCAGCGCGGCGCTCATGGTCGACGGCTTGGTCACGTCGATACCGCGCTCCCCGGACCAGGAGTTCAGATACGCGGTGCTGCGCTGCCTCAGGTCACCGGGCGGACGGACGCCGTAGACCTCGTACAGCTCGGCGATCAGCTTCAGCTCGATCGCGGCGACGCCGGTGATCTCGGCGGCCAGTTCGGTGGGCATGGCGGGTGGCACGGGCAGCATCGCCGCGGCACCGATCCCGGCGCCGACGGTCGACGTCGCGTTCGCCGCGCCCGCCACCAGCTTGTCGGCGAGCTGTTCGGGGCCGAGGCCCGGGAACTGTCGCCGAAGCGCCTCAAGGTCCCGTACGGGGATCCTCGGGGCGATGTCGATGATTCGGTCGGCGAGGTACGCCAAGCCCGCCCTGGCCCGGCTGCCGCCCTTGCGGACGCCTTCCCTGGCCTTGTCCCGGATCACCGCCGCCCGTCGTTTGGCGACGGGGGCGGCTGCGGGAACGTCGGCGGGCACCGGGAGGTCAGCCCGGTCGGCCGCCGGTTCGAGCGAGGCTGATCCCTGTTCGGATGAGCCCCGCTCGTCGTCACGCGCGCCATGAGGGCCGTCGGCCGGCCCTTCGTCCGCTCCCGGCTTGAGGGAGCGGCGCTTCCAGGGTGGGGTCGAGCCAGTCACGGCCGACCCCTCCTCAGTCGCAGTCGCGGCAGATCGGCTGGCCGTTCTTCTCGCGGGCCAGCTGGCTGCGGTGGTGCACCAGGAAGCAGCTCATGCAAGTGAACTCGTCCTGCTGCTTGGGCAGCACCCGGACGGCCAGCTCTTCGTTCGAGAGGTCCGCTCCGGGCAGTTCGAGGCCCTCGGCCGCCTCGAATTCGTCGACGTCCACTGCGGAAGTCGACTTGTCGTTCCTACGCGCCTTGAGCTCTTCAAGGCTGTCCGAGTCGACGTCGTCGTCGGTCTTGCGTGGGGTGTCGTAATCCGTTGCCATGTCGCGCTCTCCCCCTCTGGGTGTCTGCGGTGTCTCCAGCGCACGTAACGCGTGAGAGGCCGGACTTGTGCCCGACCTGAGGCGGAGATTTTGCCTCACATCAAGGTCTGTTACTCAATCGACACCCAACCGGACCCCTCAAGAGTGATCGGCTTGGATGGCGAAGGGGACCGTACACGGTCCTCATGCCGCTCTTCAAAGGCACCTCACCGTGTACTTCCCGTGATCAAGACCCCTGAAAACCCGGATTTTCCCGGCTTTCCGACAGGGTGCATGATCACGGAGAGTAGATGCCCCGAAAATCGTGCTTGTGATCGATCACACACAAGAGTGCCGGAGATGCGGCCAGAAAATTCCGCGCAAAGCGAACATCCTCGTGTGTCGGCGACATGATCTCAGATGGGCAGGGTGACTCGCATCACGAGCCCACCCCCCTCGCGGGGCTGGGCCGAGATATGGCCACCGTGTGCGCGCGCCACGGACCGCGCGATCGACAGACCGAGGCCCACACCCTTGTCGCTGCCCGTTCGCTCCGTACGCAGCCGTCTGAAGGGCTCGAAGAGGTTGTCGACCTCGTACGCCGGGACCACCGGACCCGTGTTCGAGACGATCAGCACCGCATGACCGTGCTGAACCTCGGTGGTGACCTCGACCCAGCCGTCCTCCGGCACGTTGTACCGCACCGCGTTCTGCACGAGGTTCAGGGCGATCCGCTCCAGGAGGACGCCGTTGCCCTGGACGACGACCGGCTTGCGCTCGCCACGGATGACCACGTTCTTCGCGCTCGCCTCCCCATGGACCTGGTCGACGGCCTGCTCGGCGACCTCAGCGAGGTCCACGGGCTTGCGCTCGACGATCTGGTTGTCGCTGCGGGCGAGCAGCAGCAGGCCTTCGACGAGCTGCTCGCTGCGCTCGTTGGTGGCGAGCAGCGTCTTGCCGAGCTGCTGCAGCTCGACAGGGGCCCCAGGATCCGACAGATGCACTTCCAGGAGCGTGCGGTTGATCGCCAGCGGGGTGCGCAGCTCGTGCGAGGCGTTCCCCACGAAGCGCTGCTGCGCGGTGAAGGCCCGCTGCAACCGGTCCAGCATCTCGTCGAAGGTGTCCGCGAGTTCCTTGAGCTCGTCGTCCGGGCCGTCCAGCTCGATCCGGCGGGACAGGTCCGAGCCGGCCACCGCGCGGGCGGTCCGGGTGATCCGGCCCAGCGGGGACAGCACCCGGCCCGCCATCGCGTACCCGAAGGCGAAGGCGATGATCGCGAGACCGAGCAGGGTCAGCAGGGAGCGGCTGAGCAGGTCGTCCAGGGCGTGCTGGCGCTGTTCGTTGACGCACTCGTTCATCGCGTTGTTGAGCGTGGTCGCCGACGGCTCGGACGGGAAGTTGCAGGTGCTGCTGCCGACCGAGCCGGAGATGACCTTGAAGGGCAGCTCACTGCCCACGTTCAACGCGTGCGCCGCGAGCAGGTAGATGATCGACAGCAGCAGGATCCCGGCGATCAGGAACATCCCGCCGTACAACAACGTGAGCCGTATACGGATGGTGGGGCGCAGCCAGGGGAACGGCGGTTCGGGCCTTCTGGGGTCCCACGTGGGCTTCGGGGGCGCCTGGGGAGGCGCGGGGGTCGTCGCCACAGTGGACTCAGATCCGGTATCCGGAGCCGGGCACGGTGACGATGACCGGGGGCTCGCCGAGCTTGCGGCGCAGCGTCATGACCGTCACCCGCACGACATTGGTGAACGGATCCGTGTTCTCGTCCCACGCCTTCTCCAGCAGCTGCTCCGCGGAGACGACCGCGCCCTCGCTGCGCAGCAGCACCTCCAGGACGGCGAACTCCTTGGGCGCCAGCTGGACTTCCTTGCCGTCGCGGAACACCTCGCGGCGGTTCGGGTCGAGCTTGATGCCAGCACGCTCCAGGACGGGCGGCAGCGGCACGCTCGTACGGCGGCCGAGGGCACGCACGCGTGCCGTCAGCTCGCTGAACGCGAAGGGCTTGGGCAGATAGTCGTCGGCGCCGATCTCCAGGCCCTCGACGCGGTCGCTGACATCGCCGGACGCCGTGAGCATCAGCACGCGGGTGGGCATGCCGAGCTCGACGATCTTGCGGCAGACGTCGTCGCCGTGCACGAGCGGGAGGTCGCGGTCGAGGACGACCACGTCGTAGTCGTTGACGCCGATGCGCTCCAGGGCGGCCGCACCGTCGTACACGACGTCGACGGCCATGGCCTCCCGGCGCAGTCCGGTGGCCACCGCATCGGCGAGCAGCTGCTCGTCCTCGACGACGAGTACGCGCACGTCGCTTGTCCTTCCTCTGTCCACCCGCGTAGCGCGTCTCGGCGCACGCGGGCAGGGTCTTCGTGGCTGTGTGACCTCCATCCTGCCCTTTTCGGCCATAAGTCGGCTGTAAGGCGGCCGGACGCAAGATGAAGGTCAGGTATGAGGCCCGGGAATGCGGGATTTTCTCGATGGGTTGAGGTTTCCACCGAAGGGAGCGCGGGGAGGACGGCTTTACACCCCGCGATCACGCTCTGCATGTGGCAAGCCACCTTGTGGTACGTCCAACGCTTCCGCAGAGCGGGCGTGGGTGTCCGGCACCGTCGCCGCCCAGCCAGGGCAGCGCTGGGCACCCGCATCCGCAGACGTGATCGCCCCTTCCGAACGGCACACCCCCGTGCCACCCGACCCACGACCCAGGACGAGGGGGCGCAGCATGGACGCATTCACCGCAGGACTTCTGCAGCGCATAAGGGCGACCGAGACCGACCTGACGCGGGCTCGTGACGAGGGCGACGACTTCCTCGTCGAGGTGGAACAGGCCGAGCTCGACGACCTGCGCCGCCTGGCCGCCGACCACGGTGTGGAGGTCAGCGCGACGAGCGTCTGATCAGCGCAAACAGCAGAAAAGCAGGACCCCGGCGAATCCAGCGCCGGGGTCTTGCTGCTGTTCGGGCCCACCACAACCCGGGGCAAGGGCCCACCCACTTGAACTGTCCCCACGCCACCGGCCGAGAGGGAGCCGTAGGGGCGCGCCGGTGTCGAGAGGACCAGCGCGCGGAGGCGCGCAGCGCCGAGCACGGTGGGCCTCTCGACACCGGCTCCCAGCGCCCCGAAGGCGACCGAACCAAAAGAGGTGCGAACGGCGCCTACCCAACGCCGGCCCACCTACGCGGCGCCTACCCAACACCGCCTCAGTCGTGCCAAGCCCCAAAGTCCTCCAGCAGCCCCTGAAGCGGCTCGAACACCCCCGGACTCCCCACGACAGCCAGATCCCGCCCCGGTCGCTCTCCGGGCCGTCCACCGCTCAAGGCGCCTGCCTCTCGGGCGATCAGGTCCCCCGCGCCGAGGTCCCACGGGTTCAGCCCCCGCTCGTAGAAGCCGTCCAGCCGGCCCGCGGCCACATCGCACAGGTCGACCGCCGCCGAGCCGCCCCGCCGGATGTCCCGCAGCAGCGGGATCAGCTTCTGCGCCACGTCGGCCTGGTGGACCCTGACCGCGGTGACGTAGTTGAAGCCGGTCGACACCAACGCCTGCTCGAGGGGCGGCGCGGGCCGGCAGGCGAGCCTGCGTTCGCCCTCCCACGCGCCCGTGGCCCACGCCCCGCCGC
>NZ_JAEQAZ010000431.1 GCF_016654115.1 Streptomyces sp. MBT53
AGGAGACTTCCCAATGACGTTGTCAAGCCGTCGCCGTGACTGGTGGTGTGGCTTGGTAGCACGCCCCGTCGCGGATCATGGCCCACAGGACGTTGGCGCGGCGTCGGGCGAGTGCCAGCAGCGCCTGCTTGTGCCCCTTGCCCTCGGCCCGTTTCCGCTCGTAGAACCGCTTCGAGGCCGGGCAGCTGCGGAGGCTGGCGAACGCGGACAGGTAGAAGGCGCGGAGCAGGCCGCGGTGGTAGCGGCGGGGGCGGTGGAGGTTGCCGCTGACGCGTCCGGAGTCGCGGGGGACGGGGGCGAGTCCGGCGTAGCCGGCCAGGCGGTCGGCGGTGCCGAACGCGTCCATGTCACCACCGGTCGCGGCCAGGAACTCCGCGCTCAGCAGGCTGCCCATGCCGGGCATACTCTGGATCACTTCAGCGTGCGGGTGCTCGCGAAACCGGCCCTCGATGAAGGCGTCGAGCTCGGCGATCTCCTCATCGAGGGCCATCACCCCCTTCGCGAGACGGGCCACCATGGTTGCCGCGAGTTTCTCGCCGGGCAGCGCGGTGAGCTGGGCTTCGGCGGCCTGCACGACGGCCCTGGCCAAGGCCGCGCTGCCATAGACCTTGCGGTTCCTGAGCCAGGTCGTCATGCGCGCCGCGCCGGCACGGCGGATCGCGGCCGGGGTCTGGTATCCGGTCAGCAGCAGGACCGGCCCTTTCCTCGTCAGGTCCAGGGAGCGTTCCAACGCCGGGAAGATTTCGAGGAGTTGGGCGCGCAGGCGGTTGATCTGCCGGGTCCGGTCGCAGACCAGGTCAGTGCGGCGGGTGACCAGAGTGCGCAGGTCGACCGATATCTCGTCGCCGGGCCGCAGGACCCCGAGGTCGGTGCGCATGCGGGCCTGGTCGGCTATGACGAAGGCGTCCTTCGCGTCGGTCTTGGCCTGGCCCCGGTAGCCGGCCGACGCCCGGTGGACGGCCAGGCCGGTGATGTAGGTGATGTGCTGATCGTGGCTGACCAGCAGCCCGAGCAGCAACGCGGCCCCGCCGTGGTTGATGTCCACCGCCCACAGCACGTCCTGCGACAGCTCCAGCACGTCCGCCATGAGTTGGAGCAGTTCACTCTCGTCGTTCAGCACCCGCCGCGACAACAGCGGCTTGCCCTGGGCGTCGATCACCACGCAGTGGTGATGTTCCTTGCCGATGTCCACTCCGGCCCAGATCTCGGGCACAGCCACCTCCGCCAGCTCGTCGTACATGAACCCAGCAGACGACCTCGCCGACGTTGTCCTACAAAGCGATCGCGTCGCGTCTCCCAATGAGCGGTCGAGTCGTCGCGGGACCCCGGGCGGCCAAGTCTCCTGAGCCATCCAACGGCGGCCACATGCCAGCCATACCCAGAGCCCCTGGGCCCCACCGATCTTACGAATGACCAGTTCAGACCCACATCAAGAAAGGTAGGAC
>NZ_JAEQAZ010000432.1 GCF_016654115.1 Streptomyces sp. MBT53
GCCCCCGACCGGCCCATCAGATCCTGCGGCCCACCGCCCACCGGGTCACGCTCACAGGGAACCGGTGCGGACAAGGCGGAGGTAGGGACACATGAGGGCAGTGGCGGTGCTGGGCGCGTCCGTGGCCGTGGGGCTTCTCGCCTCGTGCGGGGCGGCGGACACCGGTACGCGGACCATGGCACGGGCACTGCCCGCCGGCGCGGCGTTCACGCATCCCGGAGTGCTGGTCAGCAAGGCGCAGCTGGACGCCGTACGGAAGAACGTGACGGCCGGGAAACAGCCCTGGCTGAAGGCGTACTTCGGGATGCGGGACAGCAAGTACGGGTCGTACAAGTACACGGCGAAGCCCTACGCCGACGTCGACTGCCCCTGGAACGGCAAGGCCGCGCACGGGTGTGTCGAGGAGCGCGAGGACGCGATCGCCGCGTACACGCAGGCGCTGCTGTTCAGCATCACGGGCAAGGAGCACCACGCGCTCAAGGCGCGGGAGATCATGGACGACTGGTCGGCGAAGATGAAGGAGCACACCTCCGAGGACGCCGGGCTGCAGACCGCGTGGGCCGGGTCGACGTGGGCGCGGGCGGCGGAGATCGTGCGGTACACGCCGGGGGCCGGCTGGCCGGAGGACCGGGTGCAGCGGTTCGCGACCATGCTGCGCACCGCGTACCAGCCCGAGGTGACGAAAGATCTGCCGGACTACAACGGCAACTGGGACCTGGCCATGACGGACGCGGCGATCGGCATCGCCGTCTTCCTCGACGACCACAAGGCCTTCGACGCGGCCGTCGCCCGCTTCCGCGACCGCGTGCCCGCCTACTTCTACCTGGAGAAGGACGGCAAGGTGCCGCTCACCCCGGCCCGCTCCACCGTCACCACCCCGCAGAAGCTCACGACGTACTGGTTCAAGCAGACCACCTTCAAGGACGGCATCGCCCAGGAGACCTGCCGCAACTTCAAGCACGTCGGGTACTCGCTGGCCGCCACCGGGCACATCGCCGAGACCGCCTGGCACCAGGGCGTCGACCTCTACAAGGACGTCAAGGACCGGCTCGCCGCCGCCATCGACTTCCACGCCCGCTACCAGCTGGGCGAGGCCGCGCCGGCCTGGCTGTGCGGCGGCAAGGTCGACCGGAACATGGGGCCCGACCTGGAGGTTCCGCTCAACCACCTGGAGGACCGGCTCGGCATGAAGGTGCCCGCCGCGCACAAGCTCGCCGAGACCACCCGGCCGGCCGGCAGCGACGACCTCTTCGTCTCCTGGGAGACCCTCACGCACGCCGGTAACCCCGCCGACTGAAACGTGTGTGACATCGGACCCCGCGGATGGCGTATAGTTGGGAACACAACGGCGCGGGGTGGAGCAGCTCGGTAGCTCGCTGGGCTCATAACCCAGAGGTCGCAGGTTCAAATCCTGTCCCCGCTACT
>NZ_JAEQAZ010000433.1 GCF_016654115.1 Streptomyces sp. MBT53
CGGAGGCGGAGTGTGATGGTCGCCACCGGTGGGCGGAGGCGTGTGGTGATCCCCACCCGCAGGAGGCGGGGTGTGATGGTCCCCACCGGTAGGCGGAGGCGTGTGATGGTCCCCGCCCGTGGGCGGAGGCGTGTGGTGATCCCCGCCGTGCGGAGGCGGGGGCGTCTCCTCGCAGTCCTCCGGCTTGCCGTGGCCCGTGTCGCCGGAGCCGTAGCCTCCGTGGTCACCCGAGCCGTAACCCCCGTGGTCACCGGAGCCATAGCCCGAGTGATCGCCCGAGCCGTACCCCGGGTGATCGCCGTAGCCATGACCGGAGTGGCCCCCGTAGCCGTACCCCGAGTCACCGCCGTAGCCGTACCCCGAATCGTCGTCCCCGGAGCCGTAGCCCGAGTCGTCGGAGTCGTCGTAGGCCTGCTCGGCCCAGCGGTGGTGGCCGGTGTGTTCGCCGTGCCGGTGCGAATCCTTGCCGCCGGCGCAGGAGTTGCCGAAGGTCGGGTTGAGCCCGGACACGCCGTCGACGGAGTTGCCGCAGGCGTTGACCGGCGCGTCGACCGGGACCGAGAGGCTGTTGCCGGACAGGACGCCCGGCGAATCCTTGGCAGCGCCGGCCGTGTACGTCTCGGCCACGGCGGGGCTGCCGCACAGGGACAGAATGCTTGTCGCGGCGGCAGCCGCGACCATTCCCTTACCCAGGGTCTGTCGCAATCTCGTTGTCTTCCTGCTTGAAGAAGTGGGAAAAAAAGCCGGCCTTGGAACAGGAAAGTGTCCAAGGCCGGCCGTGACACAGCCGGAGCGGCTGGTGCGTTGCGTCGTCAGTCGTTGACGCAGGTGTTGCCGAACGCCGGGTTCAGCAGGCCGATCACGTCGATCGAGTTGCCGCACACGTTGACGGGGATGTGCACGGGAACCTGGACCACGTTGCCCGAGAGGACACCCGGCGAACCGACGGCGGCACCCTCGGCACCGGCGTCGGCGAAGGCCGGGGCGGCCATACCGAGAGCCATGATCGCACCAGCGACAACAGCAGCGCTCTTCTTCATGAACGTTCCCTTCTCTGCGGTCATGCCCTATGACGGCCGAAACCGAGCGAGCACAGCTTGGGCGGCTCGCACCATGACCTGCAGCCTGTGAAACGAGGGATAGACACAGGAAGAAACTCAAGAACGCGTGTCACCTGACAATTCACTCGATCGTCGGCACTGAATTGACGCGTTGGCCGCACCAACGCAGAAACGCTTCTCTTCAAGGGAAGGCAGCGGGCGGACAGTTTTGAAAAACGGCCAGGGCGGCCCGTACGGAAGAATTCCGACGGGCCGCCCTGGCCGCTGCATTGACGGACGATCAGCTGCCGATGGCGCCATTGCCCGACAGCACCGGGATGTTGTCCGCGATGTGCGACAGGGGCTCGTC
>NZ_JAEQAZ010000434.1 GCF_016654115.1 Streptomyces sp. MBT53
ACATCAACACCAAGCCCAAACCGAAGCCGACCCCCACGCCGAACCCGAAAACCACCCCCACACCCACCCCGACCCCGCACCTCACACCGACACCGACCCCGAAGCCGAAGAGCTTCGGCGACAAGCTGAAGCACGAACTCGGCGAGGACTTCGAGCACTTCGTCACCGAGGGTGGCGCGGAGACCCTCGGCGAGGTCGCCACGGCATCCATCTACGGGTTCCCCATCGACCCCCTGAACACCTTCCTCGGCGCCGGGCTCAGCTCGATCAGCGAACGCCACCTCGGCCAGGGCGCGAACGAGTTGGGCAGCAAGTTCAACTTCAACACCCCGACGCCGGTGAACACCCTGGGCACCGCGAACATCCCGACCGACTCCGACTCCGACACGGACACGGGCCCCTCGAAGAACAGCCCGTCGTCGAACACGCCCACCACGACGGGCCCCGGCTCGGTCAACACGACCTCGAACAACGGCAGTTCGTCGACGGTCAACCCCCCTCAACGCACCTCCACGAACACCGCGCCACCCCCCTCGACCGACGTCGACACGGATCTCCCCGACACCGACACCGACATCGATACCGGCACGCACTTCGACGAGGTGAAGGTCGGCGGGGGAGACCTGCAGAGCGATGTCCCGCACGGGACGACAGGTACGAGCACGAGTACCAGTACGTCGGGTGGCGGCGGCCAGCAGGGCGACACCTCGGACATCTCAACTCCGGTGTCCTCACATGGTGTTCCGGTTACGGGCAGGCCCGACACGGGTGCCGTACCGCCGAGCACGACCGGGTCGGGCTCGCCCTCGAATTCCGGCGGCAGTCCGCACACCACGAGCACCGAAACTCCGGCGCCTGTACGGACAGTTCAGCAGGGTGACACTTCGGACACTTCAACTCCGGTTTCCTCAACGGAGGTTCCGGTCGCGCCGGTCGCCAGCGGGTCCAACACCGGTGTCGTGCCGCCGGGCACGAACACGAGTACGGGCCCGAGCGCCGGTACGAACACGAACACGACCGGGTCCGGTGTTCCCGCTCAGGGAGGTACCAACTCGGGTAACCCCGCGTCCGGTTCAGGTACGTCCTCCAACTCCGGGGGCAATCCGCGTACGACGACATCGGGGCGCCCGGAGAGTACGACGTCCGACGGCGACACCGTCAGCACGGACACGACGCACGGCATTGACGCCTCCCCGAACTCCGACTCCGGCGTCGACAGCGATCGCGGCACTGATCCCGCCCCCCTCCCGAGCACCACCCACACCGGCACCGACCTCCCCACGCCGGTCACCACCACCTCCGGCAACAGCGCGCCGCCCACGGCCAGTTCGGCACCGGACAGTGATCCCGCGCCCGAGACGGTGCCGGAGTGGGACGCCGGCACCGTCTCGGGCGCGG
>NZ_JAEQAZ010000435.1 GCF_016654115.1 Streptomyces sp. MBT53
GCGGAAGCCCGGCGACGACGAACCGCAGCCGCACCCGAGACCAGCGTCCGCCAACGCCTCTACCGCCTCACCGAGTTGACGCCTCCCCACCCCGCCCCTCCCGGCCGCCCGCGCATCGCGGTGGCAAAGGACCGCGAACAACTCATGCGCTGGCACGGCGAGTTCGGGGCGGCGATCGGCGGGCACGGAGGCATGATCGGCTCGGCCGAATGGGCCGACGCGCGGATCTCCTACGGCGGCGTCACACTCTGGGAGACCCCCGACGGCACACCCGTGTCGATGGCCGGAGTCACGGCGAAGGTGGCCGGCCAGATCCGCGTCGCCCCCGTCTACACACCGGCGGACCTGCGGGGCCGCGGCTACGCAGGCGCCGTCACGACAGAGGTCAGCCGGGCCGCGCGCACTGCGGGCGCGACCGAGGTGCTCCTCTTCACCGACCTCGCGAACCCGACCAGCAACGCCCTCTACCAGCGGATCGGCTACCGCCCGGCCGCGGACTTCACCGCATACGACTTCGGACCCGGCACAGGTCAGAGGTGATACTCGACCCATGGCAACGGAAACGGGACCGGACCTCCACGACCTCCTGAAGTCACTACGGGTATGGGCCCCCGGGACGACAGAACTACGGCCGTTCGACCCGACGACGGCACCGGACACCCCCCTCGCCCTCTTCACGACATGGTTCGCGGAGGCGGTGGCGGCGGGCGAGACCGAACCCCACGTGATGTCCCTGGCGACGAGGGACGACGAGGGCCTCCCCGACGTACGCATGGTGATGCTGCACGGCGCGGACAAGGAAGGCTGGTCGTTCGCGACCCACGCCACAAGCCGCAAGGGCCACCAGCTGAAGCACTTCGCGTACGCGGCCCTCTCCTTCTACTGGCCCCGCCTCGGCCGCCAGATCCGCCTGCGCGGCCCGGTCCTCCCGGCGACCCCCGACGAATCCCAGTCCGACCTGCACGCCCGCTCGACAGGAGCCCTCGCAGCGGCCCTGACCGGCCACCAGAGCGAAGTCCTCCCGTCCCTGGACGAGTTGACCCGAACCTCCGAAGCAGCCTGGGAGCTGGCCCAACGCGACCCGCAGACTCCCGTCCCGTCCTGGACCCTGTACCGCGTCTTCCCTGACGAGGCCGAGTTCTTCCAAGGGGATGCGCTACGGCGGCACGTTCGGCTGAGTTATGTGCGGGAGGAGCGGGGGTGGGCGAAGGTGTTGCTGTGGCCCTGAGTTGTGAGGTTGCTGTTGGGCCACTCGCTTCTTGTCAGTGTCGGGCCGGAACGGACCAAGTAAAGGGCGCTCCCTGCGGTCGCGTCGGCTCCGCCGATTCCGCTGCGCTCCACCCTTGACTAGGTCCGCTCCAGCCCGGTTGAGAAGCGAGCGAGCGGCCCGGAGGAGCGGCC
>NZ_JAEQAZ010000436.1 GCF_016654115.1 Streptomyces sp. MBT53
GGCCGCCGCCAGGTCCGCCGGTGACCCGCCCGCGGAGATGTCCCCGGCGGCGAGCAGCACGTCCGCCCCGCGCAGCTTGGCCTCCTCGACCAGGGCCCGGGTCATGATCTCCGGGTAGGCGGCGAGGCCCGCCGCCTGTGACACCCCGCGCAGCAGCGGGAAGCCCGCCATGCGGCCCGCGGTGGTCTCGCCGAGGTGCAGGTCGTTGCAGAGGGCGATGGACAGCAGGTGCCGCCCGGGCGGGGGCTGGGGCGTGGTGAAGGAGTACGTGCCGGTCAGCGAGCCGAGTCCGTGCCGCGAGGTCCCGACGGCGTTCCCGCGCACGTGCTGCAACGGCGTCGGTACGGCGGTCACGCCCGCGGAACGTGCCCGGTAGTAGTACGTCTGCCCGGGCTCCAGGCCGGTCAGCTCCACCTGGTGGTGCGCGGTGGGCCGCTCCTCGGCCGCGACACGGTTGAGCCGGGCCGGGTGGGTGCCGTAGACGACCTCGCCTTCGGTGACCGCGGGGATCGGGTGGCCGAAACCGTCGTCGGTGCCGGGTATCCGGGTGTGCCAGGTGATGATCGCGCTGTCCTCGGTGAGGGTGACCAACTCCAGGTGGACGGCGGCCAGTTGGCGGAATCCGCCGCGTCCGGGACGGGCGTGGGCGGCACGCAGCAGCGCCGGGACGAGGAGCGTGCCGGAGCGCAGGACGTCGTAGGGAGTGGGGAGCGCGGCGAGGGCCGCGAGGGGAGCCGAGATGCAGCAGCGCATACCCCATTGTTGCCCCAGGGTCGTGAACGCCGGCCGTGATGCCGACGGCGGCAGCCGTACCAGTGCGCTACGACAGTGCGGTGCGCACCGCTCTGACCAGGGCCTGCGCCCGTGGATCAGCCGTCACGCTCTTTCTGAACGAATTCGTCACATACCCGAACGCGATGCCCGAATCCGGGTCCGCGAAGCCCAGCGCGCCGCCCCGGCCCGGGTGCCCGAAGGAGCCGTCGGACAGCAGCGGGGACGCGCCGCCGTGCAGCATGTAGCCGAGCCCGAAACGGGTGTTGATCACGAGGACGCGGTCGGGGCCCGAGGAACGTTCGGCACGGGCCAGCTCAACCGTCTCCGGGGTGAACAGCCGTGCCCCGCCGTCGAGTTCGCCGATCAGGGAGGCGTAGAAACGGGCCAGGCCGTCTGCCGTCGCGATGCCGTTCGACGCGGGGAGTACGGCGGCCCGGTACGCCGGGTCGTTCTCGTCCGGCATCGGGGTGATCGCGCCGAACGCACGCCGGGTGAGGGAGTCGGGGTTGGCGTAGGCCTCGGAGACCGACCGCTTGGGGCGGACGCGGAGAACTCCCGCGTCCGCGGCCGGCGGCGCCTCCATCTGCGCCACCCGGCCC
>NZ_JAEQAZ010000437.1 GCF_016654115.1 Streptomyces sp. MBT53
CGGCGGACGGGAACGCCCGGGTGAGCAGGCCGTAGGCGGCACGGTGGGCCTCGCGGTCGGCGCCCACTGGGCCGTTGGCGGAGTCGAGGACAACCCACGTGAGGCGGCGGCCCTCGTGGGGCACGGGGATGACGCGCACCCGGATGGTGCCGGGGGCGATCTGGTCGAGCTGGCGGGCGACGACCTCGACGAACTCGACGCGGCGGCGAGCGGCCTCGGCGCCCATGACGGCCTGTACGGCGCGGGGAATGCGGTTCTCGGTACGCTTGGGGGTGTTCACGATTGATGCCCTTCGGTGTCGGTCGAAAGGGGCCGTCCGGGGTGGCCGCGGGTACGGGCGGCACGGTCGGCGCAGATGCGCCGTTCGAGGTCGGCGAGCGACGGGCCCCCGGGCTGGTAGCAGGCACGCGCGGCGGCGGCCGGGCTCATGCGGTCCATGGCATCGAGGCCGTGGCGCCAGACGCGAGCGGCGGCCGTGACGGCGGCGGCGCGGGCGCGTGCGGCGTCGAGGGACGGCGCGGTCATGCGTCGGCCGGAAAGAGGAGTGCGGGGGTCACGCCGTAGGTCCGCTCGATGCTGGCGAGTGCGGGGCCGGCCGGGATGCTGCGCCCGCTGGTCCAACGGATCACCGTCGCGTACGGGGTGTTCAGCTTCCGGGCGATTGCGGCGGTGCTGTTGTCGCCCACGGCCGCGGCTGCGGAGCGCAGGGGCTTGGGGTCAAAACGCATGGAAACGCACCTCGTTCAATCACTCGTGAGCGCTTTTCGCTCACGAGTGGAACGTAGCACGTTTCACTCACGCGTGAGACAAGTGAGGCGGGGTGTGCCTCTGGGATATGCAGGAGGAGGGGCAAAGCTGAAGGGGAACTCGCGGTACCGGTGCTAGCGTTTGTGATTGAGTAGTGGAGAACCGCTCACCTGTTCGATAGTGTGCGGGTTGCGGACGCATCGACCGCCGACGGGGGATGACGCATCAGATGCCCAAAAGTTGTGCACCGAGCAACATGAATCTCGCGTGCGCGATACATTGCGCCTATGAATCACGGCTCGCAACCGGAACCACCACTCGACGCACCGTTCGGCGACTGGCTCAGGTGGGCGCTCGTCCGCAAGGGCTACGACCCCGAAGAACGCGGTACGCAGCGTCGCTTCGCTGATGCCTCAGGTATCCCCGTCGCCACTGTCTCTCGCCTTCTACGCCTCGACAGCAAAAAGCCAATCCGACCAGACGTCGGCACCTGCTACGCCCTTGGCGTGACCTTCGCCGTCCCCGTAATGCCGATCCTTGTCCGAGCCGGACACCTTCCCCCCGAGGCCCTGAAAAGGGAGCCTCAACACGCTGAGCAACCCGGCACCCGCACCCCCGCAACTGAAGAGGAAGCGCTCACCGCGCTCGGAGTAGTCGACGAAACCGACCGCGCCGCCGTACGCGGCGTGATCGCAGCCCTCACTGCCAAACACAGGCGGGAGGGCACCAGCTAGGAAAGGGCCAGCAAGTGACCAGCCGCACGGATGTCTACCTCACTGCCGTCGCCGCCGCGACAACGCTCGTCGTCGGCCTCACCACCCTGATAACCGGAGTGCTCACGACGGACGAGGTAGGGCCCGTCATCATCACCGGCACCACCACCACGGCAACGGGGGTTCTCTCGACCCTGGTCACTGGCTACTGCGCCTTACGGCAATACGTCACCGAACACACGAACCGCGCCGCCGCCGCCCTCGTGCGCGACATCGTTGCCCACGATGCCCGACTCGCCGCCGAGCCGCCGGACGCGAAAGTCCTTCCGCTCGACGGGGCACAAGCGCGGCGCCTTAATCGGGAGTCCATTACGTGACACAGACGCTCGATCGCCATAAGGGCTTACGCGTCAACACCAAGCGTGAGCCCTTCGTGGCCTACGTCCGTGTATCCACCTACTACGAGGAGAAGATCTCACCCGACATCCAGCGCAGCGCCATCAAGGCATGGGCCGACCGCAACAACGCCGAAATCGTCGAGTGGATTTACGACCTTGACGTGTCCGGCCGCAAGATGAAACGCCAGATCAGGACCGCCCTCAAGTTCGTAGAGGACCGCACCGCCCGCGGAATCGCCGTATGGCGCTACTCCCGGTTCGGCCGCTCACGCCACGCCAACGCCGTGTACCTCTCCCAACTCGAAACCGTCGGCGGCCGACTGGCATCCGCCACGGAAGCAGCCGACACCCGAACCGCGTTCGGCCGACTGCAAATGGGCATGGCCTTCAAGTTCGCCGAGTACGAATCAGATCGAATCGGCGAGCAGTGGGCAGAGACCCGCGAGCACCGGCGGGCCGCCGGCCTGCCCGCAACGGGCGGGAAGCGGTGGGGGTACATATGGCACCGGCGCTACCTAGACGAAGACGCGGGCGTGATTCACCAAGAGTGGTACGAGCCCGACGACATCAGCCGGACAATCACCACCCTTCACGAACGCGTGGCCGAGGGCGCGTCCATGGGTTCCGTCACGCAGTGGTGCGGGGTGAACGGCCTCCTTGGCACCCGGGGTAAGCCCTGGCTCCAATCCGGCCTCACCCGCTACATGGACAGCGGATGGGCCGCCGGATGGAATCGCTACCACCCCGACGACTGCGACTGTCCCCCCAAGGATCCAGACAGTAACCGTTCACGCGGCGCCATCTGTCCAATCCGCATATGGGAGCCCGGAGCGCATCTACCGATCGTTCCTGAGGACGTATGGGAGGCGTTTAAGGAAAGACGCGAGCAGGCACGCAACACTCCCAGCGGCAACCGGAAACCGGCCTATGCCCTGTCCGGCCTCATGCGCTGCGGACGCTGCGGCGGGACCGCGTCAGCCGCCGGCGGATCCACCTACGGCGCGGGGAAAGTCCTCATCAAGAAGCCCGGTTACATGTTCCGGTGTAGCAAGATGAAGGACAACCGGACATGCGACGGCGTGTACGTCCTGCGCAGCCTCGCCGAAGACGCCCTGTTGAAGCGCCTCGCCGAGTGGTCGGCGGACATCGAAGCCAAAGCCGCAACCATCCCGCAGCAGACGGGCGAGGAAGTCGGCGCCCCCCGCGACCGACTCAAAGCCGCACGCAAGAAGCTACGCGAACAACTCAGCGAGATTGAGCAGCTACTCGACCGGCAAACCGATCTGCTCACCCGCGGCGTGATTCCCGAAGACTCGTACACACGCGAGCGGAAGCGACTCACCCAAGAGCAGACGGACGTAACGGCTGAACTTGCCGAACTCGAAAAGCGCACTGAAGAGGACGAAGCCCAACCGGCGGACTATCAGCCGATCATGCGCGGCCTGCTCGACCGATGGGATATCACTCCCGTGGCAACGCGCCGATCGCTCCTGCGGACGATGCTCCGCGGGGTGTGGGCATACCCGAAGTACACCGCGCCGGACGGCACCGAGGTACCCGCACGAGTGGTCCCGGTAGCCGTGTGGGAGGTCGAACCACAACTACTCGGCCCACGCGCTGACGCGTAACAGCAGGTCAGAGGCATGCTCCAAACGAGCGTCCGTCACTATCCACGTTCAGCAGGTTGGCCAGGCTTTCGTTGCTCACGGCATCTGCCTTTCCCAGGGTGTCCGTTGTGTCCCGGGCCAGCTCATCAGACCCGGGGGTCCGATGACA
>NZ_JAEQAZ010000438.1 GCF_016654115.1 Streptomyces sp. MBT53
GTGTCGGCGCCGTCGGCTCGTGGGTGGGGTCGTTGGTGGGGTCGTTGGTGGGCTCGTAACCGTTACGGCTCCTCGCGCCAGCCGTCCCACTCCCCCGCGAACGCGTCCAGCTCACCGGGGTCGAGCCGTCCGTGCTCGTCCCGCAGCACCAGCAACCACTGCGCGTCCTCGGCATCGTCCTCGCCGGCCAGCGCGTCCCGCACCAACTGCGGTTCCTCGTCGAGGGCGAACCGCTCCCCGAGCGCCTCCGCCGCCTCCTCGGCCGTGTCACGGTCGGGCAGCACCAGCACATGTCTCACATCACTCACGGGAACATCTTCCGGTACGGCCGCGGGCTCGCGCGCACACCCCCACGGTTACGCGGGTGTGCGCACCGTCGGTACCTCTCCCAGTTCGATCCCGAACCGCTCCCGGTACACCGCCAACACCTCCTCGTCCGTACCCAGTTCACGCACGTCCCGGGTCCCGTCCGGCGCCGTCACCGTCAGGCCGCGACCACTGAGCGTGATCCTCCCTCCGTCGTCCGTGAGCCGCGAGCAGACCAGCGACTGCGTGAAGTGCGACGCCGGTGACGTGGCCTGCCACCACGCCGCTGCCACGAAGTCACCGAGCACCCGGGGCCGCGTCTCCAACCGGTACGCGGGCTTGCCGTTCCGGAGAACGTCCAGGTCCGTCGGGTCCGCGAGGCCTGGTTGGTTTGGCGTCCCTGGCAGGTCTGGCGCCCCTCGCATGTTTGGCATCTCCGGCAGGTCCGGCTGGTCTGGCTGGTCTGGCTGGTCCCCGGGAGTCGCGGACTCGGCGATCCTGAACTCGCCACCGGGGTCCGCCTGTTCGCCCCGTTCCTCGAAGGCCAAGGGGTAGTGGCTGTGCGTCCCGAACCCCACGTCGGCCAGCCACACACTCCCGTCCACCGTCCGCACCCACAGCGCGAGATGGTCGTACGGGATTCCCAGGCACCCTCCGTCCCCGTACACCCGCGCCGACAGCAGCGCGACGTCGAATCCCAGCGCGGTGAGCAACGCCCCGAACAGTCCGTTCAGTTCGTAGCAGAACCCGCCCCTGCCCGCGCCCACGACCTTGTCCAGCAGCCGCTTCTCCTCCAGCACGATCTCCTCCCCCAGATGAATCGACAGATTCTCGAAGGGCACGGTCTGCAGATGACGCAGATGCAACTCGCGAAGGACGTCGACGGTGGGCAGCGCCGGGCACGGGACTCCCAGCCGGCGGAGGTAGGCATCAACCTGTGCGGGATTCATGCCTCCAGTCTCGCGCGAGCCGCGGCTGGACGCCCATGCCGCCGGGGGCGACGCAGGGGGGAGGGCCCCTCCCCCC
>NZ_JAEQAZ010000439.1 GCF_016654115.1 Streptomyces sp. MBT53
AGTCGGCTTCGCCGACTACAAACAGCCGTCGGCTTCGCCGACGGCCTGACGGCGTTTCACGCCGTCGAGGGCTCCGCTTCGCGGAGCCAGGCCCCCGTTTCACGGGGGCATGTGGGGGTTGCTCTGACCGCTTCGCGGCCTCTGACCTGGTGTTTTGCCGCTTCGCGGCATAGCTGGCTAGGAGGGAGGGGGCTGGGCTAGTCGGTTCCGTTTCCGTTCGAACATTCATCCTAACCCCCCTGAAATCTCGTCAGCTTTTCTTTATTGAGCCCAACCATAGGGTTTATGCAATTCTTTGTCAAGTGTGCTGGTCGCGTCTTTATGGTGGCCCTTTTGGTGGGTAATTAGGCGCGTTTTTAGAATACCCCGTAAGGGGTATTCATAACGGCCGTAGGTCGTTTCCTTTGCCCCGCAGGGGCGGGCCCCGGCGCGAAGCGCCTTAGAGGGGCCCACCGCGATAGCGGCGGGCCGTTAGGCCCGAATCTTTTCCCGCCCCGTGGCCGAAGGCCACTCAGGGGGGCGGGGCTTCCATTTGGGCCCGCGAAGCGGGTCCATGGCTGCCTGTGGCCGAAGGCCACTTGAAAGGCAGCCCAGCCCGTAGGGCTGTCGATTGCCCGGCCGTTTCCGGCATGCGGAAAGGGGCGGCAACTGCCGCCCCTTTCCTTGGACTTCACTCCGCCCTATGGGCACGGGGTGCAGGTGATTTGAGCATCTGCCAACCCGTCCTTATGGGCGTGTCTCTCAGCCGTCGACCTTCTCGGCCTCTTCCTCGCGCTCCTCCTCGACTTCCGCCTCGAAGTGGAGATACCCCGATCGCACGATGCTGTCCGGGTCAAGGGAGTTGAAGCGGGCGAGGTGGAAAACGTTCGCGAGGAGGTCCCCGGCGATTTCGCCGAGGGCGTCCTCGCCCATGTCGAGGGTTCCGTCGCTGTAGTTCTGACCGGTCTTCAGGCCGAATGCCTCAAGGGCAGTCAGGGCCCAAAAGGCGCGGGTCTTGTTCGCCTCGGCCGGTCCGTCCGTGTAAAGGTCCGTCATTTGCCTTGCTCCTTCCTCTGGTTACTTCTGGTAGGCGGTGATTCGGGCGCGGACCTTTTCGGCGTCGAGGCATTCGGGGTGCCGGAAGGTCGAGGGCGGATTCCCGTTGCGGCCCCGGAGGTGGGACCAGTAGCGGGGGCCCTGCCAGCCGCACAGTCCGCACTTGAGGGCCCACGGGTTATCGGCCCCGGGGTAGCCGTGGAGCGGCGTCCACAGGTGCTCGGTCAGTCCGGCCATAGCCGCGGTTGCCGCCTTGGTGTTGCGGGGCGTGGCGGGCATTCGGGA
>NZ_JAEQAZ010000440.1 GCF_016654115.1 Streptomyces sp. MBT53
CAGGCCGACCATGCTAGAGCGTTCCTCTGACAGTTCCGCTACGCGGGCGGGCCGCAGCCGGCCGCGACGACCCGTAGCGGAGCGGTGGGTGTCGCCCGTGACGGCCGGTTGGGCCGACGGCATCCGTGCCCGCCCGCGTAGCGGAACTGTCAGAGGAACGCTCTAGCATGGTCGGCCTGACGATCGACCAACGGGGACGGGGACGGGACATGGGGGACCAGACACAGCCGGACGGCGGCGCGGGCGCGAACGACGACCCGTGGGCGCCCCCGGAGAGCAAGCCATCACTGGAGAAGGGCGCACAGCCGCCCACCCCCGGGCCACAGCCCTACCCACCCGCGGCTGCCCAGCCCCAGCAGCCGGCGCCGCAGCCGCCGTCCCTGCACTACCAGCCGACCATGACCGCCCTCCCGGCAGACGGCTTCGCCCCGCCTGCCTCCGGCGCGCCCGGAACCCCACCCGCTTCCGGCGCACCCGGCTACGGCTACCCCGCCACACCCCCCGGCCTCCCCAACTACGGCGCTCCGGGTTACGGCCAGCCCAACGCCCCCGCCGGACCCGGCATGCCGGGCGCCCCGGGCATGCCCGGCGGCTACGGCTACCCCGGCTACCCGCAGGGCTACGGCTGGCCCGGTATGCCGATGGCTCCGCAGAACAACCTGGGCACCGTGGCCCTGGTGCTGGGCATCCTGTCCTGCTGCCTCTTCTGCGTCTACGGCATCGTCTCCGTGGTCCTCGGCATCATCGCCATCGTTCTCGGTGTCAAGGGCAAGAAGCGGGCCGACCGGGGCGAGGCCACGAACCGGGGTCAGGCCCAGGCGGGTCTGATCACGGGCATCGTCGGGATCATCCTCGGCGTCGCCGTGATCGCCCTGTTGGTCATCAGCTTCGCGGCCTACCAGCACGAGCAAGACAACCAGGACTCCGACTCGACGTCGTCCTACAACTCGGCCCCCAGCCTGTCGGCACCACCCCTGACACAGGACTGACCACAACAGCCGAGCCCCTCCAACACCCCCTCGCTGGCTCGCCCCACCGAAGCCACCGCCGCCCCTTCACCAGCGCGAGCCCAACTGCGACCGACAGGCTTTCCTCGACCGGGACCCTGAGCGGCTCGCCCCGACCGAAACCGCCCCGGCCCTCCGCCAGCGCGGGCCCAACCGTGACCGACGGGCCTCCTCGACGGCCGCCCGGCCGCTCGCCCCGCTGAAGCCGCCCCCGCCCCTTCGCCAACGCGCGTCCCGACCGCAGCCAAAGCGCCACCCCCAACACGTCCCGCACCCCAACCTGACCGAAGCACCCTTCCCCACCCCCGCGT
>NZ_JAEQAZ010000043.1 GCF_016654115.1 Streptomyces sp. MBT53
GCCCACCCCCGCCCCACCGCCCCTCTGGTACGAGGTCGTGGTCCTGGCCGTCGCCGCCCTGCTGCTGTGGCTCAGTCACCGCCCGGTCCGCAACATGCTCTCCCGCCACCAGACCATGAACCGTTCCTTCGACCCGCTCCATCTGGTCAACACCTACGGCGCGTTCGGCAACGTCAGCCGCATCCGCCACGAGGTGGTGGTCGAGGGCACCACGGACTCCGTCCCGCGCGAGGACTCCGACTGGCGGGAGTACGAGTTCAGGGGCAAGCCGGGCCGACCGCGCCACTGGCCGCGCCAGTTCGCGCCCTACCATCTGCGCCTTGACTGGATGATGTGGTTCGCGGCCCTCTCCCCCGGCTACGCCGAGCCGTGGTTCGGCGCCCTGGTGGAACGGCTCCTGGCGAACGACCGGGACACGCTACGGCTGCTGCGCCGCTCGCCGTTCCCGCCGGAGGCGCCCCCGCGTTACGTCCGGGCCCGCCTCTTCCGCTACCGCTACACGAGTTGGCGGGAGTTGAGGGAGACGGGCGCCTGCTGGGAGCGGACGTTCGTGCGGGAGTACTTCCCGCCGACCAGGCTGTCGAAGGTGGTTCAGAGGCCGTAGACGCGGGTCGCCGTGCCTTCGAAGACCTCGGCGCGTTCCGCCGCGCTGAGACCGTCGGTCAACTCGCCTGTCGCAGCGGCGACTTCACCGTAGGTCGCCGCCAGGGTGCACACCGGCCAGTCAGTGCCGAACATCAGCCGGTCAGGCCCGAAGGCATCGAGCGCCACGTCCGTGTAGGGGCGCAGATCCTGTGTGCTCCAGGTCTTCCAGTCGGCCTCCGTGACCAGGCCGGACAGTTTGCAGTGGGTGTTGGGGAGCGCGGCGAGGGAGCGCAGGGCCGTCTCCCACGGTTCCAGTCGGCCCGAGGCGACGGGCGGCTTGCCCAAATGGTCGAGGACGAAGGTGAGTTGGGGCAGGGACGCGGCTGCCTGCACGCTGGCCGGGAACTGGTGGGGCAGCACGAGCAGGTCGTAGACGAGCCCCGCGTCGGCCACGGCGGCGAGGCCGCGGCGTACCTCGGGGCGCAGCAGCCAGTTCGGGTCGGGTTCGCCCTGGACCTGGTGGCGGATGCCCTTCAGGTAGTGGCCGCCGGGGAGTTCGCGCAGCCGGGCGAGTTCGTCGGCGATGTCGGGGCGGGTGAGGTCGGTCCAGCCGACGACTCCGGCGACGAGGTCGTGCGCCTCGGCGAGGGCGAGGAACTCCGGGGTCTCCTCGGCGACGGTGATCGTCTGGACGAGGACGGTCCGGTCGACGCCGGCCGCGCGCGCCTCGGGTTCGAGGTCGGCGACGGTGAAGTCGCGGCGGATCGGCTGGAGTTCGGGGCCGGTGATCCAGTCCTGGTCGCGGACGGAGAGGTCCCAGACGTGGTGGTGGGCGTCGACGGTCATGGCAGCTCCCCTACGACGGGCAGGGCGGCGTCGGCGCACTCCAGGACGTGGAAGCGGTCGGCGCGCACCTTGGTGTGGAGGGCCGCTCTCATGACAACTCCCCTGTCGGTACCGGGGCGTCGGCAGGCAGCAGCCCGGTGTACCGCAGTTCCTCCCAGAACGCGGCGGGCACCGGGGTGGCGAACTGCTGGGCACAGTCCCGTACTTCGGCCTCCGAGCGGGCGCCGACCAGGACGCTCGCCACCGCCGGGTGCGCGGCGCAGAACGCCAGGGCGGCGGCGCGCAGGGTGGTGTCGTGCCGCTCGGCCGCTTCCTTCATACGGAGCGCCCGGTCCAGCAACTCGGCCGGTGCCTGGGCGTAGTTGTAGGTCGCGTCCGGCTTCGGGTCCGCCAGGAGGCCGGAGTTGAAGGCGCCGCCGATGACGACGGACTTGCCGCGGGCGACGGCGGACGGGAGGAGTTCGGTGAGGGCGCTCTGGTCGAGCAGGGTGTAGCGCCCCGCGCACAGCACCACGTCGACGTCCGTGTCCTGGATGAAGCGGGTGAGCATCCTGGCCTGGTTCATGCCCGCGCCGATGGCGCCGACGACGCCCTCGGCGCGGAGCTTCTCCAGGGCGGGATAGCCCTCGCGGAAGGCCTGTTCGGCATGGTCGTCGGGGTCGTGGAGGTAGACGACGTCGACGTGGTCGAGGCCGAGCCGTTCCAGGCTGGCGTCCAGGGTGCGCCGGATCCCGTCGGCGGTGAAGTCCCAGACGCGACGGCTGGTGGCGGGCACGGCGAAACCGTCGGCGAGGTCGTCGCCTGTCACCGTCTCCACGGGTTCGAGACGGCGGCCGACCTTGGTGGAGATCGTGTACTCCGCGCGCGGACGGTCCCGCAGCGCGGCGCCGAGGCGGCGTTCGGAGAGGCCGATGCCGTAGTGGGGTGCCGTGTCGAAGTAGCGAATGCCCTGCTGCCAGGCGGCGTTGACGGCCTGTTGTGCCTGTCTGTCGTCGACTTCGGTGAACAGGTTGCCCAGCGGGGCGGCACCGAGGCCGAGGCCGCCCACCTCGACCCCGCTGCTGCCGAGGGTGCTCACTGGCCCACCGGCCTCAGGCGCAGACCCTGCATGCCGCCGTCCACGGCGAGCGAGGTGCCGGTGGTGGCCCCGGACAGCGGGCTCGCCAAGTAGGCGATGGCGCCCGCGACTTCGGCCGCCGAGACGAGCCGGCCGGAGGGCTGGCGGGCGGCCAGGGCGGCGCGTTCGGCGGCCGGGTCGGTGGCCGAGTCGAGGAGGCGGCCGACCCAAGGGGTGTCCGCCGTACCGGGGTTGACGCAGTTGACGCGGATGCCCTCGCGGAGGTGGTCGGCGGCCATGGCGAGGGTGAGGGACTGCACGGCGCCCTTGGTGGCGCTGTAGAGGGCGCGTTGGGGCAGTCCGGCGGTGGCGGCGATGGAGCAGGTGTTGACGATCGCCGCGTGGGAGGACTCGCGCAGGTGCGGGAGCGCGGCGCGGGTGACGCGGACCATGCCGACGACGTTGACGTCCAGGACGCGGTGCCACTCGTCGTCGTCGTTGTCCTCGACGGTGCCCTGGGCGCCGATGCCCGCGTTGTTCACGACGATGTCGAGTCCGCCGAGGTCGGCGACGGCGGAGGCGACGGCCTGCCGTACGGAGGCGTCGACGGTGACGTCGGCGCGGTACCCGAGCAGCGGCTTCTCGACGCTGCTGGGGTCCAGGTCGAGGACGGCGACCGACGCGCCCCGCTCGGCGAGGAGTTCGGCGGTGGCCCGGCCGATGCCGGAGGCGCCGCCGGTGACCAGGGCCTTGAGGCCCTCGAAGTCGGTCATGCCGCGTGTCCCTTCTGGGTGTCGATGTCGGCGGCCCAGAAGGTGCCGCCGGGGAAGGTGTAGCGCGCGATGGACTCGGGCCGCATGGTGGCCGAGAACCCGGGCGTGGTGGGTGCCATGTAGTGACCTTCGCGGATCACCACCGGATCGAGGAAGTGGTCGTGCAGATGATCCACGTACTCGATGACGCGGTCGTCGGTGGTGCCGGACACGGCGAGGTAGTCGAACATCGAGAGATGCTGGACGAGTTCGCACAGGCCGACACCGCCCGCGTGCGGGCAGACGGGTACCCCGAACTTGGCGGCGAGCAGCAGGATCGCGAGGTTCTCGTTGACTCCGCCGACGCGGGCGGCGTCTATCTGGAGGATGTCGAGGGCGCCGGCCTGGAGCAACTGCTTGAACACGACGCGGTTCTGGACGTGTTCGCCGGTGGCGACCTTCACCGGGGCCACGGCGGCGCGGATGGCGGCGTGGCCGAGGATGTCGTCGGGGCTGGTGGGTTCCTCGATCCAGTACGGGTCGAACTCGGCGAGGGCCTTGGTCCAGCGGATCGCCTCGTCCACGTTCCAGCGCTGGTTGGCGTCGATCGCCATCCGGATGTCGGGGCCGACGGCCGAACGGGCCACGCGGCAGCGCCGGATGTCGTCGTCGAGGTCGGCGCCGACCTTCAGCTTGATCTGCCGGAAGCCGTCCCGGACGGCCTGCACGGCGAGCCGGGTGAGCTTCTCGTCGTCGTAGCCGAGCCAGCCCGCGGAGGTGGTGTAGGCGGGAAAACCCTGCTCCACCAGGCTGGTTCGGCGGTCTTCGGCGCCCGCCCGGCCGCGCCGCAGGATGTCCAGGGCCTCGTCCGGGGTGAGGGCGTCGGTGATGTACCTGAAGTCGATCTGGCTGACGAGCCATTCGGGGTCGGCGTCGGCGAGGAGCTGCCACAGGGGCTTGCCCGCGCGCTTGGTGGTGAGGTCCCATGCCGCGTTGACCACGGCGCCGATCGCCATGTGCATCACGCCCTTCTCGGGCCCCAGCCAGCGGAGTTGGCTGTCGCCGATCAGGTCGCGGTTCAACGTCCCCGGGTCCGCGCACAGTTCGTCGACCGACCGGCCGATCACATGGTCCCGCAGCGCGTGGATCGCGGCGACCTGGACTTCGTTGCCCCGCCCGATGGTGAAGCTGAATCCGTGCCCCTCGTGCCCGTCGGCCGCGTCGGTGCGCAGGACGACGTAGGCCGCCGAGTAGTCGGGGTCCGGGTTCATCGCGTCGGAACCGTCGAGTTCGCGCGAGGTGGGAAAACGGATGTCGTAGGTGTCGACCGCGGTGACGCGAGCGGACGGGCCGGGGATCGGTGACACGGAAGGCCTTTCGGTCGGGTACAGGGATCCGGTGCCGTGCGGGTGCCGGAAGCCGGTGGGGTCAGTCCTGGGCGCGGCCGGTCGTCACGCGGGCGATCATGAGGGCGACCAGGATGATTCCGCCGTAGATGGCCTGGATCCAGAAGGAGGGGACCTGGGCGAGGGTGAGCAGGTTCTGCACGACTCCCAGGAGGAGTACGCCGGTCAGAGCGCCGAACATGGTGCCCTTGCCGCCGTCGAGGCTGATGCCGCCGATGACCGCCGCCGCCATCACGGTGAAGATCATGTTGTTGCCCTGGTTGGCGCTGATCGCGCCGACGTAGCCGGTCTGCATGATCCCGCCCACGGAGGCGAGGACACCGGCGACGATCGACACCCCGAGAAGCATCCGGTCGACGCGGATGCCGGCCGCGCGGGCCGCCTCCTGGTTGCCGCCGATCGCGTACAGGGCGCGCCCGACGCGGTGGTACTTGAGCACGAACCCGGCGACCGCGAAGCAGACCGCGGCCAGCCACACCGACATCGGGACGCTGAGGAAGGTGCTGGTGGCCAGGGTGAAGAAGGAGTCGGGCATCCCGAACAGCGTCTTGCCCTTGGTGGCGCCGACCAGCAGTCCGCGCAGCACGATCAGCATCGCGAGGGTGACGATGAAGGCGTTGAGCTTGAACTTCACCACCAGGATGCCGTTGAAGGCGCCGATGATCCCGCCCACGACGAGGATCGCGACGAGGGCGATCGGCGCCGACCACTCCGTGCCCCAGCCCGACTCGGCGGCCGGCAGGACCAGCAGGGCGCCGATCGCGGGCGCAATGCCGACCACCGACTCCAGCGAGAGGTCGATCTTGCCGGTGATCAGGATCAGCGACTCGGCGAGGACTACCATCGCGAGCGCGGCGGAGGCGCCCAGGATGGAGATCAGGTTCCGTTCGGTGAGGAACGAGTCGTTGACGATCGCGCCGAGCACCAGGAGTACCAACAGGGCCGGTACGAGGGCGAGTTCACGGGCCCGGCGGAGCAGGACCGTGCGGGCCGAGGCCGCCCCGGTGGCGCGTGGGGCGGCGAGCGGCGGGGCCGCCTTGGTGTCAGCCATGGTCCACTCCTTCGATGGAGGCGATCAGCTCGTGGTCGCGCCAGCCCGCCGGGTGCTCGGCGACGACACGGCCATGGAAGAGGACGAGGACGCGGTCGCAGCGCCGCAGGTCGTCGAGTTCGTCGGAGACGACCAGCACGGCGGTGCCGTCGTCGCGGGCGCTGTCCATACGGGCGAGCAGTGACTCCTTGGACTTCACGTCGACGCCCGCGGTGGGGTTGATCAGGACCAGCAGCCTGGGGTCGGAGGCGAGGGCGCGAGCCATGACGACCTTCTGCGCGTTGCCCCCGGACAGGTCGGAGACGGGCTGGTCGGGACCCTCGGCATGGATGTCGAGCCGGTCGATCAGCTCGGTGGCGAAGCCGCGCTTGCGCTCGGTGCCGACGAACCCGAAGCGGCCGAGCCGGTCCAGGACGGTCATGGTGGCGTTGTCGCCGATGGACATCCCGAAGACCAGACCTTGGCCATGGCGGTCACGCGGGACACATCCGACACCGGCCTTGAGCGCGGCCTGCACATCCCCGAACGGCAGCTCCTCGCCGTCGAGTTGAGCAGTGCCGGCCGTCGGCGTGTACAGCCCGGTGAAGGACTCGGCCAGCTCGATCTTGCCGCTGCCGCTCGACCCGGCGAGTCCGACGACCTCGCCGCGACGCACGGTGAGGTCGACGTTCTCGTACGACTCGGAAGTGAGCCCGCGTGCGTCGAGGAGGACGGGTGCCGCGTCGTCCAACTCCCGCAGTTGTACGTCCAGTTCGGCGATGGACTCCCCCGCCATGGCCTCGACCAGGGCGCGGCGCGGGAGGTCGGCGACCGGGACCGTCGTGATCCAGCGGGCGTCGCGCAGCACGGTGACGGTCTGGCACACCTCGTACACCTCCTGGAGGTGGTGCGAGATGAACAGGAAGGTGACGCCGGACTCCTGGAGCGCCCGCATGCGGGTGAAGAGCCGTTCGATCTCCCGGTTGTCGAGCTGGGCGGTCGGTTCGTCGAGGACGATGAACCGGGCGCCGAAGCTCAACGCCCGGGCGATCTCCACCATTTGGCGGTCCTCGACCTTGAGGTCGGCGGTGCGTGCCTCGGGGTCGACGCGCACGTCCCAGGTGTCGAGGAGTTCGGCGGCCTCGGTGCGGAGCCTGCGCCAGCTGATGACTCCGCCCCGGGAGGTCGGCTGACGGTTGATGAAGAGGTTCTCGGCGACCGTCAACTCGGGGACCACGGTGGGCCGTTGATAGACGCAGGCGACCTTGGCGCGCCAGGCGTCCCGGTCGGCGAGCGCCGGCGCGGGCTCGCCGTCGAAGCGGACCGTGCCCTCGTCGGGGGCCTGGAGTCCGGTGAGGACGGTGACGAGGGTGGACTTGCCGGCGCCGTTGCGGCCGACGAGGGCGTGGGACTCGCCCGGCAATACGGTCAGTCGACCGTCGGCGAGGGCGACGGTGGGGCCGTACCGCTTGACGATTCCCGTCGCCTCCACCAGCGGAGTGGTCAGTGGGTTGCTCATTTGACCGTGTTGCCCCAGAGCTTGGGATCGTCGACGTTGTCCTTGGTGACCAGGGGCGCGGGCAGCTGGTCCTCCAGGATGCCGCTGGGCAGCTTGACGATCGTGGAGTCGTGGTCGGTGGGGCCGGGCTTGAAGGTCTTCCCCTGCATCGCGGCCTTGATGTAGTACATGCCGTACTTGGCGTAGGCGTCGGCCGGTTGGGAGACGGTGGCGTCGATCTCGCCCTTGCGGATCGCGTCGAACTCCTGCGGGATGCCGTCGTTCGAGACGATCGTGATGTGCCCCGCCTGGCCCGCCGTCTTCAGCATGCCCTTGGACTTGAGGGTCTGGAGGGTGGGCGCGAGATAGACGCCGCCCGCCTGCATGTAGATGCCCTTGATGTCGGGGTTGGCGTTGAGGAGCGTGTCGAGCTTGGAGGCCGCCGTGTCGGACTCCCACTTGGCGGGGATCTCCAGGACCTTCAGCTTCGGGTACTTCTTCTTGACGCAGTCCCTGAACGCCTCGGACCGGTCACGGCCGTTGACGGACGCCAGGTCGCCCATGATCTGCACGACCTTGCCGCTGGTGATGTGGGCCCCGAGGTATTCGCAGGCCTTCTCGCCGTACGCGACGTTGTCGGCGCGGACGACCATCGCGACCTTGCCCTTGTCGGGAGCCACGTCGACGGCGACGACCGGTACGCCCTTGCGGTCGGCCTGGTCGAGGCCGGCCTCGATGGCGGCGCTGTCGAGCGGGGCGACGACCAGACCCTTGACGCCCTGGTTCAGCTCGTTGTTGATGTCGGTGATCTGCTGCGAGGGGTCGCTGTTGGAGTTGACCGTCTTCAGCGCGTCGACACCCTCGGACTTCGCCATGTTCGGCACGTAGTCGTTGTACGACTGCCAGAACGGCGAGGTCAGCAGGGGCAGGATCACCCCCACCTTGCCGGTGCCGCTGCTGCCGCCGGCGCTGCTCGCGCCGGTGTCCTTGGTGCTGCCGCACGCGGTGAGCACGAGCGCGGTACCCGTGACCGCGGCCACCGCACCGACCATGCGCAACCTGCTGCGTATCCCCACTGTCCTGCCGAGCATTTGGTGGCTCCTCGTTGAGCGTGTCCGAGCAGATGACCGCATATTTATCAGACCACTTCCCCGAAACAACACCCCGCAGAGGCAGTTTTCCGGGATTTTCGCCGTAGTGGTCGGACCACCTGAGCGGTTAGACTGCGGCGCACCCGGTGAGTGGAGGATTGCGTGGACGAGACGGCTCCGCCGAAGGGCACCGTGACGCAGCGCGCCATCGACTCGATCAAGGCGTTGATCGGCGAGGGCCGTCTGGAGCCGGGCCAGCGGCTGCCCACGGAGCGCGATCTCGCGGCCCAGCTGGGCATCTCCCGCAGCTCGATGCGCGAGGCGATCCGCGCGCTCACGGTGCTGGGCGTCCTTGAGGCCCGGCACGGTTCGGGCATCTACGTCACCCAGCTGGAGGCCGGCGACCTGCTGGAGACCTTCGGTGTCGTCGCCGATCTCTCCCGCGGCCCGCGTCTGGTGGAACTGCTGGAGGTCCGCCGCATCCTGGAGTCGACGGCGACGGCCCTGGCCGCCGCCCGCATCACCCCGGACCAGCTGGCCGAGGTGGAGAAACACCTCACGGCGATGAACGCCACCGACGACCCCGAGGAGATCCTCGCCCACGACCTCGCCTTCCACCGCGAGATCGCCGCCGCCGCGGGCAACGACACCATGGCCGCGATCCTGGAGGGCCTGTCGTCCCGGACGTTCCGCGCCCGCGTCTGGCGCGGCTACCAGGAAGAGGGCGCCTTCACCCGCACCCGCCGCGAACATGCCGCCATCCACCGGGCGTTGGTGGCCCGCGACCCGGAGGCGGCACGGGCGGCGGCGGCCTCGCACGTGGGCGAGGTCGAGGAGTGGCTGCGGTCGCAACTCGGCGCGTAGGGGCGGGAGTTCGGGTGGCCTCCTGTGCTGTCCTGGCGCTCGGACGCCCTCGGCGGGCGACGGCGTTGCCCTGCCTCACGCGTCCGCTGGGGGCAACCGCGTTGTCCTCCCCTCAGGCGCCCGCAGTGGGCAGCGGCGGTTCGCCCCGCTGGCCCTGGACCTCCGCCCAGCCCCGTAGTTCGCTGGTGCCCACCTCTTCGATCGCCCGCTGCAGGGTGGCCCGCACGTCCGCGTCGCGGTCGGTCTGCGGGAGCAGCAGGTAGCGGTCGATCGCCCGCCGCAGGCCCTCCCGTGCCTGTGCGGCCAGGACCCAGCGCGAGCCCGGGCTGAAGAGCTGGCGCATACCGGTGAAGAAGACGGCGCCGCCCGCGATCAGGGCGGTGAGCCAGGCGGGCGCGTGCAGGCCCGCCGCCACGACCGTCGCGGACGTGGCGGCGAGCGCGCCGAGTTCCGTCGTGTAGTGCAACCACCTCGCCCGGTCGCAGGCCCGCGTGTAGAACCCCAACTCCTGCCGGGCGAGCGCCAGCAGCGGATCCGGCTGCGAGGCCCAGGCCTGTCCGGCGGCCGTTCTTCGTCTCATCGCCCCATCATCGGGCGATCACGGCCGCCGGGGAAAGCCGCACCGGCTCAGGAGCGTCCGAACCGCAGCGTCACCAGCTCGAACGGCCGCAGCCGCAGGGCCAGTTGGTCACCCTCGCGGGTCACCTCTCCGGCATCGGCCAATGGACGTTCCAGCAGGTCGGTGACCTCGACGGAGTCGAAGGGGAAGCCCACCGTCAGCGTGGCCCTGGCCCGTCCCCCGTGGGCCTCGTGGAAGCGGACGACGACGTCCCCGCTCCCGTCGTCCGCCAGTTTCACCGCGGTGACCACGACCGCGTCCCGGTCGACGGCCACCAGCGGGGCGACCTCCTGCCCGCCCGTGACCCGCCGTTCCGGCAGATTGATCCGCCAGCCCTCGCGCACCGCGTCGCCGATGGCCGCACCGGGCACCAGCGCGTGCCGGAAACGGTGGACGCCCTGGTCGGTCTCGGGGTCCGGGAAACGCGGGGCGCGGAGAAGGGAGACGCGGACCGTGGTGGTCGTACCGGCGTCGCCGTCGGTGCGGACCGTACGGGTCACATCGTGGCCGTACGTCGAGTCGTTGACGACGGCGACGCCCCAGCCGGGTTCCTCCAGGTGGACGAAGCGGTGGTTGCAGGCCTCGAACTTGGCAGCCTCCCATGAGGTGTTGGTGTGAGTGGGGCGGTGGAAGTGCCCGAACTGGGTCTCGGACGCGTACCGTTCGGCGTGCACGTCGAGCGGGAAGGCGAGCTTGAGGAACTTCTCGGTCTCGTGCCAGTCGACCTCGGTGTCGATGAGCAGCCGCCGCTCCCCCGGTGCGAGGGACAGCAGTTGGGTGACCCGGGACGCGCCGAAGGACCGTACGATCCGCACCGTGTTCCCGTCGGCGACGACCTCCTCCGCCTCGGTGAGGTCCATGACCGTGTTGCGGTAGAACTCGTCGACGTCCCAGGCGTCCCACATGTTCGGGAAGTCCGGGTGGAGTTGGAGCAGGTTGGCGGCCCGGCCGGGTGCGATCGTCTCGCGGTCGGCCTGGATGTCGTAGGCGGAGACCACGAGGCCCCGGGCGTCGATCTCGACGCGGAGCAGACCGTTCTCCAGGACGTGTCCGCCGCCGACACGGGACGCGAGTGCCGTCTCGCCCAGGACCACCGGCGGCTGGGCGCCACCCGCGAGGACGCCTTCGCGGGTATGGGGCGCCGAGTTGAACACCAGCTCCCGCGTCCCCTCCCCCGCCAGCGCGCGCTGGCCCGCGTCGATGATGCCGTTCAGCTCGGCGGCCAGGCCCTCGTACGTCTTCCGGGCCTCACGGTGCACCCAGGCGATGGAGGAGCCGGGGAGGATGTCGTGGAACTGGTGCAGCAGCACCGTCTTCCAGATCCGGTCCAAGTCCTCGTACGGATAGGGGAATCCGGCCCGGACCGCTGCCGTGGCCGCCCACAACTCTGCCTCGCGCAGGAGGTGTTCGCTGCGGCGGTTGCCCTGCTTGGTCTTGGCCTGGCTGGTGAGGGTGGCGCGGTGGAGTTCGAGGTACAACTCGCCGACCCAGACCGGAGGTTCGGGGTTCTCGGCCTCGGCCTTCTCGAAGAACTCCTTCGGGGTCTCCCACGCCACCGTCGCGGAGCCTTCGAGGTCGCGCAGGCGGGCCGCCTTGGCCACCATCTCGCGCGTGGTGCCGCCGCCTCCGTCGCCCCAGCCGGTGGGTGCCAGGGAGTGCCGGGCGACGCCCTTGTCCTTGAAGTTGCGTGCCGCGTGGGCGATTTCACGGCCCTGCATGGAGCAATTGTAGGTGTCGACGGGCGGGAAGTGGGTGAAGATCCGGGTGCCGTCGATGCCCTCCCAACGGAAGGTGTGGTGCGGGAACTTGTTCGTCTGCGACCACGAGATCTTCTGCGTCAGCAGCCACTTGGAGCCCGCCGCCTTGATGATCTGCGGGAGTCCGGCGGCGAAGCCGAAGGTGTCGGGCAGCCAGGCCTCCTCGTTCTCGATGCCGAACTCGTCGAGGAAGAACCGCTTCCCGTGCACGAACTGACGGGCCATCGCCTCCGAGCCCGGCATGTTGGTGTCCGACTCCACCCACATGCCGCCGGCCGGCACGAACCGCCCGTCCGCCACCGCCTTCTTGACCCGCGCCCACACCTCGGGCCGGTGCTCCTTCACCCAGGCCCACTGCTGGGCCTGGGACATGGCGAAGATGAAGTCGGGTTCGTCCTCAAGGAGTGCCGTCATGTTGGACGTTGTCCGGGCCACCTTGCGGACCGTCTCGCGCAGCGGCCACAGCCACGCGGAGTCGATGTGCGCGTGCCCGATGGCGCTGATGCGGTGCGCGGACGGCACGGCGGGCGTCGACAGGACGGCCGTCAGCTGCGAACGGGCCTGCTCCGCCGTGCCGTTGACGTCCTGGAGGTCCACCGCGTCCAGCGCCTTGTCCACCGCCCGCAGCAGGTCCCAGCGGCGCGCCGAGTCCACCGGCAGCTCGGCCATCAGCTCACCGACCACCTCCAGGTCGAGGACGAGGTGCCAGACGTTCTCGTCGAGGACGGCGAGGTCCATGCGGGTGAGCGTGTACTGCGGCTCGCTGCCCGCCGTCTCCTTGTCGCCCAACTGCGTCGGCACGAACGGGTGGTAGTCCATCACCACCGGGTTGGACGCGGCCTCGACGTACAGCCGCACCTCCTCGCCGCCGGCGACGGGCGCGCCGATCCGGACCCACTGGTTGCGCGGGTTGAGTCCCTTCACGGGGGTGCCGTCGGGCCGGTAGACGAGGCCCTCGCACTGGAAGCCGGGCATGTTCTCGTCGAAGCCGAGGTCGAGCAGCGCCTCGACTGTCTTCCCGGCCCACTCCTGGGGGACGGTCCCGGTGACACGGAACCAGCTGGTCCCCCAGGGAGCACCCCACCGGGCGCCCACCTCGATCGGTTCGGGTGTGCCCGCGAGCCCCTCGGCCACGGGCACCGGCTCGTCGGGCGCGTGCCAGACGGCCACGTCCAGCGGCACTGACTCGGGGTACACGGCGGGACGGATGCGCTCTTCGAGAACACGCTTGAGGCGGGCTTCGACCAGGCTGCGGTCGTCATGCATGTGGGGTGCTCCGTGGCTCGGTTGCGGGTGGGACTACGGGTGTTACCAGGCGTACGCGACGGTCACGGGGGCCGACGCTGTGTAGAGCTCCCCTGTCGCGCGCAGTTCGAACCACGCCTGCTGCTCGCCCTGTTCGGCCGTCAGCCCGCCG
Source organism: Streptomyces sp. MBT53 (assembly GCF_016654115.1). Classification (GTDB taxonomy): domain Bacteria; phylum Actinomycetota; class Actinomycetes; order Streptomycetales; family Streptomycetaceae; genus Streptomyces. The sequence continues at coordinate 12,923 of NZ_JAEQAZ010000043.1, forward strand.
ACGTAGAAGGCGCCCTGGCAGGTGCCGCCGAGGAACCGCCGGGTGCCGTCCGGCAGCAGTCGGTGCAGCGTGTAGTGGCGTACGGCGCCGGGCGCGGCGTCCCAGGCGAAGCGCAGGTTGCCGCCGGTGGCCGCGGTGATGAGGAAGCCGGCGGGAGCAGCAGGCGTCGATGCCGCGTCGGCATCGCGCACGGCGAGTCCGCCGAGCCGCCAACTGACCGGCCCCTGCGCCGCGGTGAGCCGCACACCGATGGCGTGCAGCGTGCCGGAGAGACCGGTGAGCGGCACGGTCACCGTCTGCCAGCCGCTGCCCGAGGCCGCCACCGGCAGATACGTGTACGGCGGTGTCGCTCCCGCCGTGCTCGGTTCGGCGGTGGCCACGGCCAGTTCGACGTTCGCGCTGCCGCTGTCGGTGCGGAAGGTCAGATCGACCACGGTGTCACCGGTGATCGGCAGCTGAGTCGCGTACAGGTCCAGCGTCGTCGGCGCGTCCAGTGCACCGGCGACCAGCACGCTGCTGCCACCGCGCCAGGCGGCCGCGAAGTCGAAGGTGACGGTGGGCCGTTGACCTGTCGTGCGCACCGCCCAGCGGCGGGACGGCAGCCGGTCCTGGAGTCCGAGGTGGTTCCACTGCGCGTCCGAGGTGACCGCGCCGTCCTCGTACCAGCGCAGCCCGTGCCCGGTGTTGAACACGCTCGCGAACGGCAGCGAGCCGCCCACTGTGGACCGGTCCACGACCGACACCGCCGGGGCCCGCCAGGGGTCGGTGCTGTCCGGCTTCGACGGGTCGAGTGAGCGCCCGGTCCAGAAGCGGTCGTCGGCCGCGTGGAAGTCTCCGGGGGTGCGGATCGCGGGGAGGTGGTTGCGGGTCCACTCGGGCCGGTAGAAGCCGATGGACGTGATGTGCGCCTTGGTCGTCGGCACCATCGCGTCCCAACTCACGGATGTGTTCGACCCGTTGGACTCAACGTCGACGCCCGCCCACAACTCGTAGCGGCTGCGGCCCAGTCCGTCGGCCTTCGTCCCGGAGGCGGCCAGGGTGCTCGTGCTCCACCGGAAGTCGATGAACATGTCGTTCGCGGCCTGGAAGAACGCCTGGTTCGAGGTGTTCAGCGCGCCCTGCCAGCTGACCGTCCCGTTCACGGTCATCGCGTCGTACCAGGTGACGCGCTGCCCCTGCGCGGCGGCGAGGGACTTCAACTCGCTGACAAAACCCTGCATGTCGGTGCCGAGCGCGGTGTTTCCGCCGCTGGTCTCGGCGTTGACGAACCAGCCGTCGAAGCCGTACGCGGCGGCCACCGCGACGAGTTGGGCGGCGAGCGGGTAGTGCCCGGCGGAGTCCTTCTGCACCAGGTCGCGGGTCCACTGGAGTTGACCGCCGTAGGCGACGGGCGGCAGGAAGATGTTGCCGAGGACGGGCACGCCGTGCCGGTGGGCGGCGTCCACGATCGGCGCGTTGGGGGCGAGGATGATGCCCTCCCCCGACGAGCCGCCCCAGAAGACGAGTTCGTCGAGGTAGGACCAGTGGGTGAGCGCGTAGTAGTCGGCGGTGGCCGCGCCCTGGGAGGGGTTGCTCGACGTCGGCCCGAAGGAGACCAGGGACTGGATGCGGGCCTGACCGGAGCGGGCGGTGCTGTTGGCCGGGGTCGGGGTGAAGCGCGCGGCCAGCGGGACGGCGGCGGCGTTGAAGGCCAGGTCCGTGTCCGAGGCGGCCGTCCAGGTCTTCAGGCTGCGCCAGGTGATGCCGGTGCCCGGGCTGCCGGAGGGCAGGGAGTCCGGGTACCAGTAGTTGGCGTACGGCGGGGTCGCGGTGACCGCGGCCTGCCCCGCCGCGTAGGCGGGCAGGGGCAGTTGGGGCAGCAGGGCCGCCGCGCCGGCGGCGAGCAGGACGGTGCGTCTGGTGGGGTTCACGAGCTGGTGTCTCCTTGTGGGGTGGGGAGTACCTGATCGGGAGTGACGACTTCGGTGATGCCGCGCGCGGCGAGGTGTTCCTTGTCGTCCGCGCGCACGTCGAGGACGGTCGCCGGTCGGGCGCCGTCGGCGACGAGTCGGAAGTAGGCGTCGAAGACCGGCCCGCCCGGAGCGCAGACCGAGCGGACCGACGGGTCGGCGGGCACCACGAGCGCCGTGCTGCGGGGGGCGGGCGCGTACGTGGGCTCGCGGGCCGCCTCGGCCAACACCAGCGCGATGTCCTTGGGTTGCCGGTCGTTGGTCAACAGGCCCAGCCCGTATTCGAGTTCGGGGAAGTCGGCGAGGTCGCGGGACACGTCGTGCGAGCACCACCAGGTGATGCCCCAGAGGTCGGGACAATCAAGGGAGTTGGCGATGGTCGCGGAGGCGAAGTCGGCCGCGTGCTCGGCGGGGACGAGCGGCTGGGGCGCGCCGACCTCCTGGAGCCAGACGGGCCGGTGCGGTTCGTCGGCCCATGCCTTGCTCAACTCGACGAGATACGCGGCGTGATGCTCACTCGGCACGGAGGTGCGGCCGTGGCGCTGGGCGGTGCCGTTGAAGACCCAGGAGTGCACGGCCGTCATCGCGCCCCGGCGGGCGGCCTGGGCCGGGGTGAACGGCATGTCGTCCTGGTACCAGGTCGCGTCGTACTCGGCGTGCAGATGCGGTTTGCCGGGCGCCCCCTCCGCGCAGGCGGCGAGCATCCGCTCCAGCCAGGCGTCGATCTGGTCCTCGGTCGCCCGGTCGGGGTCGGGATGCGGGCCCGCCGAGAACTGGTTGACCTCGTTGCCGAGGGTCATGCCGATGAAGTTGGGCCGGTCGGCGAGGGCGGCGGCGAGGGTGCGCAGGTAGGCGGCCTGGCCGTCGAGGACGTCCGGGTCGGTGAAGAGGTTGCGCCGGTGCCAGGTCCGGGTCCAGGCGGGCAGATAGTCGAAGCTGCTCAAGTGCCCTTGCAGACCGTCCACGTTGACGTCGAGCCCGCGCTCACCGGCCGCGTCGACGAGCCGCACGAGCTGGTCCACGGCCTTCGGGCGGATCAGGGTGCGGTTGGGCTGGAAGTACGGCCACAGCGGGAACACGCGAATGTGGTCGAGGCCCAGTTCGGCGATCGAGTCGAGGTCGGCGCGTACGGAGTCGAGGTCGAAGTCGAGCCAGTGGTGGAACCACCCTTGACTGGGGGTGTAGTTGACGCCGAAGCGCACGGCAGAAGACATCGGGATCCTGGTTCTGTAGTGCGTGTCCGAAAGTGCGTGTCCGAATACAAGGAGACGTCAGCCCTTCACCGCGCCTTCGCCCACGCCCCGGAAGAAGTACCGCTGGAGGCAGGCGAAGAGGGCTATCAGCGGGGCCACGGCGATCACCGTGCCGGCGGCGACGAGGCGTTCGTCGTTGGCGAAGGTGCCATGCAGGTAGTTGAGGCCGATGGTGAGCGTGAACTTGGACGGGTCGCTGAGCACGATGAGCGGCCACAGGAAGTCGTCCCAGGCGCCCATGAAAGCGAAGATCGCGACGACCGCGACCGTGCCCTTCACGGACGGCAGCGCGATCCGCAGGAACCGTTGCCAGACGTTGGCGCCGTCGACGTAGGCAGCCTCCTCGATCTCGTAGGGCAGGTTGAGGAAGGCGTTGCGCATCAGCAGCACGTTCATCGCGCCGATGCAGCCCGGGAGGACCACCCCGATCAGGGTGTTGTTCAGGCCCAACTCCCGCATGGTGGTGAACTGCGCGATGATGATGCCCTCCACCGGCACCAGCATCGCGAGGATGAAGACGAGGGTGGCCACGCGGCGCCCCCGGTAGCGCAGCCGGGCCAGCGCGTAGCCCGCGAGGGCCGAACCGACGCAGTTGGTCACGACGTTGGCGGAGGCGACCTTCAGCGAGTTGAAGGCGTAGTCCCACACGGGGATGGTGTCGGCGACCCTCTTGTAGTTGTGCAGGGTGGGGTGTTGAGGCAGGAAGGTCGGCGGCGAGCTGTAGATGTCCTCGGTCGGGCCCTTGAGCGAGGTGGAGAGTTGCCAGAGGAAGGGGCCGACCGTGATGGCGAGGACGGCGAGCAACAGCGTGTAGCGCAGGGCGAGTTCCCAGACGCGGATGCGGCGGCCGTGCTCGTCGGTGACACGGGGTTCGCGAACTACCGCCTTTTGTACGGGTCTTGTGCGCTCGATGACGCTCAAGCGTCCTCCTTCCGGTCGGCCCGCAGCACGAGCAGCATCAGCGCGACGGTGACGACGAAGACGACGACCGAGAGCGCGGAGGCGTAGCCGACCCGCCCGGTGAGGCCGGTGCCGGTGCGCTGGACGAGCATCACGAGGGTGGTGTCCTCGCCGGCCGGACCGCCGCTGGGGCCCGCCATCAGATAGACCTCGGAGAACACCTTGAAGGCGGCGACCGAGGACAGCGCCCCGACGAGCACCATGGTGGAGCGGACGGCGGGCACGGTGACCGTGAAGAAGCGGCGTACCGCGCCCGCGCCGTCGACCGAGGCGGCCTCGTGGAGTTCGCGCGGCACGTTGGCGAGCGCGGCCAGGTAAATGATCATGTAGTAGCCGAGGCCCTTCCAGACCGTGACGGCCATGGCGCTCAGCAGCAACAGCCACTGGTCGCTGAGGAAACCGATCCGGCCGACGCCGATCGACTCCAACAGCGAGTTGACCAGGCCGCGTTCGTCCAGCAGCCACACCCAGATGAGTCCGACCACGACGATCGACGCGACGACCGGGGTGTAGAAGGCGGACCGGAAGAAGGTGATGCCGGGGATGTTCTTCTGCACCAACAGGGCGAGCAGCAGCGGGAGTACGACGAGTGCGGGGACCACCCCGAGGATGTACAGGGTGCTGTTGCGCAGGCCGGTCCAGAACATGTCGTCGTGCCACAGCTCGCGGAAGTTGGCGAAGCCCACGAAGTGGCCGGGGATCAGGGTGCGCCGGTCGGTGAAGGCGTTGGCCAGCGTGGAGCCGAACGGGTAGAGGATGAAGGCGCCGGTGATCAGCAGCCCGGGGGCGGCGAACAGCCAGGGGCTGGTGGGCAGTTGGCGCCGCACCCGGGAGACGGTGGAGAGGGCCATCGTGGACTACCCCTGCTGCTGGAGGAGCGTGTTGCACTGCTTGACAGCGTTGTCAAGAGCCGTCTTGGGGCTCTCCTTCCCCTGCAGGGCCTTGGCCACCTCGTTGCGCAGCGCGGTCTTCATCTGCTCACTGAACAGCACGGGCGTGTAATTCACCGCGTTTTTCAGGGACTTGGCCGCCGCGATCCGTACCCGGGTCTCGTCGGTGCCGTCCTCCTTGGTGAAGTACGGGTCGTCGAGGGAGCCCGCGGTGCTCGGGAAGATGGCGACCTTCTTCGCGAACGACATCTGCTGCCGGGCGTCGGTGACGTAGTGCGCGAAGGCCACGGCGGCGGGGGTGTGCTTGGTCTTGGAGTTGACCATCACGCCCATGACGTACATGTTGACGTGGCCGGTGCTGGTGATCTGGTCGGTGATGCCGATGTTCTTGTACAGGGTGGGCGCCTGCTTCTTGAAGTTGTCGAGGTCCAGCGCGCTGCCCGGGTTCATGGCGACGGCACCGGTGAGGAACTTCTTGCCGGACGACTCGGGGGTGGCGGTGAGCGCCTGCGGGTCGAGTGCCTTCGCGTCGTACAACTCCTTGTACTTGGTGAGGAGTTCGATGCCCTTCGCGTCGTTGAAGGCGAAGGCGGTGCCGGCCTTGTTCATGAGCTCGACGCCGTAGCGGCCGAAGTCCTCGACGGTGGGGACGTTGGCGAGGGTGGCGACCTTGCCGTTCGTCTTCTTCGCCAACTGGAGTGCCTGGGCGAAGAGTTCGTCGTACGTCTTCGGCGGCTGGTCGGCGTCGAGTCCGGCCTGCTTGAAGAGGGACTTGTTGTAGAAGAGCGGTCCGGTGTTGAGGTACCAGGGGAAGGCGTAGGTGCCGGTCATGCCCGGTATCTGGTGGCTGGCCCAAGCACCGGGCAGGTACTCGCTCTTGTACTTCGCGGCCGCCTTGTCGAGGTCCATCGCGAGGCCCGCCTTGGCGAGCGGGGCGACCAGGTCCGGGGAGACGTTGACGACGTCGGGCAGGGTGCCGCCGGCGGCGTCGGCGCTGATCTTGTCGGCGTAGCCCTCGGCGGGCTGGTCGATCCACTTCACATGGGTGCCGGGGTACTGCTTCTCGAAGCCGGATATCACGCCCTCGAAGTAGGACTTGAAGTTGGCGCGGAGGTTCCAGGTCTGGAAGGTGATGTCGCCCTCGACCTTGCCCGAGGCGTCGGTCGATCCGCCGCCGTCTCCTCCGGAACCGCAGGCGCTCAGCGGCATGAGGACTACGGCGGCGGCAGCGGCGGCGAAGGCTCTGCGGGAGATACGCACGGCGGATCGCTCCTTTGCAGTGGGGGTTGGCCAATCGTGCCGGGGCAGACCTTGCACGCTGTTCGCGGGGCCCGTCAATGGATTCCGCTCAGCTAAATTCATTAGTTGGCCAGATCCGGCCAACATCCCAGTTCAGCGAGGTGTGTTCGCATTCTTGCGGTGGATCACTAATGCGCTTTAGGGTGTGCTGGCTCAAGCGCATTAGTGCGCGGCACGGATGGAATGGAGAGCGGGCTTGTCAGGCAAGCGGTCACCCGCGCGTCGGCCGACGATGAAGGACATCGCGCAGCGCGCCGGTGTGTCCGAGAGCGCGGTCTCCTTCGCGCTCAACGGCCGGCCCGGCGTCTCCGAGATCACCCGCGACCGGGTGCGCCGGGTCGCTGAACAGCTCGGCTGGCGGCCCAGCACGGCAGCGCGGGCGCTGTCCGGGGAGGGCGCGGCGACGGTCGGTTTCGTGCTGGCCCGGCCCGCGGACACCCTCGGCGTCGACTCCTTCTTCCTCCAACTCGTCTCGGGCATCCAGGAGATACTGGCCGAGCGTCATCTCGGGCTGCTCTTCCAGATGGCCGAGGACGTCGACGACGAGTGCGCGGTGTACCGGCGCTGGTGGGCCGAACACCGGGTGGACGGCGTCCTGGTGGCCGACCCGCGCACCGCCGACCCGCGGCCCGACCTCCTCGACGAACTGGGCCTGCCCGCCGTCGTCATAGGCGGTGCGCCGGACGAACGGCATCCCGGTCTGTCGACGGTGTGGGCGGACGACGCGGGCGCGATGGCCTCCGTGGTCGACGAGTTGTATGTGCGCGGCCATCGTCGTATCGCGCACATCGCCGGTCTGCCGGGTCTCGCGCACACCGAGCGCCGGATCCGCGCCCTGCGCGCCGAGGCCGCGCGGCGCGGGCTGACCGAGGTGCACTCGGTGACGACCGACTACTCGGACGCGGCGGGCGCCGCCGTCACCCGCCGGGTCCTCGAAGTCGCCCCTCCCCCAACGGCGTTGATCTACGACAACGACGTGATGGCCGTCGCCGGGGTGGCCGCCGCGACCGAACTCGGCTTCTCCGTACCGGCGGACGTGTCGGTGGTCGCCTGGGAGGACTCCGCGCTGTGCCGGATGGTCCGGCCGTGGCTGTCGGCGCTGTCCCGGGACAGTGTGGAGTTCGGCCGTACGGCGGCCCAGGAGTTGACCGCGCTGCTGGACGGCGGACCGGCGCGCACGGTACGGGTGCCGGTGCCGCGGCTGATCGAGCGGGACAGCACAGGTCCGGCCCGGGTGTGAAAGTGCTGTGTCTCCCGGTTCGAGCCCGAATCGCCGGACACCGCCGGGTACTTCGTGTGAGGCTTTGCCCATGACTTCCGAAGACCCGCTGGCCGACCGGCTCCAGCTCGACCGGCCGCACTCCGCCCGTGTGTGGAACTTCCTCCTCGGCGGCAAGGACAACTACGCCGCCGACCGCGAGGCCGGCGAAATGATCGTCAAGATGTTCCCGGACATCGCCCTGCTGGCTCGCCTCCAACGAGGCTTCCTGGTGCGGGCCGTGCACTATCTCGCCGCGGAGGCGGGCATCCGCCAGTTCCTCGACATCGGCACCGGTCTGCCGACCGTGGACAACACGCACGAGGTCGCGCAGCGCATCGCGCCCGAGAGCCGGATCGTGTACGTCGACAACGACCCGCTGGTGCTGGTGCACGCGCAGGCGTTGCTCACCAGCACGCCCGAAGGCGCCTGCGCCTATGTCGAGGCCGATGTCCGCGATCCCGAGACGATTCTCGAAGCCGCGGCCCGGACACTGGACTTCAGCAAGCCGATCGCGCTGACGATGCTGGGCATCCTGGGCCAGATCCCGGACTCGGACGAGCCCGAGGCGGTCGTGGCCCGCTTCCTCGACGCGCTGCCCCCGGGCAGCTATCTCGCGCTGACCGACGGCACCGACACCAACCCGGCGCTCAACCAGGCGATCTCGGTGTACAACGCCAACTCCGCCAGCTCCTACTACCTGCGCAGCCCCGCGCGGGTGACGGCCTTCTTCGACGGTCTCGAAGCCGTCGAACCCGGCATCGTCCCCATCTCGCAGTGGCGCCCGGAGCCGGTCGACGTGGGCCGTGATCAGTCCGAGGTCGTGGACACGATCTGCGGGATCGGCCGCAAGGTCTGAGCGGCAACACAGAAGCGGGGTACCGGCGTTGGTCCGGTACCCCGCTCCTCTGTTTGTCCGTCGAGTCAGATCCGGAACAGTGCCCAGACCGTCTTGCCGCCGCCCGCCCGCAGGTTCCAGCCCCATGAGTCGCTGAGCGCGGAGACCACTTGGAGACCGCGCCCGGACTCCGCGAACTCGTCGGGGTGCCCCTCCACGGGTATCCGATCGCTGTCGTCGGTGACCGCGCACACGGCGTACGGCAGCCGGTCCCACACCGCGAGCCAGAGCGAAGGCTGCTGCACCACCGGGGAGTTGGGCGCCCGGCCGTAGCGCAGTGCGTTGCTCACCAGTTCCGACACGGTGACCGCCACGTCGTCGACGAGTTCGTCCCCGGCCCGGTCGGCCAGCGCGGCGCGGGTGAAGTCCCGTGCCACATGCGCCGATTGAGGCATCGGGGGCACGACCAAGACCGAACAGAGAGCGGGGTTGCCTCCGTCCCCCACGGCGGGGACCAGGGTGATGGTCTGCCCCGGTGCGGGTCGCCCCACCTCGTCGACGGCCCGGCACAGCCACTCCCAAGTGCCCTCGATCCGCAGGGAGTCGACCGGCCGTACGACTTGCTCTGCGGACATCGCGACCCCTGAGACCCCAAGAGAACAACTGCGCGCGTTACACCTGTCCGGAACATGGTCCTCCGACTGACCCTGCGAACGCAAGTGCATCGGCAATTACCGCTGCAATTGCAGATGATCTTGCGAGCGGTGCCCCCGAGGGCTATCGTCCTCCACATCACCAATGGGTGCAATTGAAGCTGCAATTGCATCCGATCTTCCGGGGGAGCGATGAGGCCTCAGATCGAGCACGCGAACGGCATGTCGGCGACCCTGCTGAGCGGCGCGGAGTGGCGCAAGAGCCACCACAGCAACCCCGAGGGCAACTGCGTCGAGTTGGCCGCGCTCTCCGACGGCCACATCGCCGTGCGCAACTCGCGCCATCCCGAAGGTCCGGCGCTCGTCTACACCAGCGCCGAGATCTCCGCGTTCGTCCGCGGTGTGAAGGACGGCGACTTCGACGGCCTACTCCCCGGCCGCTGAAGTCAGGCAGACCCGCGGATGGCCGGAAGGCGCCGGACACAGGCCGGCACCTTCCGGCTCCTTCACTCCCCGCAGTTATCCGGAACCTCGGTGCTACGATCCTGTTTTGAGTCCCGAGAACTTGCGGACAGTATCGGCGCGACCGCCGAGGGGATGAACATGACTGCAGCTCAACCGGAACACGCCCCCCTGGGTACGGACGTGCTGAGCCTTCAGCGCGGTGGTCCGACCGTTCAACGCATCATGCTGGGCACCCGGCTCCGTAGGCTGCGCGAGTCCCTCAACATCACCCGGGACACGGCCGCTTCGGCCATACGCGCCTCGGACGCCAAGCTCTGCCGGATGGAACTGGGCCGCGTCGGCTTCAAAGAGCGGGACGTGGCCGACCTGTTGACGCTGTACGGCCTCCACGAGCCGGACGCCCGCCAGGAGTTCCTGGACTCGGCCCGCCGCGCCAACGAACCCGGCTGGTGGCGCGCCTACGGCGACTCCTTCCCCGCCTGGTTCGAGCAGCACCTGGGGCTGGAGGAGGCCACCTCCCTCATCCGCACCTATGAAGTCCAGTTCATCCCGGGCCTGTTGCAGACCGCCGGGTACGCCGAGGCCGTCATCCGGCTCGGCCGCCCCACCGACAGCCCGGACTCGATCCAGCGCCGCGTCGAACTCCGCATGACCCGCCAGGAGTTGCTGACCAGGCCCGGAGCACCGAGGCTGTGGGTCGTGGTGGACGAGGCGGCGCTGCGCAGGCCGCTCGGCGGGGCCGAGGTGATGCGCGACCAGCTCCGGCACCTCGCCGAGACGGCCGCCCTGCCGAACATCACGCTGCAGGTGCTGCCCTTCGAGGTGGGCGGCCATGCGGCGGCCGGCGGTCCGATCACCGTGTTGCGCTTCCCGGTCCCGGACCTGCCGGACATCGTCTATCTCGAACAGCTCACCAGCGCCCTGTACTTGGACAAGGCGGAGGAGGTCGACCGCTATCTCGCGGTCATGGACCGACTGAGCCTGGTGGCGCTGCCCGGCCCCGAGTCGGTGGTCTTCCTGGAGAAGCTCCTCAAGGACATGTGAGCCCGGTCCTCAGGCCCGCGAGCGGTACAGCCCGAACTCCGCGATCCGTACGGTGTCCCGGGCCGCCGTCACGCGGACCCGCCAGCGCCGGGCGCGTACGGGTGCGGGCAGCAGCAGGATGCGACTGGCCCCGATCGTCCCGGCCCGGGTCACCACCACCCAGTCCCCGTCGACGTACGCCTCGACGACGAAGGCCTCGACCTGCTGGCCGTAGCGCCCGACGTCCTCCGCCAACCGGACGCGGTCGACCGCCTGTTGGAAGCCGAGATCGACGGTGACCCGACCCGGTGAGACGACCGTCCGGGCTCCGCGTGCCAGATCCTCGGGCAGTTCCCGGTCCACGCGCTCACGGAACTCACGCAGCCGCGCCACGTCCGGGTCCGCCAGCAAGCCGTCGGTGTCCGGCGGCACGTTGAGCAGCAGAACCGCGTTGCGGCCCACGGAGCCGAAGTAGATGTCGATCAACTGGTCGACGCTCTTGGGGAGTTGGCCCGGATGGTAGAACCAGCCGTCGTGGATCGACACATCGCACTCGGCCGGCCACCACTGGAGGTAGTCGGTGTTCGGCTGCGCCGCCACCAACGCGCTGCGACTGCCCTCGTCGGGGGTGTCGTAGGACAGCGCCCAGTCCGTGCGGCCGTACTGCTCCTCCTTGACGGGGAGGACGCTCCACTCGTCCTCCCGTGCGGTGCCGCCCTCGTTGCCGACCCAGCGCACGTCAGGGCCGGTCACCGCGATCGCCGCGTCCGGGGCGAGTGATCTGACCAGGGTGTACCAGCTGTCCCAGTCGTAGTCCTCGACCTGGCCCGGCGGAATGCGGCCCTGGGCGCCGTCGAACCAGACCTCGTCGATCGGGCCGTACTCGGTCAGCACTTCGTAGAGGGTGTTGAGCATATGGGCGCCGTAGTCGGTCGCGTCCAGCGTGTAGAAGGCGTCCGGTGCGCGGTCGTCGCCGTCGACGAGTGTGGGGATGGTGCGTGTGGCACGTGCGCTGCCGTTGGCGTAGACGCCGTGGAGGTACTGGTTCTCGTCGGCGGGCGAGAGATAGACGCCGGCCTTGAGGCCGTACCGTCGCATGGAGTCGGCGAAGGAGCGCAGTACGTCACCCTGCCCGGCACGCCAACTGCTGTAGGCCACCGTGTGGTTGGTGTAACGGGAGGGGTACAGGACGAAGCCGTCGTGGTGCTTGACGGTGAGGATGGCGAGCTTGAAACCGCCGTCGCGCAGGGCGCGGGCCCACTGGTCGGTGTCGAGGCCGGTCGGCTGGAACACGTTCGGGTCCTCGTCGCCGGTCCCCCACTCCAGGCCGGTGAAGGTGTTCACGCCGAAGTGCAGGAACGCCGTCCGCTCCAGCTGCTGCCAGGCCACCTGCCGTGCGGTGGGCCGGACTTGGGAGGCCTTGCGGACCAGGTCGGCCTCGGTGTCGTCCGGGCTGACGGGGATGCGGTAGCGGGAGTCGGACGGTGGCGGGGGCGTCGCGAGGGCGGGGGTCGTGGCGGTGCCGGTCGCCGCGAGTGCGGTGGCCGAGAGGACGAAGAGACGTCTGGAGAGGGCCATGGGGTGGGACTCCTCTGGTCAGTGGGCGGTCAAGTGCCAGACTGCGGGCCGGTGTTGGTCCGGCGGGTACTGGACGAGGCGGCCGTCGTCGGTGACGCTCAGCGCCATCTGCGTGATGGCGTTCACGAGGCGGTAGCCGCCCGCCGTGGGCGCCAACTCCCAGCGCTGCATGGTGTTCGCGGTGTCGCAGGGCTGCGGGGTGGCCGAGACCCCTGGCTGAAGCGGGACGTTGAGGGTGAGCTTGCCGCCCTGTATCTCCAGGCAGCCGTCGGCGGTCCGCAACGTCGCGTAGCCGTCCGGTGTGCGCTGCACGGTGGCGTCGAAGGAGGCACCCGCCGTCCGGAAGGTGTACGTCCCGTCCGCGACCGGTACCCGGGTCAGGTCCCGCCATCCGGGCGCGTGACCGACTGCCGTGCCCCGTGCGGTGAATTGGGCGTAGGTGGCGTCGGGGTGCGGGTCGCCCCAGGTCGCCTGGGCGAGATGGCGCAGCGCGGGCTCGGTGTCGGCGGCGACCTCGTTCTCGGTCTCGCCGCGCCCGTTGTCGGGCCAGAGGCTGATCTTCGCCCCGGTGATGCCGGTGCTGGAGGTCAGCTTCTCGCCCTCGAAGCTGCGCGGGTCCCAGCTCTGGTCGTACAGCGACTCGGTGTCGCTGTGGAAGCCGCCGCGCACCAGGTAGAGGGAGTAGGCCGCGTTCATCAACGGGTAGCCCTGGGCGATGAGTTGGCTCGGTTTCGTCTGGACGTTCAGCCAGTGCTCGACCGTCGTGCCCGGCGCCACCGGCACGGTGTTGGCACCGGTGAGGCCGTCGTTCCAGATGCGCAACTGCTTGCCCTTGCTCGCGGCGTAGGCCTGGACGCGGTTGATGAAGTCGATGTAGGCGTCCTGCGGGGTGGCGTTCGCGCCGTACTTCTCCTGGGCGTAGCGCAGCATCTGCGGGTACTTGGAGTAGTCGGAGCCGAGCATGTACTCGTCGGCGCCCATGTGCCAGGACGGCGCGGTGAAGACCTGCGCGTACTCGTCCATCAGGCTCGTGTAGTAGTCGAAGGCCGCCTGCTGGGTGACGTCGAGGCGGGCGGGCTGCTTGTTTCCGTCGCTGTCGGTGAGCTGGAGGTCGGGGCGGTCCGCTATCCACGGGTCCATGTGGCCCGGGGAGTTGATCTCCGGGATGATCTCGACGTGGTACTTGTCGCCGAGGGCGACGAGGCCGCGCAGCTCGTCCTTGGTGTAGTAGCCCCAGGTGTCGGCCTCGGGGTGCGCGTCGCTCTTCACCTTGATTTCCAGGAGCAGTTGGTTGAGCTTGTGGTACGCCATCTCGCGCACCAGGTTCTCCAGCCAGGGCAGGGAGATGTGGATGTAGCAGGCACAGACGCCGACCCCGCGCTCCTTGTAGCGCGGTACGTCGACCGTGTGCCCCGCCGGTATGTGGTCCCCCTGGGCGAGGAGTTGGAGGAGGGTGCGGGTGCCGTAGAAGGCCCCGGTCTCGGTGGCTCCGGTGACCGACAGCCGTTTGCCCGCCTGAAGTTCATAGCCCTCCGTGCCCAACGAGCCGTGCGTCGGCCGGACTTCGATCACGATGTCGCCGGGCCGGGCGGCTCCGCCCCGTACGACGGGCACGGTTCCGTGGCCCGCCGCCTTCAGGTCGCCGGCGAGGGTGTCGGCGACCCTGCGCTCACTCGCGCTGCCTGCCACCAGCCGGGTCCCGGCCCCGAAGTCGTAACTCCCGGGTTCGGATGTCCAGTTGGACAGCGCGGGCACGGTCACCGGAGGTGCCGCCCGCTCCTGCTGGGCCGCGACCGCCGGTGCTGCGGGCACCGCCAGCAGCGCGATCACCGCCGCGAAGCCGACCAGCCGGAAACGTCTCTTCCCTCGCTCAGCCATGACACTCCACCGGTCGCGATTGATCGGACGACTGATGATTGGACTGTGGTCGGGGACTGTCAACGGGTGCTGGGAGTGGCCAAGTTGAGCCATTGATCGGATGACCAGCAGGTCAGTCGGCGCCCGCCCGGCTTCGGCTCATGAAAAGTCCAAGAAGACGGGAGCGAATGTCCAAGGCCCGCCACCTCTCGACGCAACGCCCCTGCCGAGGCACAGTTCTCTCTACGTACTCGCCAGTAGATTGAAGGAGCGCGCCCGTGACCAGCTGGATCGGCCGTACCGCCACCGAGATCTCCGCCGCCGTACGCGAGAATTGGGCCACGCCTCGTGAGGTGGTGGCCGAGCATCTCGCCCGGATCGAGCGGCTCGACGGGCGGATCGGCGCGTTCCGGGTCGTACGGGCCGAGGCCGCGCTCGCGGAGGCCGATGCGGTGGGTGCGCGGGCCGATCTGGCCGAACTGCCGCTCGCGGGCGTGCCGTTGGCCGTGAAGGACAACCTCGCCGTGACCGGCGAGTCCACCCGGGTCGGCTCGGCCGCGACCCCGGACACGCCCGCGGACCACGACCATGTCACCGTGGCGCGGCTGCGGGCGGCGGGCGCGGTGGTCGTGGGGCTGACGAACGTGCCCGAGCTGTGTGTCTTCGGCACCACCGAGGGCGTCTACGGCACCGCACGCAACCCGTGGGACACCACCCGTACCGCAGGGGGTTCCTCGGGCGGCAGCGCGGCTGCGGTCGCGGCGGGCATGGTGCCGATCGCGCTCGGCAACGACGGCATGGGCTCGCTGCGCATCCCGGCGGCGAACTGCGGTCTGGTCACCATCAAGCCGGGGTTCGGGGTCGTGCCCGCCGGTATCGGCGACGGTGACTGGTTCGGAATGTCCGAAAACGGACCCCTGGCGACGACCGTCGAGGACGCCCGGCTGATGTTTTCGGTCATCGCGGACATCCAGGTCGTACGCCCTGATGAGCCCACCGCCCGGAAGATCGCCGTCTCCGTGCGCAGCCCCCTCGCCGGGGTCGCCGTCAGCAAGCCGTATACGACCGCCGTCCGGGAGGCCGCCGGGCTGCTGGCCAAGGCGGGCCATGCGCTGCACCGCGCCGATCCGCCGTATCCGCTGTCGCTGAGCACCACCTCGCTCGCGCACTGGACGGCGGGCACCGCGGTGGACGCGGCGGGACTGGACCCGCGCAGGCTTGCGCGGCGGACCCGGGTGCACGCGGCGATCGGGCGCCGGTTCGTCAACAGCGTCCGTACCGGGAGGAGCCGGGAACAGCTGCGGGAACGGCTCACACCGTTCTTCGCCGAGCACGACATCCTGCTGACGGCCGCGCTGGCCCGCCGCTCCCCCAAGGCAGGGCCGTGGCACGAGCGGGGCTGGCTGCGGAATGTGCTGGCCAACACCAACTACTCGCCGATGACTCCCCCGTGGAACCTCACCGGCTGGCCCGCGATGTCGGTCCCGTTCGGCACGCTGCCCTCGGGCGCGCCCTGTGCCGTACAGCTGGTGGGGCGGCCGGGGTCGGAGGCGGCGCTCTTGGAGCTGGCGGAGCAGTTGGAGAAACTGCGCCCGTGGGTGCGGACGGCGCCACTCGACTGAAGGTTCCGGCTGGAGGCCTACAGGGCGCGGTACATGATGTGCAGGCCCACGCGGCCGTCCCGGGGATGGTCGAAGGCGTCCGGGACCGTGCCCAGGATCGTGAAGCCGAGGGAGCGCCAGAGTTTGACGGCGGGGTTGGTCTCGACGACCGCGTTGAAGACCATGCCCCGGAAGCCCTGGTCGCGGGCGGCGGTGAGGATGTGTTCGGCGAGGGCGCGGCCGATGCCCCGGCCGCCGTGGTCGGGGTCGACCATGAAGCCGGCGTTGGCGATGCGGTCGGCGGGGCCGCCGTAGTTGGGGGTGACGAAGGCGGAGCCGACGATCGTCCCGCTCTCGTCCTCGGCGACGTACACGCGCTTGGGCGGGGACGTCCACAGGGCCCGGGCCGCCTCTTCGGAGGTGTCCCGGGCCCAGGTGTAGGTGTCGCCGGCAGCGACGATCCGGTGCCAGAAAGGCCAGATCCGCGGCCAGTCGTCGGCCGCGGCTTCTCTGATCAGCATGGGCGCGATTTTCGCACGCCCATGCCGTCGGCGATCGCGATGGGTCCCGTGGGGTCCCTTGGGGGGTCAGTCCACGCTGGGCAGGATGTGGGGCTCGGCGAGGTCGTCCTCGTAGCCGGCGAGCCGGATGGGGGCGGACCGTGCCCACACGGCCAGGCTGCCGAGCTCGTCGGACCGGTGGCCCGCACGCTCCGTGGATTCCTTGGGGCGTTGCTCGCGATTCGTCTTCTCTGGTGTCACCGCGCACTCCTTATGTGTCGGGTCACCCTCGGGGCATACCGGCCGTTCTTCGGTCCGGTACCTGAGGCCCGCTCGGGTGTGGGTTGAAGGCAGTTCGGACGCGGTGGCGCCGGTAACTCGTGTGAGAGCGGGCCGTTGTGAACGGCCTGCCCCGGGACGGACCATGGGTGTGGGTGGGACCCCTTGTTGCTGTCCGTCTGCCTCAGGTTAACCAAATGAGCGGGCTGCCGCTCGATGGGGCTGAAAACATGGGGTAAATAATAGACACGCGCTACGGGGAACACGTCAGGTCGGCCGCGGGGAGCCGGCCGGTGGCGAGGTAGGCGTTGACGGTGTCGTTGACGCAGGTGTCGCCGTAGTCGGTGCCGTACACCCCGTGCCGGTAGGAACCAGTGACGGTGACGAGCCGTGAAGCGGGCCACCTTGCGTGCATCTGCCGGGCCTCCGAGTACGGCACCCGGGGATCGCCGGTGGCGTTGACCATCAGCGCCGGGATGTTGTTGTGGACGGTGGTGACCGGCCGCTCCTCGGGCCGTGGCCAGAACGAGCACGGGGTCACGTTGTTGAGGAGCGGGCCGAACAGCGGGTGCCGGGCCCGGGTCCGTTCGATCGCGCGCCAGTGGACCTCGGTGTCCCGCGGTCCCGGTGTGTCGGCACACAGGTACGCGGTCTGCGTGCTGCCGTACGCGGAACCGTCACCGGTCAGCGTCGCCGCCAGGAAGGCGGTGAGGAACGCGTCCGGCTCGGCGTGCCCGGTGTCGGCGGCCTGCTTGAGCGTGCGGAAGACACCCGCGATGAGCGCGTCCCCCTCCTCCGTGTCGTCACCGAGGACCGCGTAGTCGAACAGCGGCGCCACGTGCCGGTCCACCCGGTACGGTCCGATGGCCAACGGCCGCCGGACGGCCGCTGACTGGATGCCGTCGAGGGTGGCGAGCACGGCGTCGGCGGTGGCGCCCAGCCCGTAGGTACGGTCGTGGGCCGCCGCCCAGCCCGCCCAGTGGCGCAGGGCGTCCTCGTTGACCTGCTCGGTGCCGTACTCGGCCCAGGGGGCGAGGCGGCTCGGATCGTGCACGCCGTCGAGGACGACGCGGTCGGTGCGGCCGGGGAACATCGCCGTGTAGACCTCACCGAGATAAGTGCCGTACGAAACGCCGTAGTAGGAGATCCGGCGCTCGCCGAGGGCGGCGCGGACGGCGTCCATGTCACGGGCCGCGTTGCGCGTGGAGGCGTAGGGCAGAAGGGCTCCGGCGCGGTCGCGGCACTGTTCGGCGAGGCCGCGCTCGAAGTCCCTCATGCGCTCGAAGCCCGCCCGGTCCGATCCCGCCGAGCGGAAGTAGGTCTCGGTCCGCCAGCCGCAGTTGAGTGGTGTGTTGCGGCCGGTGAAACGTGGGTCCACGCCGACGATGTCGTAGCGACGGGCCGTCTCCCCCATCGCCGCACCGACGGACAACAGGGACTCGATCGCGGGATCCCCGGGTCCGCCCATGTTGTAGAGGAGCGTGCCGATGCGGTGCGCGGGGTCGGCGGCCCGGAGGCGGGCCACCGCGATGCCGATCGTCCGGCCGCCCGGGGTCGCGTGGTCCAGAGGGACCGTCAGGTCGGCGCATTGGGCGCCGGCCGTGTCGAGAGCCTTGCCGGTGTCGTCGTCGGGACCGCGGGCACAGGTCTTCCAGGCAAGGGGCCGGTGGTCCAGAGACGGGTCGGTGGGTGTGGTCGGGGTCTGCGGGACAGCGACCGCGGTCGTCGGGAGAGCGGCCATGGCCAAGAGAGCGGCTGCCACCGCCCTCCCGAATCGCACGCGGAACGTGAACGTCATGTCACTCACTGTAGCCATCGCTGCCGGGGGCTGCATCCGGATTTCCGGGGCGTCGCCGCTCAGTCCCCGACCCGTACCAGCCCGCTCTCGTAGGCGAAGATCACCGCGTGGATACGGTCCCGGAGGCCGAGCTTGGTCAGGATCCGGCCGAGGTGGGTCTTGACGGTCGTCTCCCCGACGAAGAGGCGGTCCGCGATCTCGCCGTTGGCCAGTCCCCGGGCGACCAGGGCGAGGACTTCCCGTTCCCGCTCGGTGAGAGCCGCCAGGCGGCCGCGCTGGGCGGGCGCGGTCGCGGGGGCGTGCAGGACGAAGCGTTCGACCAGGCGCCGGGTCAGCGAGGGCGCCACCATGGTCTCGCCCCTCAGCACCGCGCGGACGGTCACCAGGATCTCCTCGGCGGGGGCGTCCTTGACGAGGAAGCCGTTCGCTCCGGCCCGCAGCGCCGCGTAGGCGTACTCGTCGAGATCGAAGGTGGTGACGAGGAGGATGCGGGGCCCATGGGGCTGCGCGCAGATGATCTCGGTCGCGGCGAGCCCGTCCAGACCGGGCATGCGGACGTCCATCAGGACGAGATCCGGCTCCATTGCGGCCACCCCCGCGATCGCCGCGTCGCCGTCGGCGGCCTCGCCCACCACGGTGAGATCGGGCTGGCTGTCGACGACCATGCGCAGCCCCATCCGGATCAGTTCCTGGTCGTCGCAGATCAGCACCCGGGACGGTGACGTCGATGCCGCGGTACGTTCCGGGGTCGGGTCGAGGCCGGTCATGCGGTCGCCGCGGTGGGTTCCGGCTCGGCAGGACGCAGGGTCGCTACGACGCGGTAGCCGCCGTCGGGTGTGGGGCCGGCGTCGAGGCGCCCGCCGTACAGGGCGGTGCGCTCGCGCATGCCGGTGAGTCCACGGCCGGACGGGGGCGGCGGGACCGCACGTCTGTCCGACGCTCCGGGCGAGTTCTCCACCCGGACGCGGACCAGCCGCCCGGGCCCCTCGCTCCCGGTGTCGACCCGTACGTGGACCGTGGCGTCCGGCGGGGCGTGCTTGACGACGTTGGTGAGCGCCTCCTGCACGATGCGGTACGTCTGCGCGGTGAGATCCGGGGGAAGGCCGTCCTGTTCTCCGCGCAGGTCCAACTGGGCTTGCCTGCCGCTGGTGTTGAGGCGTCCGATCAGTCGCCGCAGATCGGCCGAGAGGTGTTCGCCGGCCCCATCGGGAGCGGCCCCATCGGGAGCGGAACCGGAGTCGGCGCCCGTGTCAGGGGTGCGCAACACCTCCAGCAGGCGGCGCAGTTCGCCGAGGGCCTCGCGGCCGGTCGCGCTGATGACGCCGAGGGTGCGATCGACGACGGCGGGGTCGATCTGCCGCATCAGCCTGCCGCCCTCGGCGTTCAGCACCATCACGCTCACGCTGTGCGCGAGGACGTCGTGGATCTCGCGGGCGATGCGGGCCCGCTCCTCGGCGACGGCGACGCGGGCCAGGGCGAGGCGTTCCGACTCGGCGAGCGCGGCCCGCCGTTCGAACTCGGCGACATAGGCGCGCCGGGCGCGGACGTACTCGCCGAACACCCAGGCCCCGGCGAGCAGGAGCCCCACCGCGAGCGGGGTGAGCCAGGCTCCCCGGGCGCCCGGGCCGCCGTCGTAGTCCCGTTGCCACGCGGGAATCCACAGCAGCACGCAGCCGGCGGCGCAGAGCACCGTGACCGCGGCGGCGCGGCGCAGGCCGCGCACCGTGAGAGTGGCCAGGGCCGCGGCCAGGGCGACGGCGCCGCGTCCCGGTTCCTGCCCCCACACGTGTCCGAGGTACTGCGCCCAGAACACCGCGGTCACCAGGGCCGCGACCAGCACCGGCCGGCGGCGACGCCACAACAGGGGCAGTACCAGGGCGACATACACGACCGCCTGCACCCAGACCGGCCGCCAGCCCGGCTCCGGTCGGATCACCGGCGGCACCGCCACCAGCACGACCAGCAGGGCGTCGGTCAGCCATGGATGGCCCCGCTGCAGGCGGGACAGGGTCTCGATCAGCCGAAGCACCACTTCACGCTACGGCCGGGACCGCTCCCCCACATCGTCCCGGCGGGCGTCTTGGGGTCCTCCCACGGTCGTACACGCACCGGCCGGGGACACGACGTACGGCGACCCGGGTCGCTTCCACCATGGCCGCCATGTCGATCACCACCGAATTCCTCAGGCGACCACTCATGACCGGTGCCGTGGCGGCCAGTTCACGACGGCTCGCGTCCGCGATGACCGAGGGCATCGGACTGGAGGAGGCCCGGCTCGTGGTCGAACTCGGCCCGGGGACCGGGGTGTTCACCGACGCGATCCTCGCCCGGCTGGCGCCCGCCGCACGGCTCGTCGCGATCGAGCTCAACCCGGTGCTCGCGGCGCGGCTGTCGGCCACCCGGCGCGACACACGCCTGACCGTCGTACGGGGCTCGGCGGCCGAACTGGCTGCCGTGGCAGGCGAACCGGCCGACGCGGTCGTCTCCGGGCTGCCGTGGACGGTCATGCCGAGGGAGCAGCGCGGGCGCATCCTGGACGCCGTCGCCGAAGTCCTCACGCCCGGCGGCCGGTTCACCACCTTCGCCTATCTGCACGCGGCCTGGACCCCGCCCGCCCGCCATTTCACCGCCGAACTGGCCTGCCGCTTCGGCCAGTTGGAACGCTCGACCGTGGTGTGGCCGAACCTCCCGCCCGCGTTCGTGCACCGGGCCACTCAGAAGCACTGACCGGCCGCTTACCGGTCCGTCTCCGTCGTGGCGGCCAGCGCGCTGTCCAGCCAGCCGATGATCGTCGGGAACACCTCGGGCAGTTTGCTCACCGCGCAGTGTCCGGTGTCGGGGACGAGGTTCACGACGGTGTCGCGGCGGCCCTGGAACACCAGGGTGTCGTGCTGCGGCACATGGACGTCGTCGGCGCCGTTGACCACCAGCATGGGGCTGTTGCGGTCCTGGTCGAGGAGTGGGCGAAGGGTGAACTCGGCCCTGGCCGCGACCAGTTGCCCGGGGGTGGGCGGCGCGTCGAAGCCCATCGCGTTGCCGAGGATCCCGTCCATGCCGAAGGCGTCCTTGCGCGCGTCGGTGAACGCCGCCTCGACCGGCCCGCCCAGCACCACGGCGGCGTCGACCTCACCTCCGAGTCCCGACCGGGCCGAGAAGTATCCGCCCATCGAGATGCCCAGGTGCGCGACCACGCCGTTGCCCAGCGACCGGGCGTGCCCGATCAGCCCGGTGACCATCTCCGCGCCGCCGGCGCCGCTCATCGGCACCGTCGACTCGCCGGTTCCCGCGATGTCGAACACCAGCACCCGGGCGCGCAGTTGGAGAGCGAGAAGCACCATCAGCCCGTGCACATCCATCTTCCAGCTGTCCACACCTCCGCTGGCGAGCACCACCGGCCGATCGGCAGGGAGGTCGAAGGGCGCGAGCACGTGGACCGGGACGCCGGTCGTGTCCCCCTGATACGGCAGTTCCAGCGCGTACCGCTCGAACCGCACCCCGAAACCGGGAGCCGCGAGCCGGTACTGCTCCAGCTGCCTGGCGAGCGCGGCCCTCTTGCTCTCGTCGGCCAGGGCGGGGAACTTCGCCCATCCGTAGGCCAGCGCCGCCTGCTCATGGGCTCCCGCGTCGGCGTAGGCCGCGGCCAGCTTCGACCACTCGTGGACCCAACCGCCCGGAGCGTCCGCCCACATCTCGGTGACCGCGGCCCGCACCGCGTCGACGTCGGCCACCGGCAGCCCGGTGTTGACCATCTGCGGATACCGCTCGCCGAACAGCTCCGACGCGTCCAGCGGCCATTGGTAGGGCATGACGGCTCCTTCCGTTCTTTCCACGACCCGAGCACTAACGCACACATTCTGCGTTAGCGGACGCTACGCCCCCTCGAACACAAACGCAAGATTTGTGCGTTAACGTGATGTCGTGAGCAAGAACGAGACGAGCGACCAGGCAGAGGCGTCCCGCCGTCCGGGCGGCCGGTCCGCGCGGGTCCGTGCCGATGTCCTGCGGTCGACCCTGGAAGTGCTCGCCGAGAACGGCACGAGCGGCTTGACGATGAGCGAGATCGCCCGTCGGTCGGGCGTCCACGCCACCTCGATCCAGCGGCGCTGGGGTGCCCCGCAGAACCTGGTCCTGGACGCGCTGCTGTCCTACAGCCAGGAACACCTGCCGGTCCCCGACACCGGGAACCTCCGCGACGACATGGTCGCGCTGGCCCGGCTCATCGCCGCCTACCTGGACACTCCCCTGGGCATCGCACTGGCCCAGGCGATGGCCACGGCCGAGGAAGATCCCCAACTGACCGAGAGCCGTGCCCTGTTCTGGCAGTCCCGCTACGACGTCACCCGGATCATCGTCGACCGCGCCGTCGACCGCCATGAGCTGCCGGCCGACGCGGATCACCAGCTCGCCCTCGAACTGCTGGTCGCGCCGCTGCACTTCAGGGCGCTGCTCATCCGGCAACCCGTCGGGGAGGACCGCATCGAGCGGATGGTCGACACCCTCCTGCACGGCCTGGCCGGACCGGACTCCGCCCGCACACGGCCCGACTCCCGGTAACACCGACGCCCGCGCCGGCGAGCAGCACGATCTGCGTCACCGAAGGCGTCGAGCAGTTCAGGTCCCGTTGGCTGCGCCGAAAGCTCGCCATGATCTCCTGGCGTTCCGCACAGGCTGTCTCGCGGGAGGACTGACGCATGGAGTTGCGCAGCGTCGAGGAGCTGATGGACCTGCTGTACGCCTGCCGGGGTGCCTGGGACACCCCGGACCGGAGCGGTGATCCGGTCGATCTGCACGACCACGCACTGCAGACGGCCGCGCTGCTGCGCCGAAGTCGCCCCGCCGACAAGGAACTCCAGGTCGCCGGCCTGGTCCACGACATCGGGCATCTCCTGCAACCCGGAGACGACGCCGGACACGCCGACCACGCGGCGGACGCCGTCCGCGCACTGCTCGGCGAGCGGGTCGCCCACCTGGTCCGGCTGCACGTGCCCGCGAAGCGCTATCTGGCCACCGCAGCACCGGACCACGACCTGTCCGCGCAGAGCACGCTGACCCTCCGGGCCCAGGGCGGCCCGATGTCCCGCGCCGAGGCCGCCGCCTTCGAGCACGATCCGCTCGCCGACGACGCGATCACCCTCCGCCAGGCCGACGACGCGGCCAAGGTCGTCGGCCTCGACGCCGGGGTCCTGGAGGACTGGCGCACGGTACTGGGCATCGTCGCCGCCCGGAACTCACGGCTGCCCAACTCCCGCCTGGGGGCTGTCGACTGACGATCCGTCATGAGATCGTACGGCGATGATGACGTCGTCGTACGGTCTGCGAGGTCGGGCCGTCCTGGTCACCGGCGGCACGCGCGGGATCGGGCGCGCGGTCGCCGAGGCGTTCGCCGGGGCCGGGGCGCTGGTGTGCGTGAGCGCTCGGGACGCCGGTGAAGTGGCGCGCGCCGCGGCGGAGTTGGGCGGGGTCGGACTGGCCGGGGACGTCGGCGACCCCGAACACCCGAGGGAGTTGGCCGAGTTCGCGCTGCGCGCCTTCGGGCGGATCGACGTGGTCGTCAACAACGCGGCGACGAACCAGCCGTACGGTCCGCTGATGGAAGCCGATCCGGACGCCTGGCGGACGGCGTTCGCCGTGAACGTCGAGGCGCCGCTGCGGTTGACGCAGTGCGCGTGGCGGGCGTGGATGCGGGAGCACGGCGGCGCGGTGGTCAATGTGTGCACCGAGGGTGCCGGGCATGTCGGGCCGAACGTGGGGGCGTACTCCACCAGCAAGGCGGCGCTCCTTCACCTCACCCAGCAGCTCGCGGGGGAACTCGCGCCGGGAGTGCGGGTCAACTCCGTCTCCCCCGGACTCGTACGCACCGAGATGGCGCGCTTCGTGTGGGAGCCGGGCGAGGCGGAGGTCGCCGCCGGGCTGCCGCTCGGCCGGATCGGGGAACCGGCCGACATCGCACGGGCCGTGCTGTGGCTGGCCTCCGACCAGGCCGAGTGGATCACCGGGGCGGATCTGCTGGTGGACGGCGGGACACGGGTGCGGGCGGCGTACGCGTCGGGCGGGTACGCCGTCCACGACCGGCTGAGGTCGGCGGGGCCGCCGCACTCATGACCTGCTCGCTCACGGGAACAGGGCGATCCCCACAAGGATCAGCAGGACGATCCCGGCGACGAGAGCGATGGTGGCCCAGGTGCCACGGTGTTTGACCGTGGCCGCGGACCCGCCGCCGCGCGGGCGGTCCTCCGGCAGGACGGGGTGGGCCGGGCGGTCGCTCGCGTAGAACTGGTCGTCGGTCGGGTAGTGGTTGCGCGGGTCTTCGAAGGCCCTCGGATCGATGCCATGTGCACTGGCCATGGGAACCTCCTCGCGCGGTGCTCACCAGGGCCGGGACCCGGCGGTCACCGGGCCTCGTGCCCGGAGTGGCGGGTTACCACTTACCGGGCGCGTAGTCCTTGAGGAAGACGCCGTACAGGTCCTCGCCCTGTTCGCCGCACACAATCGGATCGTAGACCCGGGCCGCGCCGTCGACCAGGTCGAGCGGGGCGTGGAAGCCCTCCTCGGCGAGGCGGAGCTTGTCGTAGTGGGGACGTTCGTCGGTGATCCAGCCGGTGTCGACGGAGGTCATGAGGATGCCGTCGGTCTGGAACATCTCCTGGCCGCTGGTGCGGGTCACCATGTTCATCGCGGCCTTGGCGGCGTTGGTGTTCGGGTGTCCCGCGCCCTTGTAGCCGCGGCCGAAGACGCCTTCCATCGCCGAGACGTTGACGATGTACGCGCGTCCGCTGGTCGCGGCCCTGGCGGCGGCGGCCATGGCCGGGCGGAGCTTGCTGATCAGGATGAACGGCGCGGTGTAGTTGCAGAGTTGGGTCTCCAGCAGCTCCACCGGGGAGATCTGCTCGATGGTCTGCACCCAGGTGTTGGTGTCGACCACGTCGGGGACCAGCCCGCCGGCGTCGATGGCCGTGCCGTCCAGGTGCCGGGCGACGCTGGCGTTGCCCGCGACCAGGGCGAGATCGGCGACCTGCTGGGCGTCGAGTCCGCTGATCCCGACGGGCAGCGCGGCGAGGCCGTCGACCACGCCGGAGCCGAACGCCCCGATGACGTGGTGGGCGGGCAGCTCACCCGCGGGCAGCGGGGCGCTCTCGCCGTCGACGAGGGCGGCGTAGGCGGACGGCAGCCGTCGTACCGTCTGGGTCGCGTTGTTGATCAGGATGTCGAGCGGGCCCGCCTCGGCGACCTGGTCGGCGAGGGCGACGGCCTGGGCCGGGTCGCGGAGGTCGATGCCGACGACCTCCAGGCGGTGCAGCCAGTCCGCGGAGTCGTCCATCGCCTTGAAGCGGCGGATGGCGTCCTTCGGGAAGCGCGTCGTGATCGTCGTGTGGGCGCCGTCGCGCAGCAGCCGCAGCGCGATGTACATGCCGATCTTGGCGCGACCGCCGGTGAGCAGCGCGCGCTTGCCGGTGAGGTCGGCGTGGACGTCGCGCTTCTCGCGGTTCAGGCGGGCGCAGTCGGGACAGAGCTGGTGGTAGAAGTAGTCGACTTCCACGTACCGGGTCTTGCAGGTGTAGCAGGAGCGCGGGCGCTGCAGGATCCCGGCGATCCGGCCCTCCTCGGTCACCGACGACGGGAGCAGACCCTCGGTCTCGTCGTCGATGCGCTGCGCGGAGCCGGTCGCGGTGGACTCGGTGACGGCCTTGTCGTGCGCGGTCTTCGCGGCCCGGCGCTCCTGACGGCGGCGCTGCTTGACGCTGCGGTAGATGCCCGCGGTGGCCCGGCGCACGGTGATCGCGTCGGGGTGGTCGACGTCGATCTTCTCGAGTTCGTCGAGCACGCTGAGGCAGACGGCCAGCCGCTCGGGGTCGATGCCGGGCCCGTACACGACCTCGTCCGGGGTCGTGGAGCCGTTCTCTGTCACCGTCATCGCGCTGCCGTTTCCTTGGGTCGTCCGCGGCGGCGCTCAGAGCGCACCGGCCGTCGAACAGGGAATTTTACGGAGCGCCGGGCCGCAGCACCAAACCCGTCCCACGTCACGACCCGCAGGCGGTGATGAGTGTCTCCACCTCCTCGGTGAGCGCACGCGCGAACAGATCGAGATCCGGTACCGCCGCCGCGTCCGCGACGAGGCCGTAGTGGACGTGTCCGCGGAAGGTGGAGACGGCGACCGCGAGGGACTGGCCGCGGGCCAGCGGGGCGTACGGGAAGACCGCGGTGACCGGGTTGCCGCCGAGCTTCAGACCGATGCTGGGCAGCGGAACGCTGGTGACGAGGATGTCGAACCAGAGCCGGGCGGCCTGGGCGGCGAACGGTCCGCCGAGCCGGTGGCCGAGCGCCGGCACGTGGTCGGCGAGCAGGGCGACGGCGCCCGCGCCCCGGTTGGGGCCCGCGTCCTTGTTGCGGTCCATGTCCGCGCGCACCGAGTCGAGCCGCCCGAGCGGGTCGGGGTCGTCGACGGGCAGCCGTATCAGGTACCCGGAGAGCCGGTTGCCCTGCGGCTGGGCGCTGCGCGGGCGGCGTTTGGAGACGGGGATCAGGGCGCGGGGCGCGACGCCCTCGCTGCCGTCGCCGCGCTCGTCGAGCCAGCGGCGCAGGGCGCCCGCGACCACGGCGATGAGCACGTCGTTGACGGTGCCGCCGACGGTCTTGCGGATCCGGTGCACGTCGTCAAGGTCTACGACGACTCCGGCGGTACGGCGGGTGCCCGACGGCTCGGAGGCCAGCGCAGCCGACGAGCGGACGTCGAGGGTCGAGCGGGCGACGGACGCCCCGATGTCGAGGGCCCGGCCGACGTCGGACAGGGCACCCCGGACCAGCCCGGGCAGCTTGCGCACATCGGGCAGCAGGCCACGCGCGGGCTCCTCGGGGCGGGGCCGCCGCTCGGGCATGTCCATCGGGTCGAGGATGGCGGCGGCGAGGGTCAGCGCGCGCAGTCCGTCGGCGAGGGCGTGGTGGAACTTGAACAGCACGGCGAAGGAGACACCGTCCTCGCCTGGCAGTACATGCGCCTCCCACGGGGGCCGGCCGCGCTCCAGCGGGCGTTCCATGAGCCGCCCCGCGACCTCCTGGAAGTCGGCGGTCGGGGCGTGCAGCCGGACGTGGTGCAGGGGGTCGAAGTCGGGGTCCTCCTCGCGGGTGGCGCTCCCGAAGGACAGGGACAGCGGCCGCCACACGTCCCGGATGCGCATCCGCAGCCCGGGGACGGCGGCGGCACGGGCGGCGAGGAGGTCGGCGGCGTGGGCTCCCGCGGTCGGCGAGTGCGCCGAGAAGACGCCGAGTGCGCCCAGGTGCATCGGGTTCCGGTCGGACTCGATGTTCCAGAACGCCAGGTCGAGGGGAGCGAGCAGATCGGAAGTCAAAGGCTTGCCTCGCGTCGACTAGGGGTGAGCAAGCAGTCAAGCGCCGACAAGCGATTACGGTCAAGTACGATCAAGCTACGCACAGTTAACAGCAGATTACATCCGGCCCCGGTCCCGCCCCCGTGGGAGGGGCGGGACTCCAGTGGCGCCTGAGGTCACTTCAGTGCCGGTGGTCCCGCCTGGGGTGACGTACCCCACTCCGACGGGTGCGGGCCGACCGTGAAGTCCACCGACCGTACGGACCTCAGCTGCCCGGTCGTGAGGTAGGTGCGGTCGTACGACGTCCCGTCCGTCCGGGCCGCCTGGATGTAGCGGTCGCCGGCGGAGGAGCCGGGCGCCTTGATGGTCAGGGCGCCGTGCGGGTAGTAGCGGCGGTCCAGGGTCAGGTCGACCCGCTCGAAGACGGGCGTGGACAGACCCCACGTGTCGTAGCCGGGCTGGACCGGGAAGATCCCGATCGACGACAGGACGTTCCAGGCGGACATCGTGCCGAGGTCGTCGTTGCCGGTCATACCGGTCGGGCCGTCCGTGAACAGGGTCAGTGCCGCGTGGACGACGTCGGTCGTCTTCCACGGCTGTCCGGTCGACAGGTAGGTGTACGGGGCGATCAGGTCGGGCTCGTTCTGCGGGTTGTACTTGTCGGCGTTGTAGTAGTCGTACGGCCCGTTGACCCACACCTCGCGGGCCGTCTTCGCCGGGTCGGCGAGCAACTGGTCGTAGGCGAAGAAGGAGTCCAGGCGGGCGTTGGCCGCCTGCTGTCCGCCGATGAGGTCGACCATGCCGGGCAGATCCTGCAGCACCAGCCACTGGTACTGCCAGGACGTGCCCTCGTGGAAGCCCTCGCTCTGCGCCGGGTCCGCGGGACCGACGAAGGCGCCGGAGGCGTCGCGGGCGCGGAAGAAGCCGGTCGAGGGGTCGAAGATGTTCCGGTAGCTCTGGGCGCGGGCCGCATAGCGTGCGGCATCGGCGCCGTGCCCGAGGTCCCGGGCCATCTGCGCGAGCATCGCGTCCGAGAGGGCGTACTCCAGTGTGGCCGAGGCCCCGTGGTCGTAGTCCGAGTCACCGGGTTTCACGTGCGGGCGGTCCTTGATGTACGGCGCGAAGCCTTCGGCGATGTACTCCTTGTTGGCTTCCCGCCCGACCGCCGCCGACGCGGTGGGCGGCACGCCGTCGGCGTTCTGCTTCAACGCCCGGTAGGCACGCTCCTCGTAGCCCTTCAACAGGCCTTGCTGGTAAGCGTTCGTGAGGAACGGCGTGACCGGGTCCCCGGTCATGATGTTCGTCTCGACCGTGCTGTAGCCCCACTTGGGCAGCCAGCCGCTCTCCTCGTCGATCTTGATGACGGAGATCGCCATGTCCCGGGCCTCGCGGGGTGCGAGCAGGGCGAGGAGCTGTGACTGGGTGCGATAGGTGTCCCACAGGGACCAGTTCTGGTAGTAGGTGAAGCCCTTCGCGCGGTGGATCTTCTGGTCCCAGCCGGTGTAGCGGCCGTCGGCGTCGCTGCCGATGTTGGGCGCGAGGAAGGACCGGTACAAGGACGAGTAGAAGGTCCGGCGCAGGCTGTCCGAGCCGCCCTGGGCGCGGACGTCGTCGAGCCGGTCCTCCCAGGCCTGCTGGGCCCGGTGGCGTACCGCGTCGAACGAACTCCCGCCCTCCGCACGGAGGTTGACGGCCGCACCGTGCGCGTCGACGTACGACAGGGCGGTGGTCGCCTCGACCGTACGATCCTTCGTCGTGTCGAAGCGGACGTACGCGCCGCCGCTCCCGGTCCTGGAACCGGCGGCCACCGTTGGACCGTTCCAGGTGCCGTAGGTGGTGAACGGCCGGTCGAAGCGGGTGATCGTGTAGACGGTGTAGGGCTTGGTGTCCTGGCAGAAGCCGCGGCCGGTGATGGTGGTGCGCACGGTCCGGTTGTCGAGGACGTCCACCTTCGAGGAGACGCCGGAGTGCAGCGACTGGGCCGCGTTGAGCAGGACGTTGGCCTTGTCGGTGGCCGGGAAGGTATAGCGCTGGACGCCGGTGCGCGCGGTCGCCGTGAGTTCGGCCTCGATGCCTGTTTTCAGGCCGACTTGGTAGTAGCCGGGGCTCGCGTGCTCGTCGTCGTGGCTGAACTCGGCCGCGTACTGGGCGTAGTCGGTCTGTGTCACCTCGCCGGTCGTGGGCAGTACGGGCAGGTCGCCGCCGAGGCCGCAGCCGACGCCGGAGAGGTGCACGAGGGAGAAACCGCGGATGTGGTTCTGGGAGTAGTCGTAGCCGGTGTTGTGGCCGGTGTCCGGCGAGAACTGCACCATGCCGAAGGGCACGGCGGCGCCGGGGTATGTGTTCCCGTCGTTCTCGGTACCGATGAACGGGTTGACCAGGTCGGTGAGTTGACCGCTGACGGAGGCTGCGGCGGGGGCGGCGAACAGCGCGGAGACTGCCACCGCCCCCGCCATGCACAACCGCAGGCGTCGGGTCCATCTCATGGGTCCTCCAAGGGAGTTCAGGTGGTGGGGCACCCTGCGGGGGTCGCCTGCGAGGCGTCGCGGATCAGGGCCTGCTGGGCGGCCTTCACCCGCCGCGCGTCTGGCTTGAGCACCCGCCGGTCGTAGGTCATCAGGCCGTTCAACTCGCCCTCGACGTCGGAGATCTGGGTGTAGACCGCGCCGTTGCCGCCCTGGCAGGTCAGCGCGTGCACCTCGGCGAGCTTGGCGAGGTAGTCGTCGGTGTAGGCGGCCGGGTCGACGTCGATGTACGACTGCTGGACCGACCAGGCGTGTCCCGGCACCGCGAGCCCGAGGCCGCCGTACTCGCCACTCACCAGGGCGCGTTGACCGTCCGGGTGAGGTGGCAGGGCGGGGCTGGGATAGCCGTGCTCGTCGATGATGTCGCCGGTGCCGCCGTCCACGCCGAGGTTGATGCCGGACATGCTGTTGACGAGCCGGGTCGGGTCCCAGGCCTTCGCCTGGTCGGCGATGCGGGCCTCGTCGTACTGGCCCCAACCCTCGTTGAACGTCACCCACATGACGATCGACGGGCTGCTGATGTGCTGGTCGATCATCTGCTTCAGCTCGCGCTCGTACTCGGCGCGGGCAGCGGGCGACGGGTTCACCCCGGCGGTCATCGCGGGCATGTCCTGCCACACCATGAGGCCGAGCCGGTCGGCCCAGTAGAACCAGCGGTCCGGCTCGACCTTGATGTGCTTGCGCACCGCGTTGAAGCCCAACTCCTTGTGCACTTTGAGGTCATGGGCGAGTGCCTCGTCGGTCGGGGCGGTGTAGAGGCCGTCGGGCCAGAAGCCCTGGTCGAGGGTGGCCATCATGAAGACCGGCTTGCCGTTGAGGACCGTGCGCGGGACGCCGTTCACCTTCTCGACGGCGATCGAGCGCATCCCGAAGTAGCTGCCGACGCGGTCCTTGCCGATGGTGACCTTCAGGTCGTAGAGGAACGGGTTGTCGGGCGACCAGAGTTGGGGGTTCTTGATGGTCAGAGTGAGCGGGGTGCCGGTGCGGCCGTGTGCGGTGGCCACCGCTCGCTTTCCGTCGTACGCCGTCGCCGTGATCGGTACGCCGTCCCGAACTCCCTTTGCTTGTACGGTGAGTTGGCTCCTGGTGACGTCCGGGGTGAGTTTGAGGGAGTCGACGTGGTCGGGGGCGACCGGTTCCATCCAGACGGTCTGCCAGATGCCCGAGGTCGGGGTGTACCAGATGCCGCTCGGGTCGAGGCGCTGTTTGCCGATCGGCGGGTTCTCGCCGTTCGCCGCGTCGGTGGGGTCGTAGACGCCGACGATCAGTTCCTGGGTGCGGCCGGGCTTCAGGGCGTCGGTGACGTCGGTGCTGAACTTGTCGTAGCCGCCCTGGTGTTCGGTGACCTTCGTGCCGTTGACGTAGACCTCGGCCCGCCAGTCGACGGCACCGAAGTTGAGCATCAGGCGCTTGCCCGAGCCGATCTTCCAGTCGGCGGGGACGCTGAAGGTGCGGCGGTACCACATGCGGTCCTCGTGCCGTTCCAGGCCGGAGAGCTGGGACTCGACGGGGTACGGGACGAGGATGCGCTCGGTGAGGTCACGGCCGACCGGCGGCTGTTCACCCGCCGTGGCCGCCGCGAACTGCCAACTGCCGTTGAGGTTGCGCCAGTCGGTGCGGGTGAGCTGAGGGCGGGGGTACTCGGGGAGGGCGTTGTGCGGGCCGACCTGGTCGGCCCACTGGGTGCGCAGTTCGTGGGTGGAACGGTTCGGGCCGGTGCTCCAGAACGCGTTGATAACGTTGCCATTGGACGCGGTGAGGCCGGCGTTTCCGTCATAGCGGATGTCGGCGGTGCCGGGGGCGGTGCCCGTCTTGTTGCCGACGACGGGTTCGGTGAGCGGGACGAGCAGGGTCCGCGAGTCCTTCGGGTCCAACTGAGCCGTCCCCAAGGGCCACTTGGCGCCGCCGATCACCGCTTCGAGGTGGTCGGTCAGGTCGGCCGGGGGTGTGGCGAGGGGCTGGGCGAAGTCGAGTTTCAGGGTGCGGCCGGTACGGGTGACCGTGGTGGCGAGGGCGCCGTCGTAGTCGTAGCCGTCGGGGAGGCGGAAGGCCGACTGCGGGACGGGCACCTTGGTGTCGCCGGGTTCGGTCCAGCGGAGGTGGAGGTTGGAGCCGCCGTAGTGCTCGAAGTACTCGACCTTGATGTCGTAGGCCGTGCCGGCGGTCAACTCGACGGGTGCGGCGGTCTGTTCGTGGTCCCAGTCGTCGACCCAGTGGTCGATGGCGAGCTGTCCGCCGATCCAGAGGCGGAAGCCGTTGTCGCCGATGATCGAGAAGGTGTGGGGGCCGGACTTCGTCGGGACGATCTTTCCGGTCCAGCGGATGCTCACGTCGTCCGACTGGCCGGTGGCGAAGGCGAGTCGGGGTTCCAGGTTGTCGAAGTCGAGGTTCGGGTCGACGCCGGTGGCCTTGAGGTCGGCGAAGTCGAAGGCTCCTGGGGCGGATTGGGTGTAGTACTCGCCCTTCAGGCCGTGGATCTCGACGAGGTCCTCGGCGGTGGTGGCGTTCGCGGTGGGGACGGCGGCCAGGGCGGCGATGCCGAGTGCCAGCGCTAGCAGTAACGCGAGTCGGTCTCTGAGACGTCTGATGCGCAACGGAACCTCCATAACAACGTTGTCATGGGCAGCAGTTGGCATGACAACACGGATTCCGCCTTCCGTCCAGGGACATGACAATCCTGGGTCATGGCACGGCAAAGCCCCGGTGCGGTCGGGACGCACCGGGGCCGATGTTCGGTGCCTACGTGACCAGTTGGCCCTTCCCCAGGGCGATGACGCCCCCCTTGGAGACCGTGTACAGGTCGGCGTCGCGCTCCGGGTTGACCCCGATCGTCGCGCCCGGCGGTACCTCGACGTTCTTGTCCAGGACGGCGCCGCGGACCACCGCGCCGCGCCCGATGTGGACGTTGTCGTGCAGGATCGAACCCTGGACGACCGCTCCGGGGTCGACCACCACGCCCGGGGACAGCACCGAGCGCGTGACCTGACCGCGGATGAGGCACCCGGAGCTGATGATCGACTCGCTGGCCATGCCGCCGGCGTTGAAGCGGGCCGGGGAGAGCTGGCCGGAGTGCGTGTAGATCGGCCAGTTGCGGTTGTAGAGGTTGAAGGCGGGGCGCTCGGCGATGAGGTCCATGTGGGCGTCGTAGTAGGCGTCCAGGGTGCCGACGTCCCGCCAGTAGCCCTGGTCGCGGGTGGTCTCGCCGGGGACGTGGTTGGCGCTGAAGTCGTAGAGCGCGGCCTCACCCCGGTCGGTGAGCGCGGGCAGGATCGAGCCGCCCATGTCGTGCACCGAGCCGATGTCCTCGGCGTCCCGCTGGAGGGCCTCTATCAGGGTCTTGGTGGTGAAGATGTAGTTGCCCATGGAGGCGTAGACGCACTCCGGGTCGTCGACCAGGCCCGGCGGGTCGGCCGGCTTCTCCAGGAAGCGCTCGACCGTCTGGCCGTCCGAGCCCGGGGTGATCACGCCGAACTGCGAGGACTCCGCGCGCGGGACACGGATTCCGGCCACGGTGACGCCCGCGCCGCTGTCGATGTGCTGGGCGAGCATCTGCCGGGGGTCCATCCGGTAGACGTGGTCGGCGCCGAAGACCGCGACGTACTCGGGGCGCTCGTCGTAGATCAGGTTCAGCGACTGGAGGATCGCGTCCGCGCTGCCGAGGTACCAGCGCGGGCCCAGGCGCTGCTGCGCCGGGACGGGTGTGACGTAGTTGCCGAGCAGGCTGGACATGCGCCACGTGGTGGTGATGTGGCGGTCCAGCGAGTGCGACTTGTACTGCGTGAGGACGCAGATGCGCAGGATGTCGGCGTTGACGAGATTGGACAGTACGAAATCCACGAGGCGGTACGTTCCGCCGAAGGTGACCGCGGGTTTGGCCCGGTCGGCGGTCAAGGGCATCAGCCGCTTGCCCTCACCGCCCGCCAGTACGATCCCGAGCACCGAAGGTCCGCCACGACGCATGGCCGCTCCCCTCACCCTGGTTGACCCCAGCCTGCCCCTGAGCAGCGCACACTAAGCCTGTTTGAGGATCTCCTCGTAGAGCCGCGCGGTACGCAGCGCCACGGCGTCCCAGCCGAACTCGCCCACCGCGCGCTTCCGCCCTGCCTCGCCCATGCGCTTCGCAGTCTCCGGGTCGGCGAGCACGGAGTCGAGTGCCGACGCCAGGTTCTCCTCGAAGTTTTCCTCGATGGACACCAGCAGGCCGGTCTCGCCGTCCGCCACGACCTCCGGGATGCCCCCGACACGCGACGCGACCACGGCCGTACCGCAGGCCATCGCCTCCAGGTTGACGATCCCCAGGGGCTCGTAGACCGAGGGGCAGGCGAAGACGGTGGCGTGGGTGAGGAGCTGGATGACCTCAGGGCGGGGCAGCATCTGCGGGATCCAGTGCACGCCCTCGCGGACCCGGCTCAGCTCCTCGAAGAGGTCGCGGAACTCACGGTCGATCTCCGGCGTGTCGGGCGCGCCGGCGCACAGCACGACCTGCGCGGCCGGGTCGAGGTCGCGCACCGCGCGCAGCAGATGCGGCACGCCCTTCTGGCGGGTGATACGGCCGACGAACAGGACGTAGGGGCGGTCGGGGTCGATGCCGAGCCGGGTGAGGACGTCGGTGCCGTGGTCGGGGCGGTAGAGCGTGGTGTCGATGCCGTTGTGGATGACCCGCACCGCGGCGGGGTCCAGCGACGGGTAGCAGGCGAGGATGTCCTCGCGCATGGCGCCCGATACGGCGACCACGGCGTCCGCGGCCTCGATCGCGGTGCGCTCGGCCCAGCTGGAGAGGGCGTATCCGCCGCCGAGCTGCTCGGCCTTCCAGGGGCGCAGCGGCTCCAGGGAGTGGGCGGTCATCACGTGCGGGACGCCGTAGAGGAGCTTGGCGAAGTGGCCGGCGAGGTTGGCGTACCAGGTGTGCGAGTGGACGAGCTCGCGGCCTTCGAGGGCGGCGGCCATGGAGAGGTCCACGGAGAAGGTGCGCAGGGCGTCGTTGGCGCCGTCCAGGGTCGGCCAGGAGCGGTGGCGTACGACGCCCTCCGTGCGGCCCTCGCCCCAGCAGTGCACGTCCAGGTCGACCAGGGGCCTCAACTCCCGGGCCAGGAACTCCACATGGACGCCCGCGCCGCCGTACACATCCGGCGGGTACTCCCGGGTCAGCAGTCCCACTCGCACCCGTAACCCCTTGTTCTCAGCGGCTGATTGCACTCATGGTCACCCAGAAGCGGCTTTCGCGGAAGAGCCGGGCGGTTGTGTGAAGCAGCAGTCTCCGCAGACCCCGCCGCCGGGGACCCGGTAGTAGAGGCAGCAGCTGCGGCGCCGGAAGGCGGTTCCGGTGAGGGTTCCGGTGTCGGCGAGGAGGGGGTGGGCGAGGAGTTCCGCGGTGAGGGCACGCGCGCGCGTGGCCACTTCCGGACGGCCACGCGCGCGTGCCCAGCGGTCGAGTTCGCGGGCCGCGCCCGCCAGCGCGGAGGCAGCGTTGCCCCACAGCAGGCCGGCGGAGATGCGGTGGTGGGCGGCCAGGGCCGCGTTCAGGGGTTCCAGGTGGCCGTGGAGCACGACGTCCACCAGCGCGTCGACGGGCAGCGGGCGGACCTCGGCCAGCCACAGGTCGTCCGGTGCGGCGCTGCCCGCGTCCCAGTGCAGCAGGCGCGGGTCGAGGTCCGGGATGCGGCCGTAGAGGGCGGCGCAGCCGAGGGCCGCCGACCACAAGCGGGCCGCGAGCGCCTGCTGTGCGACCGAGGCGGCAATCCGCAGCTCAGGGGCCCGGAGACGCTCCGCGACGTTATGGACACGGAAAGTCAGTGAATTTCCGTAAACATCCGACACGGGGTTTTCGTAGATCGTCGCGAGCGTCGGCAGCGGGCCGTTCGGTGCTGCGCCCGTGCGTAGTACGAAGAAGCCACCGAGGGCGCGGAGCGCGGCGAGTTCGGGGTCGAGGTCCACGAACAGCAGTAGTACCAAGGCTCTTAGGGGTTTCACCCAGGGGGTGTCGTCCGGTGTCACCCACCTTGGGGAGGACAGAGGGCCTTTCGTACTCCATCGGCAGTACTACCCAATCGGTGCTCAGGTACGACGACGGGAAGAACATCACGCGGCATCGTGTTCTGTATGAAAGCCGACCGTTCGCCGCGTGGTGCCAGAGGTACCCGCCTGACGCAGAGGAGCTGCCGATGAGCGCCCTCGCGTTGTCCATCGTGCTGTCGCTCGTCTCCGCCGTGGCCTACGCGGGCGGAGCGATCGTGCAGGAGCGCGTCGCGGTGTCCTCTCCCGACCAGGAGTACGCGCCGCTGCGCCGCCCGAGCTGGTGGGCGGCGGTCGCGTTGAACGGTTCGGGCGGTCTGCTGCACGTGGTGGCGCTGGCCTACGGCCCGCTGAGCCTGGTGCAGCCGCTGGGTGCGCTGACCATCGTGTTCGCGCTGCCGATGGCGGCCCTGTTCGTCGGCCGCAAGGCCGGTTCCACCGCCTGGCGCGGCGCGATCATGGCGACGATCGGTCTCGCCGGTCTGCTGTCCCTGGTCGGCGCGTCCGACAGCCACTCGCTGAGCACCGCCCAGCGGGTGTCCGTGGCGGTGTTCACCGGTGCGGTGGTCGTGACCCTGATGATCGCGGGCCGCGCGGCACACCGGCACCCGGCGGTGCGCAGCGTGCTGCTGGCGACGGCGTCCGGCATAGCGTTCGGCATGTCCTCGGTGTTCACGAAGACGGTGACGGTCGACTGGGACAACGGCGCGATATCGGCGTCCGACATCCCCTTCCTGGCCGTGATCGCCGTCTTCGCGGTCGCCGGTCTGATGCTCTCGCAGGCCTCCTACCGGGGCGCGGGCCTGGCGGCTCCGCTGGCGGTCCTGACCGTGGTGAACCCGGTGGTGGCGGCCGTCGTCGGCATCACGATGTTCGGCGAGACCTTCCGCTACGGCACGACGGGCACCCTGCTCGCCCTGAGCGCCGGAGTGGTCGCCGCCGGTGGCCTGATCCTGCTGACCACGGAGCGGCTGGAGAGCGAGCACGCGGACTCCCCCGCGGCGACTCCCGTCGCGCCGTCGCCCATCGAGGAGTTGCTGGACGCCCTCCCTGGACAGCCCGTCGACGTGAGCGCGAACGTCGACGCGGACCTCGGCATCACGGGCGGGGACATCCTCGTCCCGGCCCCGGCGGCGATCCCGGCCGACGAGGGTTACGGGACCCTGGAACCGGCCGGGTCGGCCGAAGCGCCGAGCTACTTCGGCCCGTTCCACGCCGGGCTGTACGTGATGATGCCGGTCCACGACCGGCATCGCACACGAGTCAAATCCTGACGCCGCCGTCCCGCAGATAGGCGAGCGGGTCGATGTCGGTACCGAACCCGGGCCCCGTCCGCACCTCGAAGTGCAGATGCGGGCCCGTGGTGTTGCCGGTGGACCCCGACCGCCCGATGCGCTGTCCGGCGCCGACGGACTGGCCGTCCCGCACCGAGATCGCGGACAGATGCGCGTACTGCGAGTACCGCCCGTCGGCGTGCCGGATCACCACCTGGTAGCCGTACGAGCCGCCCCAGCCCGCGGTGACGACCTGCCCGGCCTCGATGGCCTTCACCGAAGTGCCGGTGGGGACAAGGAAGTCGACGCCGGTGTGGTAGCCCTTCGACCAGGCGGAGCCCTCCGCGTGGTACGCCGTGCCGATGGGGGCGTCGACGGGGGCGACGAGGGAGTGACTCGTCGACTTCTTGGTGGTGGTCTTCTTCTCCGCGGTGTGCGAAGTGGCCTTCTTCGTCGCGGACTTGGTGGCCGGTTTGGTGGCCGGTTTCGTCGTGGTGCGGGTCGTGGTGTCGGCCTTGCCGTGCAGGTTCAGCCGCTGGCCCGGCAGGATCAGGTCCGGGTCGTCGCCTACGGTCGTACGGTTCGCGGCGTAGAGCCCGTGCCAGCCGCCGTCGACGCGCTCGGTCTCGGCGATCCCGGAGAGGGTGTCGCCGCGCACCACCGTGTACATCTCGACGGTGCCCGCGCGGGACTGCGGTGTGGTCTGCGGCTGTACGTCCTTCACGGACCGCTTGACGGTCTGCGCCTTGGCGTCCTCGGCCTTGGTCTTGGTCTTGGCCGTGTCGGTGGTCTTCGTGCCGCCGACGTGGATGTCGGGGGTGTCGCCGCCCCGGGTGAGCCCGGCGCGCACCGAGCACACCGGCCAGGCGCCGGGTCCCTGCCCCTTGAGTACCTTCTCCGCCACGGCGATCTGCTGGTCCCGGGTGGCCAGATCCGCGCGGCTCGCGTACGCCGTACCGCCGTAGGCCTCCCAGGTGGACTGGGTGAACTGGAGCCCGCCGTAGTACCCGTTGCCGGTGTTGATGCTCCAGTCGCCGCTGGACTCGCAGGCGGCGACCTTGTTCCAGGTGCTCACATCGGCTGCCTGGGCGCTGCCCGCACCGGCGCCGACGAGGGGTATCGCGAGGCCCGCACCGCCCGCCGTGACCGTGAGGAGCGAGGAACGGTTGATCCTGTTCGGCTGATACCGGCGGTGCCGGCCGCGTACGGCCATGGAGAATCCCCCTCGACATACGTCAGGAGGGCCAAAAGTAAGCGCCACGAACAGGCCATGACAAGACGGCAACCGGCCGCCCTGTGGCTCAAGTGGCGAGCGGGCCCCTCCGGTTGCGGTGAGCACGTGCGGTCGGGGTACCGGCAGGCCAGGATGGACCGAGCGGCAATACTGGCGAGCACGACCGGTACCACCGACGTTCAGGACCTTCCTGATCTTTAGGCTTGATTTCCTGATCCTTAGGAGCCAACCGAATGAGCACTTCAGCGCAGATCGGCGTCACGGGCCTCGCGGTCATGGGCCGCAACCTCGCCCGGAACTTCGCGCGCAACGGCTACACGGTCGCCGTGCACAACCGGACCGCGTCCCGCACCCACGCCCTGGTGGAGGAGTTCGGCGGCGAGGGCGACTTCATCGCGGCGGAGACGGCCAAGGACTTCGTGACCGCGCTGGAGCGTCCGCGCCGCCTGGTCATCATGGTCAAGGCCGGTGACCCGACGGACGCGGTGATCCAGGAGTTCGCCCCGCTCCTCGAACCCGGCGACATGATCATCGACGGCGGCAACGCCCACTTCGCGGACACCCGGCGTCGCGAGCGCGACCTGCGCGAACAGGGCATCCACTTCGTCGGCATGGGCGTCTCCGGCGGCGAGGAGGGCGCGCTGCACGGCCCGAGCATCATGCCCGGCGGCCCGAAGGAGTCGTACGACTCGCTCGGTCCCATGCTGGAGAAGATCTCCGCGAAGGCCGCGGACGGGGCGCCCTGTGTGACCCATGTGGGTCCCGACGGCGCCGGGCACTTCGTGAAGATGGTGCACAACGGCATCGAGTACGCCGACATGCAGCTGATCGGCGAGGCCTACCAGCTGCTGCGCGATGTCGCCGGGTACTCCCCCGCGCAGATCGCCGACATCTTCCGCACTTGGAACACGGGCCGGCTGGACTCCTACCTGATCGAGATCACCGCTGAGGTGCTGTCCCACGTGGACGCGGCCACCGGCAAGCCGTTCGTGGACGTCGTCGTCGACCAGGCCGAGCAGAAGGGCACCGGCCGCTGGACGGTCCAGATCGCCCTCGACCTCGGCGTCCCGGTCTCCGGCATCGCCGAGGCGGTCTTCGCCCGCTCCCTCTCCGGACACGCGGCCCTGCGCGAGGCATCACGGGGTCTGGCCGGACCGACGGCGACCCCCCTGGGCGAGGCCGAGGCGGCGGCCTTCGCCGACCGGGTCGAGCAGGCGCTGTACGCGTCGAAGATCGTGTCGTACACGCAGGGCTTCCACGAGATCGCGGCGGGCAGCGAGGAGTACGACTGGAACGTCGACCTCGGCGCGGTCTCCTCGATCTGGCGCGGCGGCTGCATCATCCGCGCGGCCTTCCTCGACCGCATCCGCGCCGCGTACGACGNCCGTGCGGGCCCGCCTGCGTGAAGCGCCGGTCAGGCGGGCTGCCACAGTTCGATGCGGTTGCCCTCGGGGTCGGTGACCCAGCCGAACCGTCCGACGCCGTCCATGTCCTGCGTCTCCGCATCCACGTCCGCACCCTTGGCACGCAACTGCGCGAGCATCGCGTCGAGGTCGCGGACCCGGAAGTTGAGCATGGTCTGCTGCGTACGGGACCCGAAGTAGTCGGTGTCGGCGGGAAAGGCCGCGAACACCGTCGGCCCGGCTTCCTGCTGCCACAGCCCGTGCTCGTCGACGTCGAGACCGAGACAGTCGCGGTACCAGGAGCTGAGGGCCGCAGGATCGCCG
>NZ_JAEQAZ010000441.1 GCF_016654115.1 Streptomyces sp. MBT53
CATCAAGAAAGGTAGGACCCCGCATGCAGCAGTACCTGCGACTCGCCCTCGCGACGGCCGCCGCGGCCACGCTGACGGGCGGTCTGCTCACCCTCTCGGTGACGACAGCAACCGCCGCCGACTCCTTCAAAATCGCGAAGGCCGACTTCAACGGCGACGGAATCGGTGACATCGTCGCCTCCGCGCCCGGTGCCTACGTCGCCGGAAAGGCCGACGCCGGCCAGGTCGTAGCCCTGTACGGAACGGCCACCGGAGTGTCGTCCACGAAGCGTTCGACGCTGAGCCAGAACTCCGGCAACGTGCCCGGTACCGCCGAGAAGGGCGACTTCTTCGGTTACTCGACGGCGTACGCCGACTTCAACGGCGACGGCTACGACGACCTCGCCGTGGGTTCGCCGTACGAGAAGGTCGGCACGGACACCGACGGCGGCGCCCTCGCGATCCTGTGGGGCTCGAAGAGCGGCCTCACC
The DNA here is from genome assembly GCF_016654115.1 of Streptomyces sp. MBT53. Taxonomy (GTDB): domain Bacteria; phylum Actinomycetota; class Actinomycetes; order Streptomycetales; family Streptomycetaceae; genus Streptomyces. The sequence continues at coordinate 471 of NZ_JAEQAZ010000441.1, forward strand.
GGCAAGAGCAGCGACGTACCGGACCCGGCCGTATCCGGGCACGACAACTGGGGCCAGACCCTGGCCGCCGGCGATTTCGACGGTGACGGCAAGGCGGACCTGGCGGTGGGCAGTTCGGCCGCCACCATCTATGTCTACAAGGGCGGCTTCAGCAGTTCCACCGGCAAGCCGGGCGGCCGCTACACGATCAAGCCCCCGATCCACGCCGGCACGACCGGTTTCCCGTACGGCCCGAAGCACCTCACGGCCGGTGACGTCAACGGCGACGGCCGCACCGACCTGGTGGTCGACGGCTTCGAGACGCAGACGTCCAACGGCTGGAACACCAACTACTACGTGCCGGGCGCCGCGAGCGGCCTGAGCATCGCAGGCGTACGGACCCTGAAGCCCGGCGTCGTCACCGGCATCGGTGACATCAACGGCGACGGTTACGGCGACATCGTCAGCGGCGCCGGCTGGGACGCCACGACCAGCGACGGTACGACCATCCCGGACTCGGCGACCGGCGGCAGGGTGAACATCACCTACGGTTCCGCGTCCGGCCCCGCCTCCACCACGGGCATCACCCAGAACTCCGGGAACATACCCGGCAGTTCGGAGAAGGGCGACGCCTTCGGCTGGGACCTGGACCTGGGTGACGTCAACGGCGACGGCTACCAGGACGTCGTGGCCTCCGCCCCCGACGAGGACCTCGGCGCCGCCACCAACGCCGGCATGGTCACGGTCATCTACGGCTCCGCGAGCGGCGCCAACGTCACCACGGGCGTCCAGTCCTTCGCCCAGAGCACGGCCGGCGTGCCCGGCGCCGACGAGAAGAACGACCTCTTCGGCGCCGGGCACGCCGGCC
>NZ_JAEQAZ010000442.1 GCF_016654115.1 Streptomyces sp. MBT53
ACAGCCCCTGGCCCCGCGCCCTCGGCCTCATCACGGTCGTCCTCGTCGGCGCCTGGCTCGGCCTGCTCATCGTCGGCGACGTCCGCGCCCAGGTCGGCCCCATGAACACCACGATGACCCTGCGGCCCTCCCTCACCGGCGGCACCAAGATCAATATCTCGCCGCTCGGCGCCCTCTCCCTCGACAGCCACCACGCCCCCGTCCGCCTGGACGTCAACGTCGACCAGCTCGACCCCGAACGCTCCCAGGCCCTCGTCGACCACCCCGAACGCATCTCCGGTCTCCAGGACGAGGTCGCCCACGACGTCGAACACGGCACCCTCGACCTCGCCGTACGCTCCTGCACCGCCGTCGTCCTCGGCGCCAGCACCCTCGGCCTCGCCGTCTACCGCCGCCCCCGCCTCGCCCTCACCGCCGGCGGCCTCGCCCTCACCCTCCTCGCCGCGTCCGGAGCGACCGCCTACGCGACCTGGAACCCCAAATCCATCCTGGAACCCAAGTTCTCCGGGCTGCTCTCCTCCGCCCCCTCCGTCGTCGGCAACGCCCGCAACATCGTCACCGAATTCGACGTCTACCAGCAGGAGTTGGCCCGCCTGGTGACGAACGTGACCAAGCTCTACGACGTCACGTCCACGCTCCCCGCCTACCAGCCGGACCCGACGACGATCCGCGTGCTCCACGTCTCGGACATCCACCTGAACCCCGCGAGCTGGAAGATCATCGCGTCGCTGGTGGAGCAGTACAAGGTGAACGTCATCGTCGACACCGGCGACACCATGGACCACGGCACAGCCGCCGAGAACGGCTTCCTGGACCCCATCGCCGACCTCGGCGCCCCCTACGTCTGGGTCAGGGGCAACCACGACTCCCTCGTCACCCAGCGCTATCTCCAGCGCATGAAGAACGTGCACGTCCTGGACGAGGGCCGGGCGGAAACGGTCGCGGGCGTACGCTTCGCCGGCATCGGCGACCCCCAGTTCACCCCCGACCGCTCGGTCGCCCCCGGCGGCAACGCGGCCGAGGAGCTGGCCGGCGACCAGCTCGCCTCCTCCCTCCGCGACCAGCGGGCCGCCGGCACCCCGGTCGACATCGCCCTGGTCCACGAACCGTCGGCGGCACGCCAGACCGACGGCGAGGTCCCGCTCGTCCTGGCCGGCCACCTCCACCACGAGGGCACCGAGGTCATGAAGCACGGCACCCGCCTCCGTATCGAGGGCTCGACGGGCGGCAGCGGCCTGCGCGCGGTGGAGGGCAAGTACCCCGACCCCATCGAGGCGTCGATCCTCTACGTCGACCGCGACACCCACCGCCTCCAGGCCTGGGACGAGATCAAACTCGGCGGCCTGGGCCTGACGACGGCCGAGGTCAGCCGCCACCTCCCGAAGGAGAACCTGCCGGGAGCACTCCAGTCGCCGAGCCAGTCCCCCAGCCCGTCCCCGAGCCCCTCTCCGAGTCCGGCGTCGGAGGCGCCTTCAGAGGCTCCGTCGAGGACCCCGTAAACCGTTTTGGCGATACCTCCCGCCATCCCATATGCTTCTCACGTCCCCGACGCGCTGAGAAGCGCCCAGGCGGGCCGATAGCCCTCATCGTCTAGCGGCCTAGGACGCCGCCCTTTCAAGGCGGTAGCACGGGTTCGAATCCCGTTGGGGGCACGCAACACCGTGTGCGACACTGGCTCCGCCAGTCCGCACACAACAGCTGGGTCCTGTGGAGCAGTTTGGAGTGCTCGCCACCCTGTCAAGGTGGAGGCCGCGGGTTCAAATCCCGTCAGGACCGCTGAGATTCCGCGAGGAATCTCGTGGCTGGGTAGCTCAGTTGGTACGAGCGATCGCCTGAAAAGCGATAGGTCGCCGGTTCGACCCCGGCCCCAGCCACCGGATCGAAAGCCCTGTCCCATCGGGACGGGGCTTTCGTCGTGACCGGACGACACAGGGTGGGACGCGATGGCCCAGGACATCGACCTGGAGAAGATGCGGGCGCGGTACGGGCTGCTCGCGGTGGTCGGCAGCAATGTCGCGATCACCGCGGTGGCGATCTTCGGGGTGTGGCAGCTGAACGGCGACCGCGCGGTGATCGTGGGCGTCCTGACCTCGGCGTTCACCGCGATGGCGGGGCTGACGACGGCATACCTGGGCATCAAGGCCGTGTCGAACACGGCCCAGTCGATGTCCAAGGAAGCGGGCCGCCAGCAAGACGCCGAGCGGCAGCAGTCAGCCCGTCCGGCGCCTGAGGACGGGGCTGTTCCGGCCGACGGGGGTCCGGGGGCGGAGCC
>NZ_JAEQAZ010000443.1 GCF_016654115.1 Streptomyces sp. MBT53
ACAGCGCCCGCCCCTCCCCGAACTGCCCACCGCCGCGCACCGCGAGCCCGAACGGTTCGCTCCCGTGCGCGGTCCGCTCCAGGGCGGCCGACAGTTCCGGTACGGCGTCCTCGTCGACCTCGCCGTAGAACGCGAGCGTGAAGTGCCAACCCGGGCGGCCGGTCCAGCGGAGCGCGTCCGCGCCCGGCAGGCGCCTCAACTCCTCGACCCGCGAGGCGAGTTCGGCGGCGATGTCCTCCGGGGGCAGCACGGCGGCGAAGAGTCTCATGCGCCTCAGCCTGCCACCATGAACGCGTGACCATCAGCATCAGGGACGGCGGTCCCGACGACATTCCCGCGATACTCGGCATGTTCGACAGTGCCGTGGCGTGGCTCGTCGCGCAGGGGCGGACCGGGCAGTGGGGCAGTACGCCGTGGTCGGAGAATCCGAAGGCCGTGGCGATGGTGGAGCGGTATGTGGCGACCGGCAGCCCGTACATCGCCGAGGTCGACGGCGTCCCCGCCGGCACGCTCACCCTCACCGACTCGCCGGGGTCGTACGTCGAAGCCGTCGACGAGCCCGAGCGGTATGTGCATCTGCTCGCCTCCGACCGCCGGTTCAGGGGGTACGGCGTCGGCAGCGCGCTGCTCGCGCACGCGGCGGAGGTGACCCGGGCGGCCGGGATCTCGCTGCTGCGGGTGGACTGTTACGCGGGGGACGACCGCAAGCTCGTCGCCTACTACGAGGCCAACGGGTTCACGGCGACGGAGGCCATCGTCGTCGGGGAGGACGACTGGCCGGGGCAGGTGCTGGCCCGGAGGGTGTAGCACCTGCCCCAAGTGTCATGCCGCCGCGGTCAGTTGCTCCCGCTCTCGGGGGACGAAGGCCACGCTCGGGTGGCCGTGGTTCCAGTCGAAGGACAGGCGGAGGTCGCCGATGCGGGCCAGGATCACGCCGATCGTGGCGGCGGCCACGGCCGCGATGGCACCGCCGAGGGCGAAGCTCACCCGGGGGCCGTAGGCATCCGTGATCCAGCCGACGATCGGTGCGCCCACCGGCGTACCGCCCATGAAGACCATCATGAACAGGGCCATGACCCGGCCGCGCATGGCCGGGTCGGTGCCCATCTGGACGGCGGTGTTGGCCGTGACGTTGACCGTCAGGCCCGCGATGCCGATCGGGACCATGAGCAGGGCGAACAGCCAGTAGGAGGGGGCCACCGCGGCCACGATCTCCAGCAGGCCGAAGGCCGCCGCCGCCGCGATGAGTATCCGGAGGCGGGTGGTGCCGCGGCGGGCGGCGAGCAGGGCGCCGATCAGGGAGCCGACCGCCATGAGGGTGTTGAAGAGGCTGTAGGCGCCGGCGCCCGCGTGGAAGATGTCGTCCGCGTAGGCCGAGAGCCACACCGGGAAGTTGAAGCCGAACGTGCCGATGAAGCCGACGAGGACGATCGGCCAGATCAGGTCGGGGCGGCCGGCGACGTAGTGCAGGCCCTCGCGGAGCTGGCCCTTGCCGCGCGGGGCGCGCTTCGCCACGGCCTTCAGGTCGCGGTTGCGCATGAGGAGCAGGCTCGCCAGGGGCGCCACGAACGACAGGCCGTTGAAGAGGAACGCCCAGCCGGTGCCGACGCCGGTGATCAGGACGCCCGCGACGGCGGGGCCGACCAGACGGGCGGACTGGAAGTTCGCCGAGTTGAGGCTGACCGCGTTCTGCAGCTGCTCGGGGCCGACCATCTCGGAGACGAAGGACTGGCGGGCCGGGTTGTCGACGACCGTGGCGAGGCCGACGGCGAAGGCGGCGACGTAGACGTGCCAGACCTGGACGTGCCCGGAGAGCGTGAGGGCGGCGAGGGCGAGGCCGGTGAGGGCCATCGCGGACTGGGTGACGAGGAGGGTGGGGCGCTTGGGCAGCCGGTCGACGAGGACACCGCCGTAGAGCCCGAAGAGGAGCATCGGCAGGAACTGGAGGGCGGTCGTGATGCCCACGGCGGCGGAGGAGCCGGTGAGGCTGAGGACCAGCCAGTCCTGGGCGATGCGCTGCATCCAGGTGCCGGTGTTGGAGACGACCTGGCCGATGAAGAACAGGCGGTAGTTCCGGATCCTCAGCGAGCTGAACATCGAGGACTTGCCTGGTGGGGTGGGCGGGGAGCTGT
>NZ_JAEQAZ010000444.1 GCF_016654115.1 Streptomyces sp. MBT53
TCGGCGACGGCCGTGGAGGGCCACCGCGACGGCGACAAGACGAAGACGATCGAGACGACCGCGTGCACGGAGCCGGAGGAGTCGTACGACGACTCCACCAAGATCCGGGTACCGGACTTCCAGTTCAAGTACCTCTCGTCGGTCAAGTCCTGCCTGCAGGCCGCGGGCTGGAAGGTGAAGATCAAGTACGAGGACGAGAACACCTACGGCCAGGGCACGGTCATGGAGCAGTTCCCGGCGGCCGACACGGACGTGGACCCCAAGGACATGCCCCAGATCCAGCTGGGCGTCTCGACGGGCAACCCGTCCTGACCCCGTGACGCGGAAGGGCCCGGCAGCAACCGCTGCCGGGCCCTTTGAACATGTAACGGGTGTCTACATGTACGGGTCTCTACAGGTACGGGTGTCTACAGGTACGGACCGCCCACCCGGCCGCCACCCGGCTGGCCCTCCTCGCCGCCGTCACCGACACCCGGCGGCAGCGCCCGGCGCATCTGCTCCAGCTGCGCCCGCGCCGCCATCTGCTGGGCGAACAGCGTGGTCTGGATCCCGTGGAAGAGTCCCTCCAGCCAGCCCACCAACTGCGCCTGCGCGATACGGAGTTCCGCGTCGCTCGGGATCGCGGTGTCCGTGAAGGGCAGCGAGAGCCGCTCCAGCTCCTCGACCAGCTCCGGCGCCAGACCGTCCTCCAGCTCCTTCACCGAGCTGGCGTGGATCTCCTTGAGCCGCACCCGGCTCGCCTCGTCGAGAGGAGCCGCACGCACCTCCTCCAGGAGCTGCTTGATCATGCTGCCGATCCGCATGACCTTGGCGGGCTGTTCCACCATCTCCGTCACCGGGATCTCTCGGGAGTCCTCGTCCCCGGTGCCACCGAGCGCCATCCCGTCCTGGCCCACGACCAGGATCTGAGGCTTCTCCGGTGACCTTTCGTTCCTCGGCATCTCCATGCCGCCATTCTCTCGCACCCGCACACCTCACCACCGTGGTGCCCCCCTCGTAAGGTGATCCACCGTTTGCCCGAACCCGGAATGCCGGGAAACCCGCCCGATGTGACGCTTGTCCCGTGACTCCATGGCTGCGCACCACGGGACTGCTGCTTGTGCTCGGCACGGGCACGGTGGCGAATCCGTACGGGGGTGTTCCGGCGTACGGCGTGGGAGCGGGGGGCGCCGGGAGCGCACCCGCGTCCGGCGCCGCCCACGCCCCCGCTTCTCCCACGGCCTCCGCCTCCGCCACCGCCACCGCCCTGAAGCCTGCTTCCGGTCCCGGCCATCCCGACCATCCCGACCACCACGA
>NZ_JAEQAZ010000445.1 GCF_016654115.1 Streptomyces sp. MBT53
GTGTCCCCCGAGTTCGGCGCCCGCGTCTTCGCGGCCGGGGACGGCGGCCACAGCGACTACTTCTCACCGGGCTCGGCCTCCCTGGCCAACCTCGCCCGGATCGTCCTCGGCGAGACCACGGAGGTGACGACCCATGCGTGAACGACTCCGCCAGGCCGCCGTCCGCCTCGACGCCGCGACCCCGCCCGACCGGGACCGCGCCGTGGACGCCCTCCGCGCCTTCGCGATCCTCGGTGTCGTCCTGGGCCACTGGCTGGTGACCGCGCTGGTCGCGGACGGCGGCACCCTGCACACGGCGAGCCCGCTGCGCGACATGCCGTGGCTGGCGCCCATCTCCTGGGTGTTCCAGACACTGGCGGTGTTCTTCCTGGTGGGCGGCCATGTGGCGACCCGGGGTTACGCCTCCGCACGCGCCCGGGGCACGACGTACGGCCAATGGCTGGCCGCCCGGCTGTCCCGGCTGTTCACCCCGGTCGCCGCGGTCCTCGTCGTGTGGACGGTGACGGCCGTCGCGCTGCTCCTGTCCGGCACGGACTTCGAGACGGTCCGCGCGCTGGTCAAGCTGGCGTTGTCCCCGATGTGGTTCCTGGTCGTGTTCGCGGGTCTGACGGCGGCCACCCCTCTCCTGACCCGGCTCAACCCGCTGTGGCCGCTGGCCGTCGTACTGCACGTGGACCTGATCCGTTTCGGGCTCGGCGGCCCGTCCTGGCTCGGCTGGGTCAACGTCGCGGCGGGCTGGCTCGTGCCCTACACCCTCGGCGCGGCCTGGACCCGCGGCGAGCTGGACCGGGCCCGGGCGGGCTGGGTCCTCCTGACCGGCGGTACGGCGGCGACGGCGGCCCTCGTCCTGTGGGCGGGCTACCCGGCGTCCATGGTCGGCGTCCCCGGCACCACGATCTCCAACCTGGACCCGCCGACCCTGGCCGCCGTCACCTTCGGCCTGGCCCAGTGCGGCCTGGCCCTGCTGCTCCGGGACCGGTTGCGCCGCGCGCTGCGCAGGCCCCTCGCCTGGTCGGCGGTGGCCCTGGTCAACCTCTCGGCGATGACGGTCTTCCTCTGGCACCAGACGGCCCTCATGGCCACCACGGCCGCGACCCTGCCCGCCGGCCGTCTGCCCGGCCTGCACACCCGCCCCGACGACCTGACCTGGGTGGCGGCCCGACTGGCCTGGCTCCCGGTGTTCGCGCTGACGCTGACGGTCTGCTGGGCGGCGTTCCGGGTCTACGAACAGGGCCCGCGGCACCGCCCGTCCCGCCGCTCACGAGCCGCCCGCGCCCACACCC
>NZ_JAEQAZ010000446.1 GCF_016654115.1 Streptomyces sp. MBT53
GCTGATCGGGCCCCGGCCGGGTTCGGGGGGTGCCCGGCCGGGGCCCGATCAGCCTGTGAAGGACCGACCTCTTCATGAATCCGGCAATACCCCAGCGGTGTGCGCACCGCCCGCTGGCCGGCGGGCTCGTCGTGCCCTGGGTCTCCCTGATCCACAACGGCCATGCCGCGTTCGGCAGCCTCGACGCCGAACGCGCGCTGCGGGCCTACCGCGACCGCCTGTGCCAGATCTGCGGCCACCAGCTGGACGAGCGGTGCTTCCTCATCGTCCGTCCGGCCGACCAGGCCCGCGGCTACTCGCCCGAACCCGCCCTGCACCCGGAGTGCCTGCCCTACTCGGCCGCGCACTGCCCGATGCTCAACGGTGCCGCGACGCACTACCGCCGACGCACGGTGCTGGCCGGCCATCCCGCGGGAAGGCCCTGCACCGATCCGTCGTGCCCCTGCCCGTCACGCGACCCCGACGGGGGTCATACCGCCCGCAGCGGCAGCCCCGCCGACCGGTACGAGGCCTGGATGATCTCCACCGCCGACTACCGACTCGTCGTACGGCCGGACACACCCGGTGTGCCGGACGGCATCAGCCTCGCCGTCCCGATCCGGCGCAAACGCCTGCTGCGCGAGGCCGCCCTGCCCGAGAACGCCGCGCAGCTGCTTGAGCTGCTGCGCACTGCGCCCGGCCTGGAGGGCGACGGGTGAGCCCGTCCCGCCCCCGCGCCGCCCCGCCGTCCCGACTCTCTGCCTCCACGCCCGAGGAACGACCCATGCAACTCGACCTGTTCGCCGCCGATGATCCGCCCGCGCCCGATCCCAGCCGGCCACGGATCCACCTCAGTTCAGCGGAGCCCCCTCCCCCGCGCCCGGATCGCGCGGCGTCCACTGCGGCGTCCACTGCAACGCGCCGCAGGCACCCCCGGATGCGCGGCCTGTCGCCGACGTCTCTCGCCCTGGACGTGGCAGAGAAGGTCGCCCGTACCTGGCACCGCAACCGCACGGACTCCCGCATCGAGATCCCGGTCGGCGTCGTCGGCCGACCCGGTTGCCGCCCCCCGGAGGCGGGCGGCCGGCCGCGCCGCGCGGCGGGCTTGCCTCGCCCCCGTCTGCAGACGGCTCCGCCAGGGCGGGGGTGATCCGTTTGCATCCCACCCATTTAGTATCTAGTATCGAACAAACGGAGGAGGTTGACGCCCTCTCTGCGCCGAACCACACGAGACAGGAGCGACCCCCGTGCCCTCGCCCCGCCCTTGCGGAGCCGTCTGCAGACGGG
>NZ_JAEQAZ010000447.1 GCF_016654115.1 Streptomyces sp. MBT53
GACCGCTACGCGTTCCGTGAAGTCCCCGTCGTACCAAGGCCGTCGGAGGCGCTGTCGGACGCGCCGGGCCCCGAGGTCGTCGTCGCGTGCACCTCGCCCGCGAGCGTTCGGCTGGCGGCCGAGCGGGGCCTGCCGATGCTGCTCGGCATGCATGTCGGGGACGAGGAGAAGGCCGAGATGGTCACCCTGTGGCGGCAGTTGGCGCGGGCGGCCGGACGGCCGGCGGAGGAGATCCGGGACGCGGCCCATGTGTCGGCCGGGGTCTGCCAGATCGCGGACAAGCGGGCCGACGCCGTGGAGGCGCTGGTGAAGGCGATGCCGGGCTGGCTGAAGCAGGGGCTGGACGCCCATGTGACGGTGGACGACCGCGAGCGCTCGATGCGCGACCCGCTGGCGTACACCGAACTCCTCTGCGGGCTGCACCCGGTGGGCACCCCGCGGCTGTGCGTCGACCGGCTCGCCGCGACCTCGGAGCGGACCGGCATCTCCCGCTTCGCGCTGCTCGTCGAGGGCTCCGGGGACCTGGCGTGACCGAGGAGAACGTACGGCGGCTGGGTGCCGAGGTGCTCCCGCACCTCGGCTGAGCCACGTGCGGGGAGCTTGCCGCCCCAGTACAGAAAGCACCTCCCGCGTACGGAGCGGCAAGCAATGCGCATCGCCTCGTCAGCAGTCCCTGAACTCCGGGGACTGATTCAGCAGTTGGCTGCGCACCGAGGTGAAGCGAGCCAGCGTCTCGTCGACCGAGCCGTCCAACGGGAACACCGCCACCCGGTGGCAGTTCTGGAAGGCCAGCCGCACACCGAAGTGCCGCTGCAGCGCGCCGCGTATCGCGTCACTCGCGAGCGCACGCAGCAACTGACCGCGTGCCTGCTCGTCCGGCGGCGGCGTCTGGTTGTCGGCGAACGCACCGCCGTCGACCTTCAGCTGAGCCACCAGGGAGCTGATCATCTCCCATGCGTAAGGCAGGGAGGTCCGGACGCAGTCGACGAATTCAGCTTCGTCGACCTCGCCTCGCTCGGCCTTTTCGAGTAGGGCCGGTGAGACGTCGAGCGACATGGGTTCTCCTCTCGCACCCCCAACCAGCGGGGGTTGCCGGACAGATAAGGGAGTCCGCGATTACGAACACGCTGCGTACACGTCTCGCGACCTCCCGTTTATACGGTAGGCAACGGAAGGTGGCGGCACCAGGAGAATGCGTACATAGGGAACTCTCAATGGGCCCACAATCGGCCATTAATGAACAAGGGGCGTCAGGGGTCTTCCAGGGCGAATCGCGTGCACCCACGCCCGTCGAGTAGCGTTGCCGACCATGCGTCTCGTCATTGCCCGGTGTTCCGTGGACTACGCGGGCCGGCTCACCGCCCACCTCCCCTCCGCCCCCCGTCTGATCCTGGTGAAGGCGGACGGCAGCGTCTCGATCCACGCGGACGACCGGGCCTACAAGCCCCTCAACTGGATGTCGCCGCCCTGCACGCTGAAGGAGGGTTCCGGGGACGACGAGGGCGTCTGGACCGTCATCAACAAGGCGGGCGAGAAGCTCATCATCACGATGGAGGAGATCCTCCACGACTCCTCGCACGAACTCGGCGTGGACCCCGGCCTGATCAAGGACGGCGTGGAAGCGCACCTCCAGGAGTTGCTGGCCGACCGCATCGACACCCTCGGCGACGGCTACACGCTCATCCGCCGCGAGTACATGACGGCCATCGGACCGGTCGACATCCTGTGCCGGGACGGGGACGGCCAGACCGTCGCGGTCGAGATCAAGCGACGCGGCGAGATCGACGGCGTGGAGCAACTCACGCGCTATCTGGAGCTGTTGAACCGCGATCCGCATCTCGCCCCGGTGCGTGGCATCTTCGCCGCCCAGGAGATCAAACCGCAGGCCCGCGTCCTCGCCACGGACCGCGGCATCGGCTGCGCGGTCCTGGACTACGACGCCCTGCGCGGCATCGAGGACGACAAGCTGCGCCTGTTCTGACCGACTCCGATTCCACCACGCCGAAAAGGGCCGGTTCCGATCATCGGAGCCGGCCCTTCAGCGTCGTACGGAGGGTCAGATCACGGTGCCCGAGGCGACGCTGCTCGCGGGGGCAGCGGAACTGGCCGTGTCGACGGGGGCACTTGAGGAGGCGATACCGCTCGCCGTGTCCGTGGTGGTCGGGGTGCTCGACGGCGTGGGCGTCGGTGTAGGCGTCACGGACTCAGTGGGAGTGCTCGACGGTGTCGGTGTAGGAGACGCCGAATGCGACGGAGTCGAACTCGGCGAATGCGACGTGGACCTGGACGGCGTGGGCGACGTGGGCCTACCGCTCGTCCCGCTCGGCTTGTCCGAAGGCGTGCCGCTGCTCGACGGCGGGGTCGGGTCGTCCGAGGTGCCGTAGGTCCCGTCGGGGCCGGGGTTGGTCGGGCTGCTGCTGGCCG
>NZ_JAEQAZ010000448.1 GCF_016654115.1 Streptomyces sp. MBT53
CGGGCTCGCCGTACCGCCGCGACCCCGACACCCCGACCCAAGGCCACGGCTTTACTTTCTCTTGAGCGGAACCGTCAGCGCCCCGATATCCTCCTAACCCTTACGGGGGCGTGCGCCCTGCTGTCCTGATCCTTTCGATGGGTGCGGAGCATGATCGAGGCTGTCGGCCTGACCAAGCGCTACGGCGACAAAACCGCCGTGTACAACCTTTCCTTCCAGGTGCGGCCCGGTGCCGTCACCGGCTTCCTCGGGCCCAACGGCTCGGGCAAGTCGACGACGATGCGCATGATCCTCGGCCTGGACAACCCCACATCGGGACAGGTGACGATCGGCGGCTTCCCCTACCGCAAGCTCCCCAACGCCCCCCGCCAGGTCGGTGCCCTGCTCGACGCCAAGGCCGTGCACGGCGGCCGCAGCGCCCGCAGCCACCTCCTCAGCCTGGCCCAGCTCTCGGGCATCCCGGACCGGCGCGTGGACGAGGTGCTCGGGGTCGTAGGCCTCCAGGACGTCGCGAGAAAGCGCTCCAAGGGCTTCTCCCTCGGCATGGGCCAAAGACTCGGCATCGCCGCCGCACTCCTCGGCGACCCCCAGGTCCTGCTCTTCGACGAGCCTGTCAACGGCCTGGACCCCGAGGGCATCCTCTGGGTCCGCAACCTGATGAAGGCGCTCGCGGCGGAAGGCCGTACCGTCTTCGTCTCCTCCCACCTCATGTCCGAGATGGCACTGACGGCGGACCACCTCATCGTGATCGGACGCGGCCAGCTCCTCTCCGACATGAGCGTCCGGGACTTCATCTCGGCCAACTCCGCCGACTTCGCCCGCGTCCGCACACCCGACACCGAACCCCAGCTCCGCGAGAAGCTGACCTCCGCACTGACCGAGGCCGGCGGCCACGTCCTGCCCGAGCAGGACGGCGGCCTGCGCGTGACGGGACTGCCGCTCCCCCGCATCAGCGACATCGCGCACGACACGGACGTACGACTGTGGGAGCTGTCCCCGCACCAGGCCTCGCTGGAGGAGGCGTACATGCGGATGACGCAGGGCGCCGTCGACTACCGCTCGACGATCGACCAGAAGGCCGGTCTGATGCAGCCGCTGCCGCCGGGCGTGCAACCGCCGATGCCGGTGCCCGGGCAGGGCCAGCCGGGCTGGTACGCGCCACCGTCACCGGCACAGGGCGGCCGGCCCATGGTGAAGGGCCGGCCGCCCTGTGCCGGTGACGG
>NZ_JAEQAZ010000449.1 GCF_016654115.1 Streptomyces sp. MBT53
GGCGTTGCTGGGGGCGGCGGCGGGTGGCTCGGCGGCGAAGGGTACGTCGGGGGGTATCGCGCGGGCTACGGACGGCGCGTCCGGGCACGCGGCCCCCTCCGCTTCCGCGGACTCCTCCGCCTCGCCTTCCGATGCCGGTGACAAGCTTCCCGTCCACCACCGCGCGCCCGCGCTCCCCGAGCCGCTCTCCCCGGCTGAGCAGGCCGTGGCGAGCGCCGCAGCCGCTCGGCTGCTCGCCCCCTTGCTGCCCGAGCCGTTGGACCACGTCCTGCTGCAGGCGGATCTGACGGCGGTGGCACCGGGCCCACTGCAACGGCCGTTGGCCGATGTGCTGGACGTGCTCGCGGACGTGGAGTCGAAGGGCGGTGCCACCGTCTACCGCTTCACGCCGGGCTCGGTGCGCCGCGCCCTGGACGCGGGCCGCTCGGCCTCCGATCTGCACGACTTCCTCACCGCGCACTCCCGTACGCCCGTGCCGCAGCCTCTCGCCTATCTGATCGACGACGTGGCCCGCAGGCACGGCCATCTGCGGATCGGCGCGGCCTCGGCGTATGTGCGCTGCGACGACGACGCGGTGCTCAGCGAGATCCTCGCGGACAAGCGGTCGGCGGGCCTGCGGTTGCGCCGGCTCGCGCCGACCGTGCTGGCGGCGCAGGCCGATCCGGCGGCGCTTCTGGACGGGCTGCGCGCGATGGGTTTCGCGCCGGCCGCCGAGTCCGCGGACGGCGATGTCGTCATCACCCGCGCCCATGCCCACCGCACCCCGCCCCGTACGGCGCCGGAACCCGTGCCGGACGGTCCGCCGACCCCGGACACGACCCTCCTGTCGGCGGCGATCCGTGCGATCAGGGCGGGCGACCGCGCCTCCACCACCCCGCTGAAACCGTCGACGACCCCGGCCCCGGCCGGTGAACTCCCCCGCACCGGCTCCGCCGAGACCCTCGCCACCATGCAGGCCGCCGTCCTCACCGGCACCACCCTCTGGATCGGCTACGTCAACGCCGAGGGCTCCGCCAGCCAGCGCGTCATCGCGCCCATCCGCGTGGAGGGCGGCTTCGTCACGGCGTACGACCACACGGCGGACGAGGTGCGGACGTATCCGCTGCACCGGGTGACGGGGGTCGCGGAGCTGGCGGAGCCCTCGGCGTTGACGTAGCC
>NZ_JAEQAZ010000450.1 GCF_016654115.1 Streptomyces sp. MBT53
GGACGAGTGTGCGCAGGGCCTCGGTCGTGGGGAGCGGGGTGAAGCGGGGCGGGCGGGTGTAGGTGACTTTGCGGCCGCGGTTGGGGGCGAAGCACAGGGCGCCGGACTGGCCGGCCCGGTGCAGGACCTGGCGCCAGCGCGGCCACAGGTCCTGGAAGGCCGGCATCACCCGGTCCCCGGCCCACGGGCCGGTGCGGGCGACAACCGCCTCGTCGAGTTCGTCGATGGTCAGGGTCCGGCCGTCGAGGGCGTCGGCGACGGCCGCGACCACCTCGGTGGCCTGGGGGTCGGTGAGCCGGATGTCGGGGGCGAACCGGCCGGTGCCCGGGATCACGGTCAACGCGGCGCTCCACAGCGGGAGTTCGCCGATGGGCAGCAGATGGACGGTTCCGCGCGGGCCGTGCGTCTTGAGCAGGGAGGCGGGTGAGCCGTCGGCCTGCCACAACGCCGCTCGGACGTCCGTCCGGGTCCGCCCGGCCGCCCGTACCCCCACTGACAGCTCGGCGGCGGACAGCACCTGCGCGTGGGCGGCGAGCATCGACGCCACCACGTCGGCGACCGGTGTGCCGGTCCCGGCCGGGGTGTCCAGGAACTGCCGTTCGAGACGGCGGGCGCTCGCCCGCTCCCAAGTGATCTTCACGGTCATACCCCGACGCTAGGACCGAACTAGGTCACCGGATGTCCGCCACACCTCCACGCGGTTTCCACATCGTTATCGAGATCGACTCGCTTCCCGGCCATCTCCTCACGTAAGTTCGGACCAAGGTAATTCGCGTGAGCAAAGCTGCGCGGTGGGCACCGCGCGGTGGAGGGGGCTGCGCGGTGCCCTGCCCCGTCAAGTGGACGTTCACTTGCGATGTCACCCCTGAGAGCGACACGCCGGGGGCTGGCGGAAAACCCGCATGTTCGCCTCGTAATCCACTGTGAACCGGCCATGATCAGGGCTGGAATCAGCGCTTCCAGGCCCCTCGTCGCGTTGTCGGCCGACTTCGGAGAGTAGTTGTGGCACGCCGATGCACGCAGCATCACTTACGAAGGGTTATGGTGGAAACCCCCCCTCGGGCCGGTCCGTATCCCCCCCACGGACCGGCCCGATTTTTTGTGCCCCGCGGTGACGACCCCCGCGC